>NZ_BDJA01000005.1:0-379029 GCF_003864275.1 Pseudomonas sp. SCT
GAGACATCAGCCATTACCTGATGCATCGCTACAACTGGATCAGACCGCATCAATTCAACGACGGGCTGCCGCCTGCGGTGGCCGAAGAAAAACTTAACCCACTGTCCGGGATGGGTTGACCACTACAAATGTCATATAAGGTTCTAAGCTCAAGGGTGATTCGCACTTTTAATGGATCAGCTCTCCTCTGGCCGACAAAAGGCCAAAACCGGTCTTCAAGCGTGGCTAGGTCGGCGATTGACATTCCTAATGTATAAAAGATCGGCCTTCACACAATTGATCGCTACCTGTTTGACAACGGCAAGCGACTCGGGTAATTAAAAAGCAGGGGTATAACAAGCCAATCGATAGAGGAAATCGACCATGGGTATAAAGCCGGGCCCTAAAAGGAAAAATGAAGATGGTACTCCGGACAAGAGACAGAGAGTCACGCCCGAGAAGCAAAAGGATCATCCAGACCTAAAGCCCCATAAGCATAAAAGGGGAGAATAGAATCGAAGAGCAGCTCTCCGAGAGCTGCTCTTTTTTTGTGTGCGAGCGCAATGGGGCGGAGTGCCACCCGTGAAAGTCCGACCTCCATCCAATGTGGAAATTTGCGCTTTTAGATCATAATCTTTGGCTGGCTACAATGATGTAGCAATCCATAGCTCCAGCAGTCGACGAATGCTCGAGATCATTCCATGAGGTTTTGCATATGCATCCAGAGCGACTGCAGACCCTGCGGCTGCGTTACCCCGGCGTTTATGGGAAAACGGTGCGTACTGAGTGCGGCGATGGGTGGTTCGGCATCCTGGATGCACTGGGCGAACAGCTGGCTCGCCAGGCTGAACTAGAGCGCCGTGCCGCTACGGAAATTCGGATGTTCAAGGAGAAATTCGGCACACTGCGGTTTGGTAAAACAGCTCAAACCACCTCCGATGCCGCGTACTGCGAAATGGCAATCACGATGAGCTCCCGTATATGCGAGGTATGCGGCTGCCCAGGGGATCACTTCGGCACCATGGTGCGCTGTGGCAAGCACGTCCAGATCCGTGACGCTCTGGCTCATGAGGGTTCTGCAGGAGATGAATGAACTGGTCGAAGACATCACCTTGCATCGCTATTGCTCGGACTAGCTGAGTCTACCGCTCCAAGAAGGTTCCAGGGGATGTTTCGTCAATATGAACCTGGCGATCCTGCTTTGTGGCGCAACGCTATTCTTGTAGATGTATTATTAACCGAGAAGACGCGATAGCGCTCTTCTTAGGGGGCTCGGGCTGTTTGTCAACCAGCTATTGACAGTACTGTATCGCCTAGTCGCTGCGCGGTCTCACGCAATTTATCAAAATATGAGGAATCCCGTCATGCTTTATCGTGACTCACGCATGGAAACTTATAGATCCACTCATGTCACCTTAGATGACCCATGCCAAGTCAGGGTTGAGGACGGCGTAATCACTGTCGAATACGCCAGTGACGGCGAACCGGTCATTTACAAAGGACATGAGAAAGGCCCTGGGCATTATGAACTGCATGCAGTGGGCTTTGATGGCAGGGCGACCCTGCATACATTCGATGGGTCAGCGCTACTCGAGGGTGGTTGGACTGAAGAGGGTGCTAAGGGGATGTGGAGAATTTGGCTGCGCTGAGATTGCTTACGGGACTAGAGAGATATTGTTATAAGCGCAGCGTCAGGCATTCGCAGCCTAGCAGCTCTAGGTACCCTGGTGTTATTCGTTGTCTTCGTCAGATTGCATAAAAAGCTTATAGCTTTAATTTTTTGAAGCCCCTGCAGGAAGTGCGGCAGGGGATCCAAAATGGAATCAGATAGCCCATATACGGATTAGGCAAAATCCCAAGTCAAGTTCATGTGGGGACTTGCCTTCTACCCATGCCTCCGTACGTAAGGCTCGTCCTACGTTTGTCTCCATCTCATTTTTTTCGATCACAAGAACAAAGAGCCGAGTGGGGCTCTGAATAGAGTGAAGACGATCAATGTCGGAGCGCACTGACCAATCTCCCTCTAGGCACTTGGCTTGTGAGAAGTCGCTGAGACATTTGACCTCAGCAACCATTGAGATCGATCCATCACCATCTTCTGCATATAAATCGGCTTTGCGGTTGCCTCCAATAGGGAAATCCGTCCAGACCTCTAGTTTATCTTTGAACCATGCATGGAGGCTGATCTCGGCTTGAATCCAATGCTCTCGGCAGCTATTTAGCTGAAGTACTTGCTCAAGTCGCTCCCCCATGCATTGAAAAGCATTATCAAAAAGTTCAATCCATTGAGATGTAGTCATTTTAGTCCTTTTTTGTGCTTGATTTATATAGATGCTTAGGTGGTTAATTCAATACTCAAGTATGTTCAACGCACCTATTCAGTCATCTGCTGGATTAGGCAGGTGCATGTCACGGCCCTACGCAGATACTTCGGAGCTAATTTAAATATGCTGGCCGCCACTTTTACCTTACATCGCAGGGAAGCGCAGCCGCTGAATGAACATTTTTGAAATGGCGCCTGCTAAAAGTCAGTTGCCATCAATGCTGATAGCTTAACGCTACCATAGAGGCGAGTAACCGCAAAGCGGCACGGCTGTCACTACACGGGTAGCAGTCCGGAGCTGCCCAGCTGCCTTAGAAAGCACATCGACGTTACTCGTCGTAAAGCTCCAAACCACGACGCAAACGCTGGAGCAGACGCTGCCTGAGTGTCTCAGGCGCTGTTACGGCAATCGATCCAGTGTGCGATAACAACCACCATTCCAGTTCCCAGCTATCCGTCACAGTCGCACGTATCCAGCCTCCGTCCTCATCGGACATCGCTTGCATATCCTCGGAAATAGGTGTCTCCCGAAGTAGCCCTAGGAGGCCAGTATTCACCCATGCCTCAAGGGTTATGGTGCGGCCAACATTGTCGCCAAATTGCATCGCTCCGGACGTGGCGTATTCATGCAAATCGAACCCGTTGGAGGGCTCGCTAGGGATATCCAACAGTTCGGGATTGCAGATTCGATGTAAAGCAAACTGACGCACATCCGCATGAGGGGGCGCTGTCGCGATGAGATACGTAACGTTTCCTCGTTGAACCAAGCCCAATGGTGAAAGTGTCAGTGTACTAACCAGATCTCGATGAGCGGAGTAGTAGCGGCATTTGAATGCCCTCTCTTCGAGCAGCGCCTGCTGAACGAGCGCGAGGGTGGCGGCATCAATCTGAGGAGGTATCAACGGCAGATAGGCCGGTACGCTCGCGACCTTGCTAGGCCAATCCGCAACTGGCGATATTCGGGCTAGTGCCTTTAGCTTTTTGTTTGCCTGCTCGAAATGCGGCTTCAGCGCAGTAAGCATGGCGGTGGGCACCAGTGGCCGAAGCATTTCCTGCACGAGTTGCAAGGTCAGCGCCTCGTAAACGCTGATACCTGACAGTTGCAGGCTCGTTGGTGGTGACCAGCTAAAACCATATGGCTTGCTCTTGTCGTTGATACGCAAGGGAAAGACGCTCGACAAGTCCACCAGGTCGCGCTCAACCGTGCGTTTGGTGGTAGGAAAGCCCATCTCGGCTAGACGGCGTTGGAGTGAGCTCGCAGTTTCTCCACTGCCCTTAGTGGGTAGTAGCTTCAGCAGCTCCCACTGGCGGCTGAGAGTATCCCTGCTCTTATTGGACGGCACGATAGCGACCCTTGCATCTGGATGTGAGATTGGCTTGGCGTGATTGTGCCTCAAGCTGCGACGAAATGTGTCGCATTGAGGCGCGACGCATGTTGTCGTGGCGGTAGTGAAAATGACGGAAAGCAGAGGATCAATTCATTCATGCGCCGCAACGTTCCAGCCTTCTCTCACGCACAAACTGAACGCCTCATTGCCCTAAATAGGCAACTCACTCAATTGGAATATTGGTGCCTTCAGCGTGCAAAAAAGCTTGTCGAAGACTTCCGAAACAGACCTGCCCCCTCTGACTGGGCTGCAGAGGAGGACTTCGAGATTGAAAGCAAAATTTGCTTCTACCGTTCTGAGTCCTCGGCACAAGGGCAAGAAGAACTGATACTTAAAGCCGACTTTATCTTTATGCCGCCGCTTAAGTTGTATTACCTCAACCCGACGCCAGAGCAAGCTTTAGAAATATTCGCGCTATTCCATTACAACTGGCGCGATGGGGTAGAAGACATTCCTCGTCTCAATGAAGAGCGTATCTGCTGGTCATTTCACGACCTGCACGATCATCATGGACTTGGTTGGTATCAGGTATTCGCAATAGAGCGAGTATGGCTAGACGTGCATGCCATTCATCAATTACAAATGAAATTTCCACGCCCTGGGAAAGACAGAGTCGATGCTTTATGAGCTACCTGAAAAACACCATTTTTTAACACTGGATGCCTTATTTTCCTTCTCCTTACCGGACAGTTCGGAAAGGCTTTACAGTTATACAGATGAGGAGGGTTTGGTTCTCGGAATTAGCGACACTGGAAGCTTCGTTCGGGTAATTTTCCTAATAAACTCATGTCAAAGAAATGTTTCGGAACTATCCAATACAAAGGCGAGCTACATTTTTTACCTAGACGCGGAGCCTATCGAGCGGCCCGTCGTCCCACTTCATTTTCAATTGGTCTTCTCACCGACAATAGAAGAGCCGACCTTTGCGGTCTGGGCAGCGACAGTGATGCGCTACCTCTGCGCGTGCTTCTTTGCTCCAGCTATTCCTGCTTTTGATAATCACGACATTTCAGCTGTACTGTTGGGTGCAACGAGTTCTCTACTGAGGTTTAACTTGGTGCGCGGAGAAAGCGTCGAGCAAATGCAGCGACCGTTGAGAAACATACCCCCAAGCAATTATCTACTCGCAGTACTGTTCTCCTCTCCATATTTGTCTGCATCCAATGAGTATTTCTCACTGCTAAATGAATCACTACCATTACTGGGTAGAGGGCTAGTGAAAGGAGGGTGTGCCTATCATGCCTACAAAGAACAGGTGCTTATGCTTCTAGGTGATTAATCGGAGGTTATAACTCAGACCCCAAAGATTAAGATTGCATAGAGTGTAGTTCCGGGAGGCAGTTAACGATATTGGCGGGTACTCGACGAGCGCAGCAAGCCAGGGTCGGCCATAAGCAACCAGACTTGAAGGCGCAGTTTCGGGCAGGGCAAGTCGTATGTCAGGGAAAAAGCGCCGAATTATTTTACAAGCCTGGACGCCCGAAGCAAGTCAGAGGTAACTTAAGCCAGACCTCGGATAATCGAAGGATTGACCATGTTCAGCCAGAAGCTTATTGACTCTATATCAGCGCGCGAAGCCACCATCGAATGCTTCAATATTACCCTCACACAAAATAAACCTAACTCTCCGCTAGTTTTCAGTGGGCCAGGTTGCTTGTTTTTTGACGATAACCTTCTAAAGCTAAAGTTATATTCTAGCTCGACGACATCAGGCTCTACTGAAATGGCTAATTACTTTTTTAATAATCACATCGGTATTATTCCAGAGGATCGGTACTTTACGCTAGAGGCTGAAGATATAGCTGGCAAAATATGGAGAAATACTCGTACCTTGGTGCAGCAAGGAGTAGATACATATCCATCAGGCGCGGTGTTGGTGCTTGCTCTCAATAACGTTATATCAGTCTCGAAGCTTAGAAACTCCGTCGACGGCGGTAGCGCACTGATAATGGTAAATGGCATTTATCGACTGCCATTTAATGAGTTCATTGAGGGCGGAAAAGGAACGAGAGAGCTGGCAAAGCTAGTCCTCTCACAGGGGACAAAAACTGTAGAGATGACTCAGGAAGGAAGCAGGCTAAGCATCAAGATAATAGACAGTGAAGAAATCGTAGAGTTATCTTCGCTGTTCTATTTTTTAGAGGGGTTAAGTGTCGCAATCGGCCAGCTCCTAGAAGCGTCTTTGATAGTGACGAGGAACGGAAAAGACTACGAGGCTTACATTCAAGGAAGCGTGGCCAATAACACATATACATTAGCAGATCCTGTTGTTGATCTCTTTCCAAGAAAAGAGGCCGGCTTACATGATTTTTTGCAGATGTACATGAAGGCTAGGCCCAAAGGTCTCAATCATTTGTCGAATTACTGGTATCGTCTCAAAGATATATCTACGGCAAACACTGAAGCTGCGGCGCTAGTGCTCTGCGTGAACATCGAAGGAATGGTGAAGAATTATTTCTCAGAAAATAAAGATTTGGACGCGAAAACCCTTATGGAAATTTGTGATACGCGGAAATTCATTAAGGCTTCAAAGTCAAGCATTCCCGAGATAGGAGTAAATGCTATTCTAAGCTTTTTAGGAAGCCTGAAAACAAAGTCAGTTTCAACCATTCTCACTGAAATGGGCGCTTCCGGAGAGGTCGATAAAGCACACGTTAAAAGCTGGAAAGATCTTCGGCACACACTGGCTCATGCAGACAATGCGGTGATTTCCTCGGATAACTTTGAGAAATTTGTTTTTGATCTTCAGAACTGTTTGGCTCTATTCGGTGCGCTTATTAAGCTGTGCGTGACTCACTTAAGTAACGAAAGCGCTACGCCACTAACTGCACTAGATGGCCTGGATACTTCGGAGTAGATGATCTAATCACTATTGGCCGGCTGCTGCCAGTTTCCAAGTGCTGCCGGCCTGGGCGTGAAAAAACGCTACTAGCAATGGCAATCAACTACCGACGAGCTTTCTCCACGTCCGGGAGGCAGCGAGAGGGCTAATCAGGCATGTAAACCGATGTGGTTGTTCATCACAAAAAAATTAGCGGTATGACACAGGAAAAGGGGGTGGAGTAAAACCGTGCCTAATTTGTTCAGGTTGCGAATATATGTCATTAAGGGCCCACCACACAGCATTTCGAAAAGGCTTGGAGGCATCAATAATATAATTAGAGACAGTCCTTTCCCAAGTGTTCACCGCGTCCTGAATGCTGCCAAGCGCCAAGTAATTTTCTATATTTTCTCGCGCTTCCCTAACGACCTGAAGATGGCTGTTTACCAGATCAACTCGCTGCTCTAATCTGAAAACTTCAATTGTCATATCGCCTTTTTCATCTTGGCCGACAATCGTCCACTTCCAATTCCTGGGATGTGCTGTACGGTCAACTAGAGCCCACTGGAGATGATCAAATGGATTATCTTCGCGGGGATTGACTAGCAAAGCCGATTCAGTGGAGCAATCATAATGAACAGCAGGTATGGCAGCTGGGCATGGAGTCACTGGAGCTTGAATTCGCTGAGTGCCTGTGCGTAACGGAAACTTATTCCCCTTGGATCCCTTGTAATTGCATCGGTTGCATGAGAAAAATAAGTTTTCCCATGTCCAGGTCATCCACCAGTAATGGCTGGTAACTTTATACCAGCGCGTCTTCTTTTTGTTCTCTGCCGCCCCTTTGGGTCTGAAGTGTTCTACTGGGCTATTGATATCATCCACAAGCATCTCGCAAAATGCGCATTTTTTGTATTGGCGCTCGTACAGAAATGGACGAGCGATCTGATAGCCATTTTTGAGGGCATTTGTGAGCTGCTTAGAGCCAGGGCCATAAGTGTTGAAGGCGTTAATAGCAAGCGGAAGATTAATGCTTCGGGTGTTGGAAATATCTGCAGGCTCTTTTCCTAGATAGAGTCGAATCATGCTTGACGATCCCTAACAAACTTTATTCATCTACATTATCTCTCGGCACCGGCTCGGCCAAGTCATGAATGTTATTAGCTAACAACTTCGCCTTAAGCTTCTGCATTTTATCCTGCTGATATTTATTCCTATTAGGATTGCTGGCTAGTGCTGAATAGGTTCTAATCTCTTCGCCATGGACGTTAAGCGTCAGCCTATCTAGGCCAAAATACTCATTGAATAGCTCAGTGCCTGTCATCAGCCGAGGATCCGGCTGAGTATATAAATCCTGAGGCTTGTCAACCTCATCCCATATTCCTGTTTGTGAATCTGGCGTTACCTGTCGGACATCTCCGGTTTTGGGATCAGATTGAACTCTAATTATCTCACTAGGTGACAGCGCCGCCAAAGCAACTGGGCTGTGGGTAGTAGCGATAAATTGCAATTTTGGAAAAGTACTTCGTAACGCAGGTATTAATCGTGCCTGCCATTTGGGGTGAAGATATAGGTCAATCTCATCGATCAAAACCAATCCTTCAAAGTCCTCTGTGTTTATATTGGCGCTTTCTGCTTCTAATAAGATATGTCCCACGAGATCTGCAATCCACGCGATGGTGGATTGATAGCCATGAGCGAGAGCCATGCCAGGAATCTGTACAATATCTTTCCCCATTTTCTGGTGAAATCGGTTTCTTTCCAGCAGATCAGAGGCTTTACTCACCCCACCCTGGCCGCGCATCTCCAGATCGTTTATGTCATTAGGGAGAACATCGGTATTGATAATGGCGCTTTTCAATATCTTTGAATAAGCCAATGCCTTCTTCTTCTGCCCAAAATGGCTTAAAAAACTGGTGCTTGTAAGTGGGTAAGATGAGTCAAAAAGCGGCTTCATTCTATCAACCGTGGGCCTAGCCAAGTCCGGAACACGACCAGACTCAGGAAGGAACCTCTGAACACCATAGCCAATTACAAACCAGTGCGGCAGCTCTTTAGAGCGTGCATTCGTCAGAGGGTTATTATCAGAGTCGGGGAACTCATCTTCATGACCATAGCGCGCCTTGGCCATTATGGAAGTTTCCTTAGGTCTCAGCGTGACTTCAGAGATTAGCGTTAAATGATCGCTAAGTTTGCTCTTCTCTATGCCAGGATGAGCTTTGTGATTCTCGCAAGAAGATGGAGTGAATTCAAATTCAGCCTCGACTTTTAAGTCATTTTTTTGCCTGCGATCAACTAGGTGAGCAAACGAGCTTCCCGCCAAGTCGTTTACTCTTAAGCCACCCGCAGCAGCTAAGGCAATAGCCTGTAGGATACTAGTTTTGCCTGTTCCATTTTCACCGATAAGAACAGTCCACATCCGAGTGCTTCCGTCGGGCAATGTGAAACTCAAGGACAAATCTCTTAAGCGGCGTAGATTATTTATCTTGAGTTTACGTATGTACATGGTGCAAACCCTCTACAGTAGTGCCAGATTGTTATATTGCCACAAACACAGTCATGAATTATTAAATATTTAATTGAGCTGCTATCGATTGCCATAAATAATAATCTATACGCCCCTAAACCGCATAGCTAGAAGATTGACGTAGTCGTTCTGAGATATGCTTAGGCAGCCCCCGCAGAGCTTGTCGGTCTAATTTAACAATCAAGTTACTGAGATTAGAGATAGCTGAATGAATCGCCAATAAATGTATGAGAAAGCTTCGTTGCTATATCCTCGGTTTCGCTGTTAATTTCCAAGATTTGACGGAGCATGTCGGAATCAATAACTTCCCCGTGAATGGGTAGGCTCATCTTGACATAAGACATGCCACCCCAACCACAAGCGAGAAATCTTAATGTTACCACCCCAATACGCCTGATGCAGGCCGATCAGGAAGAGGGGTTGCGAACCTTGATCGGGCCTTCGAGGCAAAGCAGGAGTCATTTCATCGACTGTGTGACCCCACTAAGAGCACTCCAAGCTTTGCCTATTTCGAGCTGG
The DNA here is from genome assembly GCF_003864275.1 of Pseudomonas sp. SCT. Taxonomy (NCBI): domain Bacteria; kingdom Pseudomonadati; phylum Pseudomonadota; class Gammaproteobacteria; order Pseudomonadales; family Pseudomonadaceae; genus Pseudomonas; species Pseudomonas sp. SCT. The sequence goes on from NZ_BDJA01000005.1 coordinate 9,555, forward strand.
TAGCTGCCACTGGCAAACGACAATTTTCATGATCAGGCGCAGCGTCAATAGATCATGGTACGAGTGCTTTGCTTTTACTTCCTAGCAAAGGTGGAGCAGGGTGGGCCAAGGACGGGACACTAGAGTTCGACAAGCCTCGCTGTGACCGCCAAAGCATTGCCCCGCTGGGTAAGTGAGTTCTGCTGATGTGGTGTAGCGAATAGGCTTCCCGTCTTGATCGAAGATATCGCCACCTACTGCCTTAAGCAGTGCGTGGCCTGCGACAAGGTCATGGGGCGAAACGGGGTATAACGAAACGCCTGCGGCCCCATCGCCAGCTGCGACTCGAGCAAGCCGATAGGCGATGCTAGGCATCGGTTCGCAGATTGCGGGGCTGCATAGGATATCGTTCTCCGCACGCTTGGAGGCTGCTGCCGAACTGACAAACACAACTGAGCCCTGAAGGACGCGATTCATACCGCACGGCTCAATGGCTTGGCCGTTACGAAGGAGTAATCGCATTCCCTGCTGCCAGGCAATGCAGTCTGGCCCACGAGGAGTGGCAGGTGCGTAAACAACACCAAGCACCGGTTCTCCGTCATCCAGAAGCCCTACCGAGACTGCGGAGCCAGCTCGTCCAGCGAGAAAGTCTGCGGTTCCATCATTGGGGTCAACAACCCAACAATAACGATGCCCTGTCAGATGGCGCCCGGTCTCTTCCCCTACGAAATCGCAGTAAAGGATCTGCTCTAAACCTCGACGCAGCATGACCTCGATCTCAACATCGACTTCAGCCTTGTAGCCACTTCCGCGAGGCCCGCCCGGTCTTCGAAGCTCAGCGAGGATGAGAGCTCCAGATTCAATCACCAGGTTGACAACTCGGTAAACGATCCCGGTTTCGAGCATTAGCTTTCATCTCTGGGGGAAGTTCGACCAAAGCTGTCCAGATCCTCCTGAACGTCATCAAACATGGTGTGCACTAGCCGCTCGCGGCGGAGACCTGAAAGGCATCGACCGAAACATCCAGAGCAAAGTACGACGTTGTAACCATCCCCAGAGTAGAGCGGACTCGAGACAAGAGCGCCACACGGCATGTCCTTGGTGCTCACGACAGGAGCATCGCAGACACTACAGAGTTGAATTGGTGTGCTCATAGTGCGTTCACTCGCGGTAGGGGAGTTCAGTCTCAAGCGCTCTGCAATCCAGCCTTCATGAGCCCTGAGAGCTATCCCGAATGGGTGTAAGCACTAAATCCTTACCGACAAGCTCGAGGTTTAGCTTGTCTCCAAGCCGCAATCCCATTGCCTCAAGCACCTCTGGAGGAATTTCCACGATCAAGTCGCTGCTACCATCACCAGCGTCGTGGCAAACCGCAGTCCTGTAAGTGACGCTCATGAATTGCCTCCGCTTACGGGCGAATGCTATAGACGATGTCATCGCGCACTTTCTTGTGCCGACCAATGCCAAGCAGGACGTAGATGGTGCTCCTGGTCTCGAAAAATCCATCGCCTTCATACCTCTGCTGCAGGGAGCTCCTGACCCAATAACCTGGTAGAAAACGTCCAGCTGAGTCTTCGACTACCTCATTAGCGTGGATAAGCCGAGCTACGAATCCGTCAGCTTCAATATGCTGACGCGCTTCATCGGACATTTCTAACTCGACGAGAGTCCAGTCCTTGACTAGGCAGTACTGCTTCGTAGTATTCCGCCGGTGTAGCTCGTGCAGAATTTCGTCTCGACTCAAATCAGTGCCGTTGATTGCGGGCGCTTTTCCCCATAGAAAATCTGCGATTTCAAGTGCTTTTTGATTTCCACTGATGTCCAGGAACTGGAGCTTCATGCTGTATTACTCAGTAATTTGGCATCTAGTGAAGCTGCCTGGATGTGAAAACAATGCGCGACTTCATTAAGCGCTGAAGTGCCATAAGCGAGGGGAGTCCTACGTGCTGCTTGAAGGTAACGACGACGTAAAGTGAGTTAAGGGTCTTTATGAACCAGCGGCCGTCGCTATGGCGCAGTTCGACGATGTCCGATGTTCGTATGAGATGGCCGTCAGCAAACCGCCCCGTACTTTCCCTTCGGGCGTGTTGATAGCTGATTCCAACAGCGGCGTTAGCAATTACAAACGCATCTACCAGAAAGCCCGTTACCGGAACCGGATAGTTAGCTTTCAAGGCATGGGCCAGCTGTCGTTTTGCATAAGGCGAGATTGACCGGCTGGTCTCAGGAATCAAGATCGTGCTCAACATAGGACACTGCGTCAGCTGAGGTTTGTGTAATACACAGTGTGCTGATTCGTCAGCTCCAGAATTTCGGCCGGCGTCCGTGAAGGGTCGTAGTAGTTCTTACCCTCCTGCGTGACATAGATATGGATCAGCTCGTTGTCAGCTGATCTGGCAATGTCAATTTGTCTAATAGGTTCGAGCAGCCACCGTCCCGCGCCGTTCATCCACGCTGGGCTCATCAGCTGAAGCTCGCTGATACGCGCACCAGAAGCTTTTAAGTTGGCCATTTCTAGAAAGGTCGTCAGGTCACTGGGCATGACCGTCTTCGCGTATTCAACGCCGCGATCAATCACCATCACCGTTGCGTGAAGCCACGGGGTCGCAATCTCACGCTCTACGAGCTTCCAGTGATGATGGTCGGGCCCGAACACAGGCGCCAGGTTGAAGTAGGCGCTCTCGTTGGTTTTGAACATACATCGATCCTCTCAAATGAGTTCTATAGGACGTAGTGCTATAGGGCGCATTCTGGCTCTATCGTTGTTTTTGCGCAACGAGAAAAGCGGGATGGATTACAGGCAAGCGCTAGGATCGAGTCTGCGGAGAATTCGTAAAGCTCGCGGACTTAGCCAGGAATCGTTCATGTCAATTAGCAGTCGAGCACACATCTCGATGCTGGAGCGAGGGCTGAAAGGAGTAACCATCGAGAAGATGATAGAGATCGCTGAGGTTATGGAGGTTCACCCCCTCACAGTGCTACTCGACTCGTTCAGTAACTACGAAGGGGTGACGGCAGAAAGGCTTTTAAATCAAATTGCCGAGGAGATAAGGCTGATCGGCGGAAGAGAGTTCGAGGCCCAATGACGCGCGAGGGGCTCGCATCTGTACGTAACGGCTAGCTCTCGTCTTGCTGATTAGAAGTTAAGCAGCACTCTCGATCTCTAGATTGGGGTGCTCGCAACATCAATGTGCACAGGACACGCACATACGAAAAAGCCCCGTGTTTACGGGGCTTTAGCGATTGAGTTTGGAGCGGGTGATGGGAATCGAACCCACGCTAGCAGCTTGGGAAGCTGCAGTTCTGCCATTGAACTACACCCGCTTTGGTAAAGCGACACGAGCGCCTGAACCTGCGACTGAGCTTACCCCGAATAAGAACCCTCGTCATGAGCTTGGGAAGCTCAGGTAATGCCATTATACGACGCCCGCTCAGGGGTGCCTTTGTACCAGAAGGTTTGGGTGAAATGAAGGGCGACCCCGGGTTTTTCTGGCTCGCAGGCGAAAACGGCCTAGATTTGCGCGATCTCGTGGTCGGTCAGCGATCGATACCGGCCCGGCTCAAGTGCTGGGTCCAGCATCAGAGGGCCCATGCTTTCGCGGTGCAGGGCGGTAACCTTGTTGTTGAAGTGGCCAAACATGCGCTTGACCTGATGGTAGCGGCCCTCGTGCAGGGTGAGGCGGGCCTTGTTTGAAGCGAGTATCACGAGCTCGGCGGGAAGGGTGGTGAGGTTTTCGAAACGGAAGTACATGCCTCGGGCAAAAACGTCGACGCACGCTGGGTCAATTGCGTCTTCGGTTTCAACCAGGTAGACCTTGCCCTGCAGGCTGGCTGGTTGAGTCAGGCGGCGGGACCACTGACCGTCGTTGGTGAGCAGCATAAGGCCGGTGGTATTGAAGTCGAGACGGCCGGCGATGTGCAGGTCCTGCTTGTCCGGTTCGTCGATCAGGTCCAGCACGGTGCGATGCTCCGTATCCTGGGTAGCGCTGACGCAGCCTGCCGGCTTATGCAGCATCAGGTAACGGGCCGGCTTCCCGGCCTGCAGCGATTCTCCCTCCAGCTCGATGCGATCAAAGACACGAATTTCCTGGTCCATGGCCTGGCTGACTTTGCCGTTGACCATCACTCGGCCTTCGGCCACTAGGCGCCGGACATCCTGGCGGCTTAAGCGCGCGCGGTTGCCGAGGTAGCGGTCAAGGCGCATCGGGGTTTGCGGTTTCGCCGCGGGCGCAGCGGGGGCAGATGCAGGCGCGGTTCCGCAGGGCTGCAGGAATGCGCTCAAGTGCATCGTCGGCAATATCTGCGCTGAAGCACCAGCACGGCTGAGCCGCGGTCGGGTTGCATTCGCCGCACTGGTTGGGCTGGCCGCAGAGTGGGCAGCGGGAAGAATCTACAGGCTCGCTCATGGCGTTTCCGTTAAGCGTCGGGCTATTGCGTGCCGGTCGCGAGGCCGGCACGCAATAGCCGGTTTACATGACGCGTTGGCCCGGCTTGGCGCCGTTATCGGGGCTCAGCAGGTAGATCTCGCTGCCGCCAGGGCCCGCCGCCAGGACCATGCCTTCGGACATGCCGAACTTCATCTTGCGTGGCGCCAGGTTGGCAACGTAGAGAGTCAGACGACCTTCCAATTTGCTCGGATCTGGATAGGCGCTCTTGATGCCAGAGAACACGTTGCGCTTGGCATCACCGATGTCCAGCGTCAGACGTAGCAGCTTGTCGGCGCCTTCGACGAACTCGGCCTTCTCGATCAGGGCAATACGCAGATCGACCGCGGCGAACGCATCGAAGTTGATTTCCGCGGCGATCGGTTGCTTGGTCAGTTCGCCATTGCCTGCCGGGGCAGCTGCGGCTTCGCTGGAGGCGAGGTCTTCTTTGGAAGCTTCGATCATGGCTTCGATCTTCGCCGGCTCGATACGAGTCATCAGTGTGGTGAAGGCGTTGAGTTGGTGATTGGCCAGCAGCGTTGCGTGATCGTTCCAGCGCAGTGGCTCAACATTGAGGAACTGCTCGGCAGCGGCGGCAAGGTTCGGTAGCACCGGCTTGAGGAAGATAACCAGCTGGCGGAACAGGTTGACGCCGAACGCGCAGATTTCCTGCACCTCGGCCTGCTTGCCTTCGACCTTGTTCAGTGCCCAGGGCGCCTTGTCGGCGATCCAGGCGTTGGCACGGTCAGCGAGCGCCATGATTTCGCGCATGGCCCGGGCGAAGTCGCGTGCTTCATAGGCTTCGGCGATACCCGGTGCAGCTTCCTGAAAGGCGGCCCAGAGCTCGGGCTCAGGGTTGGCATCGACCATCACACCGCCATTGCCCTTGTGGATGAAGCCCGCGCAGCGGCTGGCGATGTTGACCACCTTGCCGACCAGGTCGGAATTGACCTTTTGCACGAAATCCTCGAGATTCAGGTCGAGATCGTCCACGCCACGGCCGAGCTTGGACGCATAGTAGTAGCGCAGGTACTCGGGATTGAGATGGTCGAGGTAGGTGCGCGCCTTGATGAAGGTGCCACGGGACTTGGACATCTTCTGCCCATTCACGGTCAGGTAGCCGTGGACATTGACGGCGGTGGGCTTGCGGAAACCGGCGCCTTCGAGCATGGCGGGCCAGAACAGGGTGTGAAAGTTGATGATGTCCTTGCCGATGAAGTGGTACAGCTCGGCAGTCGAGTCCTTGCTCCAGAAGGTGTCGAAGCTCAGCTCGGGGCGGCGCTTGCACAGGTTCTCGAAGCTGGCCATGTAGCCGATCGGCGCGTCCAGCCAGACGTAGAAGTACTTGCCCGGCTCACCCGGAATCTCGAAGCCGAAATAAGGCGCGTCGCGGGAGATATCCCATTCCTGCAGCCCGCCGTCGAGCCATTCGGCGATCTTGTTGGCAACGGACTCCTGCAGCGCGCCGCCGCGGGTCCATTGCTTGAGCATGGCCTCGAAGTCCGGCAGCTTGAAGAAGAAGTGCTTGGAGTCCTTGAGCACCGGCGTGGCGCCGGAAATCGCCGAGCGCGGATCTTTCAGCTCGGTCGGCTCGTAGGTCGCGCCGCATTTCTCGCAGTTGTCGCCGTACTGGTCCTCGGCCGCGCACTTCGGGCAGGTGCCCTTGATGAAGCGGTCGGCGAGGAACATGCCTTTCTCAGGGTCGAAATACTGGGTCACCGAGCGGGTGGCGATGTGGCCAGCGTCGCGCAGGCGGGTATAGATCAGCTCGGCCAGCTCGCGGTTTTCTTCCGAATGGGTGGAGTGGAAGTTGTCGAAATCCACCAGGAAGTCGGCAAAGTCGCCACTGTGTTCGGCCTGCACGTTGGCGATCAGTTGTTCGGGCGTTATGCCTTCCTTTTCAGCGCGCAGCATGATCGCCGAGCCATGCGCGTCGTCGGCGCAGACGTAGATGCACTGGTTGCCGCGCAGCTTCTGGAAGCGCACCCACATGTCGGTCTGGATGTACTCGAGCATGTGGCCGAGGTGGATCGAACCGTTGGCGTAGGGCAGGGCGCTGGTAACGAGAATCTGGCGAGCTTCGGACATGGGGATCTGCAGTCGGAATTGCGAAGGAAAGTCTGCAACTATAAAGGTCCGGCGCGCATTTTTCATCCGCGCTGCCCGATCGCCCCGCTATAGCAGTGTCGTCCGGTCGTCGGTGGGCTCGGAACTCGCGGGCGGGGTAAGATGCCTGTCTGATTTGCTCGGTCTTTCTAGGAGTAACCATGTCCGTCACCCGTGAAGCTGTGGAAACCGTACTGCGTCAGTACACCGATCCCCATTTGAATCAGGATCCGGTAAGCGCCGGTTGCGTGCGTTCGATTGACGAACAGGGTGATCGGGTCAGCGTGCAGCTGGAGTTGGGTTATGCCGCTGGGTTGTTCCGCAGCGGCTGGGCGCAGCTGTTGGCGATGGCAATCGAGCAGCTGGAAGGTGTAAGCCGCGCGGATGTACAGGTCGACTGCGTAGTCCGAGCGCACAAAGCGCAGGATCAGGTGCCCGCGTTGGCGAATGTGAAGAACATCATCGCAGTGGCATCGGGTAAGGGGGGCGTCGGCAAATCCACCACGGCGGCCAATCTTGCTTTGGCGCTGGCGCGGGAAGGTGCGCGGGTGGGGGTGCTGGACGCCGATATCTATGGCCCGAGCCAGGGCATCATGTTTGGCATTGCCGAGGGCACTCGCCCAGAGATTCGCGATGGCAAGGCATTCATTCCGCTGGAAGCCCATGGCGTGCAGGTCATGTCGATGGCGTTCCTGTCTGACGACAAGACTCCGATGGTCTGGCGCGGACCGATGGTGTCTGGGGCGCTGCTGCAGTTGATTACCCAGACTGCCTGGAACGATCTCGATTACCTGGTGGTGGACATGCCGCCGGGAACGGGCGACATCCAGCTGACGCTGGCGCAGAAGGTCCCGGTGACCGGTGCGGTGATCGTAACCACGCCGCAGGATCTGGCACTGCTCGACGCGAAGAAGGGCGTGGAGATGTTCCGCAAGGTGAACATTCCGGTGCTTGGTGTGGTGGAGAACATGGCCATCCATATCTGCTCCAATTGCGGCCATGCGGAGCATCTGTTCGGCGAGGGTGGTGGTGAGAAGCTGGCAGCGCAGTACAACGTCGATCTGCTGGCATCGCTGCCGCTGTCGATGGCGATCCGCAGCCAGGCGGATGCAGGCAAGCCGACGGTGATAGCCGACCCGGAAAGCCAGATCGCGATGATCTACCAGGAAGTGGCGCGTACCGTCGGTGCTCGGATTGCGCAGAGCGGGCAGATCATCGCCCAGTCGATGCCAAAGATCGTGATTTCCGAGGACTGAACCGTAGCGGCGGTGGCGCCAAGCGTCACCGCCTGCGTCCGGGTGATAAATCGCAGGCATAAAAAAGCCCCGCCGAAGCGGGGCTTTTTCAGAGAAGACTCAGGTTAGATAACCTGAACTTCCTCAGCTTGCATGCCCTTCTGGCCGCGGGTAGCGACGAAGGAAACTTGCTGGCCTTCTTTCAGGCTCTTGAAACCGTCGCCCTGGATGGCGCGGAAGTGTACGAAGAGGTCGTCACCGGATTGCGGAGTGATGAAGCCGAAGCCTTTCTCATCGTTGAACCACTTAACGGTACCGGTTTGGCGATTGGACATTTGATGTCTCCTTGAACCAAGTTTTTGAAAATAAAGTGCGGACTGAAAGGGTCCGAACATCACTGTGTGCAAGGAGATAGGAGTCGTATCGATATTTGGATCGAAATCTAAACATGTAGCGATTCACGGTGACACATGCAGCAGCAGCCCAGTAACAATACCTTTTTTCTGGAGCAAAGCGAGCTTTATTTTGGATTTCTTCGCCAAGCGGCGTTGCCCGGGTGTGACGAGCTCTACGCTGCGCATGGTGGCTATGCTTTAACACGCGCACGAGGCTCGGTAAGATGCGCGTCTTCGCACGCCCAACTTCAGCTATTCAGGACGCCAGCCATGAGCATCAAATCGGACAAGTGGATTCGCCGCATGGCCCAGGAACACGGCATGATCGAGCCCTTCGTCGAGCGCCAGGTGCGCACCGAAGGCAATGATCGGCTGATTTCCTACGGTGTCTCGAGCTACGGCTACGATGTGCGCTGCGCCGATGAATTCAAGGTGTTCACCAACATCAACTCAGCGACGGTCGACCCGAAGAACTTCGACGAGAAAAGCTTCGTCGACATCAAGAGCGACGTCTGCATCATTCCGCCGAACTCCTTCGCCTTGGCGCGTACCGTCGAGTACTTCCGCATTCCGCGCAATGTGCTGACCATCTGCCTTGGCAAGAGCACCTACGCGCGCTGCGGCATCATCGTCAACGTCACGCCGCTGGAGCCTGAGTGGGAAGGGCACGTGACGCTGGAATTTTCCAACACCACCACGCTGCCGGCGAAGATCTATGCGAACGAAGGCGTGGCGCAGATGCTGTTTCTTGAATCTGACGAAGAGTGTGAAGTGTCCTACCGCGATCGCGGCGGCAAATACCAAGGCCAGCGCGGCGTGACGTTGCCCAAGGCCTGATTACGCTACGCATGAAAAAAGCCCTGGCCATCGGTCAGGGCTTTTTTGTTGCTGCTCTGGAAAAGACGCCACGCCGCTAGGCGGCGTGGCACCTATCTCGCTATCACCAGCCCGGCACCCCCCGCATGTCGGGCAGCTTGTGCGCGATGCCCTTGTGGCAATCGATGCAGGTCGCTTCGCCATTGGCCAGGGCGGTGGAGTGGAACTCCGATGCCCGTTTGCCTTGCCGGGTGAAGTCCATGAAGCCGAAGTCATGGCAGTTGCGGCATTCCAGCGAATCGTTGGCCTTCAGGCGCGCCCACTCGTGCTCTGCCAGCTCCCGACGCTTGTCTAGGAATTTCTCGCGCGTGTTGATGGTGCCGAAAATCGTGCCCCAGACTTCCTTGGAGGCCTGCATCTTGCGCGCGATCTTGTCGGTCCACTTGTGCGGTACGTGGCAGTCCGGACAGGTTGCCCGTACGCCCGAGCGGTTGCTGTAGTGAATGGTGTCCTTGATCTCCATGTACACGTTGTCTTCCATCTCGTGACAAGAAATGCAGAAGGCCTCCGTATTAGTGGCTTCCAGCGCGGTGTTGAAACCGCCCCAGAAGATGATCCCGGCGATGAAACCACCGAGCGTCAGCGCGCCCAGGCTGTAATGGACGCTGGGTCGGCGTAGAACGCCCCAGTAGCGTTTGAAAAACGACTTGATCGACTTCATCCAGGCCCCCTCAGTTTCCGCTGGTGGATGGTGAGGTTTCCCGGTACAGCAGCTCGTCGATGTTCTTGAAGCGGTTTTCCACCAGCGGCTTCACATCATGCTGCGGCACGTGACATTGCGTGCAGAAATAGCGCCGCGGTGCGACTGCGGCCAGGGTCTGCTGGTCGCGGTCGGTGTAGTGGGTGATGCTGATCATCGGCGCCTGGGCGCGTGCGCTGTTGGCCCTGCTGTGGCAGCTCAGGCATTTGTTGGCATTCTTGTCGACGTGATAACCGCGGATGCTGTGCGGGATGGTCGGCGGTTGCTCCGGATAGTTGCGCTCGCGCCGAATGTCCTTGTTCTCCTCGTCATGCAGCTTCGGTGGGGTGAACTCCTGGGTGATGGTCCCGCCTGGGCGGCGTCCGTCCGGAGCCGGAGCGTCCAGCGGATAGTTGGTTTCGGCAGCGATGGCCAGACCGAACACCGCAAGCAGAGTCAGCGGCAGTAAACGAAATTTCATGGCGACTCTCCTCTCAGGCGATGCTGACCACTTCGATCTTCACGGCGCATTTCTTGTAATCGGTCTGCTTGGAGATCGGGTCGGTGGCGTCGAGGGTGACTTTGTTGATCAGCTTGTTGGCGTCGAAGAACGGTACGAAGATCAGGCCCATCGGTGGCTTGTTGCGACCGCGGGTCTCGATCCGTGCCTGCATTTCTCCGCGCCGGCTGATGACCTTCACCACACTGCCTCGCCGGGCATTGAGCTTGCGCGCGTCCTCCGGGTGCATGTAGACGAGCGCATCGGGCACCGCCTGATGCAGTTCGTCGACCCGCTGGGTCATGCTGCCGGTGTGCCAATGCTCAAGAACCCGCCCGGTGCTGAGCCAGAAGGGGTAGTCCTTATCCGGCACTTCGGCCGGCACGTCATAGGGCAACGCGAAGATGATCGCCTTCTTGTCGCCGTAGCCGTAGAACTGCACCTCGCTGCCGGCCTCGACATAGGGGTCGTAGCCTTCGCGGTAGCGCCATTGGGTTTCCTTGCCGTCGACCACAGGCCAACGCAAACCGCGGGTCTCGTGGTAAGTCTCGAAAGACGCCAGATCATGGGCATGGCCGCGGCCGAATTCGGCGTATTCCTCGAACAGACCTTTCTGCAGGTAGAACCCAAAGGCTTCGGCTTCCTGATTGGCGTAGCCCTTCGTGATCTCATCACTGGGAAACATATCGACCTGGCCATTCTTGAACAGGACGTCGTACAGCGTTTTGCCCTTCAGTTCGGGTGACTTGCTGAGCAGTTCGGCCGGCCATACTTCGTCGACGTTGAAGCGCTTGGAGAATTCGACCAGCTGCCAGAGGTCCGAACGTGCTTCGCCTGGCGCGGTGACCAGCTGATGCCAGAACTGGGTGCGGCGCTCGGCGTTGCCGTAGGCGCCTTCCTTTTCCACCCACATGGCGCTGGGCAGGATGAGGTCCGCTGCCTGCGCGGAGACGGTAGGGTAGACGTCGGAAACGATGATGAAGGTTTCCGGATTGCGCCAGCCTGGCAGGATTTCCTGCATGACGTTGGGGCCGGCCTGCATGTTGTTGGTCACCTGAGTCCAGTAGACCTTCAATACGCCATCCTTGAGCTTGCGGCTCTGCTCCACTGCGTGGAATCCGGGCTTCTCCTGAATGGTGCCTTCCGGCAGTTTCCAGATCTTTTCGGCGATGGCGCGGTGCTTGGGATTGGCGACCGCCATGTCCGCCGGCAGGCGGTGGGAGAAAGTACCGACCTCGCGCGCGGTGCCGCACGCCGAAGGCTGGCCGGTGAGCGAGAAAGGACTGTTGCCCGGCTCGCTGATTTTTCCGGTGAGCAGGTGGATGTTGTAGATCATGTTGTTCGCCCAGACACCGCGGGTGTGCTGGTTGAAGCCCATGGTCCAGAACGACATGACCTTCACCTTCGGGTCGGCATAGAGCTCGGCCAGCGCCTGGAGCCGCTCGGCCGGCACGCCGGATTCCTTCGCGGCGTATTCCAGCGTGTAGGTTTTCAGGAACTCGGCGTAGTCCTCGAAGCTGATGTCACTCCAGGTGTTGGCCACCGCAGCGTTTTCGGCTTTGAGCTCGAGCGGGTCGGTCGGACGCAGGCCATAGCCGATGTTCGTCGCGCCTTTGGCGAATTTGGTGTGCTTCTCGATGAAATCCTTGTTTACCGCACCGCTCTGGATGATGTGGTTGGCGATGTAGTTGAGGATGACCAGGTCAGTCTGCGGGTTGAAGATCATCGGGATGTCGGCCAGCTCGAAGCTGCGATGCTCGAACGTCGACATGACCGCAACCTTGACGTTCGGCGCGCTTAGGCGGCGATCCGTCACGCGGGTCCAGAGCACTGGGTGCATCTCCGCCATGTTCGAACCCCAGAGCACGAAAGCGTCTGCCGCTTCGATGTCCTCATAGCAGCCCATGGGCTCGTCCATGCCGAAGGTGCGCATGAAACCGAACGCGGCCGAGGCCATGCAGTGGCGGGCGTTGGGGTCGATGTTGTTCGAGCGAAAGCCGGCCTTCATCAGCTTGTTCGCGGCGTAGCCTTCCCAGATTGTCCACTGGCCGGAACCGAACATGCCGATGGCTTCCGGGCCACCTTGCTTGAGCGCGGCCTTGTACTTCTCCTCCATGATGTCGAAGGCCTGGTCCCAGGTAATCGGCTGGAACTCGCCCTGCTTGTCGAACTTGCCGTCTTTCATGCGTAGCAGTGGCTGGGTCAGGCGATCCGAGCCGTACATGATCTTCGACAGGAAGTATCCTTTGACGCAGTTGATGCCGCGGTTGACCTCCGCTTTGACGTCACCATGGGTGGCGACGACGCGACCCTCTCGAGTCGCCACCATGACGCCGCAGCCGGTGCCGCAGAAGCGGCAGGGGGCCTTGTCCCACTTGAGGTTGGTGGCGTCCGCTTCGGTTACGAGATTGCTCGCGGTCGAAGCGATGGGCATGCCGGCAACCGTTGCTGCTATAGCAGCGGCGTTGGCCTTGGCGAATTGGCGTCGGGTAAGGCTCATCAGGCGTCTCCTTCGAGGAGTTCTTCGTGATAGATCAATGCGGCATTAAGCACGCCAGGCAATTGCTGGATGTGGTCGATCGCGGCAAGGATGCGTGACTCGTGTTCGGCTTCCAGGACCACCACCAGCTTGCCGTTGGTGGTCTCCTGGTGCAGCTCGAGGCCGGGCAACAGTTGCAGGTTGGCTTTTACCGCGGCCAGCCACTCAGGGCGGCAGTGCACCAGCAGACTGGCGATATGCAGGGGGGTACCCATCAGTTATTCCGTTTTTATTGGGGGCAGGGCAATGACGGCAGCGATCGGTTTACGCCGGACCTGGCGGCCCGAAGATCATCTGCACGATCCAGACGATGAAGCCGTAGCCACTCACCAGCACGACGCTGAGGATGGGAAACAGGAAGACGATCAGAAAAACGAAGAGGCGGGTTTCATCCCGCTTGATCGAAGTAGGGGTGGGGCGGGTGTCATTCGGCGCTACTGTCATTGTTTTACTCCGACTGGCATATGGGGAGTCTAGTCAGAGACCCGTGGAGGGCAAAGTTCGTTTCGACCGTTGACACGGATTTGCCCTCTATTGGCGATCAGCGGCTCGCTTCGGACGCTCTGGCATGCGCTATTGCGCGAGGTTGTGCTAGCCTGCGCGGCTTTTTTGCGGGCGACGGCGCTCGCGAAGAGGTTCTGATGATTGACGATAGCGTTCACCTCAGACGCGGTACGCCTGCCTATCGGCGTGCCACGTTGGCGCTTTTCTGCGCCGGGTTCGCCACTTTCGCCTTGCTGTATTGCATTCAGCCGTTGCTGCCGATGCTGGCCGCACACTTTTCGGTGTCCGCCGCCAGCAGTAGCCTTGCGCTGTCGCTGACGACCCTGTCGCTCGCGCTCTGTTTGCTTATTTCGGGTGCGCTTGCTGAAAGCTGGGGGCGCAAACCGGTGATGGCTGCTGCGCTTGGTTTGGCCAGCCTGCTCGGGCTGGCCAGCGTTCTGGTCGATTCCTGGCAGCTGTTGCTGGCGCTGCGCGCATTGCTGGGGCTGGCGCTCAGTGGGTTGCCGGCGCTGGCAATGGCATACGTTGGCGAGGAGTTCGAGCCGCAGTCGCTGCCGGCCGCGATGGGGCTGTATATCGGCGGCACGGCGCTGGGCGGAATGCTTGGGCGTCTGCTGTCCGGTCTGCTGAGCGATCTGGGCGGCTGGCAGCTGGCCCTTGGCGGTATCGCGTCGCTGGGCCTGCTGGCGCTGGCGTTGTTCGTCTGGCTGTTGCCGGCGTCGCGGCATTTCAAGGCGCAGCCACTCTCGCTACGTAACCTGTTGGCGAATTTTCGCCTGCATCTGCGCAATCCCACGCTGCGCAGCTTGTTCCTGCAGGGCTTCCTGCTGATGGGCGGCTTCGTCGCGTTGTTCAACTACATCGGCTTTCGTCTGGCTGGTGAGCCGTTTGGGCTGTCCTCGACGTTGATCGGCTTGCTGTTCGTGGTCTACCTCGGCGGCATCTTCAGCGCCGGCTGGGCCGGACGTCTGGTACCTCGCTTTGGCGCACGACAGGTGCTACGTGGTGGCGTGGTGTTGATGCTGCTCGGCGTCGGCCTGTGTGCGACACCCTGGCTGGCGGCAATCGTGCTCGGGCTTGGGCTGTTCACCCTCGGCTTTTTCGCCGCACATGCGGTGGCCAGCGGGCAGGTCGGCAGCCACGCCAAGCAGGCGCGGGCCCAGGCTTCGGCACTGTATCTGTGCGCCTATTACCTGGGGTCGAGTGTGGTCGGCTATGGCGCAGGCTACGTCTGGGATCATGCCGGCTGGCTGCCGCTGATGGCGTTGCTGGCGGCGCTGTTCGTCATTGCCGGCTGGCGGGCCAGAGCGCTTTAGCAAGGCCAGGGCGGCTTTATTCGCGGCGCTGCTCGCCAGTGAATGTCAGCGTTGTCTTGCAGCGTCGACAGTAATAGCGACGGCCCTTGGCCACGAGCGCGTGGCGTTGGGCGGTGAAGTCGAAGTCCTGATCCACGCAACTGCAACGGTAGACATAGCGAGTGCCGGCGCGACGGCGGACAGCGTAGGTATGGCAGCGATCCGGCGGCAGTTCGTACACGCCGCGCATGATCAATTGCCACTCCTCACCGTGGGGTTGAATGCGCGAGCCGAACATCTGATGGGCCACCAGATGCGCCACCTCATGGGCGACGGTCTGGCGCAGGAAGTGCTCGGTGTTTTCCCGGTACAGCTGTTCATTGAAGCGCAGCAGGTTCTGCTGCAGGTGAGCCACACCCGCCTTCTGGCCGCGCAGCTTGAAGCTCACTTCGGGACGCGGGAAGCGTCGGTTGAAAAACTGCTCGGCCAGCGCATAGCAGGCTTCGACACGGGCATTGAGACGCTCGGGCATTGGGCAACTCCTGAGAGCGCCGCATTATGCCAAACCATCCCGGGCCGAGCAGTATCGCTCGTCACTCGGTGGGGCGTTCATTGAAACGACGCTCATTATCCACGCCGCCCGGTTCCTCTTGCGGGCGGTTCTCCTCGAAGCCATAGCTCTGATTCTGGGGAGTATCGCGCTCGTAGGTCGGGTCCAGCGCGAGCATCCAGAACAGGATCATTGGCACTTTCAGGTTGACCAAGACCAGCAAGCCAACGCCCCAGGTGCATGCGCCGTAGAGGAAGGTGTTGCGGTTGTCGATGCGCATGAACTTCGGCAGGCCGACGAACAGCAGGTAGGTCGAGTAGGCGCCGGCGGCTACCAGCACGAGGATCGCAATCCAGCGTGTCGGGTAAAGCGCGCCAAGCCCGGCGAGGAAGAACGGGGTGATGACATAGGCAACGAAACCCACGCACTGATTGAACGTCGGTCGAGCGTCGAAGGTTCGCGACATCCAGCGCAGGAAAAACCCCATGATGAAGGTGCCGACAATGATGGTGATGTAGATCAGCGCGCTGAGCTGAAAGGCACTGCGGGTGTCGAGCCAGATTCGCTCGTCTTCCACCAGGCTCCAGCCCACGTAGCGCGTGCCGATGAACATGCAGATCGCCGGCAGCAGGGCCCAGAGCAGCAAGTGGACAAGGTAGTTGGAGCTGTTCTTCTCTTCGTCGCGGCGAATGTCGGCCCACGCCTGATCGGGGCGGGTGAGCAAAGTTACTAAGTGCGGGATCATACCGAGTCTCCGTCTGCCTTGAGGGCCGCTGGAGAACAAGTCGGCAGCGGCGTTATGGCTTTAGAACGGCAGATGCGGTGAGGGTTTCCCTATTCAGCTCGAGCGTTTCGTCACGGGACACGATGCGCGGCCTGCTGGGCAAACGAAAAGGCCGCCCGAAGGCGGCCTGGCTGAAGATTGCAGTTAGTCAGCGCACGTATACCGGACCGATGCCCATGCCCCAGGTAATCACCGACAGCGCAATGATCGCCACCAGCACCACCAGCCCCACGGCAAGTACGGAGCTGGAGAACATGAACCCCTCGTCCTCGGGGATGTTCATGAACTTCGGTAGCCCCACATAAAGCAGGTAGGCCGTGTAGCAGACCGCCGCCGTACCGACCAGCATGCCGAGCCACAGGTGGGGGTAGAGTCCGGCAAGCCCGCCGATGAAAAGTGGAGTTGCGGTGTAAGCGGCGAAGACGATGCATTGGGTAAGTGTCGGGTTGGCGTCGTAGGTGCGCGCCATCCAGTGGATGAAGCCCCCCATCACAGCAACGCCAGCCAGCATGGCGAAGTAGGAAAGTATCGCCAGCTGCATGCAACTGGCTTGCGTCAGCTTGACCGGCTCTCCACCGCCGATGCTCCAGCCCACCTGCGTGGCGCCTATGTAAGCCGACACGGCCGGGATTGCCGCGAGCAGCAGCACATGCGTGAGGTACATGTGGCTGACGGTTTCTTCCTCGCCGCGGATTTCGGTCCACTCCTGGCCAGGGTGAGTGAACAAACCCCAAACGTGATTGATCATGCCAGCGTCTCCTCTGTTTATGGAGGGTCGCTTCGCCTGGCGGTCGTCATCGAGGACGGCGCGTGCGACCTTATGTCGCAGTATAGGAATGCCAATCGCCGATGCATCAGCGGGGTTAGAGCGTTTCGAAGCTATCGCGTCATCGGTAATAGCGCTGGAGTATTTCCATCGCCAGATTGATCGATTGCAAACGCTGCGTGCTGCCGCCTCGATCAGGGTGATGCAGTCCCACCAACTGACGATAACGCCGCTTGATGACGTCGAGCGTAAGCGGTTGTGTGGAGCGATCCAGTTCGAACAGTTCTAGTGCTGCGCGCTTCTCATCGCTGCCTTGCATGCGCGTCCAGAAGCTCGCCAGCAGGCGCTCGACGTCGTCTTCGTCGGTGTCTTTCAGATTGGACAGATCCAGATAGTACTCGCGCAAGGCGTCCTGCTCGCTGAGCCCGGCGCTGGCACTCATGTAAGGCAGTAACTGGATGTGCAGCGGGCTGATCTGCAGGTGGCCGCTGGCCTCGGCCCAGAGGCGGTCGCGCAACAGATAAAGTGCGTTGAAGACCAGAAAGTGCGTGCGAAACAGCACCAGCTTGTCGGTCAGCGGCAGATTGGGGATGTGCGTGCTGTGCCGGCGCTTGAGCTGTTGAATCAGCGCGTATTCGCTGCAGCCTTCGGGTTGGTCCTGCAGCAATATGAGCAGGTGGTCTGGCAGATCCAGTGCGGGGGAGAGGTCGTCCATCGGGCGAGCCTAGCACAGCACCCGAGGCGCTCGAACGTGGCTGGTTCACAATGGGCAAACGGCGAACGGGCTGGGGCCGGTGACCGTTTGCGCGTAAAATGCGCGCCTTTCGCATCTCACCCGGACACCTGACATGGGCAACCTCTCGGTCAACCAGAACAAACTGCAGAAGCGCCTGCGCCGCCTGGCCGGCGAGGCCGTCACCGACTTCAACATGATCGAGGATGGCGACAAGGTCATGGTCTGCCTGTCTGGCGGCAAGGACAGCTACACCATGCTCGACGTGCTGCTCTATCTGCAGAAGGTCGCGCCGATCAAGTTCGAGATCGTTGCCGTGAACATGGACCAGAAGCAGCCGGGCTTTCCCGAGCACGTGCTGCCCGAGTATCTGAAGTCCATCGGCGTCGAGTATCACATCATCGAGAAGGATACCTACTCGGTGGTGAAGGAGAAGATCCCGGAAGGCAAGACCACCTGCTCGCTGTGCTCGCGCCTGCGCCGCGGCACGCTGTACACCTTCGCCGACGAGATCGGCGCGACCAAGATGGCGCTCGGGCATCATCGCGACGACATTCTGGAGACCTTCTTCCTCAACATGTTCTACGGCGGCACGTTGAAGGCCATGCCGCCCAAGCTGCTCTCCGATGATGGGCGCAACGTAGTGATTCGTCCGCTGGCCTACTGCAACGAGGCGGACATCGAGGCGTACTCGAAGATGAAGGAATTTCCCATCATCCCGTGCAACCTCTGTGGCTCGCAGGAGAACCTGCAGCGCCAGGTGGTCAAGGAAATGCTGCAGGAATGGGAGCGCAAGTCGCCGGGCCGCACCGAGATCATGTTCCGCGCGTTGCAGAACGTGGTGCCTTCGCAACTGGCCGACCGCAACCTGTTCGATTTCAAGAGCCTGCGTATCGACGACAGTGCCACGCCGCGCTTCGTCGATGTGATGAGTCTGTAACCAGGCCCTCAGCCGAACCAGTCACTTTCTTTGCCGTGCCGGTTGAAAGGCGCAGCCCCGGCGGAGTATGGTTCGGTCATCTTCTGGAGATCAGCATGTCCCTGAACCCTGTAGCCCTCAACGTTGTCGATGCCGGTGCCATTCGCACCGTGGTCGTTCGTGGGCAGCAGGTTGCCGCCGCTGGTTATTACTTTGGGTATTGGTTTAGCCACAGGCGCGCCTGATACCCCACAGGCGCCCTAGCAAGCAGGGTCGCCACCAGAGCAGTTTTCGAACCCCCGGTCGGCCACCCGACCGGGGGTTTTGTTTTTTCGGCCACCTGATGGCCCAACGCAACGAGGAACACGCCATGACCACCTACCGCACCGACCGTTATTACCGCTACGACTGGCGATTTAGCCGCTTCGACGCCCAACAGACAGCTCGCGAACGAACACCCGACTAGCGCCGCCGCGGACCACCCGCGCCGGCAGAAGGAACCGCCAGATCATGAATGCATCCGCCACCGTACTTGCCAAACAACCCGCTACCGCCGAAGCCAGCGTCGCCCGTCGCAGCGCGCAGCCGCTGCCAAGCCCCGCCGTTCTGCGCCAGCGTCTGCCCTTGAGCGACGCCCTTGCTGCACGCACCCACAACGACCGCAACGCCATCCGCACCGTGCTCGACGGTCGCGATCCGCGCCTGGTGGTCGTCGTCGGACCCTGTTCCCTGCACGATCCTGTCGCCGCGCTGGAATACGCCGAGCGCCTGGCCGCGCTCGCGCCCGAAGTCAGCGACCAGCTGCTGCTGGTGATGCGCGCCTATGTGGAAAAGCCGCGCACCACTGTCGGCTGGAAAGGGCTGGTCTACGATCCGCATCTGGACGGCAGCGGCAACATGGCCGAAGGGCTGCACCTGTCGCGGCGGCTGATGCTGGATATTCTGGAGACTGGTCTGCCGATTGCCACCGAGCTGCTGCAGCCGCTGGCGGCCGGATACTTCGACGACCTGCTCGGCTGGGCGGCGATTGGTGCACGTACCAGTGAATCGCAGATTCATCGCGAGCTGGTCAGTGGGCTGGACCTGCCAGTGGGCTTCAAGAACGGCACCGACGGCAGTCTGGGCATCGCCTGTGACGCAATGCGGTCGGCCGAGCATCCGCACCAGCATTTCGGTATCGATGATCTCGGCCATCCGGCGCTGCTGCAGACGCGCGGCAATCCGGATACCCACCTGGTGCTGCGTGGCGGACATGGCGCGCCCAACTACGACGCGGCCAGTGTCGCTGTCGCTCGCCGGGCGCTGGAGAAGCAAGGCATCGCGCCGCGGATCATGGTCGATTGCAGCCATGCCAATAGCGGCAAGAACCCTTTGCGCCAGCCAGAAGTGCTGGAATCGGTAATCGCACAGCGCCTGGCCGGCGACGCGAGCCTGCGTGGTGTGATGCTCGAAAGTCATCTTTTCGATGGCTGTCAGCCGCTTTCCGCTGCGTTGCGCTATGGCGTGTCCATTACCGATGGCTGCCTGGGCTGGACGGCAACCGAGCAGATGCTGCGTGACGCGGCACATCGGTTACGGGGTTGAGCTGAGGGCGACGGGCTTGCGGGACGGGCCCGTCGTCGGCACCCTGTGCCGCTGCCGTCACCACCGGATCCCACCCATGCAAGACTACAAATGGCTGCACGAATACTGCCTCAATCGCTTCGGCTCGGCCGCGGCGTTGGAGGCGCGCCTGCCGCAACCGCGCAGTGCCGATGAACTGCGCGGCGTGTCGGATGATCGCTACCTTTCGCTGATCAGCCTGCGCATCTTTCGTGCCGGCCTCAAGCACAGCCTGGTGGACGCCAAGTGGCCGGCCTTCGAGCAGGCTTTCTTCGGTTTCGATCCGGAAAAGGTAGTGCTGATGGGTGGCGAGCACATCGAGCGGCTGATGCAGGACGCCCGGCTGATTCGTCATTTGGGCAAGCTCAAGAGCGTGCCGCGCAACGCCCAGTTTGTGCTCGACGTGGCGAAGGAGAAGGGCAGTTTCGGCAATCTGCTGGCCGACTGGCCAAGCAGCGACATCGTCGGTCTCTGGCGTTACCTGACCAAGCACGGCAGCCAACTCGGCGGGTTGTCGGCTCCGCGGCTGTTGCGCATGGCCGGCAAGGACACGTTCGTTCCCAGCAATGATGTTGTCGCAGCACTCAAGGCACAGCAGATCGTCGACAAGGTGCCCAGCAGTCAGCGCGACCAAGCCGCGGTGCAGGCTGCATTCAACCAGTGGCAGGCAGACAGCGACCGTCCGCTGTGCCAGCTTTCGGCGATGCTGGCATTCACCGTCAACCACTGACGAGGCTGCGACGGTTTAGCGCAGCGCCGTCGTGACGCGGGCGGTGTAAAGTCGAAACATGACCATCGTCAAAGACAAGCGTGCGCAGATCCTATGGGTGCTCCTCACCTGCATCCTGCTCAATGCATTTGTCTGCAGCCTGAACCACGCCACTCATGTGGGCTTTGGGCTGGCCATGGGGCAGGACGCTTTCTGCGTCACTGGCGATAAGTCGGCTGGCCCCGTTTCACTTCCCACCGATGTGCATGACCTGTCTCAGCATGCGCTGGACTGCCCGTTGTGCAGTTCGGTTCTGTTCGCGATCGTCGCGCTGTTCGCGTTGGCCTGGCTTGGCCGCCGCGGAGCAGGCGCGACACCCTTGCCGCAGCGAGCGTGGTGCGGAGCGCGGCATCACTGGCCGGCGCTGAATCCCCGCGCGCCCTGAAACCCCACTGACGAGTTCCGCCCGTCCTTCGGCCGCTGTGTAGCGGCGAAATGGACGGATCACTGTCGGAGTTTTCCGATGGCACTGTCAGATTCAGGGGCTTTCAGCATGACCATGATGGAACGATTCACCCGCGCCGACAGCCGCGTCAGCTATCGGCTGCCTTTTCCCGATTACCCCAGCAACGCCCGTAGTTTCGTGCATCTGGATGCCAAGTTGCTGCCGTACTGGCATGCGCTGTTCGATGTCTGCCCGCGGCTGCTCAAGCTTGACCCACCCGAGGGGCTGGAGATCTTTCGCCAGTTCATGACCTGGGCCTACGGCTGCCAGCTGGCGTTGGACTGGACCTTCCACCTCGGCGTCTGCCGCTGGCTGCTGGCCTCAGATTATCGCGAGCTGGTCGAGCCGGAGCATATCGAGGCCATGATGCTTGCCGCCGCCGCACGCTGGGTCGCCAGCGATGACAGCCCGGCTATAGGCATAGTGCTCGGCTGGCGCGGCGGCAGCGAGCACGTCTTCGATTGGAAACCACGGGTGCGACCAGGCACGCGTCTGCTTGCTGCGGAAGAGGAAGAGCTGCCCCCGGCGCCATGGGATTTCGCCTGGAGCCCGTTATCGACCACTGCTGGCAATGGCTTTCGCCGCTGGTTGCGCGTGCCATGAGCGCGACAGGATGCCGCATGGCGGTGTTTCGGTACCGCGCTGCCCCATATCGCCAACCCGTGCGTCTATGCTTTTCAAGCGAAGCGGCACGTGAAGCGCAGCGGCCCCGCACAGGTGAGGCAGGCTGTCGCAGTTGTGGCGGCAAGGGGGCGGCAGGACACTTTGCGTGCCCCGAGCCCGAGCACTGCTTCCACGGGTGGGACCGGGGCGCCGCGATTGAGCCTGGACTGCTGCGTTCAGGTTTCGGCTCCCGACCCCAAAGGGGGCCTTCAATCGCAGCATGCTGTCCTGGCGCAATGCGCCGGGGCGGGCGAGCAAGGAGGTAGGCATGTTCAAGTCATCGCTCAGGCGGGACATCGTGCTGGTGCTGCTGGTCAAGGTCGCGATCCTCATAACCATAAAAAACGTCTGGTTCGATGCTCCCAGCATTCCCGAGAACGGTTCGGTACGTGTTGCCGAACATTTGCTTGATAAACGGGATGCCAATCCCGAGGGAGGGCCGAGATGATCTCGGAAAGCGTTGTAGATCTTTCACGCCTGCAATTCGCCATGACGGCGATGTATCACTTTCTCTTCGTGCCACTGACCCTGGGGCTGGCGTTCCTGCTGGCGATCATGGAGTCGGTCTATGTGATGACCGGCAAGCAGGTCTACAAGGACATGACCCAGTTCTGGGGCAAGCTGTTCGGCATCAACTTCGCCTTGGGCGTCACCACCGGGCTGACCATGGAGTTCCAGTTCGGCACCAACTGGGCCTACTACAGCCACTACGTCGGTGATATCTTCGGTGCGCCGCTGGCCATCGAGGGGCTGATGGCGTTCTTCCTCGAATCGACCTTTATCGGCCTGTTCTTCTTCGGCTGGGATCGCCTCAGCAAAGTGCAGCACCTGGCGGTGACCTGGTTGGTGGCGTTGGGCTCGAACCTCTCGGCGCTATGGATTCTCATCGCCAACGGCTGGATGCAGAACCCGGTCGGCTCGGAGTTCAACTTCGAGACCATGCGCATGGAGCTGGTGGACTTCGGCGCGCTGCTGTTCAACCCGGTAGCGCAGGTCAAGTTCGTGCATACCGTCTCGGCCGGCTACGTCACCGGGGCGATCTTCGTGCTGGCGATTTCTTCCTTCTATCTATTGAAGAAGCGCGACCTGGGCTTTGCTCGCCGTTCGTTCGCCATCGCCGCGGTGTTCGGCCTGGCTTCGACGATCTCGGTGATCATCCTCGGCGACGAATCCGGCTACGAGATCGGTGACGTGCAGAAGGTCAAGCTGGCCGCCATCGAGGCCGAGTGGGACACCCACCCGGCGCCGGCCGGCTTCACCCTGTTCGGCCTGCCCAACCAGCAGGAGATGCGCACCGATTACGAAGTGAAGATTCCCTACGCACTCGGCCTGATTGCTACTCGTTCGGTGGACGAGGAAATCAAGGGCATCAAGCAGCTGGTTGCCGAGCATGAGCTGCGCATCCGCAACGGCATGCTCGCCTACGAGCGGCTGCAGGTGCTACGTAGCGGCGACAAGTCGGCCGAGGCCATCGCCGCCTTCAATGAGGTCAAGCACGACCTGGGTTACGGGTTGCTGTTGAAGAAGTACACCGCGGATGTGGTCGATGCCAGCGAGGAGCAGATCAAGCTTGCTGCGCTGGACACGATTCCCAACGTGTTCAGCCTGTTCTGGACGTTCCGGGTGATGGTCGCCGCTGGCTTCCTGATGTTGCTGCTGTTTGCTCTGGCGAGCTGGGCATCGATCAAGCGCGATGCGGAGCGCAAACCCTGGTTGCTCAGGTTCGCGCTGTTCAGCCTGCCGCTGCCGTGGATCGCTGCGCAGACCGGCTGGTATGTCGCCGAGCATGGCCGTCAGCCCTGGTCGATCGCCGAGGTGCTGCCGACCCATCTGTCCACTTCGACGCTGGCCGCGGGGGATATCTGGGGCTCGCTGATCGCCCTGGTGGCGTTCTACAGCCTGCTGCTGGTGATCGAGATGTTCCTGATGATCCGCTTCGCCCGTCTCGGGCCGAGCAGTCTGCATACCGGACGCTACCACTTCGAGCTTGAGGCTATCGCCGCCAGTCAGGTGCAGCGGCGGCGCGACGCGGTCGCCGCGCCGACTGTCGCGAAGGATGTGCCCCCCGAACCTACCGCAGTGTGAGGTAAACGATATGTTCGATTACGAGGTTCTCAAACTCGTCTGGTGGGTGCTGATCGGCGTGCTGCTGATCGGCTTCGCCCTGACCGATGGCTTCGACATGGGCGCCATGGCGCTGATGCCCTTTGTCGGCAAGACCGACAACGAGCGGCGCGTGGCGATCAACACCATCGCGCCGCACTGGGATGGCAACCAGGTGTGGTTCATCACTGCGGGCGGCGCGCTGTTCGCTGCCTGGCCGATGGTCTACGCGGTCGCGTTCTCCGGACTGTACTGGGCAATGCTGCTGGTGCTGTTCGCGCTGTTCTGCCGGCCGGTGGGCTTCGACTACCGCAGCAAGGTGGAAGACCCACGCTGGCGCAGCGCCTGGGACTGGGCACTGTTCGTCGGCGGTGCGGTGCCGGCATTGGTGTTCGGCGTGGCCTTCGGCAACCTGTTCCTCGGTCTGCCGTTCCAGCTCGACGAGCTGATGCGCTCGACCTACCAGGGTTCGTTCTTCGCGCTGCTCAACCCCTTTGCGTTGCTCTGCGGCATCGTCAGCCTGAGCATGCTCAGCGCTCACGGTGGCGCCTGGTTGATGTTGCGCACCGATGGCGCCCTGGCCGAGCGTTCGCGGCAGGCGACACGCCTGTGCGCGCTGGTATTTCTGGTTGGTTTCCTCGCTGCCGGGTTGTGGCTGATGCTTGGTGTCCAGGGCTTTACCCAACTGTCAGTGACCGATCCGGGGGCCGCGCTCAATCCGCTGCTGGATAAGCAGGTGGTACAGGACAATGCGGGTTGGCTGGGCAACTATGGTCGCTATCCGATCACGCTGATCGCTCCGGTCGCGGGCATTCTCGGTGCGCTGCTGGCCCTGCTCGGCTCCAGTCGCAACAGCGGCGGTGCGAGCTTCGTCGGCACCAGCCTGATGATCGTCGGCAGCATCTGTACCGCCGGCTTCGCGCTGTTCCCGTTCGTTTTCCCGTCCAGTCTCGATCCGGCGTCGAGCCTGACCATCTGGGATGCGGTGTCGAGTAAGAAGACCCTGGGCATCATGTTCGTCGTAGCCTGCATCTTCGTGCCGCTGATCCTCTGCTACACGCTGTGGAGCTACGTGCGGATGTGGGGCCGACTCAATCAGAAAACCATCGAAGCCAATCCCCACGGCCTGTACTGACTGAGCAGGGCGGGCCCCTGTGCTCGCCCAGCCAAGGAGAAACGACTTATGTGGTACTTCACCTGGATTCTCGGTGTGCTGCTGGCCTGCAGCTTCGGCATCATCAATGCGCTGTGGCTGGAAGCCACGCAGGACCTGGACGCCGAGCCGTGAGCAGCATGGCGGCAAGAAGCGCTTACGGCGCGGGCGGGCGGCTGCTCTCGCTGCTGCTGGCTTCGCCGCTGGCGCTGGTGCTGCTGATCCATCCGGCCGCGATGCTGGACGGGCAGGGCGGCTACAGTCATCCGCAGCTGATGCTGGTGATGTGGGGCATTTCCGCCGGCTTCGTACATGGTGTCGGTTTCGTGCCGCAGTGGTGGGGCTGGCGCTGGCTGCTTGGGCCTCTGCCGGCATGGTTGTTCTGTGCCATGGGCTATGCGGTGCTTTTCGATATGTCGCTGGGCTTGTAGATCGGCTGCGGGCGTTCCGCTTTGCAGTCATGGGTCGGCTTCCGTAGTCTGAAGTCGTGGCCGCGGCGCGGCCATCGGGCACCGCTAGCACCAGCTTGCGGCCTTCTTCAGTCGACTTGAGCCGACCGCTGTTCATGAATATCGACAAGGTTGCCCAGGCGCTGGGCGCTGCTGAACGCCTGCTGATCATCACCGGGGCCGGGCTTTCCGCCGATTCGGGGCTGCCGACTTATCGCGGTCTTGGCGGCTTGTACAACGGAGCGACCGAGGACGGCCTGCCAATCGAGGTCGCGCTGTCCGGGCCGACCTTGCAGCGCGATCCGGCGCTGTGTTGGAAGTATCTCGCCGAGATCGGGCGTGCCTGCCTGGCGGCCGAACCCAACGCGGGCCACTTCGCCATCGCCGAGCTGCAGCGGCGCAAGCCGGGCACCTGGGTGCTGACGCAGAACATCGATGGCTTTCACCGCCGCGCCGGCAGTCCGCCGGAACGCTTGATCGAGATTCACGGCCAGCTGGCACCGCTGTCCTGCATGGCATGCGGCAAAACCGATGTGCGGCCGCTGGGGTCGCTTTTGCACGAGCCGTTGCCGCCTCGTTGCCAGGGCTGCGCAGGCGTGCTGCGTCCGGCGGTGGTGCTGTTCGAGGAAATGCTGCCGGCGAACGCTCTGGCTAGGTTGCAGGAGCAGTCGCGTATCGGCTTTGATGCCGTGCTGGTAGTCGGCACTACGGCGAGCTTCGGCTACATCCTCGAACCGGTCTGGCAAGCCCGGCAGAGCGGGGGCTTCGTCGGCGAGGTAAATCTACAGCCGACCGATATCAGCCCCTTCGCCGACGTGCGGCTGGAAGGAAGGGCCGTAGACGTTTTGTCGCATTTAATCCGTCACATTTCGTCCGATTAAATTTGATCATCGAAGCGATAGAAGGCATAGTCGCCGGCACTTTGAAATCACCGACACGGTCGTGCCCATGCGCCAACGCTTCGCACCCCTCGTGCCTCTCGCACTTATCGCCCTGCTGACCGCATGTGCCGGCCAGCCCGTACAGACCGAGCAGCAGATCACATCGCCTCGGCTGTCGCACAATCATCCCCTGGCTGGTTTCGACTTCGCTGCGCTCGACAAGAGCGAAGAAGAATCGCTGGCCGAGCTCACCGACGAGCACGAATACCAGCTGCCGGAGCTGGCTGACAGCATTCTGGAGCGCGGCTTCACGCTGGTCGGCACGCCTTATCGCTTCGGCGGCAGTTCGGTGAAGACCGGCTTCGACTGCAGCGGCTTCGTCGGCTTTCTGTTCCGCAAGGAGGCCGGCCTCGAGCTGCCACGTTCCACCCGCGAGTTGATCAATCTCGACGCGCCGGTGGTCAAGCGTAACGAGCTGGAGCCGGGTGACGTGGTGTTCTTCAACAACCGCGGCCGCGGTCGCGTCAGCCACGCCGGCATCTACATCGGCGATGACCAGTTCATCCATGCCTCCAGCAGTCGCAGTGGCGGGGTTCGGGTCGACAGTCTCGATGACAAGTATTGGCGCGCCAGCTACATGGAAGCCAAACGCGTCCTGGCACTGGCTACCGACCTGGAGCCGCACACGGTTCAACGCTGATTGGGCGACTTGCGGGGGTTGCGTCTCGCCCCGCATGCCGGCAGAGTGATGGCTCATTTGCCTGGACCGCTCTGCTATGCACTACCTGGCCCGCCTCACGCTTGTCGTTCTCTTTGCGCTGCTGGCCGCCTGTGCCGGTAAGCCATCGGCGCCGCCAGTCGTTCAGGAACCCGCTACCTCCCACCCCATGCCGGGTGTTGCCGAGGATGTGCTGTTCAGTGCGCTCGGCCTGGTCGGCACGCCTTATCGCTGGGGTGGCAATACACCTGACAGTGGCTTCGATTGCAGCGGCCTGATCGGCTATGTCTATCGCGGGGCTGCCGGCATCAACCTTCCTCGCACCACTCAGGAAATGAGCAATCTGCGCGGCCCGGCCGTACGACGCCATGCTCTGCAGCCTGGTGATCTGGTGTTCTTCGCTACCAGCGGTGGCCGGCGCGTCAGCCATGCCGGTATCTACGTGGGGCAGGACCGCTTCGTCCATGCGCCGTCGTCCGGTGGCACGGTACGCCTGGACAGCCTCGGCGCCAGTTACTGGCAGAAAAACTACCTGGGCGCCAAGCGCGTGCTCGATCACGAGCAGTTGGCACGCAACCCCTAAGTCGGTACTCGCGCCCTCGCCACCCTACGCACTGCGTCTTCTGAAATCACATCCTGAAACAGTCTCCGTTTGACATGCGGTGATTTCGTTCATCTCGGCGTTTGGCTACCATGCGCTGCCCAATTTTCCTTCCGTGCGCAGCCCGCTGTGCACAAGCCCTTTTCCCTGCTTTCCCATTAGGTGAGTTATGCCTGTATTGCTGACGTACGTGCTGATCGCACTGGCGGTGGCGGCACTGCTTGGTGTCGTGCTCGAAGAAATAACCCATGTAAACAAGGCCAAGGTGACGCTGTTCTTCGGCACTCTGGCGTGGCTGCTGCTGTTCATCTTCGCCCCGGCAGGCGAGGCGCGGGAAACCGTGCTCGAAAGCCTCAACGAGAACATCGCCGAGATTGCCGGCTTGTGGATCTTCCTGGTGGCGGCGATGACCTTCGTCGCCTACCTGAATAAGAAGGGCATGATCGAGAACCTGATCTATCTCGTCCTGCCCAAGCGGATCAGCGAGCGGGCCTTGCTGTTTCTCACGGCGACCTTCTGCTTTGTGTTCTCCTCCCTGGCTGACAACATCACCGCGACGCTGGTCTCCATCACGTTGATCCTGTCGCTGCAGCTCGATCGGGCGAAGACCATCAAGTTCGCCACGCTGGTGGTATTCGCCGTCAACTCCGGCGGCGTCGCGCTGATCACCGGCGACGTCACCACGCTGATGATCTTCCTCGCTGGCAAGGTGGCGATCCTCCAGCTGCTGGTGCTGGCGGTGCCGGCGTTTATCGCGGTGATGGTGCTGGCCGCCATGCTGTCGATCGGCATGCAGGGGGAGGTGGCGGTGCAGGGCCAGCGCAACGATGTGCGTGGCGTGGACGTGGCGATTGCGCTGATCTTCCTGTGCACCATTCTCAGCACCATCGTTGGCAACTTCCTGTTCCAGATTCCGCCAGTGCTGACCTTTCTTGCCGGGCTGTCGGTGATGTTCCTCGTTGCGCGCTTCTTTAGTGACGACAACGATTCCGACCCCATCCTCGAATACGTGCGCCAGGTGGAGTTCGAGACGCTGTTCTTCTTCCTCGGCATCCTCCTGCTGGTGGGCATGCTCAAGGAGATTCGTGTGCTCGACGGGCTGGTGCACATCTATGACCAAGTGCCGGCGGTGGTGGCCAACTACCTGATGGGTGTGATGTCCGCGGCGATCGACAACGTGCCGCTGACCGCCGCGCTGCTCAAGTCCGGACTGGAAATGGGGGTCGCCGAATGGATGGTGCTGACCTATGCGGTCGGGGTTGGCGGTTCGCTGCTGGTGATCGGTTCGGCCTCCGGTATTGTCGCGATGAGCAAGGTGCCGGGGCTGACCTTTGGCACCTACCTGCGGCACATGCTCTACCTGTTTATCGCCTTCAACATCGGCTTCGCCGGGGTGTATCTGATCGGTCTCTCGATGGGCTGATGGCCCGGCCAAGCGTGCCGAGGGTCACCAGCTCAGATTGAAGTGCGAACCCAGTACGAAACGGTCCTCGAGCAGATCCCAGCGTTCGACGCAGACCTTCTTCTGTTGTCCGGGATGCAACTTCAGCCGGTTGAAGGAGTTCGGCGAGGTGCCGCGTAGGCGGGTCGAGAGCGTGGTGCCCGCCTGCACCATCCAGATTTCCCGCGCGAGGCCGGTGTACTGCTTGGACAACGGCAGCACATAGGGCAGATGGATGTGTCCGCCCATCACCAGGTCCAGGCCGTGCTCGGCCCAGCGTTGCAGCGCGGGCTCGGCGCCGTGCTGCAGGTTGCGCAGATCGCTCGGCACCATCGCGCCGAACGGCTGGTGCGCCACCACGATGCGGATCTTTCCCGGATCGCCAGCGGCCAGCTGTTGCGCCACCCGCTCCACTTGCCGTGCCGTCACCACGCCGTCCTTGTGCCGACGAGGATGGGTGGTGTTCAGCCCGATCACCAGCATGTCGTCGTTCTCGAATACCGGCTCCAGCTGATCGCCAAAGTGCCGGCGGTAATTGCCGTAGGGCGTGAACAGGCGGGCAAAGACGTTGTACAGCGGGATGTCGTGATTGCCCGGAATTACCAGCGTATCGCGCACCCCATTGGCTTCTACGCGTTGCACGAAGGCGGCGGCACTGGCGAACTGCTCGCGGCGGGCGCGCTGGGTAATGTCGCCGGAGAACACCAGCAGGTCGGCGCTGTGTTCGCGTATGTGGTCTTCCAGCGCCTGAACCACGCTGGCTTGTTCGGTGCCGAAATGGGTATCGGAAATCTGCACGATGCTGGTCATGGGCGTCGAATACGGGTCCTGGCTGATCGGGGCATTGTTGCATTCGAAGCCTTTCGGCGTCCGCCGTTCCAAGCGGCGAGATGCAAGCGAAGATTGCAGGGCGCTGCGACAACCCCGCGGTTGCGTCAAGCCCGGCCTTGGACTAACCTCCGCGTCGCCTCAGGTGCCCCCCTTGGCAAAGGAGGGGTGAAACAGGGAAGCCGGTCCATTCTCACGAAGATTCCGGCGCTGCCCCCGCAACGGTAGGCGAGTCGAGAAACCCTAAAAGCCACTGTGCTCAACGCATGGGAAGGCGCGGTTTCGGGACGCCGCAAGGCGTACGCTCGCAAGCCCGGAGACCGGCCTGTCGCATTTCACTGACAGTGCGGCGGGCGCTGGGCGGGTGCGTATCCTTCGTGGTATTCACTTCTCTTCTGCAGTTCCTCCGTCTGTCTTCGTCGACTTTCAGTCGTGCGGGTGGGCACGACGGAGACCTGTACCTTGACTTGCAAGCCCCGTTTCAAGCCAGCGGCCTATGTGTTGCTCGGCAGTTTCCCCTTTTCCATCGGCCAGCTGGCCGCAGCCCCGCTGGATCTCCAGCAACAGGTGGTGACCGCCACCCGCACCGCACAGACGGCTCAACAAAGCCTCGCTGCGGTGACCGTGATCGACCGTGAGCGGATCGAGCGTAGCCAGGCGACCTCGCTGCCCGAGTTGCTCAGGCAGCTGCCCGGTGTTTCGCTGAGCAACAACGGCGGGCCGGGAAAATCCACGTCACTGTATATGCGTGGCACCGAGTCCGATCACGTGCTGGTAATGATCGATGGCATCAAGATCGGCTCGGTAACGGCCGGTGGTGCCGCACTGCAGGATCTGCCGCTGGAGCTGATCGAGCGCATCGAGGTGGTGCGCGGTCCGCGTTCCAGTCTGTACGGCTCGGAAGCCATCGGCGGGGTGATCCAGATCTTCACCCGCAAGGGCCAGGGGCAGGGCGTCAAGCCGTTCTTCTCCGCCGGCTATGGCACTCATGACACCTACACTGGCAGTGCCGGCGTGTCTGGCGGCGACGGTCGTGGCTGGTACAGCCTGGGCGTCAGCGGTTCGGATACCGACGGCATCAACGTCAAGTCGGCAGGTACCAGTGGCTACGAAAACGACGCCGACGGCTATCGCAACCTGTCCGCGACGCTGAGCGCCGGCTACCGCTTCGACAACGGCCTGGAGCTGGACGCGAACCTGCTGCAGGCCAAATCCCATAACGACTACGACCAGGTTTCCTACAGCAAGAAACTCAAACGCAATATTGGCTTCGGCGCCAATGCCGATGGTGAGTCGAGGGTCTTCGGCACCCGTGCGCGCTTCAGCCCGCTGGAACCCTGGCTGGTGACGCTGGAGGCCGGGCGCAGCGAAGACAAATCCGATGCCTATCAGGACGGGCAGTTCTATTCACGCTTCGACAGCCGTCGCGACACGCTCAGCTGGCAGAACGATATCGAGCTGGCCGCGGGGCATACGCTGATCCTGGGTGCCGATCACCAGCGCGACGAGGTCAACGGCACCACGCCGTATGCCGAGGATTCCCGGGACAACGACGGCTACTTCGCTCAGTACCTGGGCGGGGTCGGCCGCCATGACTGGCAGCTGTCGCTGCGTCGGGACGACAACGAGCAGTTCGGCCAGCACGACACCGGCAACATCGGCTACGGCTACGCGCTGACCGACTGGCTGCGCGGCACCATCAGCTACGGCACCGCGTTCAAGGCGCCGACCTTCAACGAGCTGTACTTCCCCGACTATGGCAATCCGGCGCTGGATGCCGAGACCTCCGAGAGCCTCGAAGTCGGCCTTGCCGGGCAGCATGGTTGGGGCCACTGGGCAGTGAATGCCTATCGCACCGTGGTTGATGACCTCATCGCCTATGACGCCAGCATTTTCGCGCCGGCGAACGTGCAGGAAGCGCGCATTCGCGGTGTCGAGCTGGTGCTCGGCAGCCAATTGCTCGGCTGGGACTGGAATGCCAACTACAGCCTGCTGGAACCGGAGAACCGATCCGCCGGCGCCAACCGTGGCAACGAACTGGCGCGCCGGGCCAAGCAGCTATTCAACCTTGACCTCGACCGCCGGCTCGGTGCCTTCAGCATCGGGGCCAGCCTGCACGCCGAGGGACAGCGCTACGACGACCTCGCCAACACCAAGGAGCTGTCCGGTTACGCCACCCTCGATTTGCGCGGCGAGTACCGCATCACCCCTGAATGGCGCCTGCAGGCACGCGTCGCCAATCTGCTCGACGCCGACTACGAAACCGCCGAGGGCTACAACCAGCCCGGCCAGGCCGCTTACCTGACCGTGCGCTACCAGGCGCTGTAAGACCGCGGCGCGGGCATGTCGCCCGCGCCCACAGAAGGAGATTGCAATGATCAAGCTTGCCCCGAGATACCAGCTGCTGGTGGGCCTAGCGCTCGCTGCGCTGTTGGCCATGACCCGCGGACAGCACTTCGCCAGCGTGAACCTGCCGAGCGCATCCTGGGCGGTGTTCTTCCTCGCCGGCGTGCTGGTGCGGCCGAAGTGGGTGTTTCCGGCACTGTTTCTCGAGGCCTCGCTACTGGATTTCGCCGCGATCCAGTGGGCCGGTGTCAGCGACTGGTGCATGTCGCCGGCCTACTGGATGCTGGTGCCGGCGTACGGTTCGCTGTGGCTGGGCGGCCGGCTTTACGCCCGTTGGCATCGTGACCATTTCAGCAGCCTGGCAACTCTGGCGCTGTGCGTGATGGCGAGTGCCTTCGTCTGCTATCTGTTCTCTGGCGGCGGCTTCCTCTATTTCTCCGGGCGCTACCCCGAGCCGAGTCTAATGTTGCTGGCCGACCGAATCGCCACCTACTACCCGCGCTACCTGTCGACTCTGGCGCTGTATGTCGGCGTGGCCGTGGTGCTTTTTGTCGGCCTGCGCGCCTGGGCCGGGCAGCGTGACGAGGCCCGCGTATGAGCGAATCGAGCGAACGCGATGATCGCCACAAGGCGCGCATGCAGCGCAAGAAGGCGCTGATCGACGAGAAGATCGCCGAGGCGCAGGACGAGTACGGCCTGCTGCTGGTGCACACCGGCAACGGCAAGGGCAAGAGCAGCTCGGCCTTCGGCATGGTGGCGCGTGCGCTCGGCCATGGCATCAAGGTCGGCGTGGTGCAGTTCATTAAGGGCGCGGCCAGCACCGGCGAGGAGGCGTTCTTCCGGCGCTTTCCGGACGAGGTTCGCTACCACGTGATGGGCGAGGGCTTCACCTGGGAAACCCAGGATCGCCAGCGTGACATCGCCAAGGCCCGCGAAGCCTGGGCTGTTGCCGCCGAGCTGCTGGCCGATCCCGAGATCGGCCTGGTGGTGCTGGATGAGCTGAACATCGCCCTGAAGTACGGCTATCTGGAGCTGGCACCGGTGCTCGCCGACATCGAGTCGCGGCCGCTGCTGCAGCACGTGGTGGTCACCGGCCGTGGCGCGCCGGACGGGCTGATCGAGGCGGCGGACACCGTCACCGAGATGGGCCTGATCAAGCACGCGTTCAAGGCGGGGGTCAAGGCGCAGAAAGGCGTCGAGTTCTGATGCTCCCGCTCACCCCTGCGCCGGGCGCTGCGTCAGCGCCGCTTGCCGTACTGGATGTACTGTCTGCGCGGCACTTCCTTGCGCGCGACGCATGGGCGAAACGAGAGGAATCGCGATGAACAGCAGGAGAGACCGCGATGACCAGTAGAAACTGCCCGGCGCTGTTGATCGCCGCACCTGCTTCCGGTCAGGGCAAGACCACCGTCACTGCGGCTCTGGCGCGGTTGCACTCGCGGCAGGGCAAGCGCGTGCGGGTGTTCAAGTGCGGGCCAGACTTCCTCGACCCGATGATCCTCGCGCGTGCCAGCGGGCGGCCGGTCTATCAGCTTGATCTGTGGATGGTCGGCGAAGAGGAGTCGCGGCGCCTGCTCTGGGAAGCGGCGGGCGAGGCCGACTTGATCCTGATCGAAGGGGTGATGGGCCTGTTCGATGGTTCGCCCTCGGCGGCCGATCTGGCGCGGCGCTTCGGCGTGCCGGTGTTGGCGGTCATCGATGGCTCGGCCATGGCGCAGACCTTCGGCGCCATGGCGCACGGGCTGAGCAGCTTCCAGCCGGACCTGCCGTTCGATGGCGTGCTGGCCAATCGGGTCGGCAGCGCCCGGCACGGCGAGATTCTGCGCGACAGCCTGCCGCAGGCGATCCGCTGGTACGGCGCCCTGCCGCGCAGCGCCGAGGTGGAGCTGCCAAGCCGACACCTGGGCCTGGTGCAGGCCGAGGAACTGGCTGATCTGGACGCCCGTCTGGATGCCGCGGCCGATGCCCTGGCGCTCAGTGCGGACACCGAGTTGCCTGCCCCGGTTAGCTTCGCCGCGCCGGCCAGCGCGTCGCTCGAACCCCTGCTGGCGGGTGTACGCATCGGTGTCGCACGCGATGCCGCCTTCGCCTTTCTCTACCAGGCCAATCTCGACCTGCTGCAGGCGTTGGGCGCCGAGCTGCTGTTCTTCTCGCCGCTGCGCTTCGCCCGCTTGCCGGCCGTGGACAGCCTGTACCTGCCGGGCGGTTATCCCGAATTGCATCTGCGCGCACTGTCGCGCAACGGGCCGATGGCCGAGGCGATTCGCGCGCACCATGCGGCTGGCAAACCGATCCTCGCCGAGTGCGGCGGCATGCTCTACCTGCTCGACGGACTGACCGACCGCGGCGACGAGCGCGCGCAGATGCTCGGCCTGCTGCCCGGGGAGGCGCGCATGCAGAAGCGTCTGACTGCGCTGGCGTTGCAGGAAGTTGAGCTGCCGGAAGGGCGGCTGCGCGGCCACACGTTCCATCATTCCGCGCTGGAGTCGCCACTCGAGCCGCTGGCTCGCGGCGAGTGTCCGAACTACAAGCGCACAGCCGAAGCGGTTTATCGAGATGGCCGGCTGACGGCCTCCTATATCCACTTTTACCTGCCGTCCGATCCGTCAGCCGCCGCGGCGCTGCTCAAGCCATGAGCGCGCATGCCTTCAGCCAGCAGGAGCGCGCGGCGGTCTATCGCGCCATCGGTGAGCGCCGCGATATGCGCCATTTCGCCGGCGGCGAGGTGGCGCCGGAGCTGCTGTCGCGGCTGCTGCTGGCCGCGCATCAGGCCCCCAGCGTCGGCCTGATGCAGCCGTGGCGCTTTATCCGCATTAGCCGCGCCGAGTTGCGCACGGCCATCGCCGATCTGGTCGGTGAGGAGCGCGAGCGCACGGCCGAGGCGCTCGGCGAACGTTCCGCCGAGTTCATGCGGCTCAAGGTGGAAGGCATCGAGGATTGTGCCGAGCTGCTGGTTGCCGCGTTGATGGATGGCCGCGAGCAACATATCTTCGGCCGCCGCACGCTGCCGGAGATGGACCTCGCCTCGCTGGCCTGCGCGATCCAGAACCTCTGGCTCACGGCGCGGGCGGAAGGTCTGGGCATGGGCTGGGTGTCACTGTTCGATCCCGCCGCGCTGGCTGCCTTGCTCGGCATGCCGGATGGCGCCAAGCCGGTGGCGATCCTCTGCCTCGGGCCTGTGCATGAGTTCTACCCGGCACCGATGCTGGCACTGGAAGGCTGGACCACGCCACGACCGCTGCACGAACTGGTTTTCGAGAATGCCTGGGAGGCGAAATGAGCAAGGGGCCGCAGCGCATCGTCTGCCTGTCCACCGAGACCTGCGAAACGCTGTACCTGCTTGGCGAGCAGGCGCGCATCGTCGGCATCTCCGGCTTCACCGTGCGGCCGCCGCAGGCGCGTAAGGAGAAGCCCAAGGTCAGCGGTTTCACCAGCGTCAAGCATGAGCAGATTCTCGCCCTGGAACCGGACCTGGTGCTCGGCTACAGCGACCTGCAGGGCGACATGCTCGCCGAGCTGGCGCGCGAAGGGCTGGAAGTGCACCTGTTCAATCAGCGCGACATCGCCGGCATCCTGCGCATGATCAAGACCCTCGGTGCGCTGGTGCACGCCGGCGAGCGCGCGCGGGCGTTGGCCATTGAACTGCAGGCGGGGCTGGACGTCATCCGCGCCAGCGCCGCCGCCTTGCCGCGCCGGCCGCGGGTGTATTTCGAGGAATGGAACGAGCCGCTGATCTCCGGCATCGCCTGGGTCAGCGAGCTGATCGAACTGGCCGGTGGCGAGGACTGCTTCGCCGAGCTGGCCTCATGCAAGCGCGCCAAGGACCGGATCATCGAGGACCCGCAGGAAGTGGTGCGCCGCGCGCCGGAGCTGATCGTCGGCTCCTGGTGCGGGCGCCGCTTCCGGCCGGAGCAGGTGGCGGCCCGGCCGGGCTGGCAGGCGATTCCAGCGGTGCGCACGGGCCAGCTGCACGAGATCAAGTCGCCGGACATCCTCAACCCCGGCCCGGCGGTGCTGACAGACGGCGTACGCCAGCTGCATGCGCTGATCAGTGCCTGTGCGCAGAGGGCCGAGTGAGTCTTTTCCTCACCGTTAGCGCGGCGCTGCTGCTGGATGCGTTGCTTGGCGAGCCGAAGCGGGCGCATCCACTCGTGGCCTTCGGTCGCCTGGCCGATCGCCTGGAACAGCATTTCAACGGGGCTGCGGCGCGCGGCTGGCGCAGCCACGGGGTGACCGCCTGGTGCCTGGCGGTGCTACCACTGACCTTGCTGGCCTGGCTGCTAAGCCTGCTACCGAGTGTCGGCTGGCTGGTGGAGATCGTGCTGCTCTATCTGGCCCTGGGTTTGCGCAGCCTGGGCGAGCATGCAATGCCGGTGGCGCAGGCGCTGTGGCGAAACGATCTGCCAGAGGCGCGACGCCGCGTAGGTTGGATCGTCAGCCGGGACACCACGCAGCTGGACGAGGAGGGCGTGGCCCGCGCGGCTACCGAGTCGGTGCTGGAGAACGGCAGCGACGCGGTGTTCGCCGCGCTGTTCTGGTTTATCGTCGCGGGTGCGCCGGGTGTGGTGCTGTACCGCCTGAGCAACACGCTGGATGCCATGTGGGGCTATCGCAACGCGCGCTTCGAGCGCTTCGGCTGGGCCGCGGCGCGCATCGACGACCTGCTCAACTACCTGCCGGCGCGGCTGGTTGCGCTGACCTATGCATTGCTTGGGCGAACCCGGCGCGCGCTGCGCTGCTGGCGCACCCAGGCGCCGCTGTGGGACAGCCCCAACGCCGGTCCGGTGATGGCGTCCGGGGCTGGAGCTTTGGGTGTGGTGTTGGGCGGCTCCGCCATTTATCACGGTGAAGTGCATGCGCGGCCCGAGCTGGGGCGGGGCAAGGCTCCGCAGGCGCGGCATATCGAGCATGCGCTGGATCTGGTCTGGGCGGGCGTCGGCGTCTGGCTGCTGGCGCTGCTGTTCGGTGGCTGGCTCTATGCTTGAGCACGGTGGACGTCTACGCGCAGCGGCGCAGCGCTACGGCATTCCGCTTTCGGATTGGCTCGACCTTTCCACCGGTATCGCCCCTTATCATCCGCCGTTGCCGAGCATTTCCAGCGGCGCCTGGACACGCCTGCCGGAGCCCGATGATGGCCTGGAAGCGGCGGCCCGACAGTGCTATGGCGCGCGTGCGCTGTTGCCAGTGGCCGGTTCGCAGAGTGCGATTCAGGCCTTGCCGCGCCTGCGCGGTTCGGCACGAGTCGGCATCATCTCTCCCTGTTATGCCGAGCACGCCGAGGCCTGGCGCCGCGCCGGTCATCGCGTGGTCGAGCTCTGCGAGGCCAGCGTACCGCGTGCCCTGGACCAGCTCGACGTGCTGGTGGTGGTCAACCCGAACAACCCCACCGGTCAGCTGGTCGCACCGCAACGGCTGCTCGAATGGCGCAGCGACCTGGCAGCCTACGGCGGCTGGCTGGTGGTGGACGAGGCGTTCATGGACTGCACGCCCGAGCACAGCCTGGCTGCGCACAGCCACCTGCCGGGGCTGATCGTGTTGCGCTCGTTTGGCAAGTTCTTCGGCCTGGCCGGCGCGCGACTGGGCTTCGTCCTGGCCCATGCCGGCCTGCTGCGTTCCCTCGCCAGGCTGCTCGGGCCCTGGACGGTGAATGGCCCGACCCGGCAGCTCGCTGCCGAGCTGCTGGCTGATCAGTCCGCTCAA
This sequence comes from Pseudomonas sp. SCT, assembly GCF_003864275.1. Lineage (NCBI taxonomy): Bacteria > Pseudomonadati > Pseudomonadota > Gammaproteobacteria > Pseudomonadales > Pseudomonadaceae > Pseudomonas > Pseudomonas sp. SCT. The sequence continues at coordinate 47,537 of NZ_BDJA01000005.1, forward strand.
CAGCGTCAGCGCGAATGCCTGCACTGCGACGGCCAGCGTCTGGTTGATCTGCTGCGGCGCCACGAGCTGGCGCCGCTCGGTGGCTGCGCACTGTTCCAGTGGTGGGTCAGCGCCGACGCCGCGCTCTTGCATGACTTTCTCGCCCGTCGCGGCATTCTCACCCGGCTTTTCGCTCAGCCTTCCAGCCTGCGCTTCGGCCTGCCGACCGATGTCGGCTGGGCGCGCCTGGATCAGGCGCTGCAATCCTTCAGGGAGCAACATCCATGACCACGCTGATGGTGCAGGGCACCACCTCGGATGCCGGCAAGAGCACGCTGGTGACGGCGCTGTGCCGCTGGTTGGCACGCCAGGGTGTCGCGGTGGTGCCGTTCAAACCGCAGAACATGGCACTCAACAGCGCAGTGACCGCCGATGGCGGCGAAATCGGCAGGGCTCAGGCGGTGCAGGCGCAGGCGGCGAATCTTGCGCCGCACACCGACATGAACCCGGTGCTGTTGAAGCCCAACAGCGACATCGGTGCCCAGGTGATCATCCACGGCCGCGCGGTCACCAGCATGGACGCTGTCGCCTACCACGATTACAAACGCGTGGCGATGCAGGCGGTGCTCGACTCGCATCGCCGGCTGTCCGCGGCTTATCGCGTGGTGATGGTCGAGGGCGCCGGCTCGCCTGCGGAGATCAACCTACGCGCCGGCGACATCGCCAACATGGGTTTCGCCGAAGCGGTGGACTGCCCGGTGATCCTGATCGCCGATATCGATAGGGGCGGCGTGTTTGCCCATCTGGTCGGCACCCTGGCGTTGCTCTCGGAAAGCGAGCAGGCGCGGGTGCAGGGCTTCGTCATCAACCGTTTCCGTGGCGATATAGCGCTGTTGCAGCCCGGCCTCGACTGGCTGGAACAACGCACCGGCAAGCCGGTGCTGGGCGTGCTGCCGTATCTGATGGATTTCCATCTGGAGGCAGAGGATGCCATCGACGTGCGCCAGTCCGGCAAGACCGGCGAGGCGCTGAAGGTGGTAGTGCCGGTGCTGCCGCGGATCAGTAATCACACCGATTTCGACCCGTTGCGCCTGCACCCGCAGGTAGACCTGCAATTCGTCGGTCCCGGCCAGCCGATTCCCGCCGCCGATCTGATCATCCTGCCCGGCTCGAAAAGCGTGCGCGCCGACCTCACCTGGCTGCGTGCCAATGGTTGGGAGACGGCCATCTGGAAGCACCTGCGCTATGGCGGCAAGCTGCTGGGTATCTGCGGTGGCTTGCAGATGCTCGGCACGCGCATTGCCGATCCTCTCGGGCTGGAAGGCGCGGCGGGCGAAAGCGCAGGGCTCGGCCTGCTGGATATCGCCACCGTGCTCGAGGCTGAAAAACAGCTGCGCAACGTCACCGGCCGGTTGCTGCCGGGCGGCGCCCGCGTTACCGGCTACGAAATCCATGCCGGCGTCAGCAGTGGCCCGGCCCTCGAGCAGCCAGCGGTGCGACTGGACGACGGGCGCTGCGATGGCGCCATCAGTGCCGATGGACAGATCCTCGGCACCTATCTGCACGGCCTGTTCGAAGGGCCCGAGGCCTGTGCGGCGCTGCTGCGCTGGGCCGGGCTCGACGCGGTGCAGACCGTCGACTACCACGCGCTGCGCGAACGCGAGATCGAGCGCCTGGCCGATCTGGTCGAGATGCATCTGGATACCCCGCGATTACGCGCGCTTTGCGGGCTTGGAGGCTGAGCATGCGGGAACTGATTCTTGGTGGCGCCCGCTCGGGCAAGAGTCGCTTTGCCGAGCGGCAAGCCCTGGAGAGCGGTCTCGCCGTTACCTATATCGCCACCAGCCAGGCGCTGGATGGCGAGATGGCCGAGCGCATCGCCCATCACCGTGAGCGGCGCCCGGCGCACTGGGCGCAGGTTGAGGAGCCGCTGCAGCTGGCCCGGGTGCTGCGCGAGCAGGCCGGCGCAGAGCGCTGTCTGTTGGTCGACTGCCTGACCCTGTGGCTGACCAATCTGCTGATGCTCGACGATCCGCCGCGCCTTGCCGAAGAGTGCGATGCCTTGCTCGAATGCCTGGTCGAGTTGCCGGGCCGCATTCTGCTGGTCAGCAACGAGACCGGCCTCGGCGTGGTGCCGCTGGGTGAGCTGACCCGGCGTTATGTGGACGAAGCCGGCTGGCTGCACCAGGCCGTGGCGGAACGGGCGCAGCGGGTGACCTTCATGGTCGCCGGGCTGCCGATGATTCTCAAAGGAGCGACATGATGGACGAATGGTGGAATGGAGCATGCCAGCCACTGGATGCGGTGATGCGCGAGCGCGCACTGGCCCGGCAGGACCAGCTGACCAAACCGCAGGGCGCGCTCGGGCGGCTGGAGCAGTTGGCGGTCGAGCTGGCAGCCCTGCATGGCTGCGAACGACCGCAGGCGGAGCGCGTGCATATCAGCGTGTTCGCCGGCGATCACGGGGTGATGGAGGAGGGCGTTTCGGCCTTCCCGCAGGCGGTGACCGGGCAGATGCTGCGCAACTTCGTCGCTGGCGGCGCGGCACTTAGCGTGCTGGCACGCCGGCTGGCTGCGCCGCTGGAAGTGATCGATCTGGGCACGGTCGAGCCGCTGCAGCTGGACGGCGTCAGCCATCTGCGGCTCGGTCCGGGTACGGCCAACTTCATGCGGCAGCCGGCGATGAGCGAGCAGCAGTTGTGGCAGGCGCTGGCGGCCGGACGGGAAGCTGCGCAGCGCGCGGCAGCCGGCGGGGCGCAGCTATTCATCGGCGGCGAGATGGGTATCGGCAACACCAGCAGTGCCGCCGCGCTGGCCGCCGTGCTGCTGCCGCGTTCAACGCTAACCTTGGTCGGGCCGGGGACAGGATTGGATGTACCCGGCGTTCGACACAAGGAACAGGTCATCCAGAGCGCCGTGCGGCTGCATGCCGCGCACTGCGGCGCGCCACTGGAAGCCCTGCGCCGACTTGGCGGCTTCGAAGTGGCGGCGTTGACCGGAGCCTATCTGGGCTGTGCGCAGCTCGGCGTCCCGGTGCTGGTCGATGGCTTTATCTGCAGCGCCGCCGCGCTGTGCGCGGTTCGCCTGAATCCGGCGTGCCGGCCCTGGCTACTGTTCGCCCATCGCTCCGCCGAGCCCGGCCACCTGGCGTTGCTGGAGGCGCTCGAGGCGGCGCCGCTGCTCGACCTCGGCCTGCGCCTCGGCGAGGGCAGCGGTGCGGCGCTGGCGGTGCCGCTGCTGCAGCAGGCCTGCGCGTTGCACAACGAGATGGCCACCTTCGCCGAGGCGGCGGTTTCGGGTCAGTCGGCGTGACGACCCGTATCGACCTGCTGCGCCACGGCGAGACCGAGCAGGGCGGCGGCTTTCGCGGCAGCCTCGACGATGCGCTGACTGAGCGTGGTTGGCAGCAAATGCGTGGTGCCGTAGGCCATGCCGGTCCTTGGGACGTGCTGGTCAGCTCGCCGTTGCAGCGCTGTGCCGCGTTCGCTCACGAGCTCGCCGCGCAGCACAGCCTGCCGCTGCGGCTGGAGCCAGATCTGCGCGAGCTGCATTTTGGCGACTGGGAAGGTCGTAGCGCCGCGGAGCTGATGCAGCACAGCGCCGAGGCGCTCGGCCTGTTCTGGGCCGATCCCTATGGATTTACGCCGCCTGGTGGTGAGCCGCTGGTGCAGTTCGAGGCGAGGGTTCTGTCTGCCATGACCCGGCTGCAGCAACGCTTCGCCGGGCAGCGCATGCTGATCGTCGGGCATGCCGGCGTGATGCGCCTGCTGCTGGCGCGCGCGCGCGGCTTGCCACGGGAGCGGCTGATGGAGGTGGTAGTCGCCCACGGTGAGCTGCTTCCGCTCAGCCCTTTTTCGGCGGGCGAACTCACCGCCGTTGGCGAATAGGGACGTGCCGATGCTGCCGCTATTGATCGCCCTGCAATTTCTCACCAGCCTGCCGATCCGCTTGCCGGCAATGCCGGAGCCCGAGCAGCAGGGGCGCTCATTGCTGTATTACCCCGTGGTCGGTCTGTTGCTCGGCGCGTTGCTCTGTCTGGCCGCGTTTGTGCTGGATGGGGCGCCGCCGCTGTTACAGGCGGCCTTGCTGCTCACCCTCTGGGCCGCGCTGACCGGCGGCCTGCACCTCGATGGCCTGGCCGACAGCGCCGACGCCTGGCTGGGTGGCTTCGGCGACCGCGAGCGCACGCTGCAGATCATGAAGGACCCGCGCAGCGGCCCGGTGGCCGTGGTGGTCCTGGTGCTGTTGTTGCTACTCAAGTTCGCGGCGCTGCTGGCTTTGTTGCAGGCCCAGCACTATGTGGCGCTTCTGTTGGCGCCCCTGTTGGGTCGCGCGGTGCTGCTGGCGCTGTTTCTTGGCACGCCGTACGTGCGGCCTAATGGCCTTGGCCATGCTTTGGCAACGAATCTGCCGCGCACCTGGGCGAAGGGCGTTCTGCTCCTGGTAGCAATCGGATGCCTGCTGTTCGGCAGCAGCGGGCTGATCGCTCTGGCACTGGCTGTGGTGACGTTCCTGCTGGCGCGGCGCGCCATGCTGCGTCGCCTCGGCGGCACCACCGGCGACACCGCCGGTGCGCTGCTGGAGCTGGTGGAGTGTGCGGTGCTGGTGGGGCTGGCGGTGCAGCTCTAGCGGCTGGCCTCCGGTCTGCGGTCGCGCACGGGCGCATGCAGCGCCATCAGCTCGACGACCCAATCGATGAACACGCGCAGCTTGGCACTGACATGTCGATTCGGCGGGAATGCCAGATACAGCGGCATGTCATCGAGTCGCCAGTCTTGCAGCAGTGGCACCAGCTCGCCGTTGGCCAGGTGCGTTCTGACCATGTACTCCGGCAGCCAGATGATGCCCAGCCCGGCCAGCCCCGCGGCCAGACAGGCATTGCCGTCGTCCACGGCAAGCGCATAGCGGCCGTGTACTTGAACCTGCTCTTCTTGCCGCTGCATGACGTACGGTGTGGGTTTGCCGGTGCGACCCCAGAGAAAGCCGACAACGCGGTGGTGGCTGTTTTCCAGCTCGCTCGGAAGGGCTGGCACGCCGCTGCGCGCCAGGTAGCTTGGTGCCGCGTAGACGCCTAGTCTTAGGTCGCCGACGTGGCGGGCGATCAGTGACTGGTCGGTGATTTCCCCACCACGCACGACGCAGTCCACGTTCTCCCCGATCAGGTCCACCCGCCGATCACTGACGCCCATGTCCAGCTGGATGTCCGGATACTTCGCATAAAACGCCGGCAATGTCGGAATCAGGATCATCCGCGCCAGTGGGCTGGGGACGTCCACCCGCAAGCGTCCTCGGGGCACTGCCGCGGCGGCGGACAGGCTGGTTTCGGCGTCGTCCAGATCGGCGAGCAGCCGCAGGGCGCGTTCGTAATAGGCGGCACCGTCGGCGGTGACGTTGACCTTGCGCGTGGTGCGGTTGAGCAGTCTGACGCGGAGCCGCGCCTCGAGTTGCTGGACCTGCTGGGTGACGCTGGTCTTGCTGATGCGCAGGGTCTCGGCGGCCTTGGTGAAACTGCCGGTCTCCACCACACGAACGAAAGCCTGCATCGCATCGAAACGGTCCATCCTGAACTCCGCGGATTGTTTGGATTACGCAAATAGTGTTGAGCGACCTGGCGCGTTTATCCAGCGCTATGCGCCTTCTACAGTGAGGCCTTCATTCAACGGGTCGCTCCGACCCTTGCTGGAGGTTGCACATGACACCGCGTGAAGTTGTTTGTCCGCCAGGACGCCAAGCGCTTTACGAGCGCAATCGCTATTCCCCGGCCATTCGTGCCAATGGTTTGTTGTTCGTCTCCGGACAGGTCGGCAGTCGTGAGGACGGCTCACCCGAACCGGAGCTGGAGGCGCAGGTCCGGCGCGCGTTCGATAACCTGAACGCGATTCTGCAGGCGGCTGGCTGCACCTTCGACGACGTCATCGACGTCACCGTGTTCATGGTCGATCCGCAGGCGATCTTCGAGCGGGTCTGGAGCGTCGTGCCCGAATACTGGGGCGCAGCGCCGCATCCGACGCTGACTGCGGTTGGGGTTACCTGGCTGTACGGCTTCCAGTTCGAGATCAAGGTGATCGCCAAGCTGCCGGAACCGGCCCAGGCTTGATTCGGCTCAGCCCAGCAGCGCCACCGTCTTGATCTGCGCCCACAGCGCCTGACCGGGCGTGATGGCCAGCTGATCCGCCGAGCGCCGGGTGATGCGTGCCAGCAGCGGCGTGCCACCGGCATCGAGGCGCACCAGCACGTGCGCGGGGGTATCGGCCGCGACCATGGCCTCGACCCGGGCGGGCAGGAGGTTGGTGATGCTGCTGCCTTCGGCGCGCTGCAGCGCCAGGCTCACGTCGCGGGCGTGCACACGAAAGCGCAGACGCTGGCCCAGGGCTTCCGGACGCTGCGAGACCAGCACTTCGCCGCCGGGAAAGCTCAGCCGGGTCAGGTGGTACTCGGCATCATGTCCGGCAATCTCGCCTTCGATCACCACACCGGCGTCGTCGCTGAAGGCGGTCGGCAGGTCCAGTCGCGCCAGCGTCTCGCGCAGTTCGCCCTGAGCGATGGCGCGGCCCTGCTCCAGCAGCACCACGTGGTCGGCCAGCCGCGCCACTTCGTCCGGCGAGTGGCTGACGTAGAGCACGGGGATATCCAGCTCGTCATGCAGGCGTTCCAGATAAGGCAGGATCTCACTCTTGCGCTTGAGGTCGAGCGCGGCCAGCGGTTCGTCCATCAGCAGCAGGCGCGGGCTGGTCAGCAGTGCGCGGGCAATGCCGACGCGCTGGCGTTCGCCGCCGGACAGTCGGTCCGGCATGCGCTCGAGCAGATGGTCGATACCCAGCAGTTCCACCGCTTGCTCCAGCGCCACACGGCGCTGTGGTGCCGGTACTCGGCGCATGCCGAATTCCAGATTGCGTCGCACGGAAAGGTGGGTGAACAGGTTGGCCTCCTGAAACACGTAACCAATGGGGCGACGGTGTGGTGGTACGAACAGGTTCTGCGCACTGTTCTGCCAACGTTCACCATTGACGGTCAGCTCGCCGTGGCCTGAGCGCTCCAGGCCCGCCACGCAGCGCAGCAGGGTGGTCTTGCCTGAGCCGGAGTGACCGAACAGCGCGGTCACTCCGCGGCCGGGCAGCTGCAGGTCGACATCCAGGCTGAAGTCGGCATAGTCGAGGCGAAAACGTGCCTGGATTCCGCTCTGGGTTGCAGCGTCGCTCATCCGCGCCACCCTTGCTTCAGCCGGCTGCCATACAGCACCAGCAACACCAGGAAGGAGAACAGCAGCATGCCGCCGGCCAGCCAGTGCGCTTGTGCGTACTCCATGGCCTCGACATGGTCGTAGATTTGCACTGACACCACGCGCGTCTGCCCCGGAATATTGCCGCCGATCATCAGCACCACGCCGAACTCGCCGACGGTATGGGCAAAGCCGAGGATGCTAGCCGTGATGAAGCCGGGGCGGGCGAGTGGCAGAACCACGCTAAAGAAGGTGTCCCAGGGACTGGCGCGTAGTGTGGCGGCGGCTTCCAGGGGCCGCTCGCCAATGGCTTCGAACGCATTCTGCAAGGGCTGCACCACGAACGGCAGCGAGTAGAACACCGAGCCGACGACCAACCCGGCAAAGGTGAAAGGCAGGGTGCCCAAGCCAAGACTCTGGGTGAACTGGCCGATGAAACCGTTGGGCCCCATGGCCACCAGCAGGTAGAAGCCGAGCACCGTCGGCGGCAGTACCAGCGGCAGTGCGACCACGGCCCCGATCGGACCCTTCATGCGCGAAGTGGTGCGCGCCAGCCACCAGGCGATGGGTGTGCCGATCAGCAGCAGGATCAGCGTGGTCACGCTGGCCAGTTTGAAGGTCAGCCAGATTGCTGCCAGGTCCACGCTGTCCAGCGGCATGCTGCTACTCCAGCCCGTAGCCATAGGACTGGATCAGCTCGCGAATCTGCGGCTGGGCCAGGTAACCCATCAAAGCTTTGGCAGCAGGATTGTCCTTGCCCTTGGTCAGCAGCACGGCGTCCTGGCGAATCGGCGCGTGGAAGTCGCTGGGCACGATCCAGCCCGAACCGGCGGTGATCGCGCCATCCTTCGCCACCTGAGACAGCGCAACGAAGCCCAGCTGCGCATTGCCGCTGGCGACGAATTGGTAGGTCTGGGCGATGTTTTCACCCTGCACCAGTCGACCGCGGAGGGTTTCGGCAAGGCCGAGACGCGCCAGTGTGGCCTGGGCGGCAGCGCCATAGGGTGCGGTCTTCGGATTGGCCACGGCGAGGTGCCGAAAACCGCCGGCCTTCAGCTGCGCAGGGCCATCCTCTACCCACCCGGCTATCGGCGACCACAGCACCAGCCGCCCTACGGCGTAGGTGAAGCGGCTACCGGGTACGGCAGCACCTTCCTGCTCAAGCCGTTCCGGTGTGGTGTCATCCGCTGAAAGCAGCACCTCGAATGGCGCGCCATTACGAATCTGCGCATAGAACTTGCCGCTGGCGCCGAAGGCGAGGCGCGCCTGATGGCCCGTGTCGCGCTCGAAGCGTGCGGCGATCTCCTGCATCGGAGCGGTGAAATTGGAGGCGACGGCAACCTGCACCTGGGCGGCAAAGGCAGTGCTGCCGGGTAGCAGAAGCAGTGCCAAGGTGTAACGGAACACTCGAGATAGCGGCATACGGCCTCGTTCGGTGCAAAGCGGCTGGCCGCATCATATTGCAGTTTGGCCAGGCTGTGATTGACCGGACACGCTTCGACGTTTACAGGCATTGTCGCGAGCAAGGCTGGGGAGTAGCGTGTTGAGTCCGTGATCGGAGAGCTGACCATGAATATCACCCGCCCACTGGCAGTCCTGATGCTGGCTTTCGCCAGCGCCTCGGTGGTTGCCGCCGAATGCCCGGCACTGCTGCAACACGAGCTGCCCAAGCTGCGCTCCAAGGACACCGTCGATCTGTGCAGCCAGTTTCAGGGTAAGGCGCTGGTAGTGGTCAACACGGCCAGCCATTGCGGATTCACACCACAATTCAAAGGGCTTGAAGCGCTCTACCAGCGCTACAAGGGTGAAGGCCTGGAGGTGCTTGGCGTGCCGTCAGACGATTTTTTTCAGGAGTCAGACGACGAGGCCGAGACGGCTGAGGTCTGTTACGTGAACTATGGCGTGACGTTTACCATGACCCAGACCCAGCCGGTGCGCGGGCGAGACGCTACGCCGCTGTTTCGGCAACTGGCCGAACAGGCCGGGGCAGCGCCGCGCTGGAATTTCTACAAGTACGTCGTCGACCGGGAAGGCCGCGTCGTTGCGCATTTTTCCAGCAAAGTGAAGCCGGATGATCCTCGGGTGATCGCGGCGGTGGAAAAGGCGTTGGCAAGGTAGAAAAGAAAAAGCCCCGGAGAACCGGGGCTTTTTTGTGTCGCTTACATCAGAAGCGGTAGCTGAGCGCAGCGCCGAAACCGTGGGCGCTGTTTTCGTACGTGGCGTTGTAAACACCGCGGGTCGGGCTTTCGCGGCGGACCTTGGTGTCTTCTTCCCATAGATAGGAGTACGCCAGGTCGACGGTCACGTCGTCCGTAGGATTCCAGGCCAAGCCGAAGCTGACGGCGGTCCGGTCGCCAGTAGGTATACGCGGCGAGCGGTGCACGTTATTGGTGGGGCTTTGATCAAAAGCCAAGCCGCTGCGCAGCGTCCAAGTACGGTTCAGCTTATAAGCCGCACCGATGGCGTAGGACCAAGTGTCGTGCCAGTCCTGTTCTTCAACGATGGTTTGCACTGAGCTCGGAAGCATTGGCGACATGCCTTCGTTCTCAATGATGATCGCTTCAAAACGACTCCAGCGTGTCCACATCGCACCGGCGTAGAGCGTCCAGTCGTCGTTCAGATCGTGGGTGACAGAAACGTCAACTGACTCGGGAGTGGTCAGGTCAAGCGACGCATCGTACTTGCCCACAAATGGACCGAAGCCTGCGCCTGAAAGTTTGGTGTCGCCTTCCAGTTCGAACTCGACCTTGGAGTGGTAGGTAACGCCCATACGTGTATGTGGGGTGATTTCATAAAGCACGCCGGCGTTGAAACCCATCGCTGTGTCGTCGCCTGTGACTTTGACTCGGCCGCCGTTAAGGGTGGCGCTCTGCAGTTCTCCGTCGATGCGGTTGAACGTAGGACCGAATCCAATCGACAACTTATCGTTGAAACGGTAGCTGACTGTGGGCTGCACGGTAATTACGCGTACTTCGCTGTAGTCGCCGAAGAAGCGACCTTGGAATCCGTTTTCATAATCCGTGATCATCCCGAACGGTACGTAGACGCCAACACCAGCGGCCCACTTCTCATCGATCGGTTTGACGTAGTAACCCATTGGCACGGCAGTGAACGGGACCATATCGCCATCATTGCTCCCAGTCGGAACTGGTGCGCTGTTAGCGTCTTTGATATCCGTCTTCGCATGAATCGCCGCCATGCCGAAGCTGACTTCTTCGCGCTTCAGGCGGGACATGCCGGCAGGGTTGCCGAACAGGGTGGTGGCGTCGTCGGCGGAAGATGAGCGGCCCGCGAAGGAGGTGCCCATGCCGCTGATGCTTTGCTCGTTAAGGGCGAAACCGGCGGCCATGGCCTGACTGGACAGGGCGCCTACGGCTACCGCGAGAGCGGTCTTCAACCATGTTGTTTTCATTGTTCTACTACTCCGGGATAAAAGCGGGTCGGAACCTAGCAACTTTCTCGGACAGGTAGCAAGACAATGAATTGCAATTTTTCGTAAAGATGGCGACTAACGGTTGTGAAAACAAATGTAACTTCGGAGAAAACCATATAGGCGATTTCTGACTGGTCGGCCACGCTGCGCGTCATGCGCAGCGTGATCCGCAGATCAGGCGCGCGGTCGGACCGGGTCGGTAATCCACTCGCTCCAGGACCCCGGATACAGCTTCGCCAACGGGTATCCGGCCAGGCACAGTGCGAAGAGGTTGTGGCAGGCCGTGACGCCTGAGCCGCAATAGGCCACGGCGGCTTCGGGTGATTTGTCGCCGAATAGCTGAGCGAACCTCTGCTGCAGCTGCTCTGGCGAGAGGAAGCAGCCAGTGTTGCCCAGGTTCTCGGTAAACGGTGCGCAGATCGCGCCAGGTATATGCCCGGCAACCGGATCGATGGGCTCTATCTCACCGAGGAATCGCGGTAGGGCGCGGGCATCGAGCATCGTCAGCGCGGCGCTTTGCAGATGATCCTGCAGCCAGCTGGCGTCCACAGTCATGCTGCTATCGGGCATTCCGGAAAAACTGCCGGACTCGTTGGCCGGGGTCGCGTCGTTCAGCGGCAGTCCGGCTTCCCGCCATGCTTTCAATCCGCCGTCGAGCAGGTAGATACCTTCGCGTTTACCCAGCCACACCAGCAGCCACCACGCCCGCGCAGCGAATGCGCCGGGCCCGTCGTCATAGAGCACTACGTCGCTGTGCTCATCGAGGCCGCACTGCTGCAGGCGTGTCAGCAACCGCTGTGGGTCGGGTAGGGGGTGTCTGCCAGTTACGCCGGGGACCACCGCGTCGGACAGGTCCTTTTCCAGATCGGCGAAGTGTGCACCGGGAATGTGTCCTTGCCGGTAACTGCGTTCGCCGTGGTTTGGATCTTCCAGCGCGAAACGGCAGTCGAGAATCAGCAGGTCGGGCTCATGCAGGCGCTTGGCAAGCTGGTTGGCAGTGATGAGTTGGGCGAGTGGCATCGGACGACTCCGCAGCGAATTGTTGGCGAACACTACCAGCGTGCACGCCGGCCATGAATGCCCCCGGCTGGTCGGACGCTCGATATATACTGCGCGCCTCGTTCGGCCGCGCGCCGGTCGTCAGCCGAAAAGGAGGGCCGTGTGGCCATCGAAACCCAATGGGTTCTGGATGATGAACATCTGACCCGCCTGTGCGCCGAGTGGCGCCAACTGCCGTATGTGGCGGTGGACACCGAATTCATGAGGGTCGATACCTTCTATCCCATTGCCGGGCTGGTGCAGGTCGGCGACGGCCGGCGCGCTTACCTGATCGATCCGCTCGCCGTGCGTGACTGGAGCGCATTCGCCGCGGTGCTGCAGGACAACGCAGTGGTGAAGGTGCTGCACGCCTGCAGCGAGGATCTCGAAGTGCTGCTGCGCCTCACCGGCAGCCTGCCGCAGCCGCTGTTCGATACCCAATTGGCGGCCGGTTACCTGAACATCGGCTTTTCCATGGGCTATTCGCGCTTGGTGCAGGCCGTGCTTGGTATCGAACTGCCCAAGGGCGAAACACGCTCGGACTGGCTGCAGCGGCCTCTGAGCGACATGCAGGTGCAGTACGCCGCCGAGGATGCGCAACATCTGGCCGAACTCTACGAGGCGCTGTTGCCGAAACTCTCCGAAGACAAACGTGCCTGGGTTCTTGAGGATGGGGCGGAGCTGGTTGCCAACCTGCAACGCGAGTCCGACCCGGAGGAGGCCTATCGTGAGGTGAAGCAGGCGTGGCGATTGAAACCCCAGCAACTGGCGGTGCTGAAAGTGCTCACCGCCTGGCGTGAGCGGCAGGCGCGGGCTCGCAACCAGCCGCGCAATCGCGTGTTGCGCGAGGCCAGTCTGTGGCCGTTGGCGCGCACCCAGCCGCGGGATCTGGTAACCCTTGCTCGTATCGAAGACATGCATCCACGCACAGTGCGCCAGGATGGCGAGGCCCTGCTGCAGATGATCGGCCAGGCGGCCGCAACGCCCGAGCAGGACTGGCCCGCGCCGCTGCCTGAGCCATTGCCGTTGGAGGTCTCGTCCGTACTGAAAAAGCTGCGCGCGGTCGGCCAACACGAAGCGAAGGTGCTGGATATTGCTCCGGAGCTGATGCTGCGCAAGAAAACCCTCGAAGCGTTGCTGAAAAGCGGATACCCCGATGGCCCCTATCAACTGCCCGATTCGCTCCGTGGCTGGCGCCGCGAACGGATGGGGCAGGCCCTGCTTGAAGTTCTGGAAAAACGACCATGAAGCTGATCTGTTCCATCTATAAAAGTCCACGCAAGGACGGCATGTACCTCTACGTGGAAAAGCGCGATGCGCTCAAACGCGTTCCCGAGGGGCTGATCGCCGCTTTCGGTGCGCCACAGCTGGCCTTCGAAATGGTACTGACGCCCGAGCGCCAGCTGGCGCGCGAGGACATCACCAAGGTGCTCGCCAATATCAAGGAGCAGGGGTACCACCTGCAGATGCCGCCGGCCGAAGACGATTACATCGAGCATCTCCCCGAAGAGCTGCTGCGCATGAACGATCCGATGTAAATCCGTCACCGCCGGACTGATTGAAGACAAGGTTTAGCGAGGGGATCGGGACTACTCTCTTCTGACTGCACATGCATAAGGAGACGGTTCATGAAAGCGCGTTCTTTGATTGTCGGTTCGGTGCTGGTAGGTCTGGCGATGTCGGCCAGTGCTCAGCAAACACCCGCTGATGACAATGCAGCCTGGCAGCAGCATTGGCAGCAGATGCAGGAATATCGGCAGGCCTGGCAGTCTGCCAAGACGCCAGAGGAGCGGCAGAAGCTGCGTGACGAGCATTGGCAGAGCATGCAGTCCGGAATGGGTGCGATGGGTGGCTGCCCGATGGGTGGCCCCGGACCCGGTATGGGCAAGCAGGGCGGCAAGATGCCGGGCGCAATGGGCGGTGGTCGCATGATGGGCAACCCGTCCAAGGAAATGCTGGATATGCGCATTGAGCACATGGAGCAAATGCTCGAGCAAATGCGTAGCCATCGACAGATGCTCGACAAGCAATAACCTGGGTGCGGCCGTCTTCCCTGTGGCGGACGGTCGCCGCATCCGCCTACCGGCTATTGGCCTGGTATCCACCAGTGGCTAGACTTGCCGGTTTTCACCGGTAGTTACAATCATGGCGGCCAAGGTCGAACCTTTCTGGAAGCGTAAAACTCTTGCCGAGCTCGACCCGGTCGAATGGGAGTCGCTGTGCGATGGATGCGGCCTCTGCTGCCTGCAGAAGCTCGAGGACGAGGAAGATGGCGCAGTCTATTACACGCGCATTGCGTGCAAGTTGCTCGACCTGAAGACCTGTCAGTGCAGCGACTATCCGAACCGGCGCGCCAGTGTGCCGGACTGCATTCAGCTGAACGCTTCCGATGCTGCTCAATTCAAATGGCTGCCGCCGACTTGCGCCTACCGCCTGGTCGCCGAGCGTAAAGATTTGCCGCTTTGGCATCATCTGGTTTGTGGTGACCGCGAAGCCGTTCATGTCGAGCGAATCTCCCAGGCGGGCCGGATGCTCGCCGAAGGCAGCGTTGCCGAGGAAAACTGGGAAGACCATCTGATTTTCCGTGCCGGTTGAATCTAAGCCTCGTTTGCATCGTCTCAAGACCATTACCTCCCTCGCGTTTACCGATCCTTGGAGTTCTCTTCGATGCTCGCTCGACTGCTGTCGCTGTTCGCTCTCGTTCTTTTTGTCGGTGCGCAGGCTCACGCTGCCACGTCGGTGGATCTGGATTACCACGTGCGCTTTCTTCCCGAGGAAGATCAGGCTGTGGTGCAGTTGATTCTGGAAAAAGGCGAGGCGGTTCGTCGTCTGCAGTTCAATCTGGGCGACGAGGGCTATTACAGCGACTTCGAGGCAGACGGCGAATGGCAGCAGGACGCACCGGAGCAGGGCATCTGGCTGCCTGCGCCTGGCAAGGCTCGACTCAGCTATCGCGTCCGCATCAGCCATCCTCGTGACAATGGACGCTTCGATGCGCGGATGACCAGCGACTGGGCGTTGTTCCGTGGCGATGATCTGGTGCCGCCGGCACGGCTCGATCAGGTGGATGGTGTGAAGCTGAGATCGCGAATCACCTTCGAGCTACCCGAGGGCTGGAAAAGCATCGAAACCGGCTGGCCGCGTATCGGCAAGAACCGCTTCCGTGTGGAGAACCGCGAGCGACTGTTCGACCGTCCGACCGGTTGGATGCTTGCCGGCAAGCTTGGCACCCGTCGCGCCAGGCTTGGCGAAACGGAGGTTACCGTTGCCGCCCCCGTCGGTGAGGGCGTGCGGCGCATGGATATCCTGACGATGCTGACCTTCGTCTGGCCGCAGGTGCAGAACGTGTTCCCCCGCGATCCGGCGAAGCTGCTGATCGTCGGCGCCGGCGATCCCATGTGGCGCGGCGGGCTGTCTGGACCAAATTCCCTGTACATGCATGCCGATCGCCCGCTGGTCAGCGAGAACGGCACCAGCTCGCTGGTGCATGAGCTGGTGCATGTGTTCAGCCGCATCAAGGACACCGACCGCAGCGACTGGATCAGCGAGGGTCTGGCCGAGTACTACGCCATCGAACTGGTGCGACGTGCCGGCGGCATGAGTGAGGATCGCTACCAGGCGGTGCGCGAGCATCTGACCAAATGGAGCCGCAAGGTCGAGAGTCTGCGCACCGAAAACTCTACCGGCCCAGTGACTGCCCGCGCGGTCCTGTTGTTGCAGGATCTGGACAAGGAGATCCGTCAGCGTAGCAAGAGCCGTCATTCACTCGATGATGTCAGCCGCGGGTTGATGCGCATGGATGCCGTCAGCACCGATGACTTCATCGCCATGACCGAAACGCTGCTGGGCGGAGGCTCGAAAGTGCTCAACACGCGCCTGCTGCGCTGATCGCATCGCAGGCGTCACCAGTGGCCTGACCCCCTACAGAGGTGAGCTCATGAGCGGCATCGATCTACGCAGCGACACCGTAACGCAGCCCACCGCCGATATGCGCGAGGCGATGTTTCGTGCCGAAACCGGCGATGATGTCTACGGCGAAGACCCGACGGTAAGCCGCCTCGAACGTCAGCTGGCGGGGGATCTCGGATTCAGCGCAGCGATGTTCGTGCCGTCTGGAACCATGAGCAATCTGCTGGCATTGATGGCGCACTGCGAGCGTGGCGACGAGTACATCGTCGGGCAGCAGGCGCATACCTACAAATACGAGGGGGGTGGTGCGGCTGTGCTCGGCTCGATCCAGCCTCAGCCCATCGAAATGGAGGCCGACGGCACGCTGGATCTCCGGCGTATCGAGGCTGCGATCAAGCCGGACAACTTCCACTTCGCCCGCAGCCGCCTGCTGGCGCTGGAAAACACTATGCACGGCAAGGTCCTGCCGCTGGACTATCTGGCTGCGGCACGCGATTTCACCCGCCAGCGCGATCTGGCGTTGCACCTGGACGGCGCGCGACTGTTCAACGCCGCCGTGAAGCTCGGTTGCGATGCGCGGGAGATCACCCGGCATTTCGATACGGTATCGGTGTGCCTGTCCAAGGGCCTGGGCGCGCCAGTCGGTTCGGTGCTGTGCGGTGATGACGCTTTCATCGCCAAAGCCAGGCGCTTGCGCAAGATGGTCGGCGGCGGCATGCGCCAGGCCGGGATTCTCGCTGCGGCGGGGCTATACGCGCTGGAGCACAATATCGATCGATTGGCCGACGATCATCGGCGCGCAGAATGGCTGGGCAACGAGCTGGCGGCGCTGGGCTTTGCCGTGGAGCCGGTGCAGACCAACATGGTCTACGTCGAGATGGGCGCTCAAGCGACGGCGCTGACGGCCTTTTGCGCGCAGCGGGGTATCCGGCTGACGCCTGCGGCGCGGCTGCGGCTGGTCACCCATTTGGATGTGCACGATGAGCATGTGCCTCGGGTGGTCGGCGCGTTCGCCGAATTTGCCGAAAACATGGGCCGCAACTGACGTCGAATTGCTTGATTCAATCGGCTTTATCCCCTATACCCGGCGCGCAGGCCCGATATAATGCGGCCCTTTGCCGGCTATCCGTTTGGATAGTTGCGAACCGGCTTTCGGTGGTCCCGCCTCGCCGTGTCGTTTTGCAGCCGTTCGGCCGCAGTCCTCTGGAAGAAATCTATGAAAAGCGCAGAAATCCGTGAAGCCTTCCTCCGCTTCTTCGAAGAGAAGGGCCACACTCGCGTGGCCTCCAGTTCGCTGATTCCGGCGAACGACCCGACCCTGCTGTTCACCAACGCCGGCATGAACCAGTTCAAGGACTGCTTCCTCGGCCTGGAGAAGCGCGCCTACACCCGTGCCACCACCAGCCAGAAGTGCGTGCGTGCCGGCGGCAAGCACAACGACCTGGAAAACGTCGGCTATACGGCGCGTCACCATACCTTCTTCGAGATGCTCGGCAACTTCAGCTTCGGCGACTACTTCAAGCGCGACGCGATTCACTACGCCTGGGAATTTCTCACCAGCGACAAGTGGCTGAATCTGCCCAAGGAGAAACTCTGGGTCACGGTCTATGCGACCGATGACGAGGCCTACGACATCTGGACCAAGGAAGTCGGCGTGCCGGCCGAGCGCATGGTCCGAATCGGTGACAACAAGGGCGCCCCGTACGCCTCGGACAACTTCTGGGCGATGGGCGACACCGGCCCGTGTGGCCCCTGCACCGAGATCTTCTTCGACCACGGCGAGCACATCTGGGGTGGCCCGCCCGGCTCGCCGGAGGAAGATGGCGATCGCTACATCGAGATCTGGAACAACGTATTCATGCAGTTCAACCGCACAGCTGACGGTGTACTGCACCCGCTGCCGGCACCGAGCGTCGATACGGGCATGGGCCTCGAGCGCATCAGTGCGGTCCTGCAGCACGTCAACTCGAACTATGAAATCGACCTGTTCCAGAGCCTGCTCAACGCGGCGGCGGATGCCATCGGCTGCGCCAACGAAGGTCAGGCTTCGCTGAAGGTCGTTGCTGACCATATTCGCTCCTGCGGCTTCCTCATCGCCGATGGCGTGACACCGTCCAACGAAGGCCGTGGCTACGTGCTGCGCCGTATCGTTCGCCGCGCTTGCCGCCACGGCAACAAGCTGGGCGCCAAAGGCAGCTTCTTCCACCGTATCGTTGCCGCTCTGGTCGCGGAGATGGGCGAGGCCTTCCCAGAACTCAAGCAGCAGCAGGCGCATATCGAGCGGGTGCTGAAGAACGAGGAAGAGCAGTTCGCCAAGACTCTGGAGCAGGGCCTGAAGATTCTCGAGCAGGATTTGGCCGGGCTTGCCGGTAGCGTCATTCCAGGCGACGTGGTGTTCAAGCTGTATGACACCTACGGCTTCCCGGTCGACCTGACTGGCGACATCGCCCGCGAGCGCAATCTGACGCTCGACGAAGAAGGCTTCGAGCGCGAGATGCAGGCCCAGCGCGAGCGTGCGCGCTCGGCCAGCGCCTTCGGCATGGACTACAACAGCCTGGTCAAGGTCGAAGGCGAAACGCGCTTTATCGGCTATCAGGGCACATCGGGCACCGGCAAGGTCCTGGCGCTGTTCAAGGAAGGCATGGTGGTCGACAGCCTGAGCGCCGGGGAGGAGGGCGTCGTGGTGCTCGATCAGACGCCGTTCTATGCCGAATCCGGCGGTCAGATCGGTGACTGTGGTTACCTCGAGGCACAGGGGCTGCGTTTCGACGTTCGCGATACCAGCAAGGCCGGCAGCGCGTTCCTGCATCACGGCATCGTCGACAGCGGCACGCTGCGCGTCGGTACTGGTGTTCAGGCTACGGTCGACGCGACTGTACGTCAGGCTACCGCGCTCAACCATTCGGCCACGCACCTGCTGCACGCTGCGCTGAGGGAAATCCTCGGCGAGCACGTGAGCCAGAAGGGCTCGCTGGTGGACAGTCAGCGTCTACGCTTCGACTTCAGCCACTTCGAGGCGATCAAGCCTGAGCAGCTCCGCGCGCTGGAAGATCGGGTAAACGCCGAGATTCGCCGCAATTCCGCTGTGGAAATCGAGGAAACCGATATCGATACCGCCAAGGCCAAGGGCGCGATGGCGCTGTTCGGCGAGAAGTACGGCGACTCCGTGCGGGTGCTGACCATGGGCGGTGGCTTCTCGGTGGAGCTGTGCGGCGGCACCCACGTGAACCGCACCGGTGACATCGGTCTGTTCAAGATAACCAGTGAAGGCGGCGTGGCTGCTGGTGTGCGCCGTATCGAGGCGGTCACCGGAGCACCGGCGCTGGCCTACCTGAACGCGGCGGAGGAGCAGCTGAAAGAAGCGGCGAATCTGCTCAAGGGCAGCCGCGACAATCTGCTGGACAAGCTCGGTGGCATCCTTGAGCGCAATCGCCAACTGGAAAAGGAGCTCGAACAGCTCAAGGCCAAGGCAGCCAGTGCAGCAGGTAATGACCTGGCTGGCTCTGCGGTCGAAGTCAAAGGCGTGCGGGTGCTTGCGGCGCGCCAGGACGGTCTGGACGGCAAGGCATTGCTGGCGTTGGTCGACCAGTTGAAGAACAAGCTGGGTAGTGCCGTCATTCTCCTTGGTGGTGTTCAGGACGATAAGGTGGTGCTCGTCGCTGGTGTGACACAGGACCTGACCTCTCGCCTGAAAGCCGGCGACCTGATGAAGCAGGCGGCAGCTGCGGTGGGCGGCAAGGGCGGCGGTCGTCCGGACATGGCTCAGGGCGGTGGTAGCGAGCCGGCCAGGCTGGACGATGCACTGGCACTTGCTCTTTCGTTTGCCGAGCAGGGGCTTTGAGGCCGAACTGCATCAGATAGCGATAAATGCCAGACCCGGCTGATGACGTGTTTGGTGGTTTTCGGGGTTGTATGTTTAATGAATGCCCATTACGGGCTTTAGGCGGCTAACAATGGCTTTGATCGTACAGAAGTTTGGGGGCACCTCGGTAGGCACCGTCGAGCGGATCGAACAGGTGGCCGAGAAGGTCAAGAAATTCCGCGAAGGTGGTGATGATATCGTCGTGGTCGTCTCGGCCATGAGCGGCGAAACCAACCGACTGATCGATCTTGCCAAGCAGATAAGCGAACAGCCGGTCCCCCGCGAGCTTGATGTGATGGTGTCTACCGGTGAGCAGGTCACCATCGCGCTGTTGGCGATGGCGCTGATCAAGCGCGGCGTTCCGGCAGTTTCCTACACTGGCAATCAGGTCCGGATCCTCACCGACAGTGCGCACACCAAAGCGCGAATCCTGCAGATCGATGGGCAGCGTATCCAGCGTGATATCAAGGCCGGTCGTGTGGTTGTGGTCGCAGGTTTCCAGGGTGTGGACGAGAAAGGCAATATCACGACACTGGGCCGTGGCGGCTCCGACACCACGGGCGTGGCGCTGGCTGCGGCGTTGAAGGCTGATGAGTGCCAGATTTACACCGATGTTGATGGTGTCTACACCACCGATCCCCGGGTCGTTGCCAAGGCTCAGCGACTGGACAAGATCACCTTCGAGGAAATGCTGGAAATGGCCAGCCTCGGCTCCAAGGTGCTTCAGATTCGAGCCGTCGAATTCGCCGGGAAGTACAGTGTCCCGCTGCGTGTTCTGCACAGTTTTCAGGAGGGTCCGGGTACCCTCATTACCCTTGATGAAGAGGAATCCATGGAACAGCCCATCATTTCCGGCATCGCCTTCAATCGCGACGAGGCCAAGCTGACCATCCGTGGTGTGCCAGATACACCCGGCGTCGCTTTCAAGATCCTCGGGCCGATCAGTGCGGCGAACGTCGAAGTGGATATGATCGTGCAGAACGTTGCGCACGATAACACCACCGATTTCACCTTCACGGTGCATCGCAACGATTACAACAACGCCCTCCAGGTACTGCAGGGCATCGCTGCGGAAATGGGCGCTCGCGAAGTCATTGGTGACACCGATATTGCCAAGGTGTCCATTGTGGGTGTCGGGATGCGCTCACACGCTGGCGTTGCCAGTCGGATGTTCGAGGCGTTGGCCAAGGAAAACATCAACATTCAGATGATTTCGACGTCGGAGATCAAAGTGTCCGTGGTAATCGAGGAGAAATACCTCGAGCTTGCCGTGCGTGCGTTGCATACCGCGTTTGAATTGGACGCTCCGGCCGGCAATACTGCGGAATGATTCGCAGAAGGCGCGCTAGTCCGCGCCTTCTGTCGTATTGGGCCGCGCGAAAAGGAACTTTAGGTTCACACGTGCGGGTCAATAGCTGGTGAAAGGCTCTAGCTTCAATGTTTTACGGATATTTTCCGTATTTTTCTTTGCAGACTGTTTACTGAACTGAATCCGTTTAAGGAGAAAGGAATGCTGATTCTGACTCGCCGGGTTGGAGAAACCCTCATGGTGGGTGACGACGTGACTGTCACCGTGTTGGGTGTGAAAGGAAACCAAGTACGTATCGGCGTCAATGCGCCCAAGGAGGTGGCGGTGCATCGCGAGGAGATTTACCAACGGATCCAGAAAGAGAAGGATCAGGAACCAAGCCACTAATTTTTCTGTAATTTTTGGCTTTGCAAACGGGGTAAAGATGGGTATTATGCGCCCCGTGTTGCGGAGAGGTGGCCGAGTGGCCGAAGGCGCTCCCCTGCTAAGGGAGTACACCTCAAAAGGGTGTCGGGGGTTCGAATCCCCCCTTCTCCGCCATTTTGCGTTCTAGGGTTTTTTGATTCTCGCGGCAGCCTGTTTCACTGAAAAGCGTTACGGCAAAGTGCTTGACCCTCAATGTTTACTCCCTATAATGCGCACGCTCAGCGCACTCATAGCTCAGCTGGATAGAGTACTCGGCTACGAACCGAGCGGTCGGAGGTTCGAATCCTCCTGAGTGCGCCATACTCGAACGATATGCAGAAATGCGGGTTGTTCAAGAAACCAGTAGTGAACTGGTCTATCAATCACTTATGCACTCATAGCTCAGCTGGATAGAGTACTCGGCTACGAACCGAGCGGTCGGAGGTTCGAATCCTCCTGAGTGCGCCAATCAAGAGAAGGGCCTGCAGCGATGCAGGCCCTTTTTCGTTTTCGCTTCCCGGTCAGCGCTTGCCCTGCACGCAGCCGTGCTCGTCGAAACTGACCGTGCGCACCTGACCGCTGCTATCGCGAAAGCGCAGGCGGTCCCGGCCGTTGCTGCTGGTTACATTCTCCGGCCGGCCTAAGGCGCTTTCGACGTCCCGGCGCGTCATGCCGGTGCGGATCTGTTTGCTGATGATCGCGCTGCGTCGTGCGCTTCCGCTCACCCGGTTGCCGCATCCGTCATCTTTCTCTGCCACGATGGCCAATCCGGCATTCCCGCTGCGCGCCGCATCGCTTTTGCTCCGTGGAGGCGCCATCAGCACGGCTTTGCCGGACCCGGGTGTTGGGTTTGCTGTCTGTTGTCGCTGTTGGTGTTGTGTTTCCGGGCATCCTTGCTGGCTGAAGGTGACGTGCCCCGATTGGTCAACGCAGCGAAACACGCTGGCTGGAAATGCCGGGGCGGCGATTAGGAAAAGGCTTGCGCCAACTATCAGTACTTTCATGTTCGTCCTCCATGACTGAACGACTGGTCGCTCAGGCTACTCAATAAAAGCTGCGCGTTCATTCGTGTCTCGCCGCGGCGTGAAGGCGTCGACAGAATGTCGGCTTCGCCACCGTCGATTTGCGCAGTTCAATCCCGGCTATCTGCAATGGCTGCGCTTGAGCGCGTCGTGCCGGCGAGCGCGATGTTATGATTGCCGCATCTGCCCCCTAGGGTCTGTGGAACAACCTTCCCTTATGGACTTACCCAGTAGTCGCTCAAGTTTCCAGTTTGCCAATCACGTACTGATTGATTGATTTCCCCTGGCGCATTCCCCGGCCGGGGGTGGAGTGCGCCATGACAGAAGTAGAAGCAAAAAAGCCTCAAGAGACCTTGCAAGACCGCCTGGCGCAGGTGGTTGAATTGCTCCAGCGCTACCGCCTTGGTGAGGATCTTGAGTATCGCCAGGACGGCCTGCAAGGCGAGCCTGGCGAAGAGCCGGGACAGATCCTCGTTGAGCTGCAGCGCAAGCTCGACGAGCTGCACCCTGCGGACGTCGCGCACATCCTCGAGGCGCTACCGCTTGATGAGCGATTGACCGTCTGGCAGCTCGTCAAGGCCGAGCGCGACGGCGACATCCTGCTCGAAGTGTCCGATGCGGTTCGGGAAACGCTGATCGCTGACATGGACGATCACGAGCTGCTTGCCGCTGCTAAAGAAATGGACGCGGACGAGCTGGCCGACCTGGCGCCCGAACTGCCGCGTGACGTCGTTCACGAGCTGATGGAAACCCTTGATGCTCAACAGCGTGAGCGAGTCCGTTCGGCTCTGTCTTACGAAGAGGATCAGGTCGGGGCGCTAATGGACTTCGAGATGGTGACGATCCGAGAGGACGTCAGTCTGGAAGTGGTGCTTCGTTATCTCCGGCGGCTCAAGGAGCTGCCAGGCCACACCGATAAGCTGTTCGTGGTCGATTACGACGGCGTGCTCAAGGGTGTGCTGCCCATCAAGCGGCTACTGGTGAATGATCCGGAAAAACAGGTCGCGGAGGTCATGGCCAGTGACCCGGTGACATTTCATCCGGATGAAGATGCCTATGACGCCGCCCAGGCATTCGAACGCTACGACTTGGTATCGACTCCAGTAGTCGACAAGAGTGGCAAGCTCATCGGCCGTCTGACTATCGATGAGATGGTCGACCTGATCCGTGAAGAGAGCGAAACCGAAGTGCTCAACATGGCTGGTCTGCGCGAGGAGGAAGATATCTTTGCCTCGGTCTGGAAATCCGTCCGTAACCGTTGGGCCTGGCTGGCAGTCAATCTGGTTACCGCTTTCATTGCGTCGCGGGTGATCGGCCTTTTCGATGGCTCTATCGAGAAGCTGGTGGCCCTGGCAGCCCTGATGCCAATTGTCGCAGGCATCGGCGGCAACTCTGGCAACCAGACGATCACCATGATTGTAAGGGCCATGGCTCTTGATCAGGTGGGCACGGGTAATACTGCCAGGCTGTTGCGCAAGGAAGTTGGCGTTGGCTTGGTCAACGGTCTGGTGTGGGGTGGGGTAATCGGTGCAGTTGCCTATTGGCTATACGGTAGCTGGTCTCTAGGCGTGGTGATGACGGCAGCGATGACGCTGAACCTGTTGCTTGCGGCGCTCATGGGGGTCCTTATTCCGATGACGCTGGCCCGGCTTGGGCGTGACCCGGCGATGGGGGCTAGCGTGATGATCACTGCCATGACCGATAGTGGCGGGTTCTTCATTTTCCTCGGATTGGCGACAATTTTTCTGCTGTAACTGGCGTTTTCGCGCTTTATTGGGGTTTGCCTTGTTTCGCTGTTTCGGGCTAAGGTTCGGCCGTTTCGTGTGTCGCGAAACGTGTCCGAACTAACGCAGCGAATAACAAGCAGCTTGAGCTGCTGACAAGGGAACTCCCGATGACCCCCAGCCAACTCCTGCTCGAAGGCGTCGAACTCATGCTGTTCGGCATCGGTTTCGTCTTCGCTTTCCTCGTTCTGTTGATCCTTTGCATTCGCCTGATGTCCTATCTGACCGGCCGCTTCGTCAGAGAGCAGCCGCTTCAGGTAGCGGCTGCCCAGGCTGCGAGTGCTGAAACAGATGCGGATACTCTTGCAGCCATCCAGGCCGCGATTCATCAACACCGCGCGCGACGCGGATGACTCTGGACAGGGAGTTCCTTCCATGACAGTTGCTAAACAGCCGCTCGGCATTACCGACGTGGTGCTGCGTGACGCGCACCAATCCATCCTTGCCACCCGTGTTCGCCTGGAAGACATGCTGCCGATCGCCGCTAAGCTCGATCAAGTCGGCTTCTGGTCGGTCGAGAGTTGGGGCGGGGCGACCTTTGATGCATGTATCCGTTACCTGGGAGAAGACCCCTGGGAGCGTATCCGAGAACTCAAAAAGGCTATGCCCAACACCCGCCAGCAAATGTTGCTGCGTGGACAGAACCTCTTGGGCTACCGCCACTACGCCGACGATGTGGTGGAGAAGTTCGTCGAGCGGGCTGCTGTCAACGGCGTCGACGTGTTCCGTGTTTTTGATGCGATGAACGATCCGCGCAATCTGGAAACCGCTCTGCGCGCGGTCAAGCAACAAGGCAAGCATGCGCAGGGCACCATTTCCTATACCACCAGTCCGGTGCATACCCTGGAAATGTGGGTTGACCTGGCCAAGCAGATCGAAGACATGGGGGCCGACTCTGTAGCGATCAAGGACATGGCCGGCATCCTTACGCCGTATATGGCTTTCGAGCTTGTCTCGCGTTTGAAGGCCAGTCTCGCCATTCCGATCCATATGCAGTGCCATGCCACCGCTGGCCTGTCCACTGCCGCGATTCTGAAGGCCGTCGAGGCCGGTATCGACAATGTCGATACCGCTATTTCCTCACTTTCGATGACGTACGGCCACTCGCCGACCGAATCAGTAGTCGCGATTTTCCAGGGGACAGATCGCGATACCGGCCTGAATCTGGAGTTGCTCGAAGAAATCGCAGCGTACTTCCGTGAGGTGCGCAAGAAGTACGCAAAGTTCGAAGGGACGTTGCGAGGTGTCGATTCCCGGATCCTGGTGGCTCAGGTCCCGGGTGGCATGCTGACCAACATGGAAGGCCAGCTCAAGGAGCAGGGCGCCCTGGACAAATTCGATGACGTCCTCGCGGAAATACCGCGAGTCCGCGAGGACCTGGGCTTCATTCCGCTGGTAACTCCGACTTCGCAGATTGTCGGCACGCAGGCCGTCATCAACGTCCTGACCGGCGAGCGCTACAAGTCGATTACCAAGGAGACGGCTGGTGTGCTCAAGGGGGAGTACGGAGCGGCGCCGGCTCCGT
The DNA here is from genome assembly GCF_003864275.1 of Pseudomonas sp. SCT. Lineage (NCBI taxonomy): Bacteria > Pseudomonadati > Pseudomonadota > Gammaproteobacteria > Pseudomonadales > Pseudomonadaceae > Pseudomonas > Pseudomonas sp. SCT. The sequence goes on from NZ_BDJA01000005.1 coordinate 73,022, forward strand.
TCAATTCGGCGCTGCAAGCGCGCGTACTGGACGGTGCCGAGGTGATTACTTGCCGTCCTGCCGACTTGCTACAGCCGGAGATGGAGCGCTTGACCGTCGAGCTCAAGGGGCTGGCGCAAGAAAAGAACATTACCCTGGCGGCGGACTCGATTGATGATGTTCTGACCTATGCGTTGTTTCCTCAGATCGGACTGAAATTCCTCGAGAACCGAGGCAACCCTGCTGCGTTCGAACCCGCGCCAAATGGCAGCGATTTGCCGGCGCGCGAACCTGGCAAGCCGGAGGTGTATACCGTCGACGTCAATGGCAAGTCGTTTGTTGTGCAGGTTTCAGACGGCGGTGATATCGAGGGTATCAAACCCCTCGGTGGCGCTCCGGCGAATGCCGCCAGCACCGCTGCAGTTGCGCCAACCAGTGGCGAACCTCAAGCGGCGCCGTTGGCTGGAAATATCTTCAAGGTGCTTGTGCAGCCGGGACAGTTGGTTCAGGAAGGCGACCTGGTGATCATCCTCGAGGCCATGAAGATGGAAACCGAAATCCGGGCCTTCAAGGCCGGCACGGTTGCCTCGATCAATGTAAAGGTTGGCGACGCGGTTTCGGTCGGTGACAGCTTATTGAGCATCGCTTAAGGGGAGTTGCATGGATAAGTTGCTCAAGCTGTGGCAAGGGACCGGTCTCTATCATCTGGAGCCAGGGCAGGCGCTGATGATCCTGGTCTGCCTTGGATTGATCTATCTGGCCATCCGCAAAGGATTCGAGCCTCTGCTGCTGATACCGATCGGTTTCGGCGGTATTCTGGCCAATATTCCAGTCGCTAATATGGGAGAGGGCGCGGGAATCCTTCATTTGTTTTATGAAGTGGGCTTGCCGACCAGTGTCTTTCCACTGCTGATTTTCATGGGTGTCGGCGCCATGACGGACTTCGGTCCGATGCTTGCCAATCCTAAGACCCTGTTGCTCGGTGCGGCTGCGCAGTTCGGTATCTTTGCTACCCTGCTTGGTGCCCTGGCTCTCACAGCGGCTGGAATTCCAGGCATGGAGTTCACCCTGCGCGAAGCGGCATCGATCGCCATCATTGGAGGCGCGGATGGTCCTACGTCCATCTTTGTAACGTCCAAACTGGCGCCGGAGCTTCTCGGTCCGATTGCAGTGGCCGCCTATTCCTACATGGCGCTGGTGCCCTTGATCCAGCCACCCATCATGCGCGCACTTACTACCAAGGAAGAGCGCGCGATTGTCATGACGCAGCTGCGTCATGTCAGTCAGGTCGAGAAGATTGTCTTTCCGTTGGTGCTCTGCCTTCTGGTGGGCCTGTTATTGCCCGATGCGGCTCCGCTGGTAGGTATGTTCGCGTTTGGCAACTTGTTGCGCGAATGCGGCGTTGTAGACCGCCTGGCCGACACGTCACGCAATGCACTGATCAACATCGTCACCATCGCGCTTGGTCTAACGGTGGGGTCGAAGCTTTCTGCTGAGGCGTTTTTGCAGATCAAGACCCTGGGCATTCTCGTCCTGGGAATGGTTGCCTTCTGCGGTGGGACCGCGGCCGGGATCTTCATGGCCAAGATCATGAACCGCTTCAGCCAGAATAAGATCAATCCGCTGATTGGTTCTGCTGGGGTTTCGGCGGTCCCGATGGCGGCCCGTGTCTCTAACAAGGTCGGTTTGGAGGCGAACCCTCAAAACTTCCTGCTGATGCATGCCATGGGGCCGAACGTGGCGGGCGTCATCGGCTCTGCCGTTGCAGCGGGCGTTCTGCTCAACTTCGTCGGCTGAACAAGCTCCCTCATAGCCAGGCGGTCGGCGGACTCGCCTGGATTGTCACAAGCAGTTCTCATGACCAATCATTCGATGGCGCGGCGGGGCCGCAGCGAAGCGTTCGTCGCCGCATTTGATGATTCGGGGGAGGCGGCCTCGCGCAGTCTAGTCTTGCCTTGCCGGCACGATAAGCGCGGTCTGCGCCATGATTAGGCTGGGTCGTGTTTGGTGAGGCGCAGGGGAGGTGGGGTCTACTTTACTTCGAGCCTGCAGAGCAGGCGGCGTGAGGCGGCTGTTGCCTCTCACGCCACGCGATCAATTAGTCGTCTTCTTTGTTCAGCTCGGTATCCTGCGCAATCAGGGCGATCAGCGCGTTCTGCTGGCGATGCGCGAGCTGTCTGAAGCGTTGCAAAAGCTCTCGCTCATGCAGGGAAAGCTCAGGACTGTCCAGGCGCATGCTGAGATCATCGTCCAGCGCACCTTCCTGTAAAAGACTCTGCTCCAGCCTCGCAATGATCTCTGAGTTCATGCTGCGATGGTGGTTGCGTGCGACTTCAGCGATGCGCTCGCGCATGCCATCGGGAAGGCGAACGACGAACTTGTCAGCCGTGCGGCTGGAATAAACTGCCTGTTTCATAGGGCGCATAATTAACCGGTTAGTCAGGTGGGCGTGCTGGCGTATTGCCGGGGTGGTCACCGGTCTGACAACCAACAGTACTTGCTGTTCCGTCTTATCACCGAAAAATCTCTAGACGGCTTCATGGCGCCAATTGTACGTCGTCTGAGCGATTAGTAAAGTCGCTGTGCCATCAATGTGCCTCTATTGTGAAGCAGTGCCCTATGCGGATCCGGACCTGCTCCATCAACTAGCGAAGCACTGGATCAAATTTGATCCTGCGCCCGATAAGCATCGCCAGAATGAATAGCGTGCCAAAGACTCCTGTTCCGGCCCGGCTCGCCTGGACGAGGCCGTTCGCAAGCTCTGGGGCCAAGAAGGCTCCGTACAGGCATGCGGCAGTCATGGCTAAACAGGTAAGTGCGAATTTTGACATCGAACCTCTCTCCTTTTTGGAACGATTGCGTTTCGAGGCGTCTTAAAAAACCCAGCGCTGAGGCTGTGAACGTGTATTGGTTTCGCTGCCGGTAAGGGTGATGACCCGAGCGCCCTCATCTGCGCTGGTGCGCTGAAAGGTCGGCTGCATATTCATCTCAACCCGTGGCGATGGAGTTTGTGCGGCTGGCAATTGCAAGGCGGTCAGCGCAGCAAGTGCGAAACCTGCGGTGAGGAGATAAACCGGCTGTTTCATGAAGCGTCATCCTTCGCGTCACGTTTAGGTTGCTTCTCCTTTGCAGCAGGTATGCCAAGACTGATAGTAAATAAAATCCTTTGAAATCAATTATTTATATCAATTATAGGATGTGTTTGGCGTGCGCTTTGCACGGCAGGCCTTATGGCGTCGTGCAATATGCAAGAATGGCCAGGCTGAGTTCGTGTAGAAGTCAGCAATAACGGCCTTAGGCATGACAAATGGTGTTTGGCTCGCTAACATTCGGCGCGCGATTACGTCCCAGTAGCTCAATCGGATAGAGCATCCCCCTCCTAAGGGGAAGGTTGGAGGTTCGACCCCTCTCTGGGACGCCATTTTCTCGTTCGTGGCGCCGGTTCAGACGAGTTTTCCTCAGTCAGGGCGGTAAGGCTGGGGCTGCGCTTGCGGCGGTGGGATCGCTGATGCGTTAGCCGAAAGGGCTTTCGGCCGTCTCGCGACGGGCGTCGCGCTGCAGTTGATAGACCAGGCGCTCGATGTGGCGTTGTGTGAGGCCGCTAAGGCGGTGAAAGCGCAGTCCGCATAGGGAAGCATCAAGCTTCTCATCAATCACAAGATGTCGCAGCTCAACTGCTGTCTGGATGGTCCCTATCGATAATCTTGCTGACAGCTCGTACACCTGTCCGGTTTGCAGGCTGGCTTGTTGATTGCCTTTGATGCTGAGCTTGCAGCCAGTAGCTGAGATATCGAGCAGCCTGCCTTCCAATGCTTTGCGTAAGGCGGCACCACCAAGCTGGGCGGCGACGGCTGGCTCTTTCAGTTGCGCGCGATAGGCGTTGCGGCGCTGATGGTAGGTCAGTTCCGCTGGGGTCTGTATCCAGTAACAGCGAGCGCCATCTATTTCGCCGACGTGGACTTTCTCGTCATTTCCCCAGGAAACCCGTGCCCCCTCATAGAAGCCTTCGATATGAAAGGCTTCGCCCTGTAATAGGAAGCGCTCGCCATCATTCGGAATCAATTCGTCGAGCGCAATCCAGCCGGTCTCGCGATTCATTTCCACAAGGAAGGTCTGATAACGCTGACTACGCTCGTTAAAGCGCAGGGTGAGGGGGGTGTTGTTATCGATGAGTGGCCGCAGATTGGCGTATATCTCCAGGGGCGCCGTAAGAAGTTTCGGCGGCTGCGGACCTTCTTCGTCCAGAAATAGGCTAGACACGGTCCGCGGATCCCTGGCGCATCTTCATAACCATCACGTTGTGTCCTGGTGCGTTGATTCAGGCTTGGCTCAGGGGCCGCTGCTGCTTGCTTTTGGAGGCCCCGCCGCGATTGTCATACAGGCTGGGTGTGTCGTCCTTGCCTTGGAGAATGCTTAACATGCTTCCAAGTGCTCCCTGATTCGCGCGGATCAATCGGCCATTGCGCTCGTTGGCGCCACGACAGTTCTCAAGCTCGGCTTCGAGCAGCTGGGCTTTTTCCAGAATGCTGGCGCCTTCTTGGTATTTGCTCACGGCATTTTCCAGTCCTGCACGATCGGCGCTCAGCTGCTGATCTATCAGCCACTGGCTGCGTTGGGCTCCGTGCTGGCCAAGCAGGGCAAGCAACGGCTGCTTCTTGGTGAGCAGCGCCTCCAGCTCCGTCAGATTGCGATCGCTCAGTGCTTTGAATTCCTGGTCGATCAGCTCAAGGAGTTCGCGGGCCATGCCGATATCATCGGTCAGCTGCTCCAGCAGGGTGGTTTCGTTCATTTCAGACTCTGGGCGTGCTCGCGAGTGGGATCAGGCTCAGCGCTGCGTTTCGAAAGCCAATAACTTGGCTGCAACACGCTTGCTGTCGACCTGATAGGATCCGTCAGCAATGGCCTGCTTAAGCTTGGATACCCGCTCCTGATCGACCGCAGGTTGCTCGTTGAGCTTGTCGGTCGCCTGTTGCAGGCGCTGGGCTTCGGGGCTCAGCTGTACGGTGTCACCAGTGCTGGCACTCGCGCTGCCGGTTTTCGGTGCGTCGCCTGCGGGCTCTGCTGGGGTGCCGGTGGGACGCTCGTTACCTTGCACACTGCTGCGCCCGTTAGGGGCGTTCAATGGGCTGTTCGGTCGATTGAAGTCGATGACCATGATGCAAACCTCGAAGGAATCAGGACGCTTGCCATGTGTTCGGCAACAATAGAGCAAACTTTAGCTTTTTTTTCCGGATCGCACACCGGAAAAGTGCGCCAGGCCCATTGCCGCTACATTGCAACTTCAACCTGACCGGGGCCAGTAACGCGGGCTTTGATTATTCGACCAGAGCGCTGGTTTTTAACAGGGATCTGCTTGCCCGGGACGCCATCCGTCATCGCCTCGCCTGGCATCCGGACGCTGATGGATCCGCTCCTGGCTGTAATGACGACCTGATCGCCTTTCCGTACGACCTTGGCCAGCTCCATTTGGTTGGGTGTGATCACCTGATCTGGCTGTACGGGGCGGGTGAGCTTGTTGCCCAGTACTTCGTCGAGTCGCGTCAGATAGCCCTGGTTGAGGTTCGACACGTCCCGCTCGGCGAGGCTCACATCAGCGTCGGCCAATACCGTATCACGCAGTAATGATCGATTGGCTACGACCACCTCGCGGTAGAGTCGGACCTGCGCCGGGACGAACACTGACCAGGGGGCATGGCCTTCGCAACTTACCCGTACCGTGACTCGTCCTATGGGGGGCGCAGAATTAGCGAAGCTCGCCGCAAGCGGCTGGTCGCATTGATTCAGACGCAGTCTGGGGTCCAGGCGGCTGACTGCGATTTCGTGGCGCGCATCGATGCTGCTGCGACTTAAATAGTCCACTACTGCGCGCTCAAGAAACTGCTCAGTCACGTCGATAAGCTGGTCAGGGTGTGACATGGTTGATGCGTGCGTGAATTGACTCATCGCGCACAGCGCTGTGAGTAGCAAGTAGCCGCACAGCATCTGGCGACTGCGCCGGAAAATGGTCATATGGACGTTCATATCCCAACCAAAGCAAGGGGCGTGCCGCGTCTAATATTCGTCTGGCCCCAATTATCTGCAAGCAGAGAGGAAGACTGGCATGGCCGGTGTACTGGATTCGGTTAACCAGCGTACCCAATTGGTGGGGCAGAACCGTCTGGAGTTGTTGCTGTTTCGTCTCGAGGGCGAGCAGCTTTATGGGATCAACGTATTCAAGGTACGCGAAGTTTTGCAGTGCCCGCGTCTGACCATCATGCCCAAATGTGGACGAGTGGTGCGCGGGGTGGCGAGCATTCGCGGCACTACGCTGCCGATCCTCGATCTCTCGCTGGCAACAGGCAAGTCGGCGCTAATGGACCTGCAGAACTCCTTTGCAGTCATTACGGAATACAACAACCGAACACTTGGTTTTCTGGTGAGTTCGGTCGAGCGAATCGTCAACCTCAACTGGGAAGCGATACTGCCGCCGCCAAAAGGCGCGGGGCGCGATCATTACCTGACGGCGGTCACCCACATCGACAACAAGCTGGTCGAGATCATCGACGTGGAGAAGGTGCTGGCAGAAGTGGCTCCCACCTCGGAGGAGGTTTCTTCGGGGGTGATCGATGCCGACACTCGAGCCAAGGCGCTCTCCTGTCGCGTGCTGATTGTCGATGACTCATCAGTGGCGCGTAAGCAGATCACTCGCTGTCTGGAAAATATAGGCATCGAGGTCGTCAAGTTGAACGACGGGCGCGAAGCGCTGAACTATCTGAAGCGGATGGCGGACGAAGGCAAGAAGCCGGCAGAAGAATTCCTGATGATGATTTCTGATATTGAAATGCCGGAAATGGATGGCTATACCCTGACTACCGAGGTGCGACACGATCCGCGCATGCAGGGTATGCATATACTCCTGCATACTTCCCTTTCCGGTGTGTTCAATCAGAACATGGTGAAGCGGGCGGGCGCGGATGATTTCCTCGCCAAGTTCCAGCCTGACGATCTCGCTGCCCGCGTGGCCGAGCGGATCAGGCAGGCGGATGCAAACTGAGGCTAGCTCCTCTCATGATGGTGAGGCTTTATTGGTGTCAGTCGATCTGGATTTCGAGCAGTTCCGGGTATTTCTTGAGAAAACGTGCGGCATCCTGCTGGGCAGCAACAAGCAGTATTTGGTGTCCAGCCGGCTGAACAAGCTGATGGAGCAGCAGGGCATCAAGACGCTCGGCGACTTGGTGCGCAAAATCCAGGCACAGCCGCGTGGTGGGTTACGGGAACTGGTCGTTGATGCGATGACGACCAACGAAACGCTCTGGTTTCGCGATACGTACCCGTTCGAGGTGCTCAAGAGTCGAGTTCTGCCTGAAATGCTCAAAACCGGCTCCGGCCAGCGCCTGCGAATCTGGTCGGCGGCCTGCTCATCGGGACAGGAGCCCTATTCGCTATCGATGGCAATCGATGAGTACGAGCGCAGCAACCCAAGCCAGGCGAAGACCGGGGTGCAAATCGTTGCCACTGAGCTTTCCGGAACCATGCTCGCTGCCTGCAAAGCCGCTGAGTACGACAGCCTGGCTATTGCGCGCGGCCTGTCCAGCGACCGTCTGCAACGCTATTTTGACGTTAAGGCACCGGGGCGTTGGGCGGTAAAGCCGGCAATCCGTTCGCGGGTCGAGTTCAGGGTCCAGAATCTTCTGGACAGCTATGCCGCGCTGGGCAAATTCGACATTGTGTTCTGTCGGAATGTGCTGATCTATTTCTCCGCGGACGTGAAGAAGGACATTCTCAAGCGCATTCACGCCACGCTGCGCCCAGGCGGATATCTCTTTCTGGGCGCCTCGGAAGCCCTTAATGGACTTCCCGAGCTTTACCAGATGGTCCAATGCAGTCCAGGTATCATCTACAAGGCGAAATGAGCGCTGCTCCAGGCGGCAGAAAACCGTCATGCAATGTGGCGGTTGTGGCAGGCAAGCGGTAAAGCCTTGCCGCTTTTGACGCATTGCTGGTCCTTGTCGTGAGCCTAACCCTTGTAAATCAATATGTTGCATGTAGTGGCATGGGCTTTGCTGCAGTTTGCGCAAGCAGACTTGTATCCGGCAGAGGTCCAGATCATGAGCATCAGTTTCGACAAGGCATTGGGTATCCACGAAAAGGCGCTTGGCTTTCGCTCGCAGCGCGCCGAGGTGCTGGCCAACAACATCGCCAATGCCGATACGCCTAACTACAAGGCGCGGGATCTGGAGTTCAGCAGTGTGCTGGCCGAGCAGTCGGCGCGCAGCCAGGGTGGGTTCGGCGTCACGCGGACCAGCGATAGACATATCGCAGCCGAAGGGCTGGAAATCGCTGATGCGTCCCTGCGCTTTCGTACGCCTGCACACCCGTCGCTCGACCAGAACACTGTCGATCTGCAGATCGAACAATCCAATTATGCGAAGAACGCCGTGGACTTCCAGGCGAGCTTCACCCTGCTCAATAGCAAGTTCAGGGGGCTGATGAGCGCCCTGCGCGGCGAATGAAGGAGTAGCCCATGTCCCTTAGCAGCGTATTCAACATTGCCGGCAGCGGCATGAGTGCCCAAAGCACCCGCCTGAACACCATTTCCAGCAACATCGCCAACGCCGAGACCGTTTCGTCAAGCGTCGATCAGACTTACCGGGCGCGCCATCCGGTATTCGCCACCGTTTTTCAGCAGGCCAGCGGCCAGCCCGATCAATCGCTGTTCGCCGGACAAGATCAGGCGGGGGTTGGCGTTCAGGTATTGGGCGTGGTGGAGGATCAGAGTGAGCTTCAGGCGCGTTACGAGCCCAACCATCCGGCAGCGGATGAAGCCGGTTACGTCTACTACCCGAACGTCAACGTGGTGGAAGAAATGGCCGACATGATTTCGGCCAGTCGTGCTTTTCAGACCAATGCCGAGCTGATGAATACGGCCAAGACCATGTTGCAGAAAGTGCTGACGCTGGGTCAGTGATTCATACGAGAACGCATTCATGAGCACTACAAACGGCGTCGGTGGCACCAGCTCGATACTCGACCAGTATCAGTTCGGTGAGAATCGTGAGGTAAAGGGCAACGACCTTGGCAAGAATGAATTTCTTGAGCTTCTGGTCGCTCAGCTGAACAACCAGAACCCGCTAGAGCCGCAGGAGAATGGCGAGTTCATCGGCCAGCTGGCGCAGTTCAGTACGGTTGAGGGCGTTGAAAAGCTGAACTCGAGCATGCAGACCATCCTGTCCGGGTATCAGTCGTCCCAGGCGTTGCAGGCTTCCTCGCTGGTTGGCCGCAAGGTGATCGTGCCGACTGACAAGGCGGTGGTGGATACCAGCGAAACCTTCAAGGCCAGCCTTGTGCTGCCAACCTCGAGCAGCAACGTGTTCGTCAATATCTACGACAGCACCGGTGCTGCAGTCGGGCGTGTGAACATGGGGCAGCAGGAGGCCGGCAACATCTCGTTCATGTGGGACGGCAAGGATTCCAGCGGCAATGTCTTGCCGCCGGGTACCTATCGCTTCGAGGCCCAGGCTACCTATCAGGGTGAAACCAAGGGCTTGTACACCTTGCTGCCGGCGAACGTCGACAGCGTCACGCTTGGGCAGAACGGCGGGGAGCTGATGCTCAACCTTGCCGGTATCGGCAGCATCGGCCTCTCCCAGGTCCAGATCATCGGACAATAACCGCCGCACTCTCGGCAAAGGAGCGATTCAATGTCCTTCAATATCGGTCTTAGCGGCCTGCGTGCCGCGAGCAAGGATCTCAACGTCACCGGCAACAACATTGCCAACGCCGGCACCGTAGGCTTCAAACAGTCGCGTGCGGAGTTTTCCGACGTCTATGCGGCGTCCGTGCTCGGCACTGGCAAGAACCCTCAGGGTAGCGGTGTGTTGATGTCCAATATTTCCCAGCAGTTCAATCAGGGGAATATCAACTACACACAGAACGCGCTGGATCTGGCCATCAATGGTAATGGCTTCTTCCAGGTCAGCAATAACGGCGCGGTAAGTTATACCCGCGCTGGTTATTTCGGCACTGATCGCAGCGGTTTCCTGGTCGACAACTTTGGCTATAAGCTGCAAGGCTTCCCTGTGGACGGAAACGGCAATCTGCAGAATGGTGTAATTGGTGATCTGCAAATTCAGACTACTAATCAGGCGCCGAAGGCGACCAGTCAGATCAATACGGCATTCAATCTGAACTCGACGCAGAAGTCTCCAGTTACCTGGCAGTCTGCCTATGACGCTTCATTACAGCCTGCGTATGACGCGGCCTATAACACCTCGCTTACTACTGCAGGGCAGGCTGCATATGACGCTGAGTTCGCGGTGAGCGGTGACCCAGCGCTGGCTGAAGATGCACGCGCTGCCGCGCTCGTCAATGCAACAAATATCACCAATGCGCAGGCTGCGGGAAATGCAGCCAAGGCGTTGCCAGCCAATCAGGCAGCAGCTCTGACTGCCGCCAACGGAACCTTTAACCCTGCCGACCCCACGACCTACAACAGTTCGACGTCGCTGAACATCTATGACTCGCAAGGTAATGCCCACGTCATGACGCAATATTTCGTCAAGACGAGTGCCAATACCTGGGACATGAAAGTGCTCATTGATGGTCGCAATCCGGCTAGTCCTGCACAGGAGCCGCCTCAGCCTTACGTCATGGGGCTGACATTCGATGCTTCCGGTGCGCTGACAGCTATCGATAATGGTGGCTCTGGACTTTTCAGCGTTTCGCCTGATCGGAAAGTTACGCTGAATTCCGCTACGGGCAATCCGCCCAGCGGAGGCTGGATTCCAGCGATTTCCAACGGCGCCACCCCAGCGACCTGGTCTGCCAATGGCGCGCTGGCAAACCCAGGCGGCATCGTGCTCGATTTCTCGAAGTCAACGCAGTACGCCAGTGCCTTCGCCGTGAACAGCGTTGCCCAGGATGGCTACACCACCGGTGAGCTGGCGGGCCTGGAAATCGACGATACCGGCGTGATCTTTGCGCGTTACACCAACGGCCAATCCAAGGTCCAGGGACAGATCATTCTGGCCAATTTTGCCAACGTTCAAGGCCTCACTCCGGTGGGCAAGACCCAGTGGGTGCAGTCGTTCGAATCTGGCGAGCCGGTTGTTGGCACGCCGGGCTCTGGGACGCTCGGTGCGTTGCAGGCGGGGGCTCTGGAAGACTCCAACGTCGAACTGTCTGACCAGCTGGTCAACTTGATCGTCGCTCAGCGTAACTATCAGGCTAACGCCAAGACCATCGAAACCGAAAGTGCGATTACCCAGACCATCATTAATCTGCGGTAATAGTGCGGCAGGTGTGATTGCCGCTGGCGGCAGTATTCCGCCACTCCTCTAAAAGAAGGCCCATCCGGGCCTTCTTTGTGTTTATAAAAGTGTTATAAATCAATCTGTTGCCTGTCAGTTCGGCTATGGCACGGGCCTTGCATTTTTCATCGTCAACAGATCAGCAAGTGTCAAACTCGCGTCTCGGAGATGTCGATGGACAAGATGCTTTACGTGGCCATGACCGGTGCCAGCCAGAATGCGCGGGCACAACAGGCCCATGCCAACAATCTGGCGAACATATCAACCACGGGCTTTCGCCGGGATTTCGAACAGGCCCGCTCGATGCAGGTTTTTGGTGATAGCCATCCTGCGCGGGTTTATGCCATGTCCGAGCGTCCCGCCACCGATTTCACCTCCGGCACATTGCAGGAAACCGGTCGCGATCTGGACATCGCTATTGAAGGGGAAGGTTGGATTGCCGTGCAGGCACCAGACGGCAGTGAGGCCTATGTTCGCACCGGCAGCCTGAATATTGACGTGCTGGGCATGTTACGCACCGCCGACGGCATGCCTGTGATGGGTAACGGTGGCCCGATCGCGATTCCGCCGGAGGAGAAGATCGACGTCGGTCATGACGGCACCATCAGTATCCGGGCTCTGGGCGAAAACCCGAACATCGTGGTCACGGTGGATCGGATCAAGTTGGTCAATCCCGATCCGAAGCAGCTGGAAAAGGGTACGGATGGCTTGATTCGCCTGAAAGATGGCCAGCCCGTCGAGCCGGACGCAAACGTACGAGTCGTTTCGGGGTTTCTCGAGGCGAGCAACGTCAACGCGGTATCCGAAATGACTTCCATCCTGGCGCTGTCCCGCCAGTTCGAACTGCACGTAAAGATGATGCGCACCGCCGAAGATGATGCGGCTGCCATGGCGCGCGTACTGCAACTCAGCTAATAGCGTGGCGCCGGCGGCGCACGAGGAGAAAGCTCATGCTTCCAGCACTTTGGGTCAGCAAGACGGGTCTGTCCGCCCAGGACATGAACCTGACGACCATTTCCAACAACCTGGCCAACGTATCAACTACCGGCTTCAAGCGTGACCGTGCCGAATTCCAGGATCTGCTGTATCAGATTCGTCGCCAGCCCGGCGGCCAATCCAGCCAGGACAGCGAACTGCCGTCCGGCTTGCAGCTGGGTACCGGTGTGCGCGTGACCGGAACCCAGAAGATCTTTACCGCCGGTAGCCTGCAGACCACCGAGCAGCCGCTGGACATGGCGATCAATGGCCGCGGTTTCTTCCAGGTGCTACTGCCGGACGGTACGGTTTCCTACACCCGCGACGGTAGTTTCCACCTGAGCTCCGACGGCCAGCTGGTGACCTCCAACGGTTACTCATTGGAGCCGGCCATCGTGGTTCCGCCGGAAACCCAGACGTTCACTGTTGGCGAAGACGGCACCGTTTCGGTGACCACCGTGGGTAACCCGCAGCCGCAGATCATCGGCAACTTGCAGACGGCCGACTTCATCAACCCGGCAGGCCTTCAGGCCATGGGCAGCAACCTGTTCCTCGAGACCGCTGCCAGTGGTGCACCGCAGGTCAGCACGCCAGGGCTCAACGGCCTGGGTACGGTACTGCAGAACACCCTGGAAAACTCCAACGTCAGCGTCGTCGAGGAACTGGTGAACATGATCACCACCCAGCGCGCCTACGAGATGAATTCCAAGGTCATTTCCACCGCCGACCAGATGCTGTCGTTCGTCACGCAGCAACTCTGATCGCGTAGTCGCCGTTGTATACGGGCAAGCACGCCTCGTGCTGCTCGCAGTAGTTTCGATGGCCTGTCATGGCTTGAGGTGTTTATGAGCCGTTTGTTGATTGTTGTGTCGATGTCGTCTGCCCTGGCGCTGGTCGGATGTGTTGCCCCTGCGCCGAAACCGAACGACCCGTACTACGCTCCGGTGCTGCCACGCACGCCGTTGCCGGCGGCGCAGAACAACGGCGCAATCTATCAGGCTGGGTTCGAGACCAACCTCTATGACGACCGCAAGGCTCATCGGGTTGGCGACATCATCACCATTACCCTCAACGAGCGAACCCAGGCCAGTAAGAACGCGACCTCCAAGCTTTCGAAGGACAGCAGCGCGAACATCGGTCTCGGCTCGCTGTTCGGCGGGGCGGTGTCCATGGCCAACCCGCTGACGGGCAATTCGATGAATCTGGGGGCCGAGTACGAGGCGTCGCGCGACACTTCCGGCTCTGGCCAGGCAGGGCAGAGCAACAGCCTGTCCGGCTCCATCACCGTCACCATTTCCGAAGTGCTGCCTAATGGCATCCTCGCCGTGCGCGGTGAGAAGTGGATGACGCTCAATACCGGCGACGAACTGGTGCGCATTGCGGGCCTGGTGCGCGCGGACGATATCTCCACCGACAACACCGTTCCGTCAACACGCATTGCCGATGCACGTATCACCTATTCGGGCACCGGCGCATTTGCCGATGCAAGCCAGCCGGGCTGGCTCGACCGATTCTTCATGAGCCCGATGTGGCCCTTCTGACCGGAGCTGATGTCATGTGGAAAAAACTGCTTCTGCTCGCAGGCTTGCTCACGCTCTGCGCTGGCGTTCAGGCCGAGCGTCTGAAGGACGTCGCGACCATCCATGGTGTACGGAGCAACCAGCTGATCGGTTACGGCCTGGTTGTTGGCTTGAACGGTAGCGGTGACCAGACCACTCAGACGCCGTTCACCGTGCAAACCTTCAACAACATGCTGGCCCAGTTCGGCATCAAGGTGCCGGCCGGCGGCAATATCCAGCTGAAGAACGTCGCCGCGGTTTCGATCCATGCCGAATTGCCGCCTTTCGCCAAGCCTGGTCAGACCATCGACATCACCGTCTCGTCCATCGGTAACGCCAAGAGCCTGCGCGGCGGTAGCTTGTTGATGGCCCCATTGAAGGGTATCGACGGCAACGTCTACGCGATCGCTCAAGGCAATCTGGTGGTGGGGGGCTTCGACGCCGGTGGCGCGGATGGCTCGCGGATTACCGTCAATTCTCCGTCGGCTGGCCGCATTCCCGGTGGCGCGACTGTGGAACGGCCGGTCCCGAGTGGTTTCAATCAGGGCAATACACTGACTCTCAACCTCAATCGTCCGGACTTCACTACCGCCAAGAATATCGTCGACCAGATCAATGACCTGCTCGGCCCTGGCGTGGCGCAGGCGTTGGACGGTGGGTCGATCAGTGTGACCGCGCCGCTCGACCCGAGCCAGCGCGTTGATTACCTGTCGATCCTGGAAAATCTCGAAGTCGAAGTCGGCCAGGCCGTGGCCAAGGTCATCATCAACTCGCGTACCGGCACCATCGTGATAGGCCAGAACGTGCGGGTTCAGCCTGCCGCCGTCACCCATGGCAGCCTGACCGTGACCATCACCGAGGAGCCGCAGGTCAGCCAGCCGGAGCCCTTCTCGGATGGGCAGACAGTGGTGGTGCCCAACTCGAAGGTCAAAGCCGAGCAGGAAGCCAAGCCGATGTTCAAGTTCGGCCCGGGCACCACGCTGGATGAAATCGTCCGAGCGGTGAATCAGGTGGGCGCTGCGCCCAGCGACCTGATGGCCATTCTCGAAGCGTTGAAGCAGGCCGGCGCGCTGCAAGCCGACCTGATCGTGATCTAAGGGTAGCGATATGGAAAATCGTCTCGGTAGCGGAGCACGCGGTCTCGATAGCGGCAGCTACACCGACCTCAATCGTCTCAGCCAGCTCAAGGTCGGCAAGGACCGCGATGGCGAGGAGAACGTGCGCAAAGTTGCGCAGGAATTCGAGTCGTTGTTCCTCAACGAGATGCTCAAGTCGATGCGTGCGGCTACCGAGGTGCTGGCCAAGGACAATCCTCTGAATAGCCAGGCCAGCAAGCAGTATCAGGACATGTACGATCAGCAGCTATCGGTGAGTCTGTCCAAGGAAGGTGGCGGCATCGGCCTGGCGGATGTGCTGGTCCGCCAACTCAGCAAGCAGACCGAAACGGTTACGCGCAACAATCCATTCGCCCAGGTTGCGCAGACCGAGGGCGCGGCCTGGCCGAGCAAACCGGCAGCTGGCGTCGAATCTGCTCGAGATGATTCAAGGCTGTTGAATCAGCGCAGGCTCGCCTTGCCTGGGAAGCTGAGCGAACGACAGGTTGCCAACGTATCAGCCACAGCCGTTCCTCCAGCGGGCGATGCCGTGCAGCCATTGGTCAACGTCGACTGGAAGCCGGCCACCGCGTTTGTGCCGCCCGCGGACAAGCCGCTGACCATAAACGGCGTGGAGAAAGGTGCTCCGAACGCGCCCAGCAAGACGCGTTTCAGCTCCTCGCAGGAGTTCATCGCCACCATGCTGCCAATGGCGGAGAAGGCAGCCGAACGCCTTGGGATCGAGCCACGTTTCCTGGTTGCACAAGCGGCGCTGGAAACCGGCTGGGGCAAATCCATGATTCGCCAGAAGGACGGCAGCAACAGCCACAACCTGTTCGGTATCAAGGCGACCGGCTGGAAAGGTGCATCCGCCACCGTCACGACGACCGAATACGTCAATGGCAAGGCCACCCGCGAGAAGGCGGGCTTTCGCGCCTATGATTCATTCGAGCAGAGCTTCGACGACTTCGTCAGTCTGCTGGAGAACAACGACCGCTACCGGACCGCTATCCAGGTAGCGAGCAACACCGGCGACTCGGAGCGTTTCGTCAAGGAACTACAGAAAGCCGGCTATGCCACCGATCCGCAATACGCCCGCAAGATCAGCCAGATCGCGCGCAAGATGCAGACTTATCAGACCGTTGCCGACGCGAATTCGGTGCCCGCGATGCGGACCAGAGGCTAAACCATGGCTGACCTATTGAGCATTGGCCTTTCCGGCCTGGCTGCCAGCAAGACCCAACTGTCGATCACCGGCCACAACATCACCAACGTCAATACGCCTGGCTATAGCCGCCAGGATGCGACCCAGGCTACTCGCTCGCCACAGTTCAGCGGTGCCGGCTATATCGGCTCGGGCACCACGCTGGTGGAAGTTCGCCGCAGCTACAGCGAGTTCCTCACCAGCCAGCTGCGTAGTAGTACTTCGCTGAGCGCGGATGTGGAGGCTTACAAGAGCCAGATCAATCAGCTCGATTCGTTGCTGGCCGGCACTACCACTGGCATCACGCCCTCGTTGCAGAAGTTCTTCTCAGCCCTGCAGACTGCCGCCGAGGACCCGGCCAATATCCCGGCACGCCAGTTGGTTCTGGCTGAGGCGGAGGGGCTGGCGCGGCGCTTCAATACTGTCTATGACCGGCTCTCCGAGCAGAACAACTTCACCAACAAGCAGATGTCTGCCGTCACCGATCAGGTAAACCGGCTGGCAGGCAGCATCGGCAGCCTGAACGAGGCGATCGCCATCGCTGCGGCCAATGGTAAGCAGCCGAACGATCTGCTCGACGCTCGCGATGAGGCGGTGCGCCAGTTGTCGGGCTACATCGGCGTGACTGTAGTTCCGCAAGATGACAGCAGCTTCAATATCTTTATCGGTAGCGGCCAGCCGCTTGTTGTCGGCAGCACGGTGGCGCGCCTCGAAGTCGTGCCAGGGCAGGGCGACCCCAATCGGCATGAAGTGCAGTTCATCAGCGGTGGCTCGCGGCAGGGCATCACGTCGCAGATCGCCGGCGGCGAGCTGGGCGGGTTGATTCGTTATCGCGAGGAAGTGCTGGACTCCACCATGAACTCCCTGGGCCGCCTGGCGCTTGCCGTGAGCGACCAGGTCAACACGCAGCTGGGGCAGGGGCTGGATCTCAAGGGGCAGGTCGGTTCGGCGCTGTTTGGTGACTACAACGACCCGGCGCTGGCGAAGTTGCGTGTCAATGCGTTTGCTGGCAATAGCAGTGCACAGCCGGTACTGAACATCACCAACACCAGTCAGCTCAGCACCAGCGACTACCTGATGGAGTATGACGGTAGCAGCTTCAAGATAAGGCGGCTGAGCGATAACCAGCTGATGACGGCTACGGAGAATCCGGCCGGTACGCTGTCGATCACTGACAAGAATGGCCGCGACCAGGGCTTTCAGATCGTACTGGGCAATCCGCCGCCGGCACCTGGTGACAAGTTCAGCCTGCAGCCGACCCGGCGTGGCGCTTCTGATATCAAGGCGACGCTGGATCAAGCCGATCAGCTGGCGTTTGCAGCGCCGGTGCGGGCCCAGAGCACCTTGCAGAACAGCGGGACAGGGGTGATCGGCCAGCCGAATCTGCTATCTGCTCCATCGCCCATCAATGCGGCTGCGTTATCGGCGGCGTTCGAAGGGTTGACGCTGAGTTATGACGGCAACGGGCTGACGCTCCCGGCACCTGCGCCAGCGGGGCTCACGCTGTCGCCTTCGAGCATTACCGCCGGACAGACCAATACGCTGAACCTGACTCTTACCACGGGCACGGCGCCCAATGTGCAGCAATACAGTTTCGAGTTCACCGTAAGCGGCCGGCCCGAGACGGGCGATACGTTCTCGTTCAACTTCAACCAGAGTGGCGTCTCCGACAACCGCAATGCCCTGAAGCTAGTGGATCTGCAGACCAAGCAGACCGTAGGCGTGACCCCTGGCGTCGCTGGTTCCGGTTTCAGCTTCACCGACGGCTATGGCGAACTGGTCGAGCGTGTCGGAACCTTGACCGCCCAGGCACGGATGGACAGCGAAGCGACTGGCGCAATTCTCAAGCAGGCCACTGATAACCGCGATTCGCTATCGGCTGTAAACCTGGATGAGGAAGCGGCAAACCTGATCAAGTTCGAGCAGTACTACAACGCTTCGGCCCAGATCATTCAAGTTGCCCGCTCCTTGTTCGATACATTGATCAGCTCCTTCAGGTAACAGGCCCGACCTATGCGCATTTCTACCGTGCAAGCGTTCAATAACGGCGTCGCCGGGTTGCAGCGTAACTATGCCAACGCGACCCGTACGCAAGAGCAGATCAGTACGGGCAACCGCATTCTTACGCCGGCAGACGATCCGGTCGCTTCGGTGCGCCTTCTGCAGCTAGAGCAGCAACAGAACGTGTTGAGCCAATACAACTCCAATCTGACCGCTGCGAAGAACAGCCTTACGCAGGAGGAAGTCACCCTCAATTCGGTGAATACGGTTTTGCAGCGAGTGCGCGAGTTGGCGGTGCAGGCGGGTAATGGAGGCTTGAGCGCTGACGATCGCAAGTCGATCGCCGCGGAGCTTACTGAGCGCGAGGACGAATTGCTGTCACTGATGAACACCCGTAACGCCCGTGGCGAATATCTATTTTCGGGTTTTCAAGGCAAGACGCAGCCATTCGTGCGCGATGGTGCCGGCAGCTATAGCTACCAAGGCGATGAGGGGCAGCGGAAGCTGCAAATTGCCAGCTCGTTGAATATAGCCATCAGCGATAGCGGTAAGTCGATATTCGAAAATGTGACAAATGCTGGACGTTACTTGAGCAGCCTGGATATCACTGGACAACCGGGGTCGACTCTTCGCGTTTCGACGCCATTGGTGCAGGATGAGGTTGCCATTAGCGGCAATCCGCCATTTCCTGCTGCTGGGGTTGGTGTACGGTTTACGTCCGATACTGAGTACGTAGTCTACGATCTGGCAGCTGCGCCTGACTTTGCCAATCCGCCAATCGACCCTAACCTTGTTCTCGCTTCAGGGGTGGTTGATCAGCAGGAGAAAACAACCGAAAAGCTGGTTTTCCGCGGCGTGGTCGTCCAGTTCGATGGCATTCCCGTCGGCGGTGAGACGGTGGAGGTTCAGCTGGACCCCGCTGTGCAGAAGCAGGGCATCCTAGGGACGATTTCCAACCTGCGTAAGGCATTGGAGGATCCATCCTCTGGCAATGCCGGTGTACGCGACGCTGTGGCAGTAGCGCTTACCAACCTCGATCACGGCATGATTAGCGTCGACGCGGCGCGCGGTAACATCGGCGCGCGGCTCAACGTAATCGAGACTACACAGACCGATAACGAGGATGTGACATTGGTGAACAAGGCTGTCCAGGCCGAGTTGCGCGAACTCGATTACGCCGAAGCCCTTTCCAGATTGTCATTCCAGACCATCATTCTCGAGGCGGCGCAGCAGAGCTACGTCAAAATCAGTGGTCTGAACCTGTTCAACGCCATGCGCTGAGGAGTTTGACGAGGTTGGCAAAAATGCAGCCTCGTTTTGACATCAGCAAGCAGGCGGCTAGATTGGCTAACGCGGAGCAGGAAGTCCCGCATAGAACATTTCTCGGATAAGGACATCTTCATGAACAAGGCTTTTCTTGCCGCTGCGGCGTTCGCCGTGCTTACCAGTTTTTCCTTCGGCGCTCATGCCGCCACTCAATCTCAGCCCGCACCTGCACCGGTTGCCGCCGTCACTCAGGCGTCGGTGAACCTCAATACTGCTGATGCCGCCACACTTACCCGTGAGCTCAAAGGTATCGGTGCTACCAAAGCCAAAGCGATCGTCGATTACCGTGAAGAGCATGGCCCCTTCAGTTCGGTAGACGAATTGCTTGAAGTAAAAGGGATCGGCTCGGCCACCCTGCAAAAGATCCGCAGCCAGCTCAGCGTGCAGTAAGAGCGCAGCGCAGAGGCCGGTCGCAACGACCGGCCTCTTGTCCATTCCTAGACCGAACGCCCCGTGCAGCCACCAGTCAAAGTGCTTGTGAAGCCATTGACAATCTTCGGTTATGCACATTCGGAATAGAAAAGCAGATGTCCTGCCCTGACGCTTAGCGTCCGTTTTCGTGTTTTCGTAAGTGACTGATTTAAAAGGTCTTAATCGGTTGGATAAAAAAGCGCCGATCTGTCGGGCGGCCCCGTAGGCAGGGCTTTTGCGGCGGTCATCCATAATCTGTTCACAAGGTTATCCACAGGTTCGGTGGATAACATTCTCAAGGTCACGGATGACGCAGGCTGGAAGGGGGGTCGATGAAAGCTCCGTGGAATTTGCTGAGATATTTACCGCTGGCGCAGCGCCTTATCAAGCGCGGAAAAATCCCCGCGCTGTTGCTCGCAGTGGCACGCAAGTCATCGTCGAAGCGGGGATTGCTAAAGGGGCTTCGCGAGGATCTGGCGTTGCTACAAGCGCTTTGTGTGGCATGGTGGCGTGGTGAGTACAGGGCGATCAATCCGAACGCGTTGATAGCGGTAGTGGCTGGCCTGCTGTATTTCCTGTCGCCCATCGATGCCATTCCCGACTGGTTGCCTGGTCTCGGATTTGTTGATGATCTGGCCGTATTGGGCTGGGTAATGCGCAAATGGTCTGGAGAGATGGAAGCGTTCAAAGCCTGGAAGCAGGCGCAGTCAGCCGAACGCCAAGCAGGGCTGCTAAGATTGCCCGCGCTGGACGAGCCTCAAGGTGATGACTCGCCGCAAGTCTAGGCAGAGCACATCATCGTCCAGCCGTTGGTCGACACTCGTCGGACATTTTGCGGCACCATTCCCGATTCGCTATGCGTGCGGCAGCTTGGTAGCTTCAAGGAGCGGCGCGGGCTGTTAAGATTCCGCCTCTTATCGAAGACGCCTAGGGAAAATACGGATGAATGTACAGGTCATCATGCGTGACGGCTCGCCGGAATACGCCGTTCTGCCATGGGACGAGTACCAGGCACTCCTCAACGCTGTCGGAGCGCGACCACCCGCTGTAGCAGCTCCTGCTTCCCCGGATGCACAGCCGCGTCCTCCGCTTAGCCAGTTACCGTTTCTGCGCGACGCCAAGGGTCTCACCGTGGAAGCTCTGGCGCGTGCGGTAGGCATCAGTCCGGCTTACCTGGCGTTAATCGAGGCGGGTGAGCGCGAGCCCGATGCCGCGATTCGCCGTGCGCTGGCCCGTGCATTGGAAATCACCGGTTGGGAGGGGGACGCTTGACGTCAGTATCCATCAGCCGCCAGCACTGGCAGGCCTTGCTCGGAGAGCTTGATGCCGCACGTCGGCAGCGGCATCTGGTGACCTACCGGGCGCTGGTCGAGCGCCTTCAGCTGCCAACCCCCGCGATGCAGACACTGACCGCAGCGCTGGAGCATTTAGCAGCACTGGATGCCCGTAATGGTCGCCCGCTGCGTAGCGCGCTGGTCATCAGTCAGGGCGCTAGTCGCCTACCGCGGCCGGGCTTTTTCGAGTGTGCTGCGCGCCTGGGGCGTTTCTCCGGAGCGGCGGACGGTACTGCTGCTGCGTCTTGGCATGCAGGTGAAGTGGCGCGGGTGTTCGAGTTCGAATATCCGGAGGAAGACTGATGCTGTGGAAACTGCGTGCGAGGCTCGGTTATTTAACTGCCCGCAAGTTGATGACTTCCCGTTATGCCGTTCAGCAACCGAAACTCTGGAGCTGGATGGAAGGTCAGTTTGCGCGTATGGCGGCTCTGGGAGACGTCGGTGCGCAAAGCTTCTACGGTCATATTCTGTATTTTCGCGGCCGAGGTCATGGTGCCAAGCAGGAGGGCGTTCGCTTGTTGCGCCTTGCGGCCAAGGCGGGCGATGTGAAGGCTGCCTACCAGATGGGGGTCGTCAGCCTGAGTGAAGATGCGTCACATGGGCCGGACGGCAGCGAGGCGGCTCGCTGGTGGTCCCAAGCGGCTGAAGCGGGGCATCCCCTAGCGGCCGTTCGGCTGGAGCAATTGTACCGTGCCGGAGGTCACGGCCTGGCCGCTGATTCCCAGAAGGCAGACCGTTACAAGGCAAAGGCAGCGCAGCTGGGGCTGTGAGCGGTTCGCCTGCATCAAACAGATGAAGCTCGGGGCTGCTTGCCTTTTCGCATGATGCTTGGCCGCTGAAGCCCAGTGCGGCAGGCCTGCACATCCAGGTGGTCTATATGCCGAGCGTGCGCTGACACCGTTGCAAACAAGGTACGGCGCTGCCCCTCCATCCTCGTTTACGAAGATCAAACCCTCGTCCTCAATAGGTTTGCCGGTAAGACGCCTCGTTGCGGAGCAGAAGACCATGCTGCAACTGCGCTATGCACCGTCCCAGTCGGGAGCCAGTGCCAGCAGGAGGTCTTCTGGTACCGAGTGGGACTCAACGTTACCTTATCGGCTTTTCGTTGCCGTAGAGGTCACTCAAGGGCACTTGCTCGACGGCTTCTTAACCGAGTACCGCTTCTAAGCACGAGGATGAGCCTGCAACAGCCTGGTTGATGGTGCTGTGAGCAAGGACACCTATCAGCATGCTCAACGGCTTGGTGACTTGTTATAGAAACTCTGCCGTGAAAGAAAAAGGGCCACGAATGTGGCCCTTGATTTTTACGCGATGCAGCGATGCCGCTTGGGTAGCTGGACGCGCTGTTTGCTCTCAGTGCTTGGCCATTGCCGAGCTGAGGCCAAGGTAGTCCAGAAGGATGCGTCCGCTTTCGGAAAGGTACGCATCGTCTTCGGGCTTGGGTTTGTCCGTTTCCTTATGTGGCGTGGTTTCGTCTTCCTTCTCCAGTTTGGCCAACGGCTGCTCGCCTTTGGCCAGGCGCAGTGCGTTCTCCAACGCCAGCTGGCGCTTCTCGATATCCGCCTGCTGAGCGCGACGTTTATCTTCATTGAGGCTGACAGTGGTGTCATGCATCAGCTCTTGAGCAAGCGCCAAGCGATCGCGGGTGAAGACGAAATCCGGGTTCTCGCCAGTGCGTGCCTCATGGCGTGCCTTGAGCTCGGCAAGGAACGGCTTGAACGGGTTCATGTCCGGGTTGATTGCCGCGCGGATGCTGTCCCACGGCAAGGCCTCGGGAAGTGCGCTTTCACCGATTTCCTTGGTGTCAACATCAGCGGGGTAGGTGATGTCTGGAATCACGCCCTGATGCTGGGTGCTCTGACCCGATACACGGTAGAACTTGGCCAATGTGAGTTTCAACTCGCCATGGTTGAGCGGCTGGATGGTCTGCACGGTGCCTTTGCCGAAGGTCTGGCCACCGAGAATCAGTGCACGATGATAGTCCTGCATGGCGCCTGCGAAGATCTCTGACGCGGATGCCGAGAGGCGATTGACCAGAACGGCCAGTGGCCCCTTGTAATAGGCGCCGGTCTGTTCGTCGGCGAGCACATCCACACGGCCATCACTGTTGCGCACCAGTACGGTTGGACCCTGGTCGATGAACAAGCCGGTGAGCTCGGTGGCTTCCTGCAGTGAGCCGCCTCCGTTGTTGCGCAGGTCGATGACGACGCCATCGACCTTTTCCGCTTCCAGCTCGGAGAGCAGCTTCTTCACATCGCGAGTAGTGCTCTTGTAGTTCTGGTCGCCGGCGCGCAGGGCTTTGAAGTCAAGATAGAACGCCGGGATCTCGATAACGCCAAGCTTGAAGCTCTGGCCCTGATGCTCAAGGTTCAGCACTGACTTCTTCGCCGCCTGCTCCTCGAGTTTGACTGCTTCGCGAGTAATCGCGACCACCTTGCTGCTCTGGTCATTCGGTGCGTTGCTCGCCGGGATGACTTCCAGGCGGACGACGGAGCCTTTCGGACCGCGGATGAGCTTGACCACCTCATCCAGGCGCCAGCCGATCACATCGACCATTTCGTCGTTGGCCTGGCCGACGCCGACGATCTTGTCCGCGGGCGCCAGCTGCTTGCTCTTCTCAGCCGGGCCGGCGGGGACCAGACGCACGATCTTCACATGCTCGTTGTCGCTCTGCAGCACCGCACCGATGCCTTCCAGCGAGAGACTCATGTTGATGTCGAAGTTTTCGGCGTTGTCTGGAGACAGATACTGAGTATGCGGATCGTAGGACTGGGCGAACGCGTTGATGTAGGTCTGGAACACGTCCTCGCCGCGCGTTTGGTTGAGGCGCGCCAGCTGGTTCTTGTAACGCTTGGTCAGCAGTTCCTCGATTGCCTTGGGCTCCTTGCCGGCGAGCTTCAGGCGCAGCACCTCGTCCTTGACTCGTTTGCGCCAAAGGTCGTCGAGCTCGGCCATGTTCTTGGCCCATGCGGCTTTCTCGCGATCGATCAGCAGCTCTTCATCTTTGGTGAAATCAAAGCTGCCGACGCCTTTGTCGAGCAGGCCAAGCGCGTAGTTGAGGCGATTCTGCAAGCGCTCCAGGTGGCGCTTGTAGATGGCAAAACCGGGCTCGAGATTTCCGCCTTTAAGAAAATCATCGAACTGGTTGCGCCACTTGCCGAACTCTTCGAGGTCGGATGCCAGGAAGTAGCTGCGCGAAGGGTCGAGCATCTGGATATAGCTGTCGAAGATCTTCGCGGAGCGCGCGTCGTTCAGCGGCGGCTTGTTGTAATGATGACGCTTGAGCAGTTCGACGACGTTCAGGCTGGCAATCACCTGGTCCCGATCGGGTTGCAGGTAATCCCAGCTCTCCGGCGTGCTGACGGCTTTGGCCATCGCCAGGGAGGCGTGGAGTCCGAAAAGGACGGCAAGAACGGTGCAGGTCAGCGTACGTTTCATGGCTTGGGGGCGACGCAAGGCTAAGGAATAACGCATATTAGGCCATCTAAAGTAGGCGCCGGTTCGGTTTTCCGTCCGGCGGTGGAAAGCACAAGCCCGATGGTAAGAATGGTCAAAGAAGGCCAGCGAGCGATCAGTTGGGTGGGCAGAGATAGAACCACTATGGAGGCAGCATGAAGGCATTGCAAGGTATCGAGGGGCATCTGGAGTGGGCCGAACGACCGGCTCCGGCGTGCGGCGAAGGCGAAGTCCGTATCCGCGTCGCGGCCGCTGGGCTTAACCGCGCGGACCTGCTGCAACGCGCCGGGCATTATCCGCCGCCAGCCGGTGTTACCGACATCCTGGGCCTGGAGTGTGCAGGTGTGATTGCCGAAGTTAACGGTCGCAGCCGCTGGAAGGTGGGTGATCGCGTCTGCACATTGCTGGCTGGCGGCGGCATGGCTGAAGAAGTGGTGGTCGATGCGCGCCACGCACTGCCGGTTCCCGAGGGCATGACGCTGCAGGAAGCGGCGGTGATCCCCGAGGTTTACGCCACGGCCTGGCTGAATCTCTATCGGCTTGGCGCGCTGCTGGCCGGTGACAAGGTACTGTTGCATGCCGGAGCGAGTGGCGTCGGTTCGGCGGCGATCCAGCTGTGCAAGGCGTTTGGCAATCCCTGTTGGGTCAGTGTTGGTTCCGCAGAGCGCTTGGCCTACTGCGAAGCGTTGGGCGCTCAGGGTGGCGTGCTGCGTGGAGACTCGCTAGAGGCGCTGCGAGATTTCGCTCCGTTCGACATGATCCTCGATCCCGTGGGTGCCAAGTACGCGGCGCTTAACACGCAGCTGCTGGCAATGGACGGACGCTGGGTGATGATTGGTCTGATGGGCGGCCGTAAGGCCGAGATGGATCTTGCCGGGCTGCTGGCCAAGCGCATCCAGTTGATTGGCTCGACCTTGCGCAGCCGTGACGCCGACTACAAAGCGGGGCTGCTGGCAGAAATGGAGGAGAAGGTCTGGCCGCTGTTTGCCCAGGGCAAGCTTTCGCCGCGTCTGGAGCAAACCTTCGCCATCGCAGATGTAGAGGCGGCATTTGCCGCACTCGCTAGCAACACCGTTTCCGGCAAAGTGGCGCTGGTGATCGATAGCACCATTTCCTGAGCGTACAGATCGTCAAACGGAGCAACGCATCGCGATGAGCAGCCTGGCCTGCTCATCGCGGGATCCGTTCAGGGCAGCTGACTGCTGTTATAGAAGGCGGTCAGTACCTTGACCAGATGCGCCAGATCCTGGCTTCCGGCTAGCTCTCGGATCGAATGCATGGCAAAGGTCGGCAGGCCGATATCGACTGTGCGCACACCCAACTGGCTTGCCGTGATCGGGCCGATGGTCGAGCCGCAGCCCATATCGCTACGAGTGACGAAGCTCTGCACCGGCACTTCGTTTTCCAGACAGAGGTGGCGGAAGTAGCCCGCGGTTTCGCTGTTGGTGGCGTAGCGCTGATTGTTGTTGACCTTGATCACCGGGCCAGCATTGAGCTTCGGCCCGTGGTTGCCATCGTGCTTGTCGGCGTAGTTGGGGTGCACCGCGTGAGCATTGTCGGCCGAGATCAGCAGGGAATGGCTGATAGTGCGCTGGAAGTCATCTTCATCCGGCAGCAGGCGGCGTAGCACCTGTTCGAGGAAAGGGCCGTCCGCGCCGCAGAGCGAGGTGGAACCCACCTCTTCGTGGTCGGTACAGACCAACACGCAGCTGTGTTCGGGCTCGGTGTTCAGCAACGCCTGTAACCCGGCGAAGCAGGAGAGCAGGTTATCCAGGCGGGCACCGGCGATGAAGTCACCATGCAGGCCGATAATGGCTGCAGCCTGGGTGTCGTAGAAGCTCAGTTCGAAGTCCAGGACCACGTCGGCGACCAGGCCGTGTTCGCGGCCGAGCTGATCGGCCAGCAATGCGCGAAAGTCCGGACTTTCCTGGCTGGCAATCTGCGCAAGGATCGGTGGTAGCTCGTTCTGGGCGTTGATGGCCCAGCCCTGATTGGCTTCCCGGTTCAGGTGGATCGCCAGGTTCGGTATTGTCGCGATGGGCAGCTTGAAGTTGATGAGCTGGCTTTCGATACGGCCGTCTCGGCTGTAGGTAACGCGCCCGGCCAGCGACAGGTCGCGGTCGAACCAGGGTGCGAGCAGGGCACCGCCATACACCTCCACACCGAGTTGCCAGAAGCCCTGACGCTGCAGCTCCGGTTGCGGTTTGACTCGCAGACAAGGGCTGTCGGTATGCGCGCCGACCAAGCGCAGGCCGTGCTCGACGAGCGGCTTGCTGCCCAGTTGGAAGGCAATGATGGCCGAGTCGTTACGGGTGACGTAGTAGCGCCCGCCGGCCTCGGTATGCCAGACCTCGCGTTCGTCCAGCGCACGGTAGCCGGCGGCTTGCAATGCCTGAGCGAGGTTCTCGGTGGCATGGAAGGGGGTGGGGGATGCCTGCAGATATTCGATCAGGCCTTGATTGAGAGCTTTGCGCATTTCGGACTCCGGACTGCCAGGTCACGAAGTCTATAGCATTCGACTCTGGCGAATAAGCGCGCCGGCACCTGTCTCGCGGTTTGGGTGAGCGGGTGGCAGGCGGGCAGATGTTGCCACTACTAGAACGGGGCCGGGCACTCGAAGCGCAGGCGCTCGCCGGTTTGCGGATGCGTCAGCGTCAACATGCTTGCATGCAGACACAGGCGTTCATGGGCTTGCAGGGCCTGCTCGTGGGCATACAGGCGATCACCGAGCAGCGGATGACCGATCGACAACATGTGCACCCGCAGCTGGTGGGAGCGGCCGGTGATGGGTGTCAGCTCGACGCGGCTGTAGTCGCCACAGCGTTCGAGCACGCGCCAGAAGGTCAGCGCATGCTTGCCTAGTTCGTGATCGACCACGTGACGCGGCTTGGTCGGCGGGTCGTAGCGTAGTGGCAGGTCGATGCTGCCGCTGTCCTGCTCGGGCTCACCCCAGCACAGGGCGGTGTAGGCCTTTTCCGTTTCGCGGTCGTGAAACTGGCGGGACAGTTCACGGTGCGTATCGGCGTCACGGGCGAGCACGATAAGCCCGGAGGTTTCCCAGTCCAGTCGATGCACGATGCGGGCCTCGGGATAGCCGTTTTCCTGCAGGCGGGTCACCAGGCAGTCACGGTTGTCTTCGGCGCGGCCGGGTACGGATAACAGCAGGGTCGGCTTGTTGATGACCAGGAGGGCCGCGTCCTGGTGGACGATCTCGATAGCGCTAAGAGGCATTCGCTTTTCCACAAACGAAGACGGCGACCCGTGGGCCGCCGTTTCTATGCACCGGTGTCGCTCAGCGATCCGGCAGGGTGATATTGAGTTCCAGGATCGAGCAGCTGCCCTGATCCTCGAGTGCTACCTGGACCTGATCGCTGTCGATGTTGACGTACTTGCGGATCACTTCGACCAGCTCTTTCTGCAGCGCCGGCAGATAGTCCGGCTCGGTGCGCTGGCCGCGCTCATGGGCAACGATGATCTGCAGGCGCTCTTTGGCGATCGCGGCTGGAGTTTCCTTCTTCTTGCGTTCACGGAAGAAGTCGAAGAGGTTCATTCGCGGCCTCCGAAAAGTCGTTGCAGGAAGCCTGGCTTCTTGACGTCGAGGAAGCGGTGCGCGACCTCTTTGCCGAGCAGGCGGTCGACGGCGTCGCTGTAAGCCTGGCCCGCATCGCTCTGGTCATCGAGAATCACCGGGATGCCCTGGTTGGACGCCTTGAGCACGGCCTGCGATTCGGGGATCACGCCGAGCAGGCGGATGGAAAGGATTTCCTCGACGTCCTCAACGCCGAGCATTTCGCCCTTGGTAACGCGCTCGGGGTTGTAGCGGGTCAATAGCAGGTGTTCCTTGATCGGCTCTTCGCCGCTTTCGGCGCGGCGCGACTTGCTCGCCAGCAGGCCGAGCATGCGGTCGGAGTCACGAACCGAGGACACTTCCGGGTTGGTTACGACGATGGCCTCGTCGGCGAAATACATGGCCAGGTGCGCGCCCTTCTCGATACCAGCCGGCGAGTCGCAGATAACGTATTCGAAATTCTTGCTCAGCTCGTCGATGACCTTGCCGACGCCTTCCTGAGTCAGGGCATCCTTGTCACGCGTCTGGCTGGCCGCCAGCACGAACAGGTTCTCCAGACGCTTGTCCTTGATCAGAGCCTGGGTCAGGGACGCATCGCCATTGATGACGTTGACGAAGTCATAAACCACCCGACGCTCGCAGCCCATGATCAAGTCGAGATTCCGCAGACCGACGTCGAAGTCGACGATGACGGTCTTGTGGCCACGCAGAGCGAGGCCGGTGCCGATGGCGGCGCTGGTGGTGGTTTTACCAACGCCACCTTTGCCGGAAGTGACTACGATGATCTTGGCCAAGGTGATTCACCCTAAAAATTGAAAAATCGGGACCTTCCGCTGATTTCAGCGTCAGGATTGCCCGTTTGGTCCTTGAAAATTCGCGGCAGTATCCGTTAAAGGCGGGTGATGTTCAACACGTCGCCAGAGAGGCTGATCTGCACCGCTTCAGCCCAGAGAGGTTCGCGTCGCAGGTCCTCGGCGACCTTGTACTGGCCGGCGATGGAGACCATTTCCGCGGCGAGCTGCTGACAGAAGATCCGCGCGCTGGTATCGCCCTTGATACCTGCCAGAGCGCGACCGCGAAGCGGACCGTAGACATGGATGTTGCCATCGGCGAGAAGTTCCGCACCGGGGCTGACCGGAGCGAGAACGATCAGGTCGCCGCCCTGGGCGTAGACCTGCTGGCCGCCGCGGATGGGCGTAGTGACGACGCGGGTCGGGCGGTAGGTCGGCTCGGCAGGTTTCGGCGGGATTTTCGAACCCAGGTCGACCTTGCGTTCACGTGCGCCGGAGGGGGGCAGTACGGGCAGATCGAGCGCGGCCGCCGCTTCCAGATGCACCGGTTCGCTGGCGCGCAGCGCCAGGGTGCGCAGACGATGCTTGCGGCACAGGCTGACCAGCGCAGCGATATCGATCTCGCGGGCTGATTCCGGCAGCTTGTCCAGAGCCAGCACCAGCGGTGTGTTGTTGAAAAAGTCCGGCGCCTGCTCGACCTTGGCCGCAAGTTGCTCGTCGAGACGCTCGATATCGTTGCTGGCGAGTTCCAGCACGGTGATGGCGAGCATGCTGCCCTTGAGCTGGAAGGCTGGGGACTGATCGGTGAGGTCGGCTTGGCTCATGGTCTGTCTGCTGCGGTAAATGGCGAGGACTTATAGCGGGGAGCGCCGCCGCCTGCAACCCGCCAACCGCCTGCGGAGCGATCACTGGTGCGCCGAGGTTCGGTCAATGCGAGCTTTTGCCGGTAGAATGCGCCGCTTCATCGGCTGTCGAGCTATTCATGGACCGTCCTCAGTTTCGTGCGTACTTCCTGCACCCGCGTTTCTGGCCGTTGTGGCTGGGGCTTGGGCTGCTCTGGCTGCTGGTGCAGCTGCCGTATCCGCTGTTGCTGCAACTGGGCCGTGGGCTCGGCGCGCTGATGTTCCGTTTCGCCGGTTCGCGGCGCTACATCGCCCGGCGCAACCTGGAGCTGTGCTTTCCAGAACTCAGCCAGGAGCAGCGCGAACGGCTGCTGCATGAAAACTTCGCTTCCAACGGCATTGCCTTCTTCGAGATGGCGATGAGCTGGTGGTGGCCACAGGCGCGCCTGCAGCGCCTGGCCCGGATCGAAGGGCTGGAGCATCTGCAACAGGCCCAGGCGGCGGGGCAGGGCGTAATCCTGATGGCGCTGCATTTCACTACCCTGGAGATCGGCGCGGCGCTGCTTGGCCAACGGCACACCATCGATGGCATGTACCGTGAGCACAAGAATCCGGTATTCGATTTCGTCCAGCGCCGCGGGCGCGAACGACATAACCGCGACGCCAGCGCCATCGAGCGTGAGGACGTGCGGGCCATGCTCAAGGTTTTGCGTGCCGGTCGCGCCATCTGGTATGCGCCGGATCAGGACTATGGGCGCAAGCAGAGCCTGTTCGTACCGCTGTTCGGCATCCAGGCAGCCACGGTGACCGCCACCACCAAGTTCGCGCGGCTGGGCAGGGCCAGGGTCGTGCCGTTCACCCAGGAGCGCCTGGCGGATGGCTCGGGCTATCGGTTGGTGATCCATCCGCCGCTGGAGGATTTTCCCGGCGAGAGTGAAGAGGCCGATTGCCTGCGGATCAATCAGTGGGTCGAGGAGGCTGTAAGCGCATTGCCGGAGCAGTACCTCTGGGCACATCGCCGCTTCAAGACCCGCCCGGTCGGTGAGCCTGGCCTTTATAAGAAGCGCAGCAAGCGATCGGCCGGTCGGTAGGCTCCGCTGGCGGCGCGCAGGCTGAGGGGCGCCGCGAGTCGATCTGCTGCTGTCAGGCCAGCGTCCCGTCGCGAAAATCCCGCAGCGCTTGCTCGATCTCCTCGCGGCTGTTCATCACGAACGGACCGTACTGCACGATCGGTTCTCTCAGCGGTCGGCCGGCCAGCAGCATCAGTCGTGCGCCGGTTTCGCTATGTAACTGCAGCTCGCCCTGTTCGGACAGGCGCACCAGTTGGCCCCTGCCGACCGGCTGATCGCCGAGCTGCAACGCGCCCTCGTATACATAAAGCAGTAACAGATGGCCGTCCGGGATCTGCGGCGAGAGCGTGCTGTCTGCGGGCAAGTGCAGATCGAACAGCTGGGGCTCCGTATCGGGCCGCTGTACCACGCCCTGTTGCTCGATGCCTTGCGCCTTCAAGGTTCCGGCAATGACCTTGGCCTGTACGCCGTTGTCGAGGCGAACCTGGGGAATCTCTGCGGGTGCGAAGTCGCGGTAGCCCGGCTCGCCGAGCTTGGCATGGGCGGGCAGGTTCAGCCACAGCTGGAAACCGCGCATGTTGCCTTCCTGCTGCTCCGGCATTTCGCTGTGAATCACGCCACGCGCTGCGGTCATCCATTGCACGCCGCCGCTTTCCAGCCGCCCGACGTTGCCCATGTGATCCTCGTGGCGCATACGCCCTTCGAGCATATAGGTGATGGTTTCGAAGCCGCGATGCGGGTGTGGCGGAAAACCGGCGATGTACTCGTCCGGGTCGTTCGAGCCGAACTCGTCGAGCATCAGAAACGGGTCGAATCGTTCCGGTGCGGCGCCGCCGAACACGCGGGTCAGACTGACGCCGGCGCCATCGGAGGTGGGCCGGCCGGTGGTGATGGAGAGAATTTCCCGGTGGGACATGATCGTTTGCCTCTTGGTTATTACGCCAAGGATAGGCAGCTAGGTTCGATCAATGGTTGCTGTTTTCTGCTATATCGAATCGAAGCGGTAGATCATTCCTCGACCAGCAGGTCGCGCGCACGGCTGTATACATAGCGCACCTTTTCATATTCGAACGGCGAGTTGAGTTGTCCATAACGGAAGCTGGTGACATGCCGCGCATTGATGGCGCGCAACGCTGTCAGGCTCAACTCGCCACCGGTGGTTTCGGAGTACTGCAAAAAGTCCATCTGCCGTTCGACCGCAAAGTCGGCCACGCGGCCGGTGGCATCGCGTAGATTCGATGGCCCCAGGGCCGGGATGATCAGATAGGGCCCCTGCGGCACTCCCCAGTAGCCAAGCGTCTGGCCGAAGTCTTCGCTCTGGCGCGGCAAGCCCATACGGGTCGCCGGATCCCAGACGCCGCCGACGCCGAGAATGGTGTTGAACAGAAAGCGCGCCGTGGCGTTCGCGGCGCGCTGGGCCTTGAGCTGCGCGAGACTGTTGAACAGGGTGGGCACTTCTCCCAGGTTGCCGAAGAAGTTGCTCACTCCGGTGCGCACCGGCTGCGGCGTGACATAGCGATAGCCGCGCACCACCGGCAACATGACCCACTGATCGAGCCGGTAGTTGAAATGGTAGATGCGTCGGTTGATCGATTCGAACGGGTCGTACACGTCCAGCGCCTGGAAGGTGGCCCGCTCGAACTCGCGTTGGTCCAGCCCGGGATTGAACTCCAGGTTGCGTAGTGGATGGGTGAAGCCATCCTCGTCGGCCGTTGGTGGTTCGGCGAAGGCCAGGCCACTGGCCAGGAGCAACGGCAGCAGCATTCCTTTAGCCACGGAAGAACTCCAGCATATGTTGGGCGTTGACTCGGTAAGTGAGGTTGCCGCAATGGCCTCCTCGCGGGTAGAGCGTCAAGCGATCACCGAAGGTACGGCGCAGGAAGCCGATATCACCGGCGCCGAGAATGACGTCATCGGCGTTGTGCATGACCGAGATCTTCGGACTCTGCCGCAGGTAGTCTTCAAGGGCGTACAGGCTGACCTGTTGCACCAGCTGAGTCAGGCTGCCGCCGTCGTACTGTGCGCGCCACATGGGGATGAGCTGCTCGGTGATGTAACAATCGAAGTCACACAGCAGGGCACGCTTGAAGAAGGGCTCGAGACTGGTGCTCTGGTTGATGGGGTAGTCCTGCGGGACGATCAGCCCGCGGCGGTTGATCAGGTCGGAAGTGAAGATGATGTCGGCGGCGGAGAAGCGGAAAACCGAGCCGATCAACATCGCCATCTGTTCGTCGCTGAGCTTCAACGTCGATTGCTGGAAGTCGTAGAGCATCGCCTCGTCGAGATCGATGTAGCCTCGTTGCTGGTAATAGCGGGTGAGCTTTTCCAGTACCACTTCATAGAAGGTGGTGTGGTCGTTGATCCCGTCGACCCTGGTCTGCACCAGCTTGTCGAGATTGGCGACCGAGGTGTAGAGATTCACCGGAGGGTTCAGCAACAGGACCCGTTTGAAATTGAAACTGCGCCGGGTCTCGTCCAGCTGGCTGACGAAGGCGGCATTCAACGCGCCCAGGCTGTAGCCGGTGAGGTGGAACTCGGTGACCTGCAATTTGTGCTGTTGCGCGCGAACCGCCTGCATGACCCGGTACAGGTCTTTGGCGTCGTCGCTGCTGATGCCTGGAGTTGCATAGCGCGAGGCGGCCGACATGAAGTCGTAGCTGGTCGGCGAAGACAGCTGCACCACATGATAGCCGGCGCCGTAGAACAGCCGCTTCAATGCCTCGGTCTTGCCGGCAGAGTAGTGCGCGCCGGTTCCGGAGATGATGAACATCAGCGGTGCCGGGCCGCGCTGGCGGGCCAGTCGATAGCGCAACTGTTTCACCGGCCAGAAGTTGTCCGGCAGAGTGAATTCCCGCTCCGGACGAAGGCGCAGGCTGTAGTCGGCCTGATCGATGGCGTCATCGCTCGGCACTTCTGCGCGCAGGTCGGCCGGCGTACCGGCAATCGTGGCTTCGAACGGGTTGGCCAGTGGGTAGCCGTATTCCTCAACGCTTAGATCGGCGGCATGCAGCGGCGTAACGATCAGGGCGAGCAGGGCGGTCAGGCACAACAACAGCTGCATGTACTTCTCCATTGCAGGCCGTTCGCGGCCTGTAGCGAGGTGACAGTGCTTCGCCTGCCACCCGTTCCAATCAGAACTGCATCGGCTTTCACATGCAAGCCAACATCGCTTTGGCAGCATCGCGTGCAATTCGATCCGTGGATCGATGCGGAAATGCGAACGGCTCGATATGGGCGGTCGAGCCGCTGGTGGTGGCCGGCATCTTATGCCTGGTGATGCAGCCAGGCGTGCTTGGGAACTCTGCGTGCGCCGCCGGGATTGCGCTCAAAGCGTTGCCAGACCTTTTCATGGAAGTAGAACGCTACGGAATTGCATAGCGGTTCGACGGCTGCCACCAGGCCACCGATGGCGATGCTGCCGGTCAGCGCGTAGGTGACCGAGAAGGCGATGCAGAAGTGCATCAGGGTGAACGTCACGGTCTTCAACATGGCCCGTCTCCTTGCGCGATCGAGAATTGTTCTCGTGTTTGCACAGTGTGGTTGCGCGCCAGCAATGTCTGAAATCAACGTTCTGTATCTGCGGCATAGCGCCACACTATTTGTATTTGGAATTGTTGCGAGGCCCCGGTTTGCGTGGCCTGAAGGCTCTAGAGCGGGCTTTCTGAAGAGCGGTCTTCAGACCAAAGTCGGGTGGTGTTCGCATTGTCCGGCCCTAAAGTAGCCGCCCTGCTCCCACCAGGGGGTAGTGACCGTGGAGACAGATTCCAATGAACAATGAAAATGTTTACCGGCAGATCTATGCCAACCCGCGTTTCCAAGAGCTGGTCGCCAAGCGCGGGCGTTTCGCCTGGCTGCTGTCGGCCGTCATGCTCGGCGCTTACCTGGCGTTCATCCTGCTGATCGCTTTCGAGCCGCAGATCCTTGGTGTTCCGCTTTCTGCCGACACCGTGACCACCTGGGGCATCCCGGTTGGCGTGGGCGTGATCTTCATGGCCTTCATCCTGACCGGTGTCTATGTGCAGCGTGCCAACGGTGAGTTCGATCGCATCAACCAGGAAATCCTCAACGAGGCCCAGCAATAATGATCCTGCGTTTTCTGATGACTGCCCTGCTGTTGGCAGTCTCGCCTGCACTGCTCGCCGATGCCATTACCGGCGAGGTCGAGAAGCAGGCCACCAACTACACCGCCATCATCATGTTCGTGGTGTTCATCGCCTTCACCATGGGTATCACCAAGTGGGCGGCCAAGCGCAACACCTCCACGGCTGATTACTACACCGCGGGTGGCAGCATCACCGGCTTCCAGAATGGCCTGGCGATTGCCGGTGACTTCATGTCGGCAGCGTCCTTCCTCGGCATTTCCGCGCTGGTCTACACCAGCGGCTATGACGGTCTGATCTACTCCATCGGCTTCCTCGTCGGCTGGCCGATCATCCTCTTCCTGATGGCTGAACGCCTGCGCAACCTCGGCAAGTTCACCTTCTCCGACGTGGCGTCCTATCGCCTCGGTCAGACGCAGATCCGTTTGCTCTCGGCGTTCGGTTCGCTGATCGTCGTGGCCTTCTACCTGATCGCGCAAATGGTCGGTGCCGGCAAGCTGATCCAGCTGCTGTTCGGCCTGGACTACTACGTGGCCGTGGTGCTGGTCGGTGTGCTGATGGTCATGTACGTGCTGTTCGGCGGCATGCTGGCGACCACCTGGGTGCAGATCATCAAGGCAGTGCTGCTGCTGTCCGGCGCCAGTTTCATGGCCATCATGGTGATGAAGAGCGTGGGCTTCGATTTCGGCAGCCTGTTCGCCGAAGCGGTGAAGATCCACGAGAAGGGCGCGCAGATCATGAGCCCGGGTGGCCTGGTTTCCGATCCGGTCTCGGCGATCTCCCTCGGCCTGGCGCTGATGTTCGGTACCGCTGGCCTGCCGCACATCCTGATGCGCTTCTTCACCGTCTCTGACGCCAAGGAAGCACGCAAGAGCGTGTTCTACGCCACCGGCTTCATCGGCTACTTCTATATACTGACGTTCATCATCGGCTTCGGCGCGATCCTGCTGGTCAGCACCAATCCGGAGTTCAAGGACGTCACTGGCGCAATAGTCGGCGGCACCAACATGGTCGCCATCCACCTGGCCAGCGCCGTGGGCGGCAATCTGTTCCTCGGCTTCATCTCCGCAGTCGCCTTCGCCACCATTCTCGCCGTTGTGGCGGGTCTGACTCTGGCCGGCGCATCGGCGGTTTCCCATGACCTGTATGCCTGTGTGATCAAGCAGGGCAAGGCGCGGGAAGAAGACGAGATGCGCGTGACCAAGCTGACCACCCTGACTCTGGGTGTGGTGGCGATTCTGCTCGGCATCATCTTCGAGAAGCAGAACATCGCCTTCATGGTCGGCCTGGCATTCTCCATCGCCGCCAGCTGCAACTTCCCGGTGTTGTTCCTTTCCATGTACTGGAAAGGCCTGAGCACCCGCGGCGCGTTGTTCGGCGGCTCGCTGGGGCTGTTCACTGCACTGCTGCTGACCATCATCAGCCCGACCGTATGGGTCGACGTGTTCGGCTTTGCCGAAGCGATCTTCCCCTACAAGTACCCGGCGCTGTTCTCGATGGCTGCGGCATTCGCCGGCATCTGGTTCTTCTCGGTCACCGACAAGTCCAAGCGTGCCGGGGAAGAGCGTGAGCGCTTCTTCGCCCAGTTCGTCCGTTCGCAGACTGGCCTGGGGGCTACTGGCGCCGTCGCGCACTGACGCCCAGCTAGCAATACAAGAGGGCAGCCTGCGGGCTGCCCTTTTTCATCCCTGCAGCAAAGGCTGTCGACCGGCTGTAACAGCCCCATCCTGCACCCATATTGCCTGCCCGCAACCGCGCGGTCAGCCCCATGAGCCGCGGGTTTGCCAAGGGCATTCAGCAGTCTGATGGATGCCGGTACGCGCGCCGGCATTCGCTAGACTCGCTGCCACTACCCGAACAACAAAAGGCAGCAGAACAATGCATAACCGCATGATGATCACCGGTGCCGGCTCCGGACTCGGTCGCGAGATTGCCCTGCGCTGGGCGCGTGAGGGCTGGCAGCTGGCGCTTTCCGATGTCAACGAAGGTGGCCTGGCGGAAACCCTAAAAATGGTTCGTGAGGCGGGCGGTGACGGCTTCACCATGCGCTGCGACGTGCGTGACTACAGCCAGCTGATCGCCTTCGCCCAGGCCTGCGAAGAGAAGCTCGGCGGCATCGACATCATGGTCAACAATGCCGGCGTGGCGTCCGGTGGCTTCTTCGACGAGCTGTCGCTGGAAGACTGGGAATGGCAGATCGCAATCAACCTGATGGGCGTGGTCAAGGGCTGCAAGGCCTTCCTGCCACTGGTGCAGAAGAGCAAGGGCAAGATCATCAACATCGCCTCGATGGCGGCGCTGATGCAGGCGCCGGGCATGAGCAACTACAACGTGGCCAAGGCCGGCGTGGTGGCGCTCTCGGAGAGCCTGCTGGTGGAGCTGCGCCAGGCCGAAGTTGGCGTGCATGTGGTCTGCCCGTCGTTCTTCCAGACCAACCTGCTGGACTCTTTCCGTGGCCCGACGCCAAACGTGAAGGCGCAGATCGGCAAGCTGCTGGAGTCTTCGCCGATTACCGCGGCGGACATCGCCGACTACATCCATCAGCAGGTCGCCAAGGGCGAATTCATGATCCTGCCGCACGATGAGGGACGCATGGCCTGGAAGGTCAAGCAGCAGAATCCGCAGGCGATCTACGACGAGATGGCGCTGCTGGCGGAGAAGAAACGCGCCAAGAGTAAGGCACTCTGAGATCGTCCGGCCGCTCCGGTGGCCGCTGCGGTTGCTTCAGGGAAGGGTCGGGAGTAGGGTTGCCGGTCAGGCTTTTTTCGCCGTAACCCTATGGATCGCTTGTGAAATTCCCCTCCCGTGGACTGTTGATGGTGGCCCTGGTGCTGGCCGCGATCAACCTCCGCCCCGGCATTACCTCCTTTGCTCCGCTGATCGAACGCATCGCCGAAGAACTCGCGCTTTCCCGTGGGTTGATCAGTCTGACCACCGCCTTGCCGGTGCTCCTGATGGGCCTCCTGGCGCCATTGGCGCCGCGGCTGGCCATACGCTTCGGCCTGGAGCGCAGCATCGCGCTGTGCCTCGGTCTGATCGCTGCGGCCTTGCTGTTGCGACTGTTCGGCCATAGCGCAGCACTGCTGATCGCTACCGCCGGACTGGTCGGTGCGGGGATCGCCGTTGCCGGGCCGTTGCTGTCCGGCTTCATCAAACGTTATTTCCTCGAACGCATGGGTCAGACGGCGGCGTGGTATTCGCTGAGCATGGCGGTCGGCGGCACCCTCGGGGTGGTGGTGACGGCACCGGCCACCGAAGCGATGGGGCAGGAGTGGACGCGGGGCTTGGCGCTCTGGGCTCTGCCGGCACTAGCGGCACTGCTGATCTGGTCGCGCCTGCCCAACCAGCCGGAAACTGCCAGCGAAAGTCGTGCCGGTTTGCCCTGGAAGGAGCCGCGGGCTTGGCTGCTGAGCATCTATTTCGCCCTGCAGGCCGGTCTGTTCTACGCGCTGGCCACTTGGCTGGTGGCGCGTTATCACGAGGTGGGCTACAGCCTGCTGCAAAGCAATGCGTTCTTCAGTGGTTTCATGCTCATCGGCCTACCCAGCGCCTTCGCCATGCCCTGGCTGGCGCAGCGGCTGGGTAACCGGCACCGGATCATGGCGGCGTGCGGCGTGCTGGCGACACTATGCCTGGCCCTGATCGCGCTGCTGCCGGGCTGGCAGCCGTTGCTGGTCTGCATGCTCCTGGGTGTTGCGCTCAACGGCACCTTTTCCCTGGCGCTGATCTCGCCGATGTACGAAGCCAGCACGCCGCTGGCGGTCAGTCGACTCACGGCGATGATGCTCTGCACCGGCTATTGCCTCGCCTGCCTGACGCCGGTCCTGGCTGGGCTCGGGCGCGACCTGGCCGGCGACTATCGTATGCCGTTCCTGGTCCTGACCGGCATGGCCGCGTGCATGTCGCTACTGGCGATGCGCCTGCGGTCGAGGCACGCGGGCGGCTGAACGCACTCAGCGCTGTGGCCTGTTTCACCACTTCCCAAGCTGCGGGTGACCCGCCAGCCACGCTGTGCTAGAAAGCTCGCCGTCCCGTCCCTGCGTTCCCGGAGTTTCGAGTGGAGTCTGAGTCCATCGTTTATGGCTGCATCCGTGATTGGCCTTCCGCCGACCCCGAGCAAAGCCGCCAACGCCGGGCAAACAATCTGGCTGCGGTGCAAGCGCTGCCGCAGGGCGAAGCCTGGCCCTTCATCGGGCGTGAGATGTTTTCCCTCTGCCGTAACGAGGAGCTGGGTCTCTATCAAACCCAGGTCATTCACTTCGGCGCCAGCTACCGGGCGGTGGAATACGAGTGGACGCTCTGGGTGCAGCGCTTCGAAGAGCTGCTCAAGCAGCTGTACTGGACCAGCGCCGTGGTGCATCTGGAAACCGAGCTCAACGGCACGCACACCTTTCGCTGGCAGACCGAGGCGGGTAGTCACAGCCCGCAGCAGAGCGACCTGCGCATGCGCTGCGCCTGGGAGCGGGAAAGCGGTCTGTTCGGTTGACTCGGGCGCTGCTCAGTCCAGCCACTCGCGTGGCACGTCGCGCCTGAGTGCCAGCTGGCATTGCTGACTGTCGGCGTCGAAGACGATCACTGCTTCACCTTTGTCCAGCGCCCGGCGCACCCGTGCCACGCGGGTTTCAAGCGGGGTTTCGTCGCCGTTGTCGGTGCCCTCGCGGGTGACGAAATCTTCGATGAGGCGGGTCAGGGTGTCCGGTTCGAGCTGGTCGTGGGGTATGAGCATGGGGCTTCTTCGGATGGATCGAGCGTGGCGCAGAGCAGCGCAACCTAGCTCGCGCCGCTCTGCAGATAACTGTCCAGGCAAGCATACAGCTGCCGGCTTTCCAGTGGTTTGCCGATGAACTCATCCATCCCCGACTCCAGGCCGCGCTGGCGATGCTCGGCCAGCACATGGGCCGTCACTGCGATGATCGGTACGGCCTGCAGTTGCTGGTCAGCTTCGAGCTTGCGTATCTGCCGGCTGGCCTCGAAACCGTCCAGCTCCGGCATCTCGCAATCCATCAGAATCAGTTGCACCGCGTTCGGGTCGCGACGGTAGAGATCCACGGCCTGACGTCCATTGTCGGCAAGCTGCACGGCATAGCCGCGTTTCTTCAGCAGGCCACGAACCACCATCTGGTTCACCGGATTGTCCTCGGCCACCAGAATGCAGGGTTCGCTTTGAGGCGGCGCAATCGGGGCCTGCCTGGTTTCGGCCAGCGCTGCCGGCTCGTGTTCGTAGAGTGCCTGCAATGCTTCGCGTAGCGGGGCGCTCTGCAGTGGCAGCGCCAGGCTTATCAGACGCAGATCAGGCGTCAGGGGAGGCGGCTCGTGAATCGGCGAGTAGAGCATGAGCACCCGCTGATTCGGCTCCAGATGCCGCCGCAGGCGCTCCAGCCACTGGCTCGGGCTACCCGGCCATGGCGCCAGCAGCACCAGCAGCGGCGGGGCGGTGAAATCGGTGAGGTAGTCCGGCAGGCGATCCGGCGTCAGGCACCGTTCGGTGCGCATGCCCCAGCGTCGCAGCAGATGGCTGAGTGCCTCCAGGCCCTGGGCGTCTTGCGAGGCAAGCAGTGCAGGCCTGCCTGCCAGCAGCTGGGTCAGTGGATCTTCAACGTCGGTGGCGGTCTGCAGGGGAATTTCGAAGCAGAAACGGCTGCCGCGGCCTGGCGCGCTCTGCACCTCGATATGGCCGTTCATCATTTCCACCAGCTCTTTGCTGATCGCCAGGCCGAGCCCGCTGCCGCCGTAACGCCGGGTGGTACTCGAGTCGCCCTGGGAGAAGGATTCAAAGAGCTGCGCCAGCACTTCCTGACGCATGCCGATGCCGCTGTCGCTGACGCAAAAAACCAGCCGCGGTGCACCATCCGGTGTCTCGCGACAGGACACCTCGAGCAGCACGTGGCCATGCTCGGTAAACTTCAGTGCATTGCTCAGCAGGTTCATCAGGATCTGCTTCAGGCGCGTAGGGTCGCCGCGAATACGTCGCGGCACGCCGGGTTCCAGTCCGACGTGCAGACTCAGTTGCTTTTCCAGCGCCTGTGCGGTGAACAGCCTGATGGTTTCGGAAATCAGGATTTCCAGGTCGAAGTCGATGTCTTCCAGGCTCAGCTTGCCGGAGCCGATCCGTGCGTAGTCGAGGATGTCATTGATCACTGCCATCAGCGAATTGCCGGAGCTGGAAATGGTGTCCAGATAGAACTGCTGGCTGC
Source organism: Pseudomonas sp. SCT (assembly GCF_003864275.1). Lineage (NCBI taxonomy): Bacteria > Pseudomonadati > Pseudomonadota > Gammaproteobacteria > Pseudomonadales > Pseudomonadaceae > Pseudomonas > Pseudomonas sp. SCT. The sequence goes on from NZ_BDJA01000005.1 coordinate 114,214, forward strand.
GGTCCAGCGGCGTTTCTCGGAGCAACTGCAGCATGCCCAGCACGCCATTCAATGGCGTGCGGATTTCGTGGCTCATCTTGGCCAGGAAGCGGCTCTTCGCCTCGTTCTCGCTGGCGGCCCGCTCGGCAGCCTCACGCGAACGGTAACCCTCTTCCTTGAGCAGGTTGATGCGGTCGGCCAGGCCGATGGAAAGGGTGATCAGCTCGAAGGCGACACTGGCCTTGACCACTGCCGCGCCGTACAGGCCAAACAGCTCGAAGCCCAGCGAGCCGGCCGTGACCAGAATGAAGGACGCCAGCAGCACGCCCCAGGCCAGCGTGTAGTAAACGCCATAGCGCACGCCACGGCGCCAGACGAAGGCGCCGGCCAGCAGTAGCCCGGCAGACACGACGATCACCGTCACGCTGGCCAGGATGCTCCAGCTCTGCACGTCCAGCACGAGGCCGGAAATCATGCTGCCCAACGCAGCCAACAGGGTGCAGCGCAGGAGCAGGTCGAGCCGCGGGAATAGCTCGCGGGTGTGCAGGAAGTGCCGACTGAACTGAATGGCGATCAGGCAGTGGCTGAACATCAGGGCATAGATGCCAAGCGCCACCAGCCCGCCATCGTCGGCCAGCCACTTGACCAGCAGACCATCGAAGGAAAGGGCGAACAGCCCGACATTGAGGGTGTAGACCAGATACCAGAAGTAAGCCGGCTCGCGCAGGGAGGCGAAAAGGAACAGGTTGTAGCAGAACATCGCGAACAGCACGCCATAGAACGCACCGCTCAGGCCGCTCAGCTCCTGCTCCTCGGCGGCGCTGGCGTTGTAGGTGCTGAAGTACAGCGGGACGTAAAGCGTGCTGGTCGTCTTGATCCGCAGCAGTAGCGTGGTGTCGCCTGGAGGCAGCTCGACCGGAAACCAGAAATTGCTGACTTTTACCGGCCGCTGCGCGAATGGGTAAATATCGCCGGTGAGCTGGCGGCTGATGTTGCCGTCGGGGTATTGCAGGAACAACTCGATATGATCGAGCAGGGGATAGTTGATCTCGATGAAGCCGCCGACGGGATTGCCGAGGCGGTTTTTCAGGTCGGCGCGTAACCACCAGGTCGAGCCGTTCTTGCCTTCGTTGACGTGCCCGCCCGTAACTGCTCGAAAGCGCTCCGATGACAGCGCCATGACATCGTCGACGCTCAGTTGGCCATCCGGGTCTTCCAGATAGCGGGTGCCGCCGCCCAGCGACTGGCGGGAATCGATGGAATCGACCACCACAGGCGTGAATGCCCAGACTTGAAGCGACAGGCAACACAGCAGCAGAGCCAAGCATGCACGCGGCAACATGTTTCGTTCCGGAAGGGTGTGTGCCCTGCGGCAGGGCGACACATATTAGTAGAGCGATGTGACGGTACCGATTCCTTCGGGCTCTACATGGCGCCTTCAGAGTGCCGCACGTCCTTGTCCGGTTATATTTGCCGAGTTACCCGTGATGCGGCAAGTACAGCTTGCCCGAAGCACGCGACTTGTCACGGAAGGCGGCCGCTCAGCCGTTGCGGTCGTGCGGGTCGGCCTGGCGGCCGATGAGGGTGTCGACCGGCGGCACGCGGGTATCGTTTTCCATCTGCGCGTCGTGCTCCAGTTGATGGCTGAAGCGCTCCAGCGAGTCGTTCGAGTGCTGCGAATCGCTGGCGAAGACCGGTTGGCTGAGCATGTAGCCACAGAGCAGGCGGCTCATGGCGGCGAGACTGTCGATATGGGTGCGCTCATAACCGTGGGTCGCATCGCAGCCGAACGCCACCAGCGCGGTGCGGATGTCATGGCCCGCCTCGACAGCGGATTGGGCGTCGCTGTGGTAGTAGCGGAACAGATCGCGGCGTACCGGGATCTCGTGTTCGCCGGCCAGCTTGAGCAGGTGACGTGACAGATGAAAATCATAGGGACCACCGGAATCCTGCATCGCCACGGTCACGGCGTGCTCGCTGGATGCCTGGCCCTTGGCTGCGGGCGCAATGTCGATGCCGACGAACTCACTGACATCCCAGGGTAGGGCACCGGCGGCACCGGAGCCGGTTTCCTCGGTGATGGTGAACAGCGGATGCACGTCGATGGGCGGTTCGCGGCCACTTTCGACTATCGCCTTCAGCGCGGCGAGCAGGGCGGCCACCCCGGCCTTGTCATCCAGGTGGCGGGCACTGATATAGCCGCTTTCGGTGAACTCGGGCATCGGATCGAAGGCGACGAAGTCACCGACATTCACCCCTAGCGCGCAGGTTTCGTTACGGCTGTAGGTGTAGGCGTCCAGGCGCAGCTCGACGTGGTCCCAGCTGACCGGTGCTTCGTCCACCGCGGTGTTGAAGGCGTGCCCGGAGGCCAGCAATGGCAAGACGCTGCCACGGATCACTCCGGTGTCAGTGAAGACGCTGACGCGGCTGCCCTCGGCGAAACGGCTCGACCAGCAACCTACGGGTGCCAGGCCCAGGCGGCCGGTATCGTGAATCTCGCGGACGATGGCGCCGATGGTGTCCAAATGCGCGGCGACGGCGCGGTCCGGGCTATAGCGCCGACCCTTGAGGGTGGCGCGAATGGTGCCGCGGCGGGTCAGTTCGAAGGGAATCCCCAGCTCCGTCAGACGCTCGGCGACATAGCGCACGATGGTATCGGTGAAGCCAGTGGGGCTGGGGATGGCGAGCATCTCCAGCAACACGCGTTGCATGTAATTGAGATCAGGTTCGGGCAGTTGTGCGGTCATGGGAGCTCCTTTGAGCGGCGACTTTCTCAGCCACCGAATGGAGGTGAATGTAGGAGAGCGACCTGCTGGTACGGCGCGCGGCGTAGGCGTCCCGGCTCGGTGCCGGGACGCCTGTGTGATCAGCCGGCGGTGCTCAGCGGGAAGAGCAGGTCGATGAAGCGTTCGGCGGTCGGCTGCGGCTGGTGATTGGCCAGGCCGACGCGCTCGTTGGCTTCGATGAAGACGTACGCCGGTTGATCCGGGGACGGCACCAGCAGGTCCAGGCCGACTACCGGGATATCCAGCGCCCGGGCGGCGCGTACGGCTGCGTCGATCAGCTCGGGATGCAGCTGTGCCGTGACATCCTCCAGCGTGCCGCCGGTATGCAGGTTGGCAGTGCGACGCACGGCCAGGCGCTGTCCGTCCGGCAATACGCTTTCGAAGTCGAAGCCGGCATCGCGCAGGCAGCGCTGGGTTTCTTCGTCGAGTGGAATGGAGCTTTCGCCGCCGGTCGCCGCCTGGCGACGACGGCTCTGCTTCTCGATCAGCGAACCGATGCTGGTGCGGCCATCACCGATGACCTCGGCGGGGCGACGTATCGCTGCCGCGACCACTTCGAAGCCGATCACCACGATGCGCAGGTCGAGCCCCGGGTGAAAACTCTCCAGCAGCACGCGACTGTCGAACTGCCGGGCGCGCAGGATGGCCTCCTCTATTTCCGCGGCATCGCGTAGGTCGACGGCAACGCCCATACCCTGTTCGCCGTCCACCGGCTTGACCACCACGCTGGCGTGTTCGGCGAGGAAGGCAGCGTTCTCGGCAGCACTGCCGGCCAGTTGCTGCGCAGGCAGGCAGATGCCTGCCTGCGCCAGCGTGCGGTGGGTCAGGCGCTTGTCCTGGCAGAGCGTCATGCTCACGGCCGATGTCAGGTCTGACAGCGATTCGCGGCAGCGCACGCGGCGCCCGCCCTGGGTCAGCGTGAACAGCCCCGCTTCGGCATCATTGACTTCGATCTCGATGCCGCGGCGGCGGGCTTCGTCGACGATGATCTTGGCGTAGGGGTTGAGCTTCGCTTCCGGCCCGGGGCCGAGGAACAGCGGCTGGTTGAAGCTGTTCTTGCGCTTGACGGTGAAGGTCTGCAGGTCACGGAAGCCGAGCTTGGCGTAAAGCGCCTTGGCCTGCTGGTTGTCATGCAGCACCGACAGGTCGAGGTAAGCCAGGCCGCGGCCCATATAGTGTTCGATCAGGTGGCGCACCAACGCTTCACCGACACCTGGCCGCGGGCAGCTGGGCGAAACCGCCAGGCACCACAGGCTAGAACCGTTTTCCGGATCATTGAAGGCACGGTGATGATCGATTCCCATCACGCTGCCGATAATCTGCCCGGAGGTTTCGTCCTCGGCCAGCCAGTAAACCGGGCCGCCCTGTTCGCGCGGGGTGCAGCGCTCCGGATCGACCGGCATCATCCCGCGCGACTGGTACAGGCCGTTGATGGCGTGCCAGTCGGCATCGCTCTGCGCGCGGCGGACGCAGAAACCGCGGAAGCGCTTCTGTGACGGGCGGTAGTCGGTGAACCAGATACGCAGCGTGTCGGAGGGATCGAGAAAGAGTTGCTGCGGGGCATAGGACAGCACCTGATGCGGAGCAGCGACATACAGTGCGATGTCGCGCTCGCCAGCCTGCTCGTTGAGCAATTCGGCGGCGAGTTGTGCAGGGTCGGAATAGGTGTGGCCGACCAGGATGCGGCCCCAGCCGCAGTGCAGGACCACCGGGCCGCAGGGTTCTTCCTGACCGTCCTCGGCGAAGCGTGCCTGCAGCCTCTGGTAGGACGGTGCCTGTCCGCGCAACAGACGCTGGCCATAGGCTTGGGACTTCTGCATGGTGCGTTCCTTGATGCTAAGTCACGAACCGGCAAGCGGTGGGGCGAAGTCTTCGCCCCCGTGGCGCGTGGCAACCGCAGCCGTTCGTGAGCGGGTTATCGGGGCCGTCGTGGTCGGGCGCCTGCCTCGACCACTATTAGAGGCCTTGTTCGCTCAACCATAGATTGACCGCCGCCAGCTGCCAGAGTTTTGAACCGCGCAGCGGCGTGAGCTGGCCATCCGGATCGGCGAGCAGCTTCTCCAGCGCCTGCGGGTTGTACAACCCGCGCTCCTGACTCGGGTCGAGCAGCATCTCGCGCACCCAGTTCAGCGTCGCACCCTGCAGGTGCTTGAGGCCCGGCACCGGGAAGTAGCCCTTCGGCCGGTCGATCACTTCTGCGGGAATCACCTGGCGCGCCGCCTCCTTGAGCACGTACTTGCCGCCCTCTGGCAGCTTGAATTTCGCCGGAATCCGGGCCGACAGTTCGGCTACGCGATAGTCGAGGAACGGTGTGCGCGCCTCCAGGCCCCAGGCCATGGTCATGTTGTCCACGCGTTTGACCGGGTCATCGACCAGCATCACCGTGCTGTCAATGCGCAGCGCCTTGTCCACCGCGGCATCGGCGCCAGGCTGGGCGAAGTGCTGGCGGACGAAGTCGCCGGAGAAGTCGCCCTGCACCCACTGCTGCTGCACGGTCTCGGCGTATTCCTCATAGCTGCGGTCGCGGAACGCGGCGAGGTAGGCCGCCACCGGGTCCTCGGCGCCATCCACCAGTGGATACCAGTGGTAGCCGGCGAACAGCTCATCGGCACCCTGGCCGCTCTGCACCACCTTGCAGTGCTTGGCCACCTCCCGCGAGAGCAGGTAGAAGGCGATGCAGTCGTGGCTGACCATCGGCTCGCTCATCGCCTGGAAGGCGGCCGGTAGCTGCTCGAGGATTTCCTTTTCCTGAATGCGCAGCTGGTGGTGGCGCGTGTTGTAGTGCTTGGCGATCAGATCGGAGTACTTGAACTCGTCGCCGCGCTCGCCGCCGGCATCTTCGAAGCCGATGGAGAAGGTCAGCAGGTTGTCGGCCACGCCGGCTTCGCGCAGCAAACCGACCAGCAGGCTGGAGTCGACACCGCCGGAGAGCAGCACACCGACATCCACCGCGGCGCGCTGTCGGATCGCCACCGCTTCGCGCATGGTATCCAGGGTGCGCTGTTTCCAGTCTTCGAAGCTGTAGTTGCGCTCCTCTTCACGGGCGCCGAACTGCAGTTCCCACCAGCGCTGGGTGGTGGTCGCGCCATTGGCGTCGACGCGCATCCAGCTGGCCGGCGGCAGTTTCTCGATGCCGGCAATCAGCGTGTCCGGCGCTGGCACCACGGCGTGGAAGCTCATGTAGTGATTCAGCGCCACCGGGTTCAACACACCGGCGATATCACCGCCCTTGAGCAGTGCCGGCAGCGACGAGGCGAAGCGCAGGCGCTGATCTGTGCGTGACAGGTACAGCGGCTTGACGCCCAGACGGTCGCGGGCGATGAACAGCTGCTGCGTATCGCGCTGCCAGATGGCGAAGGCGAACATGCCGTTCAGCCGCGGCAGCAGCGCTTCGCCCCAGGCGTGGAAGCCCTTGAGCAGCACTTCGGTGTCGCCTTCGGAGAAGAAGCGGTAGCCCAGGCCTTCCAGCTCAGCGCGCAATTCGGGGTAGTTGTAGATGGCGCCATTGAAAACCATCGACAGGCCGAGGGCCGAGTCGATCATCGGCTGGCCGGAGGCCTCGCACAGATCCATGATCTTCAGACGTCGATGGCCGAGGGCGAGTGGGCCCTGGCTGTGGAAACCGCAGGCGTCGGGGCCGCGCGCAGTCAGGTGTTGAGTGATGCGTTCAACCGCAGCCAGATCGGCCGGGCGGTTATCGAAGCGAAGTTCTCCAGCTATGCCACACATAAGATCCTTACCGGTTTTGCCGTTGGGGAGTGTGACTGACCCGTCACGGGCGAAGTTCAGCTTTTCGGACCAGCGCAGCGGCGTCGATCCGGCCTGGCTCGGCTCAGTCATCTTTTTACACCAAAGCAAAAAAATGCTTTGATGTCAAAGTTACTGGTCGTGCGAAGGCTTTAGAATGAGCGAAAAGACAGTTTCAGGCGAAACCAATGATGCTGTGCTGGACGCGTTCGAAATGCCGCTGTTCCAGGCCATGCGCCGGTTGCAGCAGGACGCCGAGGTGCATGCCAAACGGCTGGCGCGTTACGGCGGGCTGAGCCCGGTACAGCTGATGATCCTGCAGGTGCTGGCGAGCGACGGGCAGATGACCGCGAGCGCCTTGAGCCGACGCGTCAGCCTCACCGCTGCGACGTTGTCCGGCCAGCTCGATCGCCTTGAAGAGCGCGGGCTGTTGCAGCGCCAGCGCGATGACCAGGATCGCCGCCGCCAGTGGCTGCTGCTCAGTGACAGCGGCCGGGAACTGCTGCAGGAGGCGCCAGCGTTGCTGGCGCCGGAATTCCGCGCGCGTTTCGCCGCCTTGCCGCAATGGGAGCGCCACGCGCTGACCGCCGCACTGCTACGCGCCGCCGAGCTGTGCAGCGACATGGAGTGAAGCGACCTAGCGGGTGTTCTCCAGGCTCTTCACGGTGAGTTCCAGTGCCTTGCGCATGTCCAGCCGTGCCGAGCGACCGACATCGTTGTCATCCAGCCGGTAACCACGCTCCGACGGCAGGATCGGCGCGGTCAGGTCATCCGCCTCGGCGGGCTCGAAATCCGAGTCGCGGCCGATGGTCATCGCGCTGCGGCGCAGCAGCTCACGCACCTGATCGGGTGCCAGCTCGGGATTGACCGACAGCATCGCACCCACCGCGCCGGCTACCAGCGGCGTGGCGTAGGAGGTGCCGCAATGCACGTCGCCGCGCTGTTCGGGATCGAGCGTGGCGGCGCGGGTGCAGGCCGCCGCGGTGATGTCCACGCGCATGTCGACGTTGGATGACTTGCGCTTGCGCACGTAGTCCGGGTGTTCCACCGAGACCTCTTTCTGGTCGTTGCGCTCATGGCCACCGACCACCAGCAGCTGCTCTGTAATGAACGAGGAAGGCAGCCGATAGTCGTCGCGCCCGGAGTGGGCCGAGCCGTTTCCCGCCGAGTTGATCACCAGCACATCGGGATGTTCACGGCGCAGCCAGAGGAAGAACTCTTCCAGCAGCTCCTCGTAGCCGCTCATGGCAATTCCGGAGCGCAGCAGCGAATCCACCGGCTCGCCTTCCACATCCACCGTGCCGATGCGATGGATGCCCCAGCTCCAGTTGAGGATGCGCGCGCCGTCCTCGACCAGATTCACCGAGGCTGCGACGTTGGCGGTGATGCCGGCATCCGAATTGCGCTCGACGATCACCTCGAAGCCCGGCCCGGTGCCGTCCAGCGCACTGAGAAAGCCCTGGTCGCGGGCATCGCTGGCGTGGGCGGCGAGAATGCCGGCGACGCTGCTGCCGTGATTGTCCGGCCGGTCGGCGTCGCGGGCGTAGAGGCAGGTGCGCTGTTGTTGTGGATCGCAGGGTCCGAGGTACTCGGCAAAATGCGGTGCATCGAAGTCCACCGCACGCTCGATGATGCCGATACGCACCGGCTGTTTTTCGCCGGCGCGCTGGCCGGCGGGAATGCGTTCGCGGTAGTAGTCCACCGCATCGAGGAAGCGGTTGGCGGCCCACTCCCGGTTCTGCGGACGCTTCTGATCCGCGCTCTTGCCGGTTTCCTGCTCGTCGTTCTCGGCGGCCGATTCCTCGATAACCACGGCATCCACACCCACCTCACTGCCCAGGCGCAGCACCATGGCGTCGCGCTCGGTGAGGTCCTTCACCGGCAGGCGCAGCTGGTAGGTGTTCAACGGCGGGATGGCGCCGACCACCTCGGCGCCGTACTTCTCGGCAAGCTGGCGCGCCTTGTCCAGGCCTTGGTGATCCTCCTCGATGATCAGACTGACCAGATCGACATAGGTGGTCAGGTCATCCATGTTGCGCGCCACTTCGTCGGGCGTGGCGGCGAGCACCTGGCTGCGGCCGGCCGAGAGCCAGACCGGGTTGCTGCGCTTGCCATCGTGTTCCAGCCACAGCGGAGCGCTGCGTACTGCATCCGGCGCGAGCGTCAGGCGCAGCTGGTCGCCGTCGCGCTGGAGTGTGTCGGCATTCAGCCGCTTGCCATCCAGATAGAGCTGCACCTCGCCACGTGGAAGGCCTTTGGCGCTCAGGCACCAGTTCTGCGCGTCTTCGGCGAAGAGATCGCCGCAGCGCTTGAGCTGGGTGACGCGGATCGGGTCTTGCGCGGTGGCGGGAAATGTATAGAGCGCGTTGAGCAGGCCGAGGCCGAGGGCAAGACCAGTGAGTTGACGGGTTGTCATTGATTAACGCCGTTGCAGGTAGTTGACGCTGAACAGGTCGCGCGGATCGGTCCACTGGCCAAGGCAGTCGAATCCGGATGCACTGGCCAGGGCGGCGAACGATTCGAGCGTGTACTTGTAGGAGTTCTCGGTGTGCAGGCTTTCCCCCGCATCGAAATGAAAGCGCCGGCCCTCGATGCTCACGTCCTGCGCCTCGGGGCTGATCAGGTGCATCTCGATGCGCGACTCGGCCTCGTTGTAGAAGGCGCGGTGGATGAAGCGTGACGGGTCGATATCGCTGTCCAGCTCGTTGCGGATGCGCTGCAGCAGGTTGAGGTTGAACGCGGCTGTGACATGAGCGCGGTCGTTGTAGGCCGCTTCCAGCACCGCACGATCCTTGACCAGATCGACGCCGATCACCAACCCGCCGCCGGCCGGCAGCACGTCGTGCAAGCGCTGCAGAAAGGCAGCGGCCTCGCCTGGGGTGAAGTTGCCGATGCTCGAGCCGGGAAAGAACATCAGCGGATGTTCGCTGCTGAAGTCATCCGGCAGGTTCAACTCGTTGGAAAAGTCGGTGCAGGCGGCATGCACCTCCAGCCACGGGTAGTCCGCAGCCAGGCGCTGGGTGCTGCTGAGCAGGAAGTCCTCGGAGATGTCGATACCCAGGTAGCTGGCTGGGTGCAGCGCCTCCAGCAGCAGGCGGACCTTGCGGCTCGCGCCGCTGCCCAGTTCGATCAGGTCGCTGTGCGGGCCGGCGATATCGAGGATGTCATTGGCCGCACCGGCGAGGATCTGCTCCTCGGTGCGGGTGATGTAGTACTCCGGCTGCTGGCAGATCTGCTCGAACAGCTCGGAGCCGCGGCGATCGTAGAAGAACTTTGGTGAAGCCCATTTCGGCTTCGCGGCAAATCCGGCAAGGGTTTCGTCGCGCAGCGAGGCGTCGTGTGGCTGTTGCAGCTGATCGTGGAAATGAATTGCCAGCGCCATGTTCAGAGCCCTCTGGCCAGGCGCAGCCCGGCGAACTGCCAGCGCATCGCCGGCTGGAAGAAGTTGCGGTAGGTGACCCGCACGTGGGATTCCGGCGTGGCGCAGCAACCGCCACGCAACACCATCTGGCCGGACATGAACTTGCCGTTGTATTCACCGAGGCTGCCCTCCAGCGGGCGGAAACCCGGGTAGGGCAGGTAGGCGCTGGCTGTCCATTCCCAGACATCACCGAACAGTTGCCTTGGGCCGTCGTGCCCCGGCAGGGCGGCGACCGGTTGCAGGTAGTCGCTTTCGAGGAAGTTGCCGCGCAGCGGTTGGTCAGCGGCGGCGACTTCCCATTCCGCTTCGCTCGGCAGGCGTGCCCCGGCCCAGCGGGCATAGGCATCGGCCTCGTAGTAGCTGATGTGGCAGACCGGCGCTTCCAGGTCCAGCGTGCGCAGGCCGCCGAGGGTCATTTCGTGCCAGCTGGCGTCTTCGCGCAGCCAGTACAGCGGGGCGTTCCAGCCGGCCTGCTGGATCAGATCCCAGCCATCCGACAGCCACAGCTCCGGGCGGGCATAACCGCCATCAGTGATGAACGACAGGTATTCGCGGTTGCTCACTAGCCGCTCGGCAAGCTGGAAATCTTCGACGAACTGGCGATGGCGCGGGGTTTCGCAATCGAAGGCGAAGTCGTTGCCGGCATGCCCGATGTGCTGCACGCCGCCAGCGAATTCGTGCCAGCGCGGGCGCTCCGGGCCGCTTGGCTGCGGCTTGGCGAGGTCATGGCGATAGACCGGATGCAGCGGGTTCTGCGCCAGAATGTGCTTGATGTCCATTAGCAGCAGCTCCTGATGCTGCTGCTCATGCTGCAGGCCCAGGCCGACACGACGGACGATCTCGGCGGCCTGCTCGCGAGGCGGGTTGCTCAGCAGCTCGCCCATGGCCTGATCGACATGCCGGCGGTAGCGATAAATCTCATCTACCCCCGGGCGGGACAGCACACCGCGGCGCGCCCGCGGAAACGGCAGGCCGTGAGTCTGGTAATAGGAATTGAACAGGTAGTCGTAGGCATCGTTCAGGCGTCGGTAGCCGGGCAGGTAGGGCAACAGCAGAAAGGTTTCGAAGAACCAGCTGACGTGCGCCAGGTGCCACTTCGGCGGGCTGACTTCCGGTGTGCTCTGGATCACGTAGTCCTCGACCTGCAGCGGTGTGCAGATCGCCTCGCTGGTGGCGCGAACCTGTCGGTAGCGCTGCAGCAAGAGATCCAGCTCTGCCAGTGCCGGATGCGGATGTGGCTGCTCTGCCAGGTTGCCCATGGCTGTCCCCCTACGGTTTGACGACCGAAACGGCCTCCCATAGCGACCCGGTGCGCCGGGCAAAAGTTTCTGCCGGCCGGCCGGGCAAAGTTGAAGAAGAACCGGCGGCGCCCTGGTCACTCTGTATGAGCAAAGCAGGGGATCGAGCCATGCGACAGTTATTCGTTCTGAGTTCCGCGATGCTGTTGGCTGCCTGCGGGCAGCACAATACGGCGTCCTATACGGCCGCCGCGGGCGCGCCGAAAAGCGCAGAAACGCGCACGCTGGAGGCCGGTGCAAAGCTGCTGCAGGGCAAGGCGCCGTTGAATGCGGTCAGCGCGTACCTCAATGGCTTTCACTTCTATAACGGCGACATGGATGGACAGATGGAGGCGCACCATTACGTCACGCGGCTGAATGAAGACGTGATGCAGGCGCTGATCTACGACGGCAACGGCAGCGATGCCAAGCTCATGGGCGTCGAATACATCATCAGCGCGCGCCTGTTCGCGACACTGCCCGAGGACGAGAAGAAGCTCTGGCACAGCCACGATTACGAGGTGATGTCCGGCTCGCTGGTCGCCCCCGGCCTGCCGCAGATCGCGGAAAAGCAGCTGATGGAGCAAGTGGTCAGCACCTATGGCAAGACCTGGCACACCTGGCATACCGACCGCGACAAGGAGCTGCCCTACGGCATCCCGGCGCTGATGATGGGTTTTACCGCGGACGGTCAGCTCGATCCGGCGCTGGAGAAGGCCCGTGACCAGCGCCTCGGCGTGGATACCCAGGCCATTCGCCGCAGCCGTAAATCGATACCGCAGCCGACGGTCGATCCGGCGGCTAATGCCTGGGAGAAGGGCGAGGTGATTCAGCTGCAGCGGGTACACGGCGCCGGCGAGCACCGCCACGGCGACGCTGCCGGGCGGTCGGAAGTCAATCAGTCGGGACGTCTGCAACAACAGCAGCAGCGCAGCGATGAACGCTGAGGTTATTGAGCATCGTCGACCGGCGGTGTCGGGCGGATCAGGATTTCGTTGACGTCGACATGCGCCGGCTGCGATAGCGCGTAGACCACTGCGCGGCCGATGTCTTCGGGTTGCAGGGCATAGGCCGGCGGCTGGTCGAACAGCGGCGTGTGGACCATGCCCGGCTCGATCAGCGTGACTCGCACGCCAGTGCCGCGCAGTTCTTCGCGCACGCTCAGGCCCATGCCGGTCACCGCCCATTTGCTGGCGCTGTACATCGAACCGGGAATGACGAAGCGCCCGGCTGCCGAACCGGTGAGCAGCAGATGGCCGCGGCTGGCCTTGAGCGCAGCCAGGCTGCAGCGCAGGGTCAGCCCGACGCCGTAGACGTTGGTCAGCAACATGGCTTTCCACACCTCGGGATCGGCGCCGCTGAAACCGCCTTCGCTGCCGGGGATACCGGCGTTGGCGTAGACGGCATCGAGCTGGCCATAGTGATCGAGCACTTGCTGCACCATGGCCTGCTGCGCGGCGTAATCGGTCACGTCGCAGCGAATGGCGAGGGCGCGCTGCGGCCCGATCTCGTCGACCAGATGCTGCAGCTTGTCCTCGGAGCGTGCGGCGAGCGCCAGCCGATACCCCGCGGCTGCGGCCAGCCGCGCGGTTGCGGCGCCGATACCGGACGAGGCGCCGGTGATCAGCAGCACTGGATCGCTCATGGTCGTTCCTCAGTAGTTCGGCGTGGTTTCCGGAATGGCGCTGTCATCGGTGATGAAGGGCATCGTCCAGGGTTCCAGCGTGCAGCCCTTGCCGATCAGCTCCTGGCGGGTCTGCTCGATCACCTGCGCCACGCGCATTGGGTCGGCGTAGTCGCGCACCTGCGCCACACGGGTGATTTCCTCGCCATTGCCGTTCATCACGGTGAAGCCGAAGCTATCGTCCTCGGCGTTGGCGCTGGTCACGCAACCGCAGGGCAGAAAGGCTTCCGAGGCCAGTTGCATGGCGTTGTCGAGGCTGAGCGGGGTAGTGGTCATGGTGGTCTCCGTTGCGTTGCGGATGTTTCAAGTTGACCGCCATATGTCATGGCCGTTTCCCTATCGCCGACCGGCTGTCGCTTGTGCAATGCCGGGGGCGCCACCATATTCATCGACATGAGCACCTCATCCGCCGGTCCGCTTGGCCGTTTCCACCCCGCCGTAGCGGGCTGGTTTTCCCGCAGTTTTCCCGCGCCGACGCCGGCCCAGGCGGCTGCCTGGCCGCTGATCCGCGCCGGTCGTTCGACACTGGTGGCGGCACCGACCGGCTCGGGCAAGACCCTGACGGCCTTTCTCGCGGCCATCGATGGTCTGATGCAGCAAGGGCTGGCCGAGGGAGGCCTGGCCGACGCGACGCGGGTGCTCTACGTCTCGCCGCTGAAGGCCTTGTCCAATGACATCCATATCAACCTGGAAGAGCCGCTCGCCGGAATCACGGCGGAACTGGCACGTCTGGGCCTGCCACCGCTGGAAATCCGCACGGCGGTGCGTACCGGCGACACGCCGCAGGCCGAGCGCAATGCCATGCGCAAGCGCGTGCCGCATATCCTGGTGACCACGCCGGAATCGCTCTACGTACTGCTCGGCTCGGCGTCGGGGCGGGAAATGCTCGCCGATGTGCAGAGCGTGATCGTCGACGAGATCCATGCCATCGCCGGCAACAAGCGCGGCAGCCATCTGGCGCTGTCGCTGGAGCGACTGGAAGCGCTCTGCAATCGGCCGCTGGTGCGTGTCGGCCTGTCGGCTACGCAGAAGCCGATCGATGCGGTGGCGCGCTTTCTGGCCGGCGTCGAGCGGCCGTGCGAGATCGTCGACATCGGCCATGGCCGCGCCCGCGACCTGGCGCTGGAAGTGCCGCCGGTGCCGCTGGAAGCGGTGATGAGCAACGACGTCTGGGCGTTGGTCTATGACCGCCTTGCGGCGTTGGCTGGCGAACACCGCACCACGCTGGTGTTCGTCAACACGCGGCGCATGGCCGAGCGCACCACCCGCCACCTGGCCGAGCGGCTGGGTGCAGAGGTGGTCGCCGCACACCACGGCAGCCTGGCCCGCGAACAGCGGCTGAGCGCCGAGCAGAAGCTCAAGCGCGGCGAGTTGCGGGTGCTGGTCGCGACTGCCTCGCTGGAGCTGGGCATCGACATCGGTGATGTCGAGCTGGTCTGCCAGATTGGCTCGCCACGCTCGATCTCGGCCTTTCTGCAGCGGGTTGGGCGCGCCGGGCACCAGGTGGCGGGGGTGTCTAAGGGGCGGCTGTTTCCCAGCTCGCGGGACGACCTGATCGAGTGCGCCGCGCTGCTCGACGCCGTGCGCCGCGGTGAGCTGGACACACTGAAGATTCCGCAGGTGCCGCTGGATGTGCTGGCGCAGCAGATCGTCGCCGAGGTCGCCTGTCGGGAATGGGAAGAGGGCGCGTTGCTCCAGCTTTTGCGCAGGGCGATGCCCTATGCCGCGCTCGACGAATCGACCTTCCAGGCGTTGCTGCGGATGCTCGCCGAGGGCTACACCACCCGCCATGGCACCCGCGGCGCCTATCTGCATCGCGACCTGGCTACACGAAGCCTGCGTGGCCGGCGCGGCGGGCGGCTGACGGCGCTGACCGCCGGCGGCACCATCGCCGACAATGCCGACTATGCCGTGCTGCTGGAACCGCAGGGGCTGAACATCGGCACCGTCAATGAAGACTTCGCGGTGGAGAGCCTGGCGGGCGATGTGTTCCAGCTGGGCAACACCTCGTATCGCATCCTCAAGATCGAGTCGGGGCGGGTGCGCGTTGAGGACGCCCAGGGCATGCCACCAAGCATTCCGTTCTGGCTGGGCGAAGCGCCGGGGCGCAGCGACGAGCTGTCCTTTGCCGTGGCGCGGTTGCGCGATGAGATCGATCGACGGCTGCACGATGCCGCAACAGCGGCGGACGACGCCGCCAAGTCGCCGGGCGTCGTTTTAAGCGCCAGCTCGCGCCTGGCGCCTGCCATCGACTGGCTTACTGGCAGCCTTGGCCTTTCGGACGACGCCGCGCGGCAGATCGTCGAATATCTGGCCCGCGCCCGCTCGGCCCTGGGCGCCTTGCCAACCCAGCAGCGGCTGGTCATGGAGCGCTTCTTCGACGAGTCCGGCGGCACCCAACTGGTCATTCATTCGCCCTACGGCAGCCGCATCAACCGCGCCTGGGGGCTGGCGCTGCGCAAGCGCTTCTGTCGCACCTTCAACTTCGAGCTGCAGGCCGCGGCCACCGAAGACGCCATCATCCTTTCGCTTTCCACCAGCCACAGCTTCCCGCTGGCGGAGGTCTGGCGCTACCTGCATTCGGCCAGCGCCGAGCAGGTGCTGATCCAGGCGCTGCTGGATGCACCGTTGTTCGGCGTGCGCTGGCGCTGGATTGCCACCACCGCGCTGGCCCTGCCGCGCATGGCCGGCGGGCGCAAGGTGGCGCCGCAGCTGCAGCGCATGAAGAGTGAAGACCTGCTGGCCACGGTGTTCCCCGATCAGGTGGCCTGCCTGGAAAACATCGTCGGCGAGCGCGAAATTCCCGACCATCCGCTGGTGCGCCAGACCCTCGACGATTGCCTGCACGAGGCCATGGACAGCGAAGGTTGGCTCGCGCTGCTGCGCCGCATGGAGCGCGGTGAGATCGAGCTGTTGGCGCGGGACCTGCCGGCGCCGTCACCGCTGGCGATGGAGCTTCTCGGTGCGCGGCCCTACGCCTTTCTCGATGACGCGCCGCTGGAAGAGCGGCGTACTCAGGCCGTGCTGGCGCGGCGCTGGAGCGACCCGGAGTCGAGCGATGACCTCGGCGCGCTGGATCCCGAGGCGATCGCCGCGGTGCGCGAGGAGGCCTGGCCCGAGGCGCGCAATGCCGATGAGATGCACGAAGCGCTAACGGCCCTGGGCTGTATCGCCGAAGCCGAGGCCGTCGTCCAGCCGCAGTGGCGCGCGTGGCTGGATCAGCTTGCGCAGGGCCGGCGTGCAACGCGCATGCAGATCGCCCACGACCGCGTCCTCTGGCTGCCGCTCGAACGGCTGGCGCTGTTGCGCGCGATCTATCCGCAGGCTCCGTTCGAGCCGCATCTGCAGGCGCCCGTCGGGTACGACCAACCGCTCGCGGAAGGGGACGCGCTGGTCGAGTTGATCCGCGCGCGATTGAGCGGCTTCGGCCCTTTACCCGTGTCGTTGATTGCGCGGCCGCTGGCCTTGCCAGCCTCTGCCGTCGCAATGGCGCTGATCCGCCTGGAAAGTCAGGGCTATGTGATGCGCGGCCGTTTCAGCGCCGGCGCAGTAGAGGACGAGTGGTGCGAGCGGCATCTGCTGGCGCGCATCCATCGCTATACGGTCAAGCGTCTGCGGCGCGAGATCGAGCCGGTCGAGCGTGCCGATTTCATGCGTTTTCTCGCCGACTGGCAGCATCTGTCCGCGACCACGCGTATGCAGGGTCGTGAGGCGCTGGCCAGCGTGGTGGAGCAGCTGGAGGGCTATCAGGCAGCGGCCGCGGCCTGGGAAGGCGATCTTTTGCCAACACGCCTGAAAGACTACGGCGGCACCTGGCTGGACGAACTGTGCCGCTCCGGGCGCATCGTCTGGACGCGCCTGGCTGGTCGGCTCAAGGCTAGCGGCGGACCGGTGCGTGGCACGCCCGTCGTGCTGCTGCCGCGCCGCCAGTTGCCAGCCTGGTACGCGCTGGCAGGTGACGCGCCGATGCCGGAACTGTCATCGCGGGCGCAGCGGGTGTTCGACTGCCTGCAGACCCACGGCGCGCTGTTCTTCGATGAGCTGCAACATGACGCGCATTTGCTGCGCAGCGAGCTGGAGGATGCCCTTGGCGAACTGGTGGCGGTGGGGCTGGTGAATGCGGACAGCTTCGCCGGTCTGCGCAGCCTGTTGGCACCTGCCAGCAAACGCTCGCGAACGGCTCGGCGCAGCCGTGGCGGTGCCTTCATCGGTGGCATGGACGATGCCGGCCGCTGGGCGCTGGTGCGCAAGTCGGGCACGGCAAACGATGCATCGCGCCCGGCCAAGGTCGACGCCGAGGCGCTGGAGCATATCGCTCGTGTACTGTTGCGCCGCTACGGCGTGGTGTTCTGGCGTTTGCTGGCGCGTGAGGCCGACTGGTTGCCGCCCTGGCGCGAACTGTTGCGGGGCTATCACCGGCTTGAGGC
This sequence comes from Pseudomonas sp. SCT, assembly GCF_003864275.1. NCBI lineage: Bacteria > Pseudomonadati > Pseudomonadota > Gammaproteobacteria > Pseudomonadales > Pseudomonadaceae > Pseudomonas > Pseudomonas sp. SCT. Next base: position 131,535 of record NZ_BDJA01000005.1, read on the forward strand.
GCGGGGAGAGATCCGCGGCGGGCGCTTTGTCGCCGGTGTGGCCGGTGAGCAGTTCGCCCTGCCCGAGGCGGTCGGCCTGCTGCGCGAAGTGCGCAAGCGGCCGCTGACGGGAGAAATGCTGGCGGTATCGGCTGTGGATCCGCTGAATCAGCTCGGTACCTTGTTGCCCGGGAGCAAGGTGCCAGCGCTTGCGGCCAATCGGATTCTCTACCGTGACGGGACGCCATTGGCGGTGCTGGTCGCCGGCAAGCCGCAATGGCTGATCGAGCTGGACGAAATCGGGCAACTCGAGGCGCGTCGCCTGCTGCTATCGGCTAGACGCTAGGGCGCCGAGCGCGCTCGTCAGGCCGTCGGCGGCAGGCACTTGAGGTTGCCGAAATCCGTCTGCAGCTGTGCGAGTCGGTTGGTCAGGTGCGCACGCTGGCCATCGTCGGCGAGTGTATGCAGGTCGGCAACCAGCTCCAGGCCGGCCCGTTCGGCACGTTGCAGGGTCGCCCGATCGCTGTCGTTCATCAGCGCTTCGCGCTCCTGCAAGAGCCGCGCAATGCGAGCGTCGAAGTCGTCACTGTGACGCTCCTCGACGGCAGCGAGCAGCATCTGCTGCCAGCGTTCACGATTATCCAGCCAGCGCCTGTTCTGCTCGCCAAGGGTATGCGCCCAGAGCAGTACGCGCTGGCGCTGCTCCGCGTTCAGCGGTCCGAACCAGTACTGCAGGCGCTCCTGCATGCGCTCGGCGCGCTCACGAATCTGCTGTTCCAGGGGCGGCTCCAGGTACTTCTCCCGGTGCTCGCGACGGTTTTCTGCCAGCGAGCGGCGCAGCTCGTCAACCTGAGCATCGCTGAGTGCACGCAGCAAGTCGGTGGCAGTGGGGGTGACCTCCACGGCGATGCTGTGCATGGCTTCGCGAACGCCGTGGTAATGCGGCGCCAGATCCTCGCGCTCGAGCCGGCCGCTGGCGCTTTCGCGTTCCAGTTGCTGGAGGCTGGCGAGTAGCTCCGGCAGCTGCGTGCTGCAATGCCAGGCCAGGTGCTGGCGCAAGCGTTCGCGGAGGTCGCGCTGCTGGCTGCGATCCAGGTCCAGGTAATCGTTCAGCGACCAGGGCACCAGCATGTCGAGGTTGCGATAGACCAGGGTTGCGCGGCTGCAACCGGAGATCAGCAGCGCGGTGAGCAGCGTCAGCAGTAGCAGGCGGGTGGTGGTGCGCATCGTCTCTCCTCGCTGTGCGGCGCCTGTTGTGTAGAGCCGTGACGCTGCCAGGGGTTCGTTCGCTGGGCCATTTCGTCGTGCCGGACGAGCAAAGACCGCCGCCCTGTGGTCTGCATTGCATGGGGCTTGCCTTGTCGCGGCGAGGCGGCCGTCTTATCCCAGCAATGATGGAGAAATGCCATGACCTCTCAGATCAAGCACCTCAGCGGCGACGACGTACCCAAAGCCTGGCGCCCGACCTGGGCCGTGTGCTGGGTAGTGGAACTGAACGGCACCGTGGTCGCTGGCCCCTACGCCACCGAAGAAGAAGCCCGCGCCGTGGCCGAAGGCAAGGAAGAGCCACGCATCTCGCAAACCCCGGCACCCTGATCGCAACACACGCCGCAGCCCGTAGCTAGCGCGACTGATCCAGGCAGTGCTGCGGGCACGGCGCCTGGTATGGCACCGATGGCGGCGGGGGCGCGACCAGTTGGTTGACCAGCTCCAGCGATTTGTCGAATGACGGATAGCCGCTGCGAGCGACGTCCAGCTCGCCGTAGGCTTCGCGATAGTACTCCGCGCGCAGTACATCGGCTTCGGTGAGCAGGTACGGCTCCTGATAGATCTTGTAGAGCAGTGCTACCGCATGGGGATGACCCTTGCGCTTGGCCTTCTCCAGCAGCTCCAGCACTTCCGAAGTCTCCGGGCCCTGGCGAATCAGCAGCAAGGCCTGATAGAACTCGGTCTCGCCACGCCGATCCAGCTTCGCACTGCGGTCGAGCAGGGCCTGGGCCAATTCGTAGCTGTCTTCGTCAGCGATGGAGATCAGGATCTTCGCCTGCATCAGATCGTTCTGATAGAGCAGGCGTTCGGCACGGCAGCTGTCGCTACGGGACTCATCACAGGGTTGGCTGGCACAGCCGCCGAGGGTCAATAGCAGGCCGAACAGCATTGCCTTTTTCATGGCTGAATTGGTACTCCGTTCTCTTTTCGCCAGTATGGGCCGTGCCAGCTTCGATTCGCCAGCGCCGCTTACGTTCGCTCAGTAGGTGGAGCAGGGCGCGTTCATCTGTTGCAGGCCGTAGCGTCTGAGTAGCGTCTGCCAGCGCGCGCTGTGCGGCAGGTCGGCGATGAGCTGCTGGACGAACTGCGTGGTCTCGGCCGGCAGGCTGGCGGTCATCAGCACATGTCGATCGAAAATGTAGAGTGGGCTGGGCGATACGTGCAGCTGCGCGTCCGCGACCTCGGTCAGACCGTAGAAGAGTCGGGAGGAACGGGGCATCAGGGCGACGTCGATGCGCCTGGACATCAGCTTGTTGAGGTTCTGCAGATCGCTGTGCACGTCCTCGCGCCGGATCAGCCCGCGGTCGATGTCGTTTTGCAGTTCCCGGTAACGGTGGCCAAGAACACCACCCAGGCGCATACCGTGCAGCGAGCGCGGCCCCTTGTAGTCGAAAGGTGCGTCGCTGCGGGAGACGAAATCCTGAATGTCGCACAGCAGTGGTCGGGTCCAGCTCGCATTGGCGGTCAGGCGCTCGGGAAAGAACTCGGGTGTGGCCCACAGCAGCACGCCAGGCTCGTTGGCGGCAAGGCGGGCATCGAGGCGCTTGCGCGGCAGCTGAGTCAGCTTGAAGTCGTAGAGACCCTGGTTCGTCGGATGCTCATTGAGCAGCTGCACCAGGGATTCGGAAAGACCCGGGTTGTGCTCGGAGGCGAAAGGCGGTGAAGGCTGGTATGCCCAGACGGCAACAGGCTTGGCCGCCAGGATATGCAGTGGAAACAGGGTCAGCAGCAAGAGCAGCAGTTTCGGCATCGCGATCCTGTTCGGCGAAGGAACCGTCGTGGCGATCTGCCGCAACGAGCCGCTCAAGACTGATTCAGCGTTGCCTGTAACGCAAGTGCGCTCCGCCGATCGGTGCTGCTGAAGGCGTAGTCAGAGGCGTCAGAACCGCTCGTGTTCGCCGACGATTCGCCAATGTCCGACCGGCAGCTTGGCCATGGACAGGCGACCGATGCGGATGCGCTTGCAGGCCAGTACGCGCAGACCGATGGCTTCGCAGAGCAGGCGGACTTCGCCGGGCGCGGGTTCCTTGATCACCAGACGCAGGCGGTTCTCGCTCTGCCAACTGACCTTGGCCTTGGGCAGGATCTTGCCGCGATGGCCGATGCCCTTGGCAAGCAGCGCGAAGCCGTTTTCTTCGGCTTCGCCGCTGACTTCGACGACATATTCCTGTTCCAGCTTGTCGCGCGTGCTGGTCAGCAGGCGGATCACTTCACGCTGCTGGCTGAACACCGTCAGGCCACTGGCCTCGGGGTCCAGCGGCAGCAGGATGTTCTGCTGGAGCAGATGACGCTGCAGCGGCTCGATGCGGCTGGGGTCGTCGCTCCAGTGTTCGCTGGCCAGCAGGACGCGGCGCACGCTGTCGGCATCGGCGTCGATCGCCAGGCCGGCAGGCTTGTGCAGCAGCAGGGTTACAGGCGCGATTTCTCGCGCTGTAGCGCCGTCGCGCAGCTCGATACGCTGCTGGGGGCTGACCTTGAGAAAAGGCGCTTCGACGAGTTCGCCGTCGACCGTTACCCAACCGCCCTCGATATACAGCTCGGCCTCGCGCCGGGAACAGCCGAGTTGCTCGGCGAGGCGTTTGGCAAGGCGTACGGGGTCAGTCATGGTGCGCTCGAAGACGAGAAAGGAGGGGTTGAACGCGGCGAGCCAAACTGCAGGCTCGCCGAAAGCGGTTCAGATGATCACTTCTTGCTGATGGTGATCTGGCGGGACGGACCGTTGGTCTGGCCACTGACGCCGTTGGGGATGGTCTGGACCTCACCGCCGGCCTTGAGGAATGCCGCCATTTGCGCAGCAAGGGATTGGCTGGTTTCAGAGGCGGGTTCGGGTTTGCGCTTGGCGCTGGTGGTTTTCGTAGCCATGGGTCGCTTGTCCTTTAATCAGTCGAACCGGGCATTATACAGATTTGATCAAATTTTGTTCAGTTATTTGTGCCCCGTCATTTCTTGATGCGTTTTTGGCAACCACCAAGGCTGCCGTCTGGTCTTCAATGAAGCCGCTAACGCAGGTTTCGCGACGTTGAACAATCCGGAGGACCATCATGCTGCGTCATGCCTTTTGCACCACGCTCTGCGGTTTCGCCATTGCCGCTTCGTTCCAGGTTTTCGCCGAAGCGCAGCGCTATCCCAGTGAGGCCGGCGAGGTGACGGTCCGCGAGATCGCCGGGGGCTTCGAGAATCCCTGGGCGCTGGCATTTCTGCCGGACGGCGAGCACATGCTGGTGACCGAACGGCCCGGTCGTTTGCGGCTGATCGGGCTGGACGGCAGCCGCTCCGAGCCGCTTGAAGGCGTACCGGAGGTATTCGCCCAGGCCCAGGGCGGGCTGCTGGATGTGCGTCTGTCCCCGGACTTCGATTCCGATCGTCTGGTTTACCTGACCTACGCCGAGGCGGGCGAGCAGGGCAAGGCCGGCACCGCAGTGGGCCGTGGCCGGCTGAGCGACGATCGTGCCCGGCTGGAAAACTTCGAGGTGATTTTCCGCCAGCTGCCGAAGCTGTCCACCGGCGTTCACTTCGGTTCGCGGCTGGTCTTCGATAACGACGGGCATCTGTTCGTCGCGCTGGGTGAGAACAATCAGCGACCGACCTCGCAGGACCTCGACAAGCACCAGGGCAAGGTGGTGCGCATCGGTCTGGACGGCAGCGTGCCGGACGATAATCCATTCATCGGCCAGGAGGGCGTGCGGCCGGAGATCTGGTCCTACGGCCACCGCAATCAGCAGGGCGCCGCACTCAACCCGTGGAGCGGCGTGCTCTGGACTAACGAACACGGCCCGCGCGGTGGCGACGAGGTGAACATTCCCCAGGCCGGCAAGAACTACGGCTGGCCGCTGGCGACCCACGGCATCAACTACAGCATGCTGCCGATCCCCGAGGCCAAGGGTAAGGCGGTGGAGGGTACCGAGCAGCCCCATCACGTCTGGGAGAAGTCGCCGGGCGTCAGCGGCATGGCGTTCTACGATGGCGAGCGCTTTGCGGCCTGGCAACACAGCCTGTTCATCGGCGCGCTGGTGGACCAGTCGCTGATCCGCCTGCGGCTCGATGGCGATCGCGTCGTTGGTGAGGAGCGCCTGCTCAAGGCTCTCGGCGCGCGCATCCGCGACGTGCGGGTCGGCCCCGACGGCTACCTCTACCTGCTGACCGACGCCGGCGACGGCAAGCTGCTGCAGGTGGGCTTGCAGGCCGAGTGATCTGCAGGCATGGCGGCACGGTCGGTGCCGCCGTCGACCATCTGTGTCGCGCCAATCTTCTTATCCCACGGAGCATTCCCGCCCATCGCCTGTCCCACTCTCATTGATGGCCACGCCTGCTGGCCATCGGAAGTCTGGCGGGTTCGATAACAAGATCGAGGGAGATGGGCCGTGGCTGTGGTTATCAGCGGATTGTTCTGCATCATCGTTGGCATTGCACTCGGCGTCGGTGGCGCCAAGGTCATCAGCCTGGGCGGTACCTGGTATTTCGCCATCGTGGCGGCGGGATTCCTGCTGACGGGTGTCTTGTTGCTGATGCGACGTCGCACCGCCTTGTGGGTCTACGCATTGCTCATGCTTGGTGCGCTCGGCTGGGCGGTCTACGAGGTGGGGCTGGACTGGTGGCAGCTGGCGCCACGCGGCAGCATCATCGCGCCGTTCGGGCTGTGGCTGCTGACGCCGTGGATCGCCCGGCGCCTCGGCTGGCAGCATTTCGGCTTTCGTGCCTGGGGTGGTGCGGCGCTGCCGCTTATGCTGGCGGTCGGGCTTTGGGGCGTGGCGACGGTGTATGCGGTGGGACACGACAGCCACGACATCAAGGGCATGTTGCCGGCTCCGCTGGCCCAAGCCTCTGCTGCGGACGATAGCGTGCCGGCGGGCGACTGGCATGCCTATGGGCGCAGCCAGCACGGCCAGCGTTATTCGCCGCTGGCGCAGATCACGCCGCAGAATGTCGACCGCCTCGAACCGGTCTGGCATTACCAGACCGGTGATCTGCGTGGTCCGGATGATCCGGACGAAACCACCTACGAAGTCACGCCGCTCAAGGTCGACGACAGCCTCTATCTGTGTACGCCGCACAATCTGGTGATCGCCCTGGATGCCGAAACCGGCCAGGAGCGCTGGCGCTTCGATCCCAAGGTGCCGCACTCGGTCAACCGCCAGCACCTGACCTGCCGTGGCCTGTCCTATCACACTGCGCCGCAGGGCAGCGATGTCCAGGCCTGCCGGCAGCGGCTGTTCATGCCCACGGCGGACGCGCGGCTGATCGCCCTGGATGCCAAGACCGGTGAAATCTGCCCCGGCTTTGCTGACAACGGCGAGATCGACCTGTGGGCAAACATGCCCCACGCGAAAGAAGGCTTCTATTACTCCACCTCGCCGCCGGTGGTGGCGCGGGATCTGGTCATCATCGGCGGCGCGGTGAACGATAACGTGCGTGCTCAGGAGCCGTCTGGCGTCATCCGTGCCTATGACGTCTATACCGGCCAACTGAAGTGGAACTGGGACCCGGGCAACCCAGATGCCACCGAGCCCATCGCCGCGGGGCAGACCTACAGCGCGAGCAGTCCGAACAGCTGGAGTATTTCCAGCGCCGATGAGGCGTTGGGGATGGTCTATGTGCCGCTGGGCAATCAGGTGCCGGACCAGTGGGGTGGTCGGCGCAACGAGAACAGCGAGCGTTTTTCATCGTCCATCGTCGCGCTGGATCTGGACAGCGGCCAGTTGCGCTGGGTATTCCAGACCGTGCGCCATGATCTCTGGGACATGGACGTGCCGGCACAACCGAGCCTGGTCGACATCCAGACCGAGAACGGTCCGGTTCCCGCCGTGGTGGCGCCGACCAAGCAGGGTGACATCTATGTGCTGGATCGCCGCACCGGCGAGCCGATCCTGCCGGTGCGCGAGGTACCCGCGCCGCAGGGTGCGGCCGAAGGCGACTGGGTCGCCAAGACGCAGCCGGCGTCGGCGCTGTCCTACGAGCCGCCGAAGCTGCAGGGCAAGGACCTGTGGGGCGCCACGCTGATCGACCAGATGATGTGCCATATCCAGTTCCATTCCCTGCGCTACGAAGGCCGTTACACGCCGCCTTCAACCCAGGGCACGCTGGTGCATCCGGGCAACTTCGGCGTGTTCAACTGGGGCGGCGTGGCCGTCGACCCGGTGCGGCAGATGGTCTTCAGCACCCCGGCCTATCTCGCCTTCACCTCGAAACTGATCCCGCGCGAGGACGCTGAAACGACCTACGTATCTGAGCAGGAGCCGTTCCTCAACGAGAATTTCGGTTCGCCTTTCGCGGTGGAGCTGAAGGCCTTCGTCTCGCCCATCGGCCTGCCATGCACCGCGCCGCCATGGGGCTATGTGGCTGGGGCCGATCTGCGCACCGGCAAAACCCATTGGCTGCGCAAGAACGGCACCGTACGCGATCGCTCGCCGATTCCACTGCCATTCAAGATGGGCGTGCCCAACCTCGGCGGGCCGATGCTTACTGCTGGCGGCGTCGCGTTCCTGAGCGGCACGCTGGACTACTACCTGCGCGCCTACGACGTAATGACCGGACGCGAATTGTGGAAGGCGCGTCTGCCGGCGGGAGGCCAGGCCACGCCGATGACCTACCAGAGCCGCTCAGGCCGGCAGATGGTCGTGGTGGTTGCCGGCGGACACGGTTCGCTGGGCACCAAGGCCGGTGATTCGGTGATCGCCTATGCATTGCCACGCTGACTGGCGCTAGAATCGCCGCCTTTATATTCGGGACCGCCCACATGGCCGCAATCGGACGCTACAACAGCCTGCAAATCGTCAAGCACACCGGTTTCGGCCTCTATCTCGACGGCGGACCGGACGGCGAAATCCTGCTGCCCAACCGCTACATCCCCAAGGACACGCCGACCGAGGTGGATGACTGGCTGAACGTATTCATCTACCTCGACAGCGAAGACAAGCTGATCGCTACCACGGAAAAACCCAAGGTGCAGGTCGGCGAGTTCGCCAGTCTCAAGGTCGCCGAGATCAACCGCGTTGGACTGTTCCTCGATTGGGGGCTGCCCAAGGATCTGCTGCTGCCGCACTCGGAAGAGAAGCGGCCGCTGCAGGTCGGCGATTACTGTGTGGTCTACGTCTACATCGACAAGCGCACCCGACGCATCACCGCCACCGCACGCCTGGATCGCTATCTGGACAAGACCCCGGCCAACTACAAGGTCGGCGAGGCGGTGGACCTGCTGATCGTCGAGGCGACCGATCTGGGCTTCAAGGCCATCATCAACGGCCAGCACTGGGGGCTGATTCACAAGAACGAAGCGTTCAAATTCCTCCGCGGCGGCATGCGCGAGCGTGGCTATATCAAGGAGCTGCGTGCAGACGGCAAGATCAGCCTGAGCCTGCAACCGGTCGGCAGCGAGGCGACCGATGCCCTGCAGGCGCTGATCCTGCAGAAGCTGGAGGAAAATCAGGGTTCACTGGATGTCAGCGACAAAAGCCCGGCAGAGGAAATCGCACGCCGTTTCGGCGTGAGCAAGGGCAACTTCAAGAAGGCCATCGGCGGCCTGTACAAACAGGGCCGTATCGTCATCCATCCAGATCGAATCGAGCGCAGCTAAACCAAGCAGGGCGGCTGCAATGGCCGCCCCCGCACGCAGCGCACGCCGTTACAGATCGAGATCGATCTGCCGGCTTCCAGCTTCCTTTCGCAGAGGCTCACCTTGCCCCGCCGCATAGCTCAGCTGGCCGTCGACCAGCCTGGCAGGTGCGGTGAACGGATGGGCCGCGGGCGGCTTGTCATCCTGAATGTGCAGCACTTCGATGCCGCGGGTTTTCAGCACATCGGACACCAGCGAGCGATGGCAGCGCCACCAGAGCACCTCGGCGCACATCATGGCCGTACGCTGTCGCGCCGCCATCTCCAGCAGGCAATGCAAACCTCGGTCGAACTCGGCGCTCTGCAGGTGATCGGCGTAGCCGCGGAACGAGCTGTTGCGCCATGCAAGGTTGGGCGAATCCTTGAGAGGTCGCCGGCGACCACCGAGCTCCTCGAGCCAGGCATAGCCGATGCCCTTTTCACTTAATGCGCTACGCAGCGCTTCGCTGCCGAATTGCGGCAGCCGCCGCGAGCCCGGAAAGCGGCGCACATCGGCAATGGCTTCGATGCCGTGCAGCTGCAGCAGCTCGACGAACGCGTCCAGCGAGCGGTTCGAATGGCCGATGGTCCAGACGGTTAGCGCGTCAGTCATGCAATCGGTCCAGCTTGGTCAGCGCCGACTCTTTATGCATCGCCACGTGATCGGTCTTGTCGCTCTTGATCTCGTACTGCGGTGCATCCGGGCTGGCACGCCGGGTCCGGCCCATGAACTCGGTGTCGGCCGTGTGAACGTGAGTAATGCGACCGCGAACCCGTCCCGCTTCCGAGTTCCAGCTCACGTGATCGCCGACTTTGAATTTATGGCTCATCGCTACCTCCGTCTGCGTCTGTTGGACCTTGCTTTTTTGACCCCATAAGCGCGCCAACGGTTGCCCGGCTTTTCGGGTTCGTCAGGGATTAATACCGTCTTACTTAAGCAAATAAGTTGCGCCGTTCGTCGGGCGAAAATCATAGGATTTAATGCCGCTTGAAAGTTGGCGGATTCAAAAAACCGTCGCAGGCAGAGCGACAAGTTCCTCTAGCAAGGGGGCTAAGCGTGATATCAGATCGATATCTGCACCCATTTATATAATGGCAACTTAATATCGATGACGAATATATGGCGGCTTATTGGCGATAGTTTTACGCCACATGGATTTCCATTATTTTTTAGAACCTATTATAAAGCCGCCACGCAAGACGATTTACCGGTTTGTTCAGGGGGTGGACGGCGGAAAATTTCTTGTAGAACGGTTCGTTTGTTGTGACAACGCGGCTTCCTTTCAGAGCATCGCCCACGACTTATCGACCTCCCGTCACTTTTTAAAGGCTCCGCCTTTGAAGTAGTAAGTTCCGGAGAGACTCAATGTCCACCAACCTGTTTTCCGGTGCCCGCAAGGCACTCGTCGCTTCCGTCGCCATGGCTGCCCTCATGGGCGGCGTCACCGTTGTAACGGTTCCTTACGCTGCTGCTTCGACCACTGTCGCAGCTGCCTCCGTCTCCACCAAGGTCAACGCCTTTACCAATACCGATTGGCTCAATGGTGTATGGCGCACGGGCGCCGGGTTCTCCATTCCGGCCAGCGCTGCCAACCAGGCCGCATTCAAGGCGGGTGCTTCGGTGAAGCTGGCTGACGGCCAGGTTCGCACGATCAGCCGTCAGCAGATCGTCGGCAGCAACATGAGCGTCTTTCTGGAAGGCGCCAAGCTGGACGGTAACAAGGTTGGTGCTCCGCAGATGGTCAGTACCGTAGGTACAGCGACTTCCGCTCCAGCTACTTCCACACCTACGCTGACTGCACCGGCAACCGTCGCTGCGCATTCCACCAGTATTAATGCGTTTACCAGCACCGACTGGCTCAATGGGGTATGGCGCAAGTCACCCGGTTTCTCCATTCCAGCCAATGACGCCAACAAGAATGCATTCAAGGTGGGTGCTTCGGTAAAACTGGCAGATGGCCAGGTTCGCAAAGTTACCCAGGTGTACGTAGCGGGCGCCAATATGAGCGTCTATCTCGATGGCGCTGCGGTGAATGGAAGTGTGGTCGGTGCACCGAACAAGTTGTCGCTGGCTACTACTACTGCGACCGCTCCTGCGCCCACTGCCCCGACAACTTCAGTGGTCGCCACCAGCAATCTGAACAGCTTCACGAACACCGACTGGCTGAACGGCGTGTACCGCACTTCTCCGGGTTTCTCGATCCAGGCCAGCAGTGCCAACATCGCAGCGTTCAAGGCGGGTGCTTCGGTAAGGCTCGCTGATGGTCAGGTGCGCAAGGTCCTGCGCGCCCAGCAGGTCGGCAGCAACATGAGCGTGTTCCTCGAAGGAGCTGCCATCAACGGTTCCACGGTTGGTTATCCAAAGACCGTTTCCGTGATCAGCGAGTCGGCCAGCAGCGCGCCTTCCGCGCCGTCGGTGACAACCCCGCCAACCACCGTGACACCGGCTCCGGCGCCTTCAGCCCCGGACACCACCAATGGCAAACCACTGCTGGTCGGCGTCAACCTCTCCGGTGCTGGTTTTGGCCCCTCGGTAGTTCCGGGCACCCATGGCACCAACTACACCTATCCGGCCGAGTCGTACTACAAGAAGTACGCCGACCTGGGCATGCCGCTGGTTCGCCTGCCGTTCCTCTGGGAGCGCATCCAGCCCAAGCTGGGCACTCCGCTCAACACAGTAGAGCTGGCGCGCCTGAAGCAGTCGCTGGACTTTGCCCAGAAGCACAACGTCAAGGTGATTCTGGACCTGCACAACTACTACCGTTACTTCGGCAAGCTGATCGGCTCCAATGAGGTACCCATCAGCTCCTTCGCCGCGGTGTGGAAGCAGATCGTGCAGGAAGTGGTCAGCCATCCGGCGGTCGAAGGCTACGGTCTGATGAACGAGCCGCACTCCACCAACGGGCTCTGGCCTCAGGCTGCCCTGGCTGCTGCACAGGCAATCCGTACTGTTGACTCCAAGCGCTGGATCTACGTCGCGGGTGATCGTTGGTCGAGTGCCTTCCACTGGCCGTACTACAACACCCAGCTGATCACCAATCCGTGGATGCGCGATCCGAAGAACAACCTGGTGTACGAAGCGCACATGTATGTCGACAAGGACTTCTCGGGTAACTACTTCGACAAGACCGAGCAGTTCGATCCGATGATTGGTGTCAATCGCGTCAAGCCCTTCGTTGAATGGCTGAAGCAGAACAAGCTGCGCGGTTACATCGGTGAGCACGGCGTCCCGGACTTCTCGCCGTCGGCCATCGTCGCCACTGACAACCTGATGACCTACCTGCGTCAGAACTGCATCCCCAGCACCTACTGGGCAGCAGGTCCCTGGTGGGGTGAGTACGCACTGTCGCTGGACGTCACCAGTGGCAAGCACCGCCCGCAGCTGCCGGTACTGCAAAAGCACGCCAAGACTGCACATAGCTGCACCAGCATCGGTCCGCTGTAAGGACTACCCAGCAAAACAGGAACGGGCCTTCGGGCCCGTTTTTGCGTTCTGCTTGCCAAGCGCGGTGCAGCTCGTCGGCTTGCCAAGGATGCGCTATCGCTCTCCTGGCTGACCGATTAGTCAAACAGCCCGCAACCTCCGCCGTTTCGCTTGTTCGAAGTCGTCTGGCGTGCAGCCCACGCGGCGTGCAGCTTGCGCGCTAATCGCGGGCACATCGCTATCAGCGAGTGCTGTAGGCGGTTTTGCCGTCTCGCCCAAAGCGGTCACGCAAACCTGGCGCCAATGCGCGCGACCACCTGGCGAGAATCACGGAACTCGATTTTGGGGGTCCGGTCACCATTAGTGTGCGCACTGAAACTGCACGGCCGCGGCAACCCCGCATTGCTGTGCTTCACGGACCGTGGTCATCCGGCCAAATCCTATGAACCTATAAAAGGTGGACAAAATGACGACACCCGATGAAGAGATCACAGGTTACGGCGGCCAAGCCAGAACCGACTCCCCGCTGACGGGCTCTCCGTCCGGCCAGCCATCCACCCAGACGGGCGCCACCGGTAGTTCAACTTCCGGTTCCGCACCCAGCACCGAAGACATCAAAGCCAAGGCGCGCGACGCCGGTGAGCAGGTCAAGAATCAGGGCAAGGCGCAGCTGGACAGCTACCGCGGCACCGCGGCGGACGAGCTTGAGAAGGTCGCCCAGAGCGCCAAGGCTGCAGCAGCAGAGCTGGAGAACCAGGACAGCACCGGGCTTTCCAGCTACGTCTCCGACGTCGCGCAAAGCATGGTGAACCTGGCTGACAACCTGCGCGGCAAAAGCGTCGATGAACTGGTAGGCGAGGTCAATCGGCTTGCGCGCAACAATCCCGCGCTGTTCATCGCCGGTAGCGTGGCGCTCGGCTTCGGGCTGACCCGATTCGCCCGCGCGTCGAGCCATCGTGCCGACACCGCCGGCGCCCGCGAACCCACGACCGATTACGGGCATTCCGACGCCAGTCGACCCCATCCCACGTCGCCGCTGGGTGTCCCGGCTGATGTGACCGCCGAGACTATGCCCAGCCAGGCTGAAATCGATTCGCGTGTTTCCAGCGGCACACCTGGCGGCACGGTCGGTAGTGTCAGCAACGCAAACATGTCGTCCACCACCGGCAGCAGCAACGGCATCGGCACCAATGGCAAGGGCACAACCGGAGGGCTAAATCGATGAACGAGCAACGTAACCTCAATACGCCTTATGAACCGGTAAATCCCGAACAGGACAGCTCCGTCGGCGGGTTGCTGCGGCAGCTGACCCGGGAAGTGCCGTCTCTTTTCACTAAAGAACTGGCATTGGCCAAAGCCGAACTGAGCGAATCGCTCCGCGCTACCAAAGCCGGTGCGGCAAGCGTCGCTACCGGTGGTGCGGTGCTGCTGGCGGGCTTCATTGTTCTGCTTATGTCGGCCGTTTACTTCCTCGCGACGATGATGGAGCTGTGGCTCGCCGCCTTGATCGTAGGCGTCGTCGTGGTGGTCATCGGGATGATCATGGTTTCGGCGGGCAAGAAGAAGTTCGAAGCTTCTTCGTTCAAACCCGACCGCACCATCCATTCGCTGCAGAAGGATAAAGAAGCCGTCAGGGGGCACGCATGAGTACGCATAATCAGGTAGACCTAGAAGCGCAGAAAGACCCGAGCACCCTGGAGCGTGAGATCGACCAGCAGCGTGCCGAGATCGGCAACATCGTCCATGCACTGGAGAGCAAGCTGTCGCCCGGGCAGATGATCGATACGGCGCTGGGCTATGCCAAAGGTGGTGGTGGCGAGTTCCTGCACAACCTCACCGACACGGTGAAGGCCAATCCGGTGCCGACCCTGCTGACCTCCATCGGGCTGGTCTGGCTGATGGCCGGGCAGAATCGTCGCCCGGATTACAGCGCCAGCACCGCATCCACTGGTCCGTCCATGACAGAGAAGTTGTCGGCGAAGGCCTCCGGCCTCAAGCAGCAGGGCACCGGGCTCAAGGACAAGGCAGCGCAGATGAGCCACGATGCCTCCAGCACCCTGGGCAACGCCCGCCATCGGGTCAGCGACTCTGGCCGGCACGCCGCTGAAAGCCTGCGACACACCGCCGATCGCGCTCGTGGCGGCTTTTCGCAGCTGCTAAATGAGCAACCGCTGGCCCTGGGAGCGATGGGCATCGCCCTGGGTGCTCTGCTCGCCGCATCCGTCCCGCCAACCCGTCGCGAAGACGAACTGATGGGACAGAAAAGCGACGAGCTGACCGGCAAGCTCAAGGCCAAGGCCCGCGAAGGCTACGAAATGGTCAGCGCCGAGGGTGAGCAATTGGCCAGCCAGGTCAAGCACGACCTCGAACGCGACCACGGCCAACCGGCTTCGCGGCCGCACTGACGGGCATCAGGCATGAGCGGCGGATTGCCGTCTCGGGGGATCGCACGGGCTTGAGTCCAACCGCATAACCCCCGATAATCCGCCACCGGCGCCGGTGTAGCTCAGTAGGTAGAGCAGCGCATTCGTAATGCGAAGGTCGCAGGTTCGACTCCTGTCTCCGGCACCAATGAAATCAAAGGGTTAGCTTCGGCTAGCCCTTTTGTTTTTGGGCCGGTGTCCCACAAGTGTCCCATTCTTGTCCCGGCGGCGATTACGCTGTCAGGCGGTACGCGACGTAAGCCAGGACGCCAAAGGCGGCGACGAAGATCCCATAGATCGGCCATAGGCTTCGTTTTCTGGCCTCTGCTCGAGCATCGAGAATCTCTTGCGCCTGAAGGTGCACGTAGGAAGGTGGCGTCCGTGTCTTGGCGGGCCGCTTGATTCGCGTTATCTCGCCTCGAGGACGCTCAGTCGCTTGTGGTTGGGGTGCCGCGTCAGCCCTGAAGTTGTCCCAGGAGGGCTTCTTGCCTTTCTGGCGCAGTTCTTCGCGATACCACTCGCGATCTTCCATTCCCATGTCTGCCTCCTTGCAACCACCGTTTCAATCGCAGCCAATCGTATAGCACTGGCCGCGAAACGCTAGCGATCCGCTCGAGGGGTTTCCAGCAACGCCAGCGGCGAATGACTGAGAACAGTCGCGAAGTGATCCGGCGCCAGATGCGAGTAGCGCATGGTCATCTTTATATCGCCGTGACCCAGGATTCGTTGCAGCGTGAGGATGTTGCCGCCCTGCATCATGTAGTGGCTGGCGAAGGTGTGCCGCAGGATGTGGGTCAGCTGGCCGGGTGTGTGCAGGCCGGTGCGTTCGTAGGCTTTGCGGAACGCCGATCGACAGGAGCTGAACAGCCGCCCCGATCCTGGGTAGCCACGCTCAAGCATCAGCTTCACCAGATCATCCGGCACGGGGATGGTCCGCACGCGGCCATTCTTCGTCCTGGCGAAGCGAACTTGCCCGTTCAGCAGCTGGTTACGGGTGATCGACTCCGCTTCATCCCATCGAGCACCGGTAGCCAGACAGAGCTTGGCTACGGGCAGGGTGTGGCTGTTGGTCGACGCGGCGCATTCATCCAGCACCAACCGGCATTCGTCCAGGGTGAGATAGGTCAGCTCGGTTTCATCGACCCGCAGTTGCCGCAGCTTGGCGACCGGGTTGGCTTCATGCCAGACGCCCAGGCGGATCAGCTCGTTGAACACGGCTTTCAGGTAGCGGTGTTCATGGTTCACCGTTGCCGGAGTGCAGCTCTTGAGCCTTTCGGCCCGGTAGCGGCTGAAGTCCAGAGCGGTGAAGCTGGAGGCAATCGGGTTGCCCAGGGCATCGACTATCGCCAGGGTGCGCCCGTAGCGCTTCTGATCTTTGAGCGTGGCGCCATGCAGTTCGTACCAGACCTGCACCAGATCGGCGAGGCGTTCGCCCGGGTCGCGGCCCCGATGGCTGTACTCCCGGCGCATATCGACCACCCAGCGTTCAGCCTCGCTCTTGGTGCGGAAGCCACGCTTGCGCTTGCGGATGCCGGCTGTTCTATCCAGCCAGAAATCCACGTCCCAGCCGGTTGGTCCTTTGGTGATCAAACAGCACGCCCCCAGCGAACGTGGCGCTCCTCGAGCAGTGCCTTGATGTGCTTGTACAGGTCACGCTGGGTCATTTCCTTGGCGGCGTAGTGGTCACGGATCACCGGCCAACAGTCCCATTGCTGCAGCGTCTCAAACGCCTTTTTTGCGCCCACCCGCTCCCTTGCCAGCAGGCTTACGAAGTTTCCCAGGAACAGTTCCACGTTCTTGCCTGAGAAGCCTCGAGAGGTCTTGTAGTACCGCTTGTATTCGGTGTCATCGACCAGCGAATCCACGGCCACATCTACCCGCACGTCATCGCGCATCAGTGTCCAGATCGGCTCGTAGTAACCAGGGCGAGCAATGAGCTTGAACTGGCGCAGGCCGTATCGCCACAGGCCGTCCAGATGGGCCGAGAAGGCGGCGAAGGAGTCCGTGTCGATGGCTTCCCCGGTCTTCACGTCAATCGAGCCGCTGGCGAATTGCTGGATCACCGAATGGTGATAGCGCAGCTCCACCCGCCACACGTCCTGGGCTGGATCGTAGTTGTCCGGATCAGCCGCATCGAACGAATCCCGACGCCGCCAGACGCTTTCCCAGAAGTCGAGCTTGTCCGTTGCGCGGGCCTGTTCGGTCTTGTTGTAGATGCAGAGCTGAACGCCACTGGCCGAGCCGAACATCGACGTTTCCCCGCGACCGTAGACGCTGGACTTGGTGGCCCACTCGACCTGGCTGATGCCCGATATGTCCCGGTGCGTCCTGGCCCGGCAATGCAGACGTGCCACCAGATCGACCGGAGGTTTCCAGCCTTGCAGGTCCAGGGCGAGGTGGACGGCACACTGGTTGCGTTCGCGGTTGGTCATCACGGCAGCGGCGAAGTAGTCCATCCGCTCTTGCAGCCGTTCCGGCGACAGCGCGTCGATGGCGTGCGGTGATACCTCGATCTTCAGGTGCGGCCCGATGTGCTCCAGCTTGGCGTTGAAGTTTTTGATGAGCAGGATGAAGCCCAGGTCTGCGTTCTGCAGCTTGTACTGGTAGCCTGAGTCGCGGCCCACACGGCCCGAGTGCCAGATTTCCCCGGCAAACTCGACCATCGCGCCCGGCTTCTCGAACAGCGCCATGATCTCGGGGCGAATCAGCCCGCGGTACAGCTGGCGGACCGTATCGACGCCGCAGCGCAGCAGGCGAACGCCTGAGAGGTCCTTGAAGCCGGTATAGCCAATGTCCAGAAACAGCCGGCCGGTGCTGCTTTCCTCGCCGGTGGTTCGATCAACGCGGATGAAATCTTTAACTTGCATCGGTTTTACCTTTATTGAGCTTTTGCCACTGAACCCACAACTGGTTATCTGACGTGTTACAGGGACGTCAGCCGGGCGGCGCGCGCACGCCGGCACAGGCGACGCGCTCGCTCCGCTCGGCGTAGAGCTGTGCAGCCGTGCGCGCGCCAGAGAGCTTCAATCCAGTAATCGAGTCGAACAGGTCGGTTGGGTCATCCAGGCAGGGTTGATCCTGGGTGAGGGCGGGAAGGTGAGGGCGGTTTGGCGGCGGCGTGCCGGCAAGGGCGATGCAGAGCACTAGGCTGGCCAGCCCGAGAAGCAGGTGCGGAAGGAAGTGATGGGCGCGGCGCGCGAGGACGAATAACACCAAGGGCGCTGCCCTTGTCATCCCGCTCTTGCCGCCGAGGGCTCGGGAGCGTGGGGTGGAAAAGCTACCCCACACTCCCAGCGATAGGCTGTTCATGGTCGTGCAGCGTCAAGGGTGCGCTGCGCCCGTGCTTCCGTTCGCCGGAACGGTGAAGCTGTTCCGACGAGCCGGGAGCGCGGCCCTTGACCTTGCAGAGTTGGGAAGGGCGATACGGCCCAGTACGTTGCCGGAACCATGCCGGTCGCGGTGCCGCATCGCCCTGATCGTGCGAATGTCCGAGAAGAACACTTCGTTGGGGTGGGACTCCTGCGCGTTGAGATCAAAGGTCAGGAAATACCCGTGGTCGTACACGCCCTCCATCGGCACCACCATGCCGACGATATGCAGGCAGTACCAGTAGGATTCCGGCTCATCATCCCAGTGCAGCTCGACGAGCACGGTCTGGCCGATGAAGTCCTGGGCGGTGGAGGCATCCACAACAGCGTGCTGGCTAGTCATGGCTGTAATCCCCCGCGGCGAAGCTCTCCTTGCCGCTCAGCAGGTCGGCCCGCAGCTTGCCCACGTTCACCATGCGGAAGTCCGAGAAGGTGACGCTGGGGAGCGTGCCGTTCTCTACCCACTCGGTGACTTCCTCAACCGGAATGCCACTGGCCGAGGCGAAGGTGACGATGCTGCACAGGTTGCTGATGGCGGCGCCCAGGGGCACGACGTTGCTGCCGGTTTGGTCTGCGTTCGGCTTACTCATCTTTGTAATCCCCCGGCACGAAGACGGTTTTGCCCTGGGCCAGATCGGCGCGGATTTGGGCGAGGTTGACTAGGCGAGGGCGGCCCATCTTCACGCTGGGAATGGTGCCGCTCTGCATCCAGGCGATCACGGTGTCTACCGAAACGCCATTCATGGCAGCGTATGTTTCCTTGCTGCAGGTGAGTGCGTTACGGCAGTCGAGGTAGATCACTCGTCTGCCGTCCAGATCGAAGCTCACGTCGAAAGGTGGTTGGTCCAGATGCTGTGTACTCATCGCCTATCCCTGCCTCTGAAATGCTCATAAACTGTGGTTAACGGGTGTTTTGGCAGACAAATATGTTGTCTGTCGGGGCGACTATACAGACAACTATTTTGGCAGACAAACTGTTTGTCCGCTGAGCATTAGAACTTTTCGGAATGAGAGAAGAGCGCATCAGGGCGTTGGTGAAATACCTCAGCCCAGCAGTCGTTGCTAAAAAGACAGGCCTTGACCGGCGACGCTGGGGGACTGTTGCGCACAACCTAAAGGTGAAGGTGCGCATCGAGGACATGGACGCATTGCTAGATGCGTTCCCTGAGTACGAGCTGTGGATCTGGAAGGGGGACGTAGATCCCGCGAAGGGTCAGATCAGCCCGGCCTACGCCGAAGCGGACCTAAAGTTGGCAGAACAAAACGCGGGCAGCAGATAACAGCCGAAGCGGCCCGGCGATGGTTCGGCTGATATATAAAGCTCTAATAATTGCCTCTCGGTATAGGAGACTCGCCTTCAAGCCCCCTTCAAGGCGCCTTTTGCTATGTAGGAGGACCTCATCGCTCCGATAAAGACCAGCTTACGTTTGCGGCGGAAGGGGCGTCGTTCTTGTGAAGAATTCCGTTTTCTCTAAGCCGGGAGAAGATGGTTGTTATCTTTGATGAGTCTCTAATTCCTGTAATATCTCGGGCTTGCCTATTGTTTATAGAGTCAAATTTTTGTAGGAAGTTTGTTATGAGCTGATCTGGTTCGCCCGATAGGCAGTGTCGGATTGAAACTCTGACAAAATTGCCGTCCTCAATAATCTCGGGATTGTTTTTTCCGATGCTTCTCATCTTTTGAAATGCTGTGTTTACCCCTTCTCCCAGGTCTCGGTTGGGGGATGAAGGATAGCGTGATAGTAATCTGACCAGCTTTGCATTTCGAGAGAATCGATTTTCTAGTATATTTGATACTTTAACAAATCCTGGGAGTTTGCCAGGGCTTCTGATTTCTATTCGGTCCTTGAAAACACCAACGAATATGTTGTCGGATATAGAGTAGTCGCGATGAATAACGGCATTGACTAATAACTCCCATATGGTTTCTCTGGGAAAGCTCATTGGTTTTAAACCATCCATAGTCCAAACCTCATGCTTTTTAAGAAGCATCTCTATACATGCGTACGCATCATTTAATTGCTGGTAAATGGGGCCTTCTATAGGGAATACATCGTCTGTAAGATCGTCGCGGTCAGGAGTTTCGTCCGTTGTATCATAGCGAGCAATCCTTATTGCACATTGTTTTGGGAGGATTGCTGAAGGGTTCTCGGAGAACAGCAAAACTGCGGCAACACGAGGGGTCCAATCCTTGTCGACCAGATTCTGCTTAAGCAGAACGTCAAGATTCTCTATGTTATCCGCAGGCAAGAAACCGACAAATTCTTTCAGGAATTTAGAAGACTCAAGCTCATCAATGCTCGCATCAGGAACAATGATGTCCTCATATGAACGCTGACCTTTTGCGTAAGCAAGCTCAGCGATTTTGAAGTTACCCTTTAACTCCTGGGACTGAGCTCCGCGTCGAACAAAAACTTCCTTTCTGCTTGTTTCGTGAACGCTAAGTCCTTTTTCGATCGTTACGTGCAGCACATATCCAGACGTGCCTCTTTGTCGAAGGAATGCACATCTGTAATCGATTGCCGGCTCAGGAAGCCCTAAGTTTTGTATTACTTCGTTAAACTTTTCAACACTATCTACGGGCTTCCATCTCAAGCTGGGGTCCTCTGCCTCTTTCTCATCGGAGACCCCGACTATGAACTCACCGCCATCGGCGTTTGCTAGTGCAACCGCAATTCGCTGGATTTTATCTCCTTTTATGCCGTGAGCTTTTCTATCGAAGAAGTGATCTTCTTGTCTGGTGCAGTAGTAGATTGCATCCTTCTTTGATATTTCTCTAAATTCCATTTTGCCTCTGTGATGTAATTTTGATGAAAAAAGGGAGCAGGTTTATTTTCTGTTGGAGACATGTCACGGGTAGATGCCCTGGAAATCTGCCACGGTAAATCCATTCAATCGCTTGTTTCCTACCAATATGACGGGCACGCCATTGCCGCCAATCGCATCATAGGCTCTGCGGGCGCTCTGGTTTTGTTCGATATCGTGTTCAACAAAGCTGATGCCGTTGCGCTGGAAGTATTGGCGGGCCTGCTTGCAGTAGCCGCACCAGGCTGCTGAATACATGATGACGCGCCGCGATGTCGTGCCCTGAGCTGGCGTGAAGGATTCGTAGCTGACGCTTTCGTAGGAGTTGATCTTGAGCGAGAGCTGCTCGGCTTGGTCCTTGTCCTTTGGCTTGTCGCCGAAATGGACGCGCCCGTTCTCATCCGTCCACTTGTAGATTTCCGCAGAGCAGATCAGCGGCAGGATGGCGATAAGGGCAAGGAGGAGGCGGGTCATACGAGTAGCTTCCATGCAGGGGGAGGGCGTGCTGGCTGACCCAGGAGCGCCACTGTTCAGACGGAAAGGGACCCTTGCAGCCTCAAAACACTATGCAACGGATACTAGCCAATGGCCCTCGTGTACGAAAGCCCGGTTTTACAGGCATCCAGCGGGAGGCTTACAAGCGGCTAACGGCGCTGCCATAGACCTTGCTGCGCTCTCGCTTGCCTACAGCGATCACCGTGACGACGAGTCGGCTGTCGATCACTTCATAAACCAACCGATAGCCGATGGAGCGGAGCTTGATCTTGTAGCAGTTGGGCATGTCCCTAAGCTTGTCGGCCTCGATCCGGGGATTCTTAAGGCGTTCTTTCAGCTTCTTGGCGAACTGCAGCTGGATGGTGTTGCCCAGCTTGCCCCACTCCTTGAGCGCTTGAGTGTTGAACTCCAGGGCGTACTTAGTCGGCTCCGCCGGCTTGCGCGATGAGGTCATCGATATCTACTCGTACAGTAGGTTCACCAGCGCGGGCGCGCACGATTTCAGCCAATCGCAGATCGTCAATCAGCTCCAGCATGGCTTCGTAGCGTGCGGGTGGCACGGCATAGAAGGCTGGTTCGTTTCGATTGAGGATCACGACCGTTTCGCCGCCACCTTCGCGGATGGTGCCCATTGGGTCCTTTTTTAGTTCTGTCACCGACGCCGCAACGTCAGCCAGTACCGTGTAAGTCATCGCCATATCCACCTGTTCTCTGCTATCCGCGCTTCTAGGGTGCCTGAGCTCTATCTATGGGCCGAACCGTCACGCTTCGTTGAGCGAATGAGGGTTCTCTACTGTGGGCCGAGCTATCTTAATTAAGGTCTTCGTAGGTCATTTGTGCGAACGGGGTAAGCGCGCATAGCGTAGCACTCTGAAAAGCACTCTGTAAGATGTTTTTTGATGTGCTTTATGCCTTTGATGTGCGCCGCGATTGAGGTGTCCCAAAACGGGCCGAAATCTACAGAGAGCGGGGCAGAGCGACGACGAAGGCCAGCTGGAGGCCCCGATTTTACTGGCTTCCAGCTTCTGCGATGACAGGTGCCGATCTTTCGTAATGCGAAGGTCGCAGGTTCGACTCCTGTCTCCGGCACCAATGAAATCAAAGGCCCGCAGCTATGCGGGCCTTTTTTTGTTTCCGGCGGTCGGAGCGGACGTTAGCGCGTCTTGCGGGTGCACATGGCGATGCCGACCGAGGTGAAACCCAGCAGGGCGACGACTGCGATCATCACTGCGGCAAAGGCGTTGTCGAACGCTCCTTGCGCCAGACTGATCAGCGGGCCGGCGATGACTTCGGGTAATGCTTCTGCGGCGATCAGGGCACCATCGAGGCTGTCGAGTGCCAGGTCGGGGAGCGCCATCGTGCCCGGCGTGACGATGGCTGCAGCGTAAACCGCGGACATCAGGCTGCCGAGGATGGCGATGCCTAGCGCACCCCCGAGCTCGTAAGACACTTCTTCGATCGATGCGGCCATGCCCGCTCGATCCGCTGGGGCGTGCAGCAGCATCGCGCTGGAGGCGGCGCTCATCGCCGCGCCGACACCAAAACCGAGCAGGCTGAACGATAGGATCTGCAGCCATTGCTCGCCCGCGTAGCCCAGCAAATAGAGCAGGGCACCGACTGCCGACAGGGCCAATGAGGTGCTGAGGATTCGTTCGGCGCCGATGCGCGGCAGCGCCAGCCCAGCAAGCGGTCCTGCGATAAAGGCGCCGAGCGGAATCGGCAGAATGGTCAGGCCAGCCTGCAGCGGCGACAGGCCAGCCACCAACTGCAGCCGCTGGCTGACCACTAGCTCCATGCCCATCAAGGCGGCGGAGGCAACCGACGCGGTGATCACGCCTGCCGAGAAGCTTCGATCGCGGAATAGCGTGAAATCGATCATCGGTACGGCGGTCTGGCGCTGACGGCGCAGGAAGGCCAGCGTGCAAACGACCGCTGTGCATGCCGCTACGCTGGCTTGCAGCAGGGAAGGATCCGCCTTGCCGGCCTCCTTGATTGCCAGCGTCAGCCCAACCAGCGCGCCCATGACCCATAGCGAAGCGAGCAGATCGAAAGGCCGTTGCGGGTTGCCGGGTCTGGACGGCACCCAGATCACCGCGAGTACCAGCGCGAGCAGGACGATGGGTACGTTGATGATGAACACCGAACCCCACCAGAAATGTTCCAGCAGCACTCCGCCGACCACCGGACCGAACGCCGCGCCACCCGAAGCGATAGCGGCCCAGATGCCGAACGCCAGGGCGCGTTCGCGCGTGTCTTCGAACACGTGACGGATGATCGCCAGGGTTGCGGGCATCATCATGGCCGCGCCTACGGCTAACGCAACGCGGGCGGCAATCAATATTTCGGGCGTCGGTGAGAACGCCGCGCCGAGGGATGCCCAGCCGAACACCACAAGACCGGAGATGAACATCCGCTTGTGACCGAAACGATCGCCCAGCGCGCCCATACCGGGCAGCAGGCCCGCAACGGTGAGGGCATAGGCGTTCACGATCCACAGCTTTTCGGTGGCGGAAGCACGCAGCTCGTAGGTCAGGCTGGGCAGAGCCAGGTAGATTACCGTCATGTCGATGACGATCAGCAGGAGGGCGCTGGACAGTATGCCCAGCACCAGCCAGCGAAGAGACGATTTCACGGGCGAGCCTCGGTCTGGATGTGTAGCGCTGTTGGCTGAATATGAACGTTGCGGCAAAATATAAATACATACGTATTTAATTGAAAGGGGCGGGTGTGGGAAGGAAGAGAACGATCGATCGCGATGCGCTGCTGGACGTGGCCGAAGGGATCGTCAATCGACAGGGCGCTGCAGCGCTGACGATCGATGCGGTGGCCAAGGCCGCCGGCATTACCAAGGGTGGGGTGCAGTACAGCTTCGGCAGCAAGGATGACCTGATCAACGCCATGTTCGAGCGTTGGGGTAAGGGTTATACGGAGCAGTTCCAGCGCATCGCCGGCGACCAGCCCGATCCGCTGACCGCGGTGCGTGCACATGTGGAGGCGACTCGTATTTCGGATACCGCATCCCACGCCAAGGCGGCAAGTCTGATGGCCGCTCTGCTGCAAACGCCCGAGCATCTGCTATCGACCCAGGCCTGGTATCAGGAGCGTCTCGCCGGACTCGACACTTCAACCGAGGAAGGGCGTCGCGCTCGGCTGGCGTTCTTCGCTACCGAGGGAATTTTCACCCTGCGCTTTTTTCGCTTGATGGACATCGATGAAGGGGAATGGGCGGATGTCATGAGCGACATCGCGGCGTTGGTTCGCCTGGACAGCTGACAGGCTGGTCGGCAGCTGGCGCTCCGACAACACGGAAGGAAGCGCGTGGCGCTTTGGGGGCGGGTATCGGGGCAAGTTGGCACTGCCCAGCAAGTGGGCTGCCTGCGATGTGAGAGATTGGATGCCGGAATCGGCACATGACCGGGGCGCAGCCGCACGGGCTGCGCCCCTTCTTCGTTACAGAGTGACTGAGATACCCGCCTGCAGCGTACGAGGTTCGCCTGGGTAGGCCCAGATGTTGCCCCAGGCGCGCTCTTCGTACTCTTCGTCGAAGACGTTATTCAGGTTCAGATTCAGGCGAACCCGTTCGGTCAGCGGGTAGTAGGCGAGCAGGTCGACGGTGGTGTAGGCGTCCATGTCGAAGGCGGTGTTCGAGGCGCTGCCCTTGCGGTCGCCGACGTATTTGATGCCCATCCCGACGCCGAGCCCGGCCAGCGGGCCTTCGGCGAATTCATAGGTGTCCAGCAGGTTGAAGCTGTGGCGCGGCACGTTGGCCAGGCGCGTGCCCACCGGCATCGATGCGCTCGAGCTTTCGGTGACTTCGGCATCGACGTAGGCGTAGCCGCCGATCACGCGCCATTGCGGGGTGATGTTGCCGGCCACGCTGATGTCGAAACCGCGGCTGCGCGCTTCGCCGGCGGCGACCTGGTAATTGCTGTCGAGTGGGTCGCTGGTCAGCACGTTTTCCTTGGTGATGTGGAACAGCGCCGCGGTGACGCTTAAATCATGTTCCGGCAGGTCGTACTTGATACCGACTTCGTGGGCGATGCCTTTTTCCGGATCGAACGCCTGGCTGCTGCGGTCGGCGCCGCGGTTGGGCTTGAACGAGCGTGAGGTGTTGGCGTAGACGGCCAGCGCTTCAGTCAGGTCGTAGATCAGCCCGAAACGAGGGGATACGGCGTTGTGAGCCTGATCCCAGCTGCCCGCAGGGGTGAGCTTGTTATCGTAACGCTGCTCGAAGCGCTCAAGGCGGGCGCCGACCTGGGCCTTCAGGCGCTCGGTGAGGGCGATCTGGTCCTGCAGGAAGAACGCATAGGACTTCAGGTTTTCGTCATCGTAGGTGGTGGTGCGGGTCAGTGCCGGCAGCGGTTGGCCGTAGACCGGATCGTAAAGATCGATGGGGAAGTCGGTGGTCGAGCCGCCGGAGCGACGGATCAGCGAATCGTAGTTGTATTCATCGAACTCCACGCCGAGCAGCAGCGTGTGCGCCAATCCCGCGGCGTCGAAGTGACCTTCCAGGTTGGCCTGCACTGCCAGGTCATTCCAGTTCAGCCAGCGCTCGCTGTAGTTACGGCCTACGGTGCGGCCATCGGCGGAGACAGCGGTGGTGGGGAGGCCATTGTTCTCCACTGCACCGCCGTCCAGGCTGCCGTCCAGGTACTGGATACCGCCGCGCAGCATCCATTGACTGTCCAGCTGGTGTTCCAGGCGCAGTTGCGTGGTGGCGTTCTGGTTGGTCAGCTTGCCGGCGCTTTCCTCACCAAGGAAGCGATCGCGCGGCAGGTCGCCGGCCTGGTTGGGGTAGCGGGTCAGGCCACGGTCCAGGGGATGGCGATTGTGCAGGTAATCGCCTTCGAGGATCAGCGCGGTGTCGTCGCTGAGCTGCCAGCGCAGTACCGGTGCGATGTTGTAGCGCTCGCTTTCGACGTGGTCGCGGAAGCTGTCGCTGCCTTCGGCGACGAGGTTGAGGCGATAGGTGAAGGCTGCGCTGTCGTCCAGGGCACCGGTGGTATCCAGCGTGCCGCGGCGAAGGCCGTCGGTATTCACCTGGCTGCCGAGCACCGTGCGGCGCTCTGCCTGCGGCTGCTTGCTGACAATGTTGAAGGTGCCGCCGGGGTCGCCGCGCCCGTACAGCATCGAGGCCGGGCCGCGGAGTACTTCGATGCGCTCCAGTGTGCTGGCGTCGGGCATGTTGGGGTAGCCGCGGTTCACCGCAAAGCCGTTACGGTAGAACTCCTGGGTGCTGAAGCCGCGCACCAGGAACTCGGTCAGGCCCTGGCCACCGAAGTTGTTGCCGCGTTCCACGCCGCCCGCGTAATCGAGTGCGTCTTCCAGGCGCGTTGCGCCGATGTCTTCGACCACCTGCGCCGGCACGACGCTGATCGACTGCGGGGTTTCATGGATTGCAGTGTCGGTGCGGGTGGCGCTGGCCGAGCGGGTTGCCCGGTAACCCTGCACCGGCCCGTCGGCGCGCTCGGCCGATGCGGTGACCTGCATCTCCTCCAGTGCCAGCGGTTCAGCGGGCGGTTCGTTGCTGGCCGAGGCCACGATAGGGCAGGTGAGGGCGGGAATCGCGAGCATCGGGAGAAGAAGGCGCCGCATCGAGTGATCCTTGAGGGAAGGGGGCGAGGGCGGGCATGCTAATCTCAACGAAAACTATTATCAAATAGAAAGCGATCTCAAATGGTGCTCTCTACGGCAGATTGCGGCGGGGTAGCGCGCAGGCCGGATCGAGTGCGCGGCGCCACGCATACAGGCCTTCTCGCACGGCCGAGGCAGCGATGCGACTCAGGTGTCACACCTGTGTCTGTTCGGCGCTCAGGTGGAGGCAACGACGACGCGGTCACGTCCGGCTCTTTTTGCCTGATATAGCGCTTCATCGGCGGCCTTGAAGGTCGCATCACGGGTTTTGTAGCTGTCGCTACAGGCGATGCCGATGGAGGCTGTTACCGGGGTTCCGGTCGGGCTTGCGGTTTGTCGCAGTCGGGCGAGCAGACGTTCTGCTGCGGTGCTGGCGCCGCAGGCGTCGGTCTCGGGTAGCAGCATGAGAAATTCCTCGCCGCCCATGCGGCACAGCACGTCGGTCGGGCGCGAACAGTCCTTCATGATTTCGGCAAGGAAGCGCAGCACCTCGTCACCCACATCGTGGCCATGCTGGTCGTTGACCTGCTTGAAATGATCGATATCCAGCGTCACGGCTGCGTAGTGCTGGTCGAGCAGATCGAACTGCTTGAGCGCAAACTCCATGCCTCGACGGTTACGCAGGCCGGTCAATGGATCGCTCATGGATGCCGCTTCCAGCGCGACCATCTTCTGCTGCAGCAGGGAAACGCCAGCGAGCATCGCGACCTTCAATCGCGAGACCTCGAAGTACCAGGAGTTGACGGTTGATATTCGGCTTGCCGCCTCCGGTGCGCCCCAGTGTTCGGCAGTATCGGCCAGCGCCCGTATCGGTGCGGAAATGAGTCTGGACAGCCACCAGAATACCGCCAGTGAGAACAGGGCAAAGGGCACGGCGTTGAGCAGGGTCGTGCGCGCCAGTTCTGTGAGCTTTGCCGTGATCGCCGCGGTTGGGCGCTGGGCGACGATGCCCCAGCCGGTGCTCCGGATTGGCGCGTAGCCGGCGAGCATATCCACTCCCAGCGTGTTGATGACGCGCTGACCACCTTCGTGACCCTGCAGCACGCGCTGCACCACCGCGTTGCTCGATACGTTCTGCCCGACTCGCTCCCCCTCCTCATGGAAGATCAGGTTGCCCTGGGTATCGACGACATACAGGTACGAGCCATCGCGGTGGTAGTGCACGCCAAGCAGCTCATGCAGCACGTTGCGGTCGCGGAGGAACAGTGAGGCGCTGATGTAACCGAGGTAGCTGCCATCCGGTGCGAAGATCGGATGCGACACCGCAAGCAGGTAGGTGCCATCGGTGGCCACATAGGGGTCGGTTATCAGCGGGGCGCGCAGGGTCAGCGCTTGTGTCGCGCCCACGCTGTTGACCTTGATGCCGACCAGCGAAGCGCTCTCTGGTGACGCCGAAACGATCTGCCCGCTGGCACTGACGATGATGGCCCTGCTGAATTGGTCGCCCTTGAGCTTCAGGCGGGCGGTTTCAGCGTCGCGCCAGTGCCTGTCGTCGAAACGCGTCGACAGCGATTCTGCCGCGTAGGCCAGCTCGCGGCGGCTGTTGAGGAAAAAGCGGTCGGTGATGTCGGCCAGCTTCCGTGCATAGGCGCGATTGGCCTCGAGGGTCTGCTCGAACAGCTGATCGCGCTGGGTGAAGTAGCCGGCGAAGAAACTGTTGCCGAAGGTCAGGAAGCCGGCAAGCAATGCCAGCAGCAGCGTGAGTTTCTGTAGGTCCAGCTTGTACATGAAGGCGTCCGCTACTCCGAACCATGCGTGGCATCGGCTGGCTGAAAATGCCGGGCGACCGTGCGAGCCAGGCGCTGCAGACCGAATCATACATGGCTGTCGCTTGGGCGCGGTGGCTGCAATGCGCGCCTCTTGGGCTGGTGCTACGCATCCGGGAGGTTTTGCGGTTTGCACAAACAGGCCCGCAACTGCGGGCCTGTTTGTCCAAGGGCGAGGTGTCAGCCCTGGTGGTAGCTTGGCGCGAGCTTGTAGACCGAGGTATCCAGCCCTTCGAAGCGCGCTTTCAGTTGCAGTGCGAGGTACAGCGAGTAGTGCCGTGACTGGTGCAGGTTGCCGCCGTGGAACCAGAGGTTCTGCTGCTGGGTGGGTTTCCACATGTTGCGCAGCTCGCCTTCGTACGGGCCCGGGTCCTTGGTGGTGCCGGAACCCAAGCCCCAGCAGCGCCCGACCTTGTCCGCGACTTCCTGGGAAATCAGCCGTGCCGCCCAGCCATTCATGGAGCCGTAGCCGGTGGCGTAGACGATCAGGTCCGCCGGCAGGCGGCTGCCATCATTGAGTACCACGGCATCCGCCTCTATGTGATCGACGCCGAGGCCGGGTCCGCTCTTCAGCTTGATGGTGCCGTTGGCGATCAGTTCGCAGGCGCCGACGTCGATGTAGTAGCCAGAGCCACGGCGCACGTACTTGAGGAACAGGCCGGATTCGTCATCGCCGAAGTCGAGCATGAAGCCCGCTGCGGCCAGGCGGTCGTAGAAGGCCTTGTCGCGTTCCTTGACCTGCTCGAAGGCCTGGCGATGGAACTGCGGCAGCACCTTGTAGGGAATCGAGGCGAACAGCATGTCGGCTTTGTCGGTGGTCAGCCCGCTTTCGATTGCATCCTCGGAATAGAGCGGGCCGAAGACCACTTCCATCAGCGTGTCGGAGCGCACGATATGGGTGCTGGAGCGCTGCACCATGGTGACGTCCGCACCGTTCTCCACCAAGTCCGCACAGATGTCATGGGCTGAGTTGTTGGCACCGATGACTACCGCGCGCTTGCCACGCCAGGCGTCGCCGCCGGGATGCTGGCTGGAATGGTGCTGCTGGCCGGCAAAGGTTTCCGCACCCGGATAGACTGGCACGTTGGGCACGCCGGACATGCCGGTGGCAAGGATCAGCTGTGCGGGCTTGAGGGTCATCGGTTTGCCGTCGCGCAGTACGTCGACCGTCCAGCGGCCTTCGGCCTCGTCGAAACTCGCCTTCACGCATTCGGTTTTCGCCCAGTAATTCAGCTCCATGACCTTGGCGTACATCTCCAGCCAGTCGCCGATCTGGTCCTTGGGGGTGAAGACTGGCCAATGGTCGGGGAAGGGCAGGTAAGGCATATGGTCGTACCAGACCGGGTCATGCAGGCACAGCGACTTGTAGCGGCCGCGCCATTGATCGCCCGGGCGCTCGGCCTTGTCGACGATCAGCGTCGGTACGCCAAGACGCTTGAGTCGTGCGCCGAGGCCGAGGCCGCCCTGGCCGCCGCCGATCACTAGGCAATAGGGCTGTTCGGTGATGCCCAGCGCGGCTTCCTCGTCGCGGCGCTTTTCCAGCCAGTTGCGCTTGTCGGCCAGGCCGTGGCCATGTTCGGCGCCCAGCGGGCGACGGCGTCCGAGCGGCTCCTCGTGCCCCTTCAGCTCACGCATGGTGGTCAGCAACGTCCAGCACAGGCCGTCCTTCAGGCGCACATAACCCTTGCCGCGGGCGACTTCGGTTTCCAGGCTGATCCAGCCTTCGAGCACGCCGTCGGCCAGGCTCGCTTCGCCTTCGAGCTTCCAGTTGTCCGGCCGGGTGGCTTCCAGGCGGCTTTCCAGCATGTCGCGAATGTCGGCCTTGCCCTCGAGGGTGACCAGGTTCCAGCTGAACAGCACCAGGTCGCGCCAGTGGCAGTCGTCGGCGAACAGCTCCAGGGCTCCGTCGATATCGCGTTGGGCCAGGCGCTGGCCGAGGCGTTCGACCCAGGCGGCCAGTTGTTCGGTGGGCGAGCGGGCAGCAGTGGCCTGGCTGTCGCCGCCGAGGTCGCTGCCGTCGTCAGTTTTCAGATCGAACGGGACATCATTGCTGGGACGCATGGTGGTTCTCCTGGTCATTGTTGTTATTCACGGGGATACCGTGCTTGCAGCAGAGCAAGCGGCGGGCCAGCAAGCGCTGGGCCGCGTCGTGGCTGGCCTGGAGTCGTATCTGGACTGGCCGGTCGAGGCGGCGCTGTGCCATCCCCAGTACAGCGGGGGTGACACTCTGTACCAGCCGTGGCACAGCATGCGGCGGCCCGGCGTTTGGCCTATGCTGGGCGCGAACCCGCCTCGAAACATCGCGGAGAACAACAAGAATGACCTCTCGCCTGAGTCAGCATGCGCACCAGGTCCTCAGCTTCGGTGAAGGCACCGCAGCCAGCCAGGGCCCGGCTGCCGATCCCGCCATCGCGCGTTCCTGGCGCCGCTGCCTGGAACAGCATCAGCTCGACCCCACCAGCCCGCGCGCGCCCTGCGTGATCGAGCGGCCGCGGCTCAATGAGCATCGCGAGCGACTGGACCGGGTTATCGCCGTTGCCCACTGGCAGATGAACAGCCTGCACCAGCAGCTGGGCAGCAGCGGCCACGCAGTGTTGCTGACCGACGCCAGCGGCGTGGTGATCGACAGCGTGGCGGATCAGGCCGAACGGGCGGAATTTCAGCGCGCCGGGCTCTGGCTCGGTGCCGTGTGGAACGAGGCGACCGAGGGCACCAATGGCGTCGGTCTGTGCCTGCTGGAGCGCCAGGCGCTGACGATTCGGCGTGACGAGCACTTCCGTGGCCGGCACGCAGCACTGACCTGTTCGGCGAGCCCGGTGTTCGATGCCGAAGGCGGTCTGCTCGCCGTGCTCAATGTGTCGTCGGCACGTGAGGACCTGTCGCGCCAGCGGCGTTTTCACACCATGGCGCTGACCAATCTGTCGGCCAAGCTCATCGAGAGCTGTTTCTTTCTGCAGCATTGCGAGGGCGACTACCTGCTGCGCTTCCATGCCCAGCCCGAATACATCGGCCTGCTCAGCGAAGGCTTGCTGGCGTTCGATGGCGACGGGCGCATCACGACCATCAACGAAACCGCACTGAACCTGCTCGCCAGTAGCCGCGAAGCGCTATTGGGCCAGCCGCTGGAAACTGTGCTCGATGTGCGTCTGGAGCAGTTGCTGCAGCGCGCCAGGCCGCAGCCCGGCACCTGCTGGCCACTGCATACCCACGACGGCCAAAGGTTGTACTGCCAGTTGCGCGGACCGCAGATGCGTGTGGTGGTCGCGCCGCCAAAAGAAGCGGCGGCGCAGGTGGGCGGTCTGTGCCTGCTCGATCCGTCGATGCGCACGGATTTCAGCCGCGCGCTGAAGGTGCTCGAGCGGGACGTGCCGGTGCTGCTGCAAGGCGAAACCGGCACCGGCAAGGAAGCCTTCGCCAGTGCGTTGCATCGCGCCAGCAGCCGCGCCGGCCGGCCGTTCGTGGCACTCAATTGCGCGGCGATTCCCGAGACGCTGATCGAAAGCGAGCTGTTCGGCTATCGCGGCGGCAGCTTCACCGGCGCGCGGCGCGAGGGCATGGTCGGCAAGCTGGAGCAGGCCAATGGCGGCATCCTCTTTCTCGACGAGATCGGCGACATGCCGCTGGCGCTGCAGACGCGCTTGCTGCGGGTGCTGGAGGAGCGCAAGGTGACGCCGCTGGGGGCTGCCGCGCCGGCCGAACTGAATATCCGCCTGATCAGCGCCAGCCATCATGACCTGCGCGCGCTGGTTGCCGGCGGTGCGTTCCGTGAAGATCTGTATTACCGCCTCGGCGGGCTGATGGTCGCGTTGCCGCCGCTGCGCGAGCGCAGCGACAAGGCGGAACTGCTCGACCATCTGCTGACCGAAGAAGCCCAGGGCGAATCGATCAGCCTCGACCCGGCCGCGCGGCAGGCCTTGCTCGCTTACCGGTGGCCGGGCAACGTGCGGCAGATGCGCAACCTGCTGCGCACGTTGGTCGCGCTGAGCGAGCAGGGGCGCATCGCCGTCGATGAGGTATTGGCTGTGCTGCCGGCCGAGATCGGCGAGGCGGATGCAATGCGCGATCCGCTGCAGTCGGCCGAACGCGAGGCTTTGCTGAGCGTGTTACGCGAGCGGCACTGGCAGGTCAGCCGGGTTGCCGAAGAGCTGGGGATCAGTCGCAACACGCTCTATCGCAAGCTGCGCAAGCACGGCATCTCGCGCAACTGAACGGCGGGCGCGAACGCCAGCCGTCAGGGCGTCAGAGCGCGGTGGATAGGGTGATCGAGCCGAACTGGTCGTGTTCCTGCTGGCCCTGGAATTCGCGGGTGCGCCAGACATTGGCGAATGCCAGCTGCCAGCGGCTCCAGGTCAGTGCCACGCCGACCTTGGCATCGCCGACCCACTCGCGGCGGTCAACCGAGTGGCTGTCCTCGAAGGTGTTGCCGTCCAGCAGCATGTTGTGCGCCATGTAGCGGCCCTCCAGGTTGGCGAAGCCGTACCAGGCGAAGTCGCCACCCGGTCGGAAGAACTGGCTGCCGCTCTGCGCCGGCGTCACCGCCGGGATGCTGAAGCTGCGTTGCAGGTTCTGCCCCAGGCGCAGGCCCAGCCCGGCCGAGCCATAGCGGTAGAGGTTGCCGAGGGCGAAGCCCACGCTCGGGCCGTATTCCAGTTCCAGCCCGGCGAGACGCTCCTGTAGCCACCAGCGGTGCTGGTAGCCCAGGTTGACGAAGGGTTCGTTTTCCAGCTGGTTGTCCCAGCCATTCGGCTCGTCGCTGTTGGTGACCTTGTGCACGGCGCGCTGCAGGCGCTTGCCTCCGGCCGCCGGGCCGACGATGCCGACGTCCAGATGCAGACTCTGCGCGCC
Organism: Pseudomonas sp. SCT; assembly: GCF_003864275.1. Classification (NCBI taxonomy): domain Bacteria; kingdom Pseudomonadati; phylum Pseudomonadota; class Gammaproteobacteria; order Pseudomonadales; family Pseudomonadaceae; genus Pseudomonas; species Pseudomonas sp. SCT. Next base: position 165,130 of record NZ_BDJA01000005.1, read on the forward strand.
CCGCCAGCCGTCGTGCTGGGTGTCGGAGAACATCGACATGCCGGCAAACAGCAGACCGGCGTAAGGGCGGTCGTCTTCGATCAGATTTCGGGTTTCGATTTCCTCCGGCGTGTAGATCTGATGACCGAAGCGGTAGGCGACGTTATCGATCGCGGCGCCCGACCAGCCGGGCAGCAGATCGGCGAAGAGTCGCGTCCAGCTCTGGTCGTCCGGTTCGAAGCCCCAGATCACCTCCAGGCCATTGCTGTAATGACCATCGCTGCCCCTGGCGATGATGTCGTTCTCCACCTTCAGCGAAAGGATGTCGGCATGGGCGACGGCAGGGGCGGCGATGGTTGCGGCGAGCAGGCACGAGCACAGCAAAGAACGAGAATGCATGGTCAGACTCCTGGCTTACGTTCTTGTTTGTATGTTCTTTCTCGGACCTTGACCTCGCATGGCGGTTCGCTTGAACCCTATGGCGCGCCGAATGTGCCGCTACCGGCCAATACCGATTCGCCAAGCCTAGCCTGTTCTGACTCACGCAGTTGCTCGGCAAGCGCTTCGGAAAAGCGCTCTACCGCCGACCAGCGCAGGTGGATGGCGTCGACGAATGCCGCCGGTGGCGCGACCCATTCGCGATCGGCGTTCCAGTATTGCGCGCCACCATTGCCGGCGATGGCAGCCGTCAGCTTCTCGTCGAAACGGGTGAGGAAGCTGCCGTCGGCATCGACCTTGGCCTTCCACTGCGGATGCAGCGGTGTGGATACGACGAGCAGCTGGCGTTGCTCCGCCTGCAGGCGGTCGGACAGCTTGCCCAGCGCAGCGAAGCAGCTGTTATCCAGCGGGTCGGGCTTGCCATAGAACAGGCCTCGATCACCCCGGGGTTCCAGCGGCCCGTCGCCGTGGCGGGTGAACACCAGCGGGTCCCATTCGATCTCGTTGGCCCGTTGCGCCTTGACCGTCTGCGCATTGCGCAACAGCGAACGCGGCGAGAAGTAGCGCATGTAGTAACCCCAGCGTGAAGCCTGCTGGTAGACGTACTGGTCGGCGTGTTCGCGGTCGAACACCGCATCCGGGGCCTTCCAGCAGCCGGCGAAGTCCAGCGGATCGACGATCATCACCACCTGGCGAATGGTCGGCTCGCGGTCCAGCAGCCAGTCGGCGACATAGGTCGATTGGTTCGCGTGCAGGCCACAGAACGCACCGTTGAGCGGCCGCACGCCCGGCGCCTGTTTGACCAGCACGTCGCCATCGACATGGCGCCAGGCGACAGAAGAACCAATGACCAGCAGGTTGGGCTGGGCGACCGGGTTGTGCCGTAGAAAGTGCAGCTTTTCATCCACGCACAGGCTGTTGGAAAAAGCTGGTGGCGGCAGGTTGTCGGTGTGGTTGAGCCAGGCGAGCAGGGCGGCAAAGCCGCCGAGCATCCCGAACAGCCCGGCGAACAGGCCCAGCAGGTAGCCGGCGCGTACCTGCCGCCGGTCTGCCTCGGCCCGGGCGGCATCGCCGCCTGGGCATGTATCGACGGATCCGGCCATGACTCAACGCCCTCCGAGTTTGGTCTGGATCAGTTGGGCGAAGTGGCCAACGTTCTTCAGCGATTCCAGTTCGGCGGTGCGGAATTTGATGCCGAAGCGTTGTTCGGCAGCCACGATCAGCAGGACATGGGTCTGGCTGTCCCAGCCATCGATGTCGTCGGCGGTGGTTTCGGGCGTGAGGACGATATCGTCATCGTCGAACACGTCGTGGAAGACCTGGGTCAGCGCCTGGAGAATTTCCTTTTCGTTCATGCTTGCACCTGGATGTGGTGGTGGATGGGAGCGCGCGAGGCCAGCTCGTAGCGCCAGAAGCTTGCATCGGTAATGGCGTGGGCAGGGGCGGGGCGCTGCTCGAAACCCAGCCGCGGATAGTGCTCGGCGACCATGCCGTTGCGTTCGGTGGGGTGGTATTCGCCGACCAGTACGCGCCAGCCGGCGGCCGCTGCCGCATCGGCCAGCACCTCCAGCACCGCCGCCTCGACCTGACGCCCCAACACGCGGCAGCTCATCAGCCAGCTGTCGATCAGCAGCTCATCGGCTTGCAGTGCGTCATCGGGACGGGCCAGCACCACGCTGATCAGGCCGTTGTCGCCGAACTTGTCTTCGAGTCGCAGGGCCAGGGCGATGGTTCGCGGATCGCTGGCCATGCGCTCGACTTCGGCTTCGGTATAGCGGCGGGTGGTCAGGTTGAACTGGTTGGTCTTGTTGATCAGCTGGGTGGCGCGGGCCAACTCGGCGGCGCCGATTCGATTGACGCGCAGGACCATCTGCAGCCCGCGCAGGTAGCCGTCCATGTCCGTGGCCTGGTTCAGCGCGGCTTTGCGTTCGGCATTCAGCGCATAGCTGCGGCCGCGCTCGGCGTCATCGGAGGTAAAGGACACGGCCTCGAAATAGCCCGCCGCGGCGATGCGTGCAGGGTAGTCGGCGACATCGTCCGGTAGTTCCGGTACGGCGACTTGCGGCAGCTCGCGGCGCACGATGTCGCGCTCGGCGGGGTTGTCGTCGACGAACACCAGGCTGTCCAGGCCGATATCGAGCATGCTCGCGATGCGCCGCAGGTTGCCGGCCTTGTCTTCCCAGTTGGCGACGAAAGCCGCGATATCGCTGCGCTTGAGCGCCATTTCCGGGTGCGCGAATGCGGCCTCGGCGACGTGCAGGTCGTTCTTGCTGCACACCGCAAGGATCACCCCGCGACGCGCCAGCTGGGCGGCGTAACGTTGCAGCGCCACAAAGGCTTCGCCACTGGGGCTGCCCTGGCCAAGCTGGATACCGTCGATGCCGTCATCACCGATCACGCCGCCCCAGAGGGTGTTATCCAGATCGAGCACCAGACATTTGCGCGACAGCCCGGCAGTGGCCGCCGCGATCCGCGCCAGATGCTCGCCATACAGCGGTGCCAGGATCGGGCTGACCAGCTGCTTGGCCTGGTGCCAGCGCACCGGTTCGGCCAGGCCGTCGCCATAAGCGGCTGCGTGCCAGGCCAGATCGAGCAGCAGCACGCCATCCTCGCGGGCGGCGGCGCGGATTGCGGCGTTCAAGCGTTCGATGACTGCCCGCGGCGAAGCCGGCACCAGTGCTTCGTAAGAGCCGAACAGTGGCGGTGCGACCGGTACCAGGGTCTGTTGCACGACCTGCGCGGCATAGCGCTCGCGGGCCCGGCGCCAGAGCAGGCGCAGCTCATCGACGCGCTCCGCCACGGCGGCATCCACCTCCGCCTGGCCGGCCTGCAAGGGCAGTTGCAGTGGCGCGTCATGGGCGTCCAGCGCCAGCAGCACCAGCTGCGGGGCGAAGGCGTTCAGCTCCGGATCATCGGCCAGCAGTGCCTGGCGGTACATGCCGTAGGGCGCAACGTGCAGCGACAGCGCCAGGCGCCGCTGCAGCCCGGCAACGCGAATCGCCGGCAGCAGGTGGTCGACCGTATGCGAGGACAGCAATGCCAGCCGCAGCGGCGTCAGTCGTGCGGCCGCGGCATGCTGTTCGATACCGGTGGCGGCGAGCTTGTCCAGCCGTGCGGTCAGGGTGAAATCCCGTTGAAAGGTGGCCAGCCGGGCGGCTTCGTGTAGCCGTTGCAACGGGTCATCGATACGTTTGGCTTGGCCAATCGCGCCGGAGAGATCCGGATGCGGCGGCAGCCAGGGGAGTTGTGCCATGCCTGTGACTCCTTGTCGTGGTCAGAACTGGAAGTAGAGGAACTCGGTCGGCGCCATGGAAAAGGCGATTGCCAGGGCGAAGAAGCCGAGTACGCCGACTGCCATGCCGTGGATAGCCGTCGGGCGCCAGGCGCTCAACGGCAAAAGCCGCTCGGTCCAGTGCGGCTGAGCCTGGAAGTTGAGTGCGGTACGGAAGTGGCCCGTCCACTGCTGCACGTTGGGCATGCCCCAGACGAAGATCAAAAGCGCCGCGATATAGGCGAAGTCGGAGCGATCCATCGCCGTGCTGGTCGGGCTCAGGCCGAGCATGCCGGCGAGGATCGCCATGGCGGTCGGCACGTCGCTGGCGCGGAAGAACACCATCGCCACCACCACGCAGCCGAACGTCAACGTGACGGCCGCCGCCTTGTGCCACCAGATGTCGCTGTCCAGCTTCCAGCCCTGACGCGCCTTCCAGGCCCGCCAGCCGTGCGCGACCACCAGATAGAGGCCGTGCAGCAGGCCGAAGGCGACGAAATGCCAGCCGGCGCCATGCCAGATGCCGGAAATGAACATGGTGAACACGGTGGGGTAGGCGACCAACGCCAGGAAGGTGCCGGCGGTCATCTTGCCCCGTCGTGGCTGCGGCTTGCCGGCGGCCATGCGTGCGCGGGTCACGCGCAGCACGATGGGGTTGTAGATGTAGGCGGTGAGAAACCGCGTCAGCGTCATGTGCCAGCGTGACCAGTAGTCGATGACGTTGCGTGCCTTGAACGGGCTGTTGAAGTTGGCCGGCAGGCTGATGCCGAACAGCAGCGCCAGGCCGATGGCCATATCGCTGTAGCCGGAGAAGTCGAAATAGATCTGCAGCGTGTAGGTCAGCGCGCCGGTCCAGGCGTCGTAGAAGGCAGGAACAGTGCCATCGGCGGCCAGGCTGAAGACCGGCGTGGCTTTTAGTGCGAGGGTATCGGCGATCACCACCTTCTTGAACAGCCCCAGTAGAAACACCGTGGCGCCCAGCGACAGGTTGTCGATGCGCGCGCGGAAGGTATCGCGGTCCCGGAACTGCGCGAGCATCTCACCGTGATGGGTGATCGGCCCGGCGATCAATTGTGGAAAGAAGCTGATGAACAGGCAGTAGTTGGCGAAGTCGTGCTCTTCCACCACGCCATCATGAGCATCGACCAGATAGGCGATTTGCTGGAAGGTGAAGAAGGAGATCGCCAGCGGCAGGATGATGTCTTCCACCCGCCAACCGAGATCCAGCGCCGCATCCAGCGTGCCGAGCAGAAAGCCGGTGTACTTGTAGTAGACCAGCAGTAGCACGTTGGCCGCGACCGCCAACCCGAGCACCAGGCGTGAGGGGTGTCGGCGCAGGTAGCCACCGAGCAGATAGTTGACCAGCATGCTGCCGACCAGCAGTGGCACATAGACCGGGTTCCACCAGCCGTAGAACACCAACGAGACGACGGTCAGCCAGATCACCGCAAGCCGTTGTCGGCCTGAGCCGGTCAGCACGAAAAATCCAATCAACACCACCGGTAGAAAGCCGGCGATGAATTCCATCGAATTGAAAAGCATCTTTCCCTATCCCTGCTCAGCGTACGTGCATCGCTGCTCAGGCCGTCTATGCGACGGAGCGGACATCCTCCCTGGTCCGTGTGCTGCAGTCGCGCTACCGGGATTTCATCCTCGCTCCGGTGTCGCGGCATCCTCGGTCCCTTGGTGGATGCATCGCTCGGGCGACAGTCTTTCGACTGGCATCCTCTGAGCTCCTATGGCTCCGACTGGAAGATGTAAAAAAAAGTTTCAGATTCGGGCGGTACCGTTGGGCGTCCAGTTGACGCAGGGCAAACAGCCCCTTGCTGGCGCGGCTTGCAGCTTGTTCCCGTCGGTCGGTAAAGTTCCCCACGGCTAATTTGAATGGCATCGGCGCCGCTTATCGAAGCAATAAAAAGGCCGACTGCGACGGATGGAATTCCGTCTGCCAGTCGGCCTGGAGACCGCCAGTACCTTAGCGGGCGGTGCTTAGCCCTACGCTACGCGCTCGCTGGGCCGGTTTCGGCCTTGCGCTAGGCGGCTCTATCTTGCTCTGCAGGTGCCTTATCGTGCGCTTGAGGCGCTGCACCTTGTCTTCCAGTTGGAAGACCTTGCGATTGTTGTAGAACATGCCCAGCACGAATCCCACCGAAGTGAAAACCAGGCCATAAATGAGTGCGGCTTCATAGAGATAGCTGGAAAACATCCTGTCATCCTCTGCGGGTAATGGCGGCATCGCACAATGCGTAATGCGGCCCAGAACGGCCTGATGCCAATCTGCCCCTATGTGACATGGCGCACATTAAAATCGTTCCCGACCTCGCGGCCGCCTGCAAGGCCCGCGTGACTAGCAGCGAACTCTCCAGCAGAGCGGTCGTCCCATTTTCTAGACCGCACATTCACCGACTGGGGAAATACTAATGGCCATGCTGGACACCCGCGGCATCGGGGCCTTCACCTTGTTAAAGCGAACCGTCAAGGAATTCGGCGACGACGACATGTCGACCTATGCCTCGGCGCTGGCGTATCGCGCCTTGTTCGCAATGTTTCCGTTCATGGTGTTTTTGATTGCCCTGCTGGGATTTCTCGACCTGCAGAATTTCTTCGATTGGTTGCGCTTGCAGGCCGAGCTGGCACTGCCTCCGATGGCCATGGAGCAGATTAATCCGGTGATTGAGCAACTGCAGGAGCAACAGGCCGGGTTGTTGTCCTTCGGTATTCTGGTGGCATTGTGGACCGCCTCCATCGGTTTCCGCTCGCTGATGATCGCGATGAACAAGGCCTACGACGTTGAGGAGGGGCGACCGAGTTGGAAGCTGATCCTGTTGTCACTGGCTTACACCGTGGGCGTGGCAATACTGCTGCTGTTCACCGCCGGACTGATGATTATCGGTCCGCAGGCCATGGAGTGGCTGGCTGGGCAAGTCGGCATGCGTGATGTGGTAGTGGTGCTTTGGACCTGGCTGCGTTGGCCGGTGATCGTGCTGATGCTGATGCTGGTGGTGGCACTGCTGTACTACGTTACGCCTGACGTGGAGCAGGACTTTCGCTTCATCACGCCCGGTTCGGTGATGGCCGTGCTGGTGTGGATCATCGCGTCGATCGGCTTCGGCATTTACGTGCAAAACTTTGCGGATTACAACGCCACCTACGGCAGCATCGGCGCCATCATCGTGCTGCTGCTCTATCTGTATATCTCCGCTGCTGTTTTGCTGTTCGGTGCCGAGTTGAACGCGGTCATTGAGCACGCCTCGGTCGAGGGCAAGGACGAGGGCGACAAGCAGCTCGACAGCTGAGGCGCCGTCTGGCGCTCCGCGGCGAACAACCCTTGTACGTAACGGTCATCTATTTCATTACAGAATTATTCCGCAAGGATGCGGAGCAGGCCGCCATTGGGCGGCGTGGCCGGCGGTAGACCGGGTTCTGCAACGGAACGGACCGGAGAAGTACCTTGCATATCGCGGATGTGACCATGTTTTACGCGCCCGCTAGTGGTGGCGTGCGCACGTACCTCGAGGCCAAGCATCGCAGGTTGCTGCTCTATTCGGGCGTGCGCCATAGCATTCTGGTACCGGGCGATGACTACCACCATAACGATGGCATCTATCAAGTGCCGGCGCCCATTCTGCCGTTCGGCAAGGGCTATCGCTTTCCGATCAGACGTGCGCCTTGGCGCAACCTGTTGCGGTCTTTGCGACCTGATCTTATCGAGGTGGGTGACCCTTACATGACGGCCTGGGCGGCGCTGGACGCCGGGCGTCGACTGAATATTCCGGTGATCGGTTTCTATCATTCCGATCTGCCGCTGTTGGTCAGCAACCGCATCGGCGGCTGGCTAGGGCCCAATTTCAACGGCTACGTCTCGCGGCTGTACGGCAGCTTCGACCGGGTGCTTGCCCCCAGCGAAGTAATGGCTGACAAGCTGATTCACCTAGGCGTCAAGAATGTATTCGTGCAGCAGTTGGGGGTCGATCTGGATACCTTCTGCCCCGAGCGTCGTGATCCAAACCTGCGCCGCGAACTGGGGCTGGCCGACGACACCCGGTTGATGATTTTTGCCGGCCGCGGTTCGCGGGAGAAGAACCTGCATATCTTGCTAGAAACCGCGCGCCAGCTCGGCAGGCCCTACCACTTATTGCTGGTGGGTTCGAGTATGCCGCAACGGGTGCCGGACAATGTCGCTGTGATCGACCGCTTCTGTTCCGCCAGCGAAGTGGCGCGCTACATGGCTAGCTGTGATGTGCTGTTACACGCAGGCAATCAGGAAACCTTTGGTCTGGTGGCGCTGGAGGCCATGGCCAGCGGCATTCCAGTGGTGGCCGCGCGTGCCGGAGCGCTCCCTGAGTTGGTGCCGTTCTACAGTGGGCGCCTATGCCGGCCGCTTGACCCGAGGGCCATGGCGCATAGCGTGCGTGAATTGTTCGAGGACGACCCCAGGTTGCTGGGCGTGCAGGCGCGCCAACATGTCGAAGCTCATCATGCCTGGGATGCGGTGGTGGCAGGACTGCTCGCGCACTACCACGCTGTACTGGGAACGGCGGACGTACCGGTAGCCGTACATGGTTGAGGCTGCTCTGACGCTGGTGCTGCACGACGTGGCTGCGGAAACCTGGCCGGATTACCAGCCCTTCGTAGAGGCGGTGGACGCCATAGGCGGCGTGCCAATCACCTGGTTGGTGGTCCCGGATTTTCATCAGCGCAATCCGCTGGAGCAGCAACCGGATTTCTGCCATCTGCTGGATCAACGCGTGCAACGCGGTGATGAACTGGTGTTGCACGGCTGCTATCACGCCGATCTCGAGCCCGCGCCGAAGACACCGCGGGACTGGTTCATGCGCCGGGTGTACACCCATGAAGGCGAGTTCTACGGCCTGGACGAACAGGCGGCGGGTGAGCGCCTTGCGCATGGCCTGGAGTTGTTCCGGCGCCAGCAATGGCCGCTGCACGGCTTCGTCGCGCCCGCCTGGCTGATGAGCGAAGGAACGCGGCGAGCATTGGCCAGCAGCGATTTGGTCTATACCAGCGATCCGGGCCATCTTTATCTGCTGCCCGATTTCTCCGCGATCACCGCTCCTGGGCTTGTCTGGAGCGCTCGCAGCCCTTGGCGTCGTGGCGTTTCCTGGCTGGTCAGTGAACGCCAGCTACGGCAGAGTCGCAGCGCGCCATTGCTGCGCCTGGGTTTGCACCCGGTGGATATGCGCCATGAGTTTTCCCGTCGATACTGGCTCGGTGTACTCGAACGCTTGCTGCAGGAAGGTAGGCAACCGATGACCAAGATTGATTGGCTGCGCCAGTATCGGTCGAAGAGCGCCGTGGCATGAACCGCCGTTGGTGGATTATGGGCGGCGCGTTGCTCGGCGCGGCCATGGTGCCGCTGTTGCTTGGCGGCACCGGCCTGTTCGAGCGTCTGCGCAGTTTTCCCGGCAGCCTGCTGGCGATGATGCTCGGCATGATAGTCGTAGGGTGGAACCTCAATGCGCTGCGCTTGCGCTTGCTTCTGGGGCGTCGACTACTGGGCCAACGCCGCGCATTCGGCATCGTCGTCGCAACCGAGTTTGCCATTTGCGCGACGCCTGGCGGCGCGGGAGGGCCGCTGACGCTTATGGCACTGCTGATGCGCCAGGGCGTGGCGCCGGCCAAGGGCACAGCAACCTATGCCGTCGAGCAGCTGAGTGATCTGCTGTTTTTCGCCTGCGCATTAATAGGTGTGCTGTTCTATGCGTTGACCCACAAGCTGAACGAGCATATCGCCAGCCTGCTGGGTTTCAGTGTGGCGCTGCTCATCGGGGTACTGGTGCTGCTAGCACTGCTCGGGCGCTTTCATCGCCAGGTGTTTCTGCTCAACGGTTGGCTGGTCAGCCGCCTGGGTATGAAGCAGCCGCGCAAACGCCGGTGGGCTCGCAAAGTGCTGGGTTTCCGCAACGCGCTGATCGATTGCTTTCGCCTGCCGCGCCGGATCTTGCTGGCGGTATTCGGTCTCACCACGCTGCACTGGCTACTGCGTTTCAGCGTGTTGTACCTGACGCTGCAGGGGCTGGGCAGCGAACTGGCGTGGGCGTGGACGTTCCTCGTGCAGCTGTTGGCGCTGACTGCTGGCCAGCTCAGCCTGTTGCCGGGTGGAGCGGGCAGTGCAGAGTTGGCCTCGGCGGCGCTGCTGACGCCGATGGTGGGCAAGTCGACAACTGCAGCGGCGATTCTGATCTGGCGCTTCGTGACCTATTACTTCTACCTCATCGCCGGCGCGCCAGTGTTTATGCACCTGGCGGGGCGGCCGCTGCTGCGCCGATTGATGCCATCGCGTCACGTCTAAACCATCCCTGGGCCGATGGCCGGGGGAAACTATCGTTTCGATTGGGCGGTCCACTCCACGTCACCAATGAATAAGCTAGGAGTCCGCCATGAGCAGTACTGAAGACAAGATCAAGGGCAACACTAACGAAGCCGTTGGCAAGATCAAGCAAGGCGTGGGCGAAGCGACTGACAACGAGCGCATGAAAGGCGAAGGCCAGCGTCAAGAGATCAAGGGCGAAGCCCAGCAGGTCAAGGGTGATGTGAAAGACACCCTGAAAAAAGGCATCGACAAGGCCTGATCTGTCACCGCCTAACGGCAGTACGAATAAAAATGCCCGCAGCGATGCGGGCATTTTTTTGTCTGGATTCGGCTAAGTACTAGCGCTCCAGGTACTGCAGCTTGTCCTTGACGCCATCCCACTCCTCGGCATCGGCCAGGGCATCTTTCTTCTCGGTGATGTTCGGCCAGACTTCTGCCAGATCAGCGTTGAGCTCGATGAACTCCTGCTGATCCTCCGGTACCTCATCTTCGGAGAAGATCGCCTGAGCCGGGCACTCCGGCTCGCACAGTGCGCAGTCGATGCACTCGTCCGGGTGAATCACCAGAAAGTTCGGGCCTTCGTAGAAGCAGTCCACCGGGCAGACTTCCACGCAATCGGTGTATTTGCACTTGATGCAGTTGTCGGTGACGACGAAGGTCATATCTAGCTATCTCCTCAGGCGTGTCAGGTAGGCGTTACGGTGACGCCCCTGTGAGTAGGCGGCACAGGCAAATGCCGCTTATCAAAAAAATGCGCGCGATTCTAGCAGCTTTCGCGGCGTATCAAATGCGAGTTTTCAAGCTGTATAGCAGTTCCAGCGCTTGACGCGGCGTTACATCATCGGGATTGATCCGCCCCAATTCCTCTAGCACCGGATGTGGCAGGCTGGCGAACATGTCGCTCTGCATGGGTGGTGCAGGCTGGCCGGGCGCTATTCTCGGTGCTTCGTGGGACAGGCTGGTGGTTTCCAGGCGCGACAGATGGTCGCGCGCGCGCTGGATGACTTCACCCGGCACGCCGGCCAGCTGCGCCACCGCCAGGCCGTAGCTCTGGCTCGCCGGCCCCGGCAGTACGTGGTGCAGAAAGACGATGCGCTCGTTGTGCTCAGTAGCAGAAAGGTGGACGTTGGCCACCACTGGCTCGCTTTCTGGCAACACGGTCAGCTCGAAGTAATGGGTGGCGAACAGGGTAAACGCACGCAGCTTGGCGAGGTGCTCGGCGGCAGCCCAGGCCAGCGAAAGGCCATCGAAGGTACTGGTGCCGCGGCCCACTTCGTCCATCAGCACCAGGCTGCGATCGCTGGCGTTGTGCAGGATGTTGGCAGTTTCGCTCATTTCCACCATGAACGTGGAGCGGCCGCCGGCCAGATCGTCCGAGGAGCCAATACGGGTGAAGATGCGATCCACCAACGACAGCTCGCAAGCCGCAGCCGGGACGAAGCTGCCGATCTGTGCCAGCAGCACGATCAGCGCGGTCTGGCGCATATAGGTCGATTTACCGCCCATGTTCGGCCCGGTGATCACCAGCATACGGGTTGCGTCGTCGAGACCCAGATCGTTGGCCACGAAAGGTGTCTCCAATACCTGCTCGACGACTGGATGGCGACCCTGCTCGATGCGCATGCATGGCTGCTCGACGAAGCGCGGGCGATTCAGGTCGAGATTGAGCGCGCGCTCGGCGAGGTTGCTCAGCACGTCCAGCTCGGCCAGTGCGGCGGCGCTTTCCTGTAGTGGTGCCAGGTGGCCGATGAGCATTTCCAGCAGCTCGTCGTAGAGCAGTTTTTCGCGGGCGAGGGCGCGGCTCTTGGCCGACAGCGCCTTGTCCTCGAACTCCTTCAGCTCGGGGGTGATGAAGCGCTCGGCGCCCTTGAGCGTCTGCCGGCGGATGTAGTCGGCCGGCGCGGATTCGGCCTGCTTGCTCGGCAGCTCGATGAAGTAGCCGTGCACACGGTTGTAGCCGACCTTGAGGTTGGCCAGCCCGGTGCGCGCCTTCTCACGGGTCTCCAGATCCATCAGGTACTGGCCGGCGTTCTCGGAGAGCGACTGCAGTTCGTCCAGTTCGGCGTCGTAGCCGGTTTTGAGCACGCCACCGTCGCGGATCACCGCCGGTGGGTTGTCGATGATGGCGCGGGCCAGCAGTTCCGCCAGCTCCGGGTAGGTGCTGATGCTGGTCGCCAGCTCAAGCAGATGCGGCGCCACCAGGTCCTGCATGCCAGTCTGCAGCTGCGGTAGCGCCGCGAGCGCGTCGCGCAGGCGCGCCAGATCGCGCGGGCGGGCGTTGCGCAGGCCGATGCGGGCGAGAATACGCTCCAGGTCGCCGATATCCTTGAGTTGCGGCTGCAGCTGCTCGAAGCGGTAATGCTCGAGCAGGCAGGTGATCGAATCCTGACGCGCCTCGAGAATCCCGCGGTTGCGCAGCGGGCGGTTCAGCCAGCGGGTCAGCAGGCGCGAGCCCATGGCGGTCTGGCAGCGGTCCATGACCGATTGCAGGGTGTTCTCGCGACCGCCGGCGAGGTTGACGTCCAGCTCCAGGTTGCGCCGGCTGGCGCCATCGAGGATCACCGTGTCGTCGAGGCGCTCGTGGCGCAGGCTGCGCAGATGGGGCAGGGCGGTGCGCTGGGTTTCCTTGGCATAGGCGAGCAGGCAGCCGGCGGCGCCGATGGCCAGGGTCAGGTTCTCGCAGCCGAAGCCCTTGAGGTCCTGGGTAGAGAACTGCTGGCAGAGGCTCTTGAACGCCGAATCGCGATCGAAATCCCAGGGTGCACGGCGGCGCACGCCGCGGCGTTTTTCCAGCGGCAGGCCCTGCGGCCAGTCGTCGGGGATCAGCAGCTCGGCCGGGCTCAAACGCTCAAGTTCCGCAAGCAGGGTTTCCCAGCCCTTGAGTTCCTGCACGCTGAAGCGGCCGCTGGCGATATCCAGCACCGACAGGCCGAACAGCTTCTCGTCGCCGACCACCGCCGCCAGCAGGTTGTCGCGGCGCTCGTCGAGCAGCGCCTCGTCGCTCACCGTGCCCGGCGTGATGATGCGTACCACCTGACGTTCTACGGGACCCTTGCTGGTGGCCGGATCGCCGATCTGCTCGCAGATCACCACCGATTCGCCCAGCTTGACCAGACGCGCCAGATAGCCTTCGGCGGAATGGAAAGGGATACCGGCCATGGGAATCGCCGTACCCGCCGACTGACCGCGCGCAGTCAGGGTGATGTCGAGCAGCGCGGCGGCTTTCTTGGCGTCGTCGTAGAACAGCTCGTAGAAGTCGCCCATGCGGTAGAACATCAGCTGGTCCGGATGCTCGCGCTTGAGCTTCCAATACTGCTGCATCATGGGCGTATGTGAAGAAAAGTCACCTCCAGCCAAACCCGCGTCCTTTCTACCTTTCAACCCATTAAGCCCCGTGGATAGTGACATTCCGGCGAATTCTCTTTGGTCTGTGGCTGTCTAGTTATGACCAGCAGTGTAGTTTTGTGTCTTCTCGTTAGTATGGTTTTAAGTATAGAATCGCTCCATACCCCTATGGAGTTATACCTATGGCTGGAGAAAACCATACTGGCGCCGCCAGGCGCGGCACTGCCAAGTTGCACGGCAAGGCCCTAACGCTCGCCATTATCAAGGCCATGCAGCCTGGTGACGAACTGGCCGACCCGGAACATCCGGGGCTTCGCGTCCGCTGCAAGGCGGTCGGCACCGGTAAGCAACAGGTCTTCTTCTATCGCTACCGGAATTCGGCTGGCGCCCTACGCCAGGTCGAAGTCGGCGTACTTGGCCCGATGCCGCTGGCCTTGATCCGCTCGCGCTGGCAGGAGCTGAAAGATTCAGTTCGCAATGGTACGGACCCGCGCGAGGAACTGAAAGCCGCGAAGGCTAAGGCGGTGACCAAGCAGCGGGCCGCGAAGGTCAAGCAACTGACTGTCGGCGACGTGGTCGAGCAGTACCTGGCGGAGTCGGTAGAACCTTCGCGAAAAGCTAAGGGTGCCGATGAGACCCGTCGGTTGTTGGCGCAGCTGATTCGGTTTGCTTCCTGGGTAGCCGATCAGAAGGCGCGGAACACGGCGGCGTGGCAGCGACGCCGGGGTAAGTTGCCGAAGGATCTTGAAGACGTGGCGGACCTGCCGGCAGTGGAATTCAACCTGCAGCGCGCGCATGAGCTCTTGCTCGCCTTTGGCTCAGGGGCGCCCCGCTCGGGCGGGATGGTGCGCCAGGAGCTGCGAGCGGCTTGGGACCATGCCATTGGGTCTGGCCGTCTTCCTGGGCCGAACCCATTCGCGAAGCAGGGCAAGAAGGACAAGCTCGGCGGCGCGGCCCTGGTTGCCAACAGCAAGCGAGAGCGGGTGTTGAGCAAAGAGGAGGCCGGTCTGCTGTTGCGATGGATGGCGGAGCCGCGAACGTACTCCCGCACCGTTCGCGATGCGCTTGAGCTGGTGCTTCGCACAGGCCTTCGCTCGGGAGAAGTTTGCGAGATCCACAGCCGCGAGCTGGAGCGGCGCGATGGCGTGTTGTGGCTCAACATCCCCGGCGGCCGGATGAAGGGCAAGGCGGATCATTCCGTGCCCCTGGTTGGCCGTGCCGAGCAGATCGTTCTGGCTCGCATGCCGGATCAGGCCGGGTATCTGTTCCCCGACAAGACCGGCAAGGCACCGCTCAAGCAGAAGGTGCTCGGAGTGGAGGTCTATTGCTGCAGCGGTCGTTCAAAGGCGAAGGCCTACGAAGCGCGCCGGGTCTGCCCAGTTGCTGACTGGGCGCCGCATGACCTGCGACGTACTGCACGGACGCTTCTAGCCGAGTTGGGCTGCCCCTACGAAGTCGGTGAGTCGATCCTGGCTCACACCCTGCCCGGCGTCGCCGGCATCTACAACCGGGCGCGCTTCGAGGAGGCCAAGATCGAATGGCTCACCAAGCTGGGCGAAGAACTTGACCGGCTGACCGCCAGCAAGGCCCCGCTGGCGCTTGTGGAAGCGACGGCATGACCGACCTGAAGAAGACCGCAGACGAGGCTTTACGAGGCCGCAGAAGCGCAGCGCGGAGCCTCTGGGCCCGCGTGGCAGCTGGCGACACTGATCCCGATCTGCAGAGATGGCTCCAAGCCGTGGCGTCGCGCGTACTCCAGGCGGATGAGGCCGGGGGCAAGCACCGTGGAGATGCCCTTGCTGCGGCGTTGGGGCTGCGTGGCACTGTCGATCGCAACGCGGAGATCAGGGACGTGGTGAGCGTCTTCGATGCTCTGGAGGCGCTCGACCCTGTCCGCCGAGGGCATGAGACAAAAGCGTTGGTCGAGTTGCTGCGCCAGCGGCAGCTTGTCGACGATCTCGCTACCGATGACGAAGTCCGAAAGCGAGTCGACCGAATCCGCAGAAGGTGACAGGTCCGCCCGCATCTTCCGGTTTCGGCGGGCGGAGCTTGGGGGTGCATGTGTAGATATTTGGAGGCGTCCAAACAAGTCAGGTTGCCTCCAAATGAAACAGAAGAAGCCAGCCAACCCTCCGGCACCTCTGCTATTCACCATGGCCGAAGTCATGGAGTTGCTCAAGTACAAGTCGCGCCAGGCCGTCTATGACCTTCTCCGCCGCGATGAGACGTTCCCCCGCCCACGCCGCACACCCACCGGCTACTTGGTGTGGTTAAGCGCCGAAGTCTTTGCGTGGGTGAGCGCGCTACCGGTTGCGGAATTTACCGGTGCGGATGCAATTGAGGCGCACGCCCTGCGTGAACTGGAGGCCGCCCGATGACCAGCGGAATCGAACAGCTACTGCGCCCACTTCGGCTACGTGCTAACCGTACCAACGATAATGATCTGCGCCAGGCCGTCGCACTGCTCCTCGACGCGCAGGACCGGCTATCTGAACTGACGGCGGAGCGGGATAAAGCACAGAAGGAGAACAACCGACTCCGTGTGCAACTCGGCAAGCTGCGGCGCTGCTGCGCTTGCACCCAACTATCGGAGTAATGCTGATGAGTTTTGATCGATTAGAGATCCTGCAGGCGCGTCTACATCAGGCTCAGGGTGTTCTGGCGGCAGTGTTAGCGACCGACGAGGGCACAGGCTCGACACTAGACCCACATGTGCTCAATAGCTCGTTGTGGGCGGTTCAAGAGCTTTTGCAGCAGGCCCAGGGTGCTGCGCAAGCGCTGGCGGACCGAGAAACATAGTCCTCAATCCACTCGATCAAAGCCCGCGTCCAGCGGGCTTTTTCATTGGTGCCGCCTCAGGTGCGCTTACAGCTTGATCTCTGCGCGATCCTGTGCCCGTCGATACGCCCATGCCTACGGAGGCAAACACAATGCGAAGCACATCCAACTACACCGACGATGATTTCAATCTCACGACTGAGGAGTTCGCGGCACTGAACCGGCTGAGGCCGGAGTCCGTCCGCAGGCAGATCCAGCGCACCGGCAGCTACTTTGGGATTGAGCCCATGCGCCAAGCCAACGGCCGGCTGCTTTTTCCAGCGGTGAAGCCCAAGGCGGACATGCAGGCGAGAGGTGAGGAATGACCAGCTTCGTCGAGGCAATGCAGGGACCATCCAGGCGCCCAGTCGCCTCCCAGATGCGGGAGTCGGTTCCAGGAACAACGAAGCCCTCAGGCGAGCAACCAGAGGGCTTCGGGTCCAACAACATCGAGGCGGCCACCACAACCGCCCCAAGCGCAGCAGAGGAAAGCAGTATGCAAGGTCACGATAGCACATCACTTGCTGTACGAAAAGTAACCAGCGCATACGGCGCTACGCCCGACGATTGGGCCATGCTCGCAGACGTTGCAGGCCTGACGGCGGACCTGCTGCCCGTAGTGAGCAACCCCAACGCGCGCATATCGCCTGAATCGAAGCTCAAGGCCCTGGGCAAAGTGCCCAGCCTGTTCAACACGGCCGGCGAGGTGGTCGGCATTGCCGGCTGGACTGAGAAGATCAGCACGCCGAAGAACATCGACCGCTGGCAGCAGAATCCCGACTTGGGCATCTGCATTCAGACCCGCACGGTGCGCGCATTGGATGTCGATATTGATCTGCCAGACGAGGTTGCGGAGATCCGCGAGATCATCGCCAAGCACCTCGGGAATCTTCCGGTAAGGGGTCGCGCTGACAGTGCCAAGTGCCTGCTCGCGTTCACGCTGCCTGGGGCGTTCACAAAGGTCATTCTCAAGGCCAAGCACGGCGCCATTGAGTTCCTGGCGGATGGCCAGCAGTTCATCGCCGCTGGCACACATCCCAAAGGAGCACGTTACGAATGGGAGGGTGGCATGCCGCATGACTTCCCTGAGGTCAGCGTGGAGGCGTTCGAGGCCTGCATGGCCGAGCTGAAGCACTGCTTCGCTGTCGAGGAAGAGGTCGTTTACTCGGCGGGTGCTCAGCTTAAGTCCGCACGTCGAAAGACCGATGCCAACGATGACCTGGCGGATTACCTCTTAGCCACCGGCTGGGTGCTCAGCGAGTCGCGCGATGGCCGCTTGAACGTAACCTGCCCGTTCGAGCACGAGCACAGCGGACCGAGCGCCGACGACACTGCCACGCAATACCTGCCGGCCGGTGTCGGTGGCTTCGAGCGGGGACGGTTCCACTGCCTGCACGCGCACTGCGCTAATCGCGACCAGGGCGACTATATGGAGGCCGTGGGCTACGTTGCCTCCCATTTCGATGTGCTCGAACCTTTCACGCCAGAGGAGGAGGAAGAGCAGGCGGCCATCGATGCCCGTAACCAGTCGGTATTCGCTCGAGCCAGGCAGGCGGCAATGGATGCTATCGAGAAGGCGCGCATCGAGAGTGGCGGTCGGGAAGCCTTCGAGCAGGCGCGCCGTAAGTACCAACGGGAAGAGAACGCACGCATTGGCGAAGGCGAACACCGGATTCCTAGGGCCGAGGTGGTCACCCTGCAGCAGGCACTCAACCGGTTCGTGTTTCTGGCTGACGGCTCTCGTGTGGCAGATATGTTCAACCCGCACTACGACCTCTCGTTCGTGGAATGGGCCCGTACCTATGCTGCGTCGTTCGAGGCCGTGCCGCAGCCGGAGAAGTTTCTGCCTGATGGCAGCAAGAAGCCCGCGCCGGATAAGAAGGTGCCGATGAGTGGGTTGTGGAAGGCCTCGCCCGAGCGCAAGACGGTCATCTGCCGCACGTTCAAGGCCGGTGGCCAGATGGTTCTACCCGACCCCTCCGGCCGGCTCGCTCTGAATCTGTGGAAGCCATTCGACAGAAGCCTTGAAGTGGCCGATGCGGAAGCGGCAGGGGTCGGCTTGTTCGTGGGCCATGTCGAGTTCCTGTTCGGCAAAGATGCCGGCCGATTCCTCGACTGGCTTGCGCACATTGAGCAATGCCCCGGCGAGCTGCCGCACACTGCTTGGCTGCACATCGCGAAGAACTTCGGCATGGGGCGCAACTGGCTGGCGTCGGTGCTTGCCCGTGTCTGGGCGGGCGCAGTGGCTGCGAACCTGGACCTGGTGGGCATGCTGGGTTCCGGCTTCAACGGGCGCCTCTCCCGCAAAGTGCTCGCGGTTGTGGATGAGATCCGCGAAGGTGGTCGTGAATCGCAATGGGCGCATTCGGAGAAGCTCAAGAGCACGATCAACGAGGAGACGCGGACCATCAACCCAAAATTCGGGCGTGAGTCTGTCGAGTACAACTCCTGCCGGTGGCTGATGTTCTCCAACCATACCTCGGCGATCCCGCTGGAGAACGGCGACCGCCGTATCGAAGTCGTCAGCACCAATGCGGCCCCGAAGGGCGTTGCGTACTACGAGCAGCTCTACGCAGCTCTGGGCAATCCGCAGTTCATTGCGGCGGTGGCGAAGTTTCTCGGCGATCGAGACATCTCCCAATTCAAGCCGGGCGCGCATGCCGTGCTGACCGAGGCGAAGAAGGCGGCCACCCAAGCCAGCCAAACGCCGGCGGGGATGTACTGCGAGATGCTGATGAACTTCTGGCCGAGTGACCTGATCACTTCCGCAGATCTGTATCAGGTTCTGGCTGGAGATGATTTCACCGGGCGGGGTTGCCTGACGCCGGGGCATCGCCGCGTTCTGGAGGACCATAGCATCGAGGCCTTGAGCAAGCCGGTAAAGATCCGCGGGCGGGCAGCCCGTGTGGTGATTCTCCGTAACGCCCAGCGATGGAAACAAGCAACCGGTGACGAGATCAGGGCCGAGCTGCAGAAAGCCGAACAGGAAGAAATGAGCGCCCGCGAGTATCTGGAGAATCTGGCCGCTGACGAGGAGGGAGCGGCCAGATAGCGTATCGCGTATCGCAACAAGGGAGGGGCCGCTCAATGGAGCGGCCTTTTTGCTTTTAGGTCTGAGGAAGGCGGGTTGCGGTTACGCTGGTTACGCTGGTTACAGTCCTTCTGAGAGAGGCAAGATCAACTTTTCATTTTTATATCCTCAGCCTTATGGAAGTGGTGTAACCAGCGTAACCAGCGTAACCGGGCAGAGGTTGGGCGCTTCGGAGACCCTCAAACCGCCACCGGCACGCAGGAAAAACGGATTCACGGCGCGGCCACCCCGAAAAATCGTGAGGTGCGCGCAAGGGCTACCGGATGCCGCGCATTTCATTGGCGCCACGCGGCGTCAATTGCGTTGGCTACGTCGCCAAAGAGGCTCCCACTTAACGGAGGGCAATTCTCTGAATAGCCTGAGCCATTAACGTTGAGAATTGTCTCGTTGGTGAGGGTATCAACTAGGTCAACGTTTAAAGCCTCGAAGTTGTACCCGCCGCCGAAGCAGCGGCGTGCCCAGTTGTAGGGTGCAGCCCCATTTATGACGAGCACATAGCGGGCTTCAGCCTCGTTGTATGACTCAATCCTAGCTCCTGATGTCTGCTCCATAACCCTTGATCGAGAGCTCCAGCGCAGCACGCGAAAGCCCTTTTGTTTCAAGCGACTCTGGATCTCGATTACCCATGGCGCGCTTGGTGCGTTGAGGGCTACCACTCGAGGACCGGTAATCTCAGTGTCACTAACCCTCACTGCCCGGCCCGATGCGCATCCTGCGAGCAAGACAATGAGTCCTGCGACCATAAAGAAGTTCTTCAATGTAATTCCCTAGTTAAATGCCTAGGCTCCTCGGAGGGTAGTCTCCGTTTTGCGTAGGCAACAGTAATCCATTATCGAAGCAGCTAATCAGACTCCTGCGCAGAAACGTGGCCTTGTGCATTCGCCCAGAGGGGGTACGCGAAGAGCATACACCTATTTACTATCGGTCCGAATACGCCGGATTCCGGGGTCTTCAGGCAGATCTATACCGGAATCAATACCGCTGCCTATACTGCTGCCAGCGATTGGGGTGTTTCCCCTGGCTCCTCGACCAGATACGCGAACCACGGGAGGTACATGTCCGCTGGCTCCTCAAAGCGAATTGAGGGGATTTCAGTCCAAGGGCCGTTCATGCCGTCGATGGCGGCGATGTCCCTTCCCTCGGCCAGGCCAAGGTGCTTCTTCAGTGCGTCCGCCACTTCCTGAAGTTCGCCCCCGCTCATCGCGGCGAAGAACACGAGCCCACTGGGATGGCCGACGTGTTTGCGCATGAACGCGCCCACGCAACCCGGTTGGTTATGAAAAGCCGCCACCGGCACCACCAGGCTCATAGCCAATACCGGCAACTGCAGGCCGGGTTTCGTACTCATTCTTGGTCCTTCCTCAGGTGCGCATAGCAGCGGATAGCGGCGAGATACTGCCGCCAACCGACCCGCACAGCAAACGAGAAGTTCTCATGACCAATGCAAATGAAGATCCGTTCATCCGTGTCCGCGACGCAGGTGCCTACCTGGGCATCCCGGTGCGCACGCTGTACGACCTGCGGCAGCGTGGCGCTTTGCCTGAGCCAATCACGATCACCCGGAAGTTAAAGGGGTGGCGCCGCTCGACCCTGGATGCGTTCTTGGACCAAGCTGTGGGCGCACGCACATGAGTAGGGTCGTGAACCAATGCAGGAATGCGCTACGCGATCTTGTCCGGGCTGACTTCATGGTGACCCCCAGCCGGGCAGAAGTAATGCTAGCGATCATTGAAGCAGGCGCACGACAGCAGCGACAGCAAATTGTCTTCCGCTGGGTGCCCGGCGCCTGCGATCCGCGTGGCGATTGCTTTGAGATCTACCGCACCGGCGACGAGCCCCATCGCTTCCGCACAACCAAGGCCGGCGTTTGGCCTGCCTGGTGCGTCATGGCCGACCGAGGCTTCGGCGATAGCCTCCGGGCCCGTGACTTTGCGGAGCCGGGAGCTACAACGGACAAAGCCGTCAGCCGCGCGATTCGCCAGGATGCAGCGAGCTGGTTTGCCTACCTGGGTTTCCCTGAGCTCGAGGCGGCCTGCAAGTGCATTCACCTTAAGGGTGGGCTATTCGAGTACGAACCAGCCGGCAATGCTCCCAGGATCAAAGCCGATACGGCTGCCCCAACATGGGCGCCAGCTAAGCGCCTCCCAAAGGCGCCGCGCCCCACTGTTCTCGGGCAACCGTAAGTATCTGGTCTGGTTGCGCTACTGGAGCGCTACCAGACCACGTTCAATCCGTCCGCCAAAGCATCCTTAGGGCACCAACCAATGGAGCCCAAAGATGTCCATCACTTCCCAAACCGCTGCCGTCCAGGCTGCCGTAGTTGCAATCGACGCGCTGCTGGCCGACGTGGCCTCGCATGTTGCAGATCTTGACCGCGCCCTGCTGGCACGACGCGACGCGATTCACGCTGAGTTCGCCGCAGCCGGTGTGCCCGCCCGCGTTGCCCAGACCGTTTCCGCCAACGCAGACCGGGATATCGCTCGCGCGTTCTTGCACTCGGCTGCCGAGCCACTGCTGCGGCTGATCGAGCCTTCGTACCCCCGCATCAATACTGTCTCGCTGCCTGAGTTCAGCGCACGGCTTGCAAGACTGCAGGCCGCCACCATGGGGAACCTGGCATGAGCACAGTGAAGCCCGTACCGCACAGCATCGAAGACCGCCTGCTGGCCGCTCGCCGCGATCGCAAAGAGGTCAAGGCCCTACTGGGTCAAGCGGTCCTCCAAGCCCGCGAAGAGCGCGAGATCAAAGCCCTGCAAGAAGAACTCGACCTGCACACCGCAGCCATCGAGCGTTTCAAGGCCGCCGTCGAGGCTCAGGCCCAAGCTGTGGTCGAGCAGACCTTCGAGGATCGTAAGGCCGCAGTAGCCGATGCCCGAGCAACTATCACCAATCGCGATGGAGAGATCGACAAGGTCACCGCGCAACTGCTGGCCGGCATCAACCAGCTGGCGCCCCTAGCCAAGCGCCTTAAAGACGCGGTCGACGAGCGCAACGCCGCACTACGCACCGGCTTGAAGGCAGGCCTCGATAAGCCGAGCTGGGCCAACGTCACCTCCAGCGGCACCGTAACTCCGCTGCCCTTTGTCGCTGCTGCCCTCGGCACCGCGCTTATCGAGGCAGGGCTGCCAGCCGTCGGCGTGCATATCGACGTCGCGAGCCGCACTGATGCCGACCAACTTGCGAGTGGTATCGACCGGGTTCGCTCGCAAACCGAACGCTTACTGCGCAAGGCCGACGCGTGCTTGAGCGCACCCACCGATGACGACCTGGACGAGGAGCTCTGACCATGGAATTCCCATTCGAGAGTAAGTACCAGGCCGACCAGCGCGCAGCCGCCGAGGCCGCCCAAACCCAGCGCCAAGCAGCCGCTGCGAACCCCGAGGAGGCCCGCGCCCAAGCCCTGTTCGGCAACTCCATGAGCCAGCCCAAGCCGGCACCGGCTCAACGTAGTTTGCTCAGCAACCCGGATGATGTGCTGGCCGCCCGTCTGTACGACAGCGCCAGCCAGGCCAAACCCCACGGGCAGGGCGGGGAGCTTGACGTGCGCGACGACCACGCGGTTGCCGCCCGTTTATACGACCCGCAGACCACCTATCGCGAATCGCTACCGGATCGCTTGGTCGACGAGTGGGCCGTGATTGACCCGGAGCAGCGAGAGGCGGTGC
The DNA here is from genome assembly GCF_003864275.1 of Pseudomonas sp. SCT. Taxonomy (NCBI): domain Bacteria; kingdom Pseudomonadati; phylum Pseudomonadota; class Gammaproteobacteria; order Pseudomonadales; family Pseudomonadaceae; genus Pseudomonas; species Pseudomonas sp. SCT. Next base: position 188,067 of record NZ_BDJA01000005.1, read on the forward strand.
TTGAGGAGATCGAGGAATACCGAGACCTCGCCGGCGAGCTGCAAATCGGAAACGGCCAGGTAGAAGAGCTCGTAGGCCTGCAGGAAAGCTTCGATCAGGTGACCTACGACCAGGCAGACGCCTGGCGGGCCGAGAGCGAACAGTCGTTGGTCCGCGAGTATGGCGGTATCCAGGCCGGAGAACTCCTGGCAGACGCACGGCTACTGGTATCCCAAAACCCTCGGCTGCGTGCATTCCTCGACGACGGCGCCCGTGGCAATCACCCGCGTGTGGTCCGAATGGTGATCGACCTGGCTCGCCGCGAAAAGATCGCCGGCCGCCTCACCAGAGGCCGCTGATATGGACGTTCTAGTTCTGCTGTACACGCTCGGAATGTTCGCCCTGGCCTGCCTCGAGGAATTTGCATGAAAACTGACGACTTGGAACTGGCCGCAGTGGCCTTGGCTCGTGCGTTCGACGAGGCGGCTTCGATGATCGGCTTGGTCGACACGCTCGACCGCGACGCCCGTCGAGCGCTGCGCTTGGCCGCCTATGACCTACTAGCCGAGACCCGCAGGCAGGCAGCAATTAACTACCTGGCCAGCGAGCTGGACGAGCAGATCAACAAGTTGCAGCCACCGATGGAGCCGATCGGCAGCGACCCCGGCGGCTTCTTCACCTCAACCACCGGCCGGAAGCGCTGAGATGGCCCGGCGCTACGTGGGCATAACCGAGGCCGGAAACCGGTGCGGCGAGGACCACCACCTGGCGAAACTTCTCAACCGGGATGTGGACTTGGTGCGTGAGCTGAGGGAAGAGCATGGCCTCAGCTATTCCGAGCTTGCTGCGAAGTTCGGCGTCTCCAAAAGCACCATTCGGGACATCTGCCGGTACAGAAGGCGCGTTACCTATCCCGTTCGCTTCAAGCGCGTAGTGGAGGAGCCGCAGGCATGACGGACTACAAGCCGACCAAGCTCGTGGCCGTGCAATGCAACGCCCGAGGCAAGCCCATGGGCACGAGTCACCACGCCTGCCGGTACAGCGACGAAGTGGTAGCCAAAGCTCGCGCGATGCGTGAACAGGGACTCTCCTACAAGCAGATTGCTGCAGCCCTGGGTGTCCCTCACCGGATGACGATCTGGAGCTGGTGCAACGGTCGCCGGCGCAACAACCCAGTGCGCGTGATCATGCGCCGAATACCAGAGGAATCCACCATTGAGCAGTGAACAACTAGACAGGGGCGAGCAGGGCCGATTCCTTGCCGGCAGTGCGCCGAAAAGCCCCGGTCGACCGAGAGGCCCGAGCGCAGGCGAGCAGGTCCGCGCGCTCATTGAGCCTCACAAGGCCGAAATCATCGCGAAGGCCGTCGAGCTGGCCAAGCTGGGCGACCCACACGCGTTGAAGCTGTGCCTGGAGCGCTTGGCCCCCACCCCCCGCCAGGAGGCTGAGAAGGTCACCGTGCCCGGCCTTGCCAGCGCACCGACGATGCAGGCCAAGGCCCAAGCAATCATGGCCGCTGTAGGCGACGGGCAGATCAGCGCTGAGGCTGGCGACAAGCTCCTGCGCATGCTCGACACCTACGGGAAAGCCGTCGTGCTGACGGAGCATGAGCAGCGCCTGGCGGTCATCGAGGGCAGGGCGCCGCGCCAGATCGCGCCGCTGCTCGCAACGAACAACTCCACCGAGGACTTGGTATGACGCCAGCATTCGAGCGCCGCCTGGCGAAGGCGGAGGCCGCCCAAGCCAACGCCGGCGACCTGCGCCAGCAGATCTACCGCGCCAGGCAAAGCCCGCTGGCGCCCAGCCATAGCCGAGAAGAGCTACTGCAGCTGGCGGAGGACGACACCACCGTTGGCCGCATCGCCCGTGGCTGGCTGCGGATCAACTTTGTGGCGCCCTCCCGCGCACCCGGGCCTGTACCGGCGATCGACCCGGAGACTGTGCTGCCGGCAATGGCGGCGCACCTCTATGATCGCCCGCTGGCCTTCGTACTGTTCGCTTTCGACTGGGACCGCGACCCCTCGCTGCGCGTCGTCAAGTTGCCGGAGCCTTGGGCGGACGCTTACGCCAGTGAGTACGGGCCGGACGCATGGGCCTGTGAGCTGCTGGATCACGTCGGTGGTCAGGTCGTTGAGCGCGCATTCGATGGCCGCAACGCAGTTGATGCGATCCGCGCCGCGATCAGCTCCGGCCACGGCATCGGCAAGTCCGCGATCACCGGTTGGTTGGTCGGCTGGATCATGTCTACCCGGCCGAACGCCCGAGGTGTGGTCACCGCCAACACTGCTCCTCAGTTGGAGTCGAAGACCTGGGCCGAAATCAGCAAGTGGAACAAGCGCAGCCTGTTCGGTGACTGGTTCAACCTTACCACCGGGCGTGGGTCCATGCGGATGGTTGCCGTGGGCTTTGAGGAGTCCTGGCGGTGCGATGCCCAGACCTGCCGTGAGGAGAACAGCGAGAGTTTCGCCGGCCTTCACGCCGCAGACTCCACGCCGTTCTACCTGTTCGACGAAGCGTCTGCCATCCCGGCCAAGATCTGGGAAGTGGCGCAGGGCGGTATGACGGATGGTGAGCCGATGTGGTTCGCCTTCGGTAACCCCACGCGCCTGGGCACGACCTTCTACGATGCCTTCAACTCAGCCAGTCACCGCTGGCACACGCAGATCGTTGACAGCCGCAGCGTGCAGATCACGAACAAGGTGCAGCTGCAGAACTGGATTGATGACTTCGGCCTGGACAGCGACTTCGTCAAGGTTCGCGTGCGCGGGATCTTCCCCAGCGCTTCGAGCCTGCAGTTCATCCCCCAGGACTTGGTCGAGGACGCGATGAGGCGAGAGGTCGAAGTACAGCGGGAGGAGGCCGTGATCGTCGGTGTCGACGTCGCCCGGTTCGGCGGCGACCGGAGCTGCCTGTTCACCCGAAAGGGCCGGGACGGCCGGCACTTCCCGCCAATCCTGCTGGACAAGGTCGACCTGATGACCCTGGCCTCGGTGGTTGCCGACCATGTGAACCTGCTCAAGCGCGTGCATGCCAACGTCATCGTCGCCATCGACGGTGGCGGCGTGGGTGGCGGCGTCATCGACCGCCTGCGCCAGCTCGGCTTCAACCCCATCGAGGTTCAGTTCGGCTCCCGAGCCAACGACCCCCGGCGATACGCGAACAAGCGTGCCGAGATCTGGTCGCTGATGCGGGAATGGTTGAAGGGCGGAGCACTTCCCCATCGTGACGACATCATCAGCGACCTGGTCAACGTGGAGTACAGCTACACGACTGCCGACGCGATTCTGCTGGAATCTAAGCAGTCGCTTAAAGCCAGAGGACTGCCGTCACCGGACATTGCCGACGCTATCGCGCTGACCTTTGCCGTTACGGCGCCGCTGGTGCGGCCAGGTGAGGCCGTCAGGCCGCTGCAGCAGGGCGAGATATACAAGCCCTATGCCTACTTGGAGCGCCCGAGCATGGGAGGAGGGTGGGCAACGGCGGAGGATGCTGACCGCGCTCGCCGGATTTACGACCACCCCGGCCAGCCGCAGGAAGTCTACGACCCTTACAGCACCTGCTGACTTTGACGCGCGGTCGGAGCTATTCCGGCTGTGTGCTGCTCGGCTGCGGTTCTACCCGCTCAACCTTCTCGACTTGCTCCGGCGTTGGCCGGGGCCAGTTCTTTGGCGGTTTCACGCCGAACATGATCGCCCCGCCCTTAAGCGGGTGGTTGTCCGGAAGCGGTTGACCTCTTCGATCAATAACCGGCATCGCGTTGCCCTCCGTGTCTATACGCTCCGATAGTACAGTCGGCTTCTCATAGCGGCCAGCACTGATGCGGACTGCGCACGCTGTATCTCACGAGCGATAGGATCTAGGGCCTTACATCCAGACTGTAACGACCTGAATCAGCGTCCCGAGTACGATCAGCCAAAAACCTGTCGAGACCCTGAAGAACAAAGTGTTCCTGGTCCAGGTTGAGAAAGGCCGGTCCGGGTTGTCGATGATCTGCCGGGTGATGTAAGACGGCGGCCCGTAGGGGTACTTATCGTCGTCCCCGTAGACTTCCATGATCTTCTCAAAGAGGCCGCTCACCTCCAGTTGAACTACCCCAGCTGCCGTGGCTAACAGTCCCATTGACGCGAACCATTTGCCACTGGCATCGCCTCCGCTCACGAGCGCGTAGAAACCCATGACGCCACAGGTCGCGGTTGCGACGAGCAGAAGTAAGTAGAACAGTCGCTCATTTCTTTTGAACAAAGCAAAATCCTGTTTGGGATGAGAAATCACGAATCGGCGTCATGCCAGTGCCTGGCTCAGTTCCCCCGATATGGCCGCCAGAGCGTTATCGAGAGACACCGCTGCTGTAAACCACTGCTCCAGCGCTTCGCGTGTGACGAGAACATCCGGATTGTTGGCGCCCCGAACCTCCCACCGGATCGACAGCTCGCCTGTCTCGGCGTGCTGGAAGACGTGCGCCATCGGCGCATTGTGAGCGGCCAGGTTGCGCTGATCGCTGAGCCTTCGGAGAGCCCCTAGGTTCGAGCGAAGCCGCGCAAGAACGGCTGCTGGCAGGTTGTGCGCTACTGCCAGGCTGTCGATGCGGCTGATGCGCAGGTTCAACCTGGCGTTTGCCATCTCGCCACGCAGGGCTGGTGAGCCTAACTGCTGCAGGAAGATGTAGGTCCAGTATTCGCAGCTGCTAAACGCTAGGACAAACCTGCCGACGGCGGTTGGCCAGTCCCCCAACATGCGCAAGTAGTCCTCAGGTGAAGCAGTAGCCGAGATGCTCATCGTCCACCAGTATGGTTCTAGGTGTGGTTTTTCTTATGGATGCCGTGCAGGCCCCTATTTTGCAAGCTTTAGCGCCGATGCATCATGGGCGTATGGGCGGAGAGGTCGGCGTTGGGTTTGGTCATCGGTTGCGGCGCGGCTCGTTGTAGGGCGAGGGAACCCGGATCATGCGTCCCAGTGGTGGCGTTATGTTGCCACTTGGTTGGGAAGAGGGATTCCCGCGGAAAGCCGGCAAGGTTACCACGGGCTGAATTGCGCGGCAGGGAATGGACCGGCAAGCGTCTTGATCGACATCCACCAAGGCATGTCATCTGTCGGGCCGCGCGACGAAAGCGTTGACAGGTCGGTCGCCGCTGCCGATAACTCTGCCCCGTCGATCGGTTGTCGGTGCGCCGCGTGCGCGACCTCTGTTGTACCTTTCGATGCCATCCGATCTTGCGACTGTTCAGGCCCTCGATGCCTGTTGCGGTAGCTTGCCTGATCGTCGTTTCTGCCTCGCATCGTTCGCGTTCCGGCAACCGCTGGCGAACAGCGAGTGCTTGCATGCATGACCTCCTCGCGTCAGTTCCCTGCAGTAACTCTGGCAACTCTCCACCAAGTCCAAAGTGAGCAGCAGACATGTCCCGACTACTCGGACTCGATGCCCTGCGCGGCGTTGCGGCATTGTGCGTCGCCTATTCCCATCTGATTGCAAAAATGAAGCGTGACGGCCATTTCGACGAGATGACCGGCCTGCTGTTTCTTCTCAGCAAGGCGGTGCTGGATGTCGGCAAGACCAGCGTGCTGGTGTTGTTCGCACTGAGCGGCTATTTCGTCGTGGCAGCGCTGTACAAGAGTCGTGGCCGGTACGAGCGGCCTATCGCAGCATTCGTCTACCAGCGTTTCTTCAGGCTGTTTCCGTTGTACTGGTTGTCGCTGTTTCTCGGCGTCATGTTCCCCTGGGACGATCCAGCCAAGGTGTTCAGCCCGGCGGTGATCGCCATCAATGCGACGATGCTGCAAGGCTTCGTGCTCGTCGAGAATGTGATTGGCCTGTACTGGACGCTGCAGATCGAGCTCACCTTCTACGTTCTCTGCATCCTGCTCTTCGCGCTGCGCCTCGGTGGTTCGGCAAAACGGGATCTGCTGTTTCTGCTCGTGCAGTATCTGTTCACGCTGTCACTGGCCTTTCTGCGCTACAAGCTGGAGATCAAACTGCCGGTGGCCCTGCCGCTGATGCTGAGCGTATGTTTTCTCGGCGCACTGTGGAAGGCGACGGACAACGGTCGGGCAACCGATACCGGGCACTACGCGCGTATCGCGGTCGGACTGTTCTATCTGTTCCTGCTGCCGATCTGCGTGCTCGCTTATTCGCGCGATACGGGTTTCGGTGAATCCTGGTACCGCTACTTCGTCAGCTACGGCGTGGGCGTTGCGCTCTTTCTTGGCGCCACGCGCATCAGTGGCAACCGGCTGCGCTGGCTGGCGCCGCTCGGCGGCGTCGGATACATCATCTTTCTCTCGCATCCATCGGTGTTCGCCATCGTCGAACTGTTGGGCTTCGGCGCTGGCGATCTGGCGGTTCCGGGCCCGCTTTATATCGCGGCGATGCTGATTCTGCTGACGTTGTTCGGGTTCTTCGTCAAGCGAACCCTCGCCGATCCCATTCAGCGTTATGGCGACGCGGTTGTGGGTCGCCGCGGACGACGGAGGGGTGAGGGCATCGTTTTGCCGGTTCGCCAGGACGCCTGAACCGGATGAGGTACCACCCGGCCAGTCGTGGTCGAGGCGGGCTGGACTCCACGATCTGCTGGTGTAGGGTATTGGCCACTTTCAGGATTGCGCGAGGCGCTGATGAATCTCACTGAACTGGCTGCGCGTCTGGGCGAGGAGCTGCAGCGCCTCGGCGCCCAGGTCACCACGGCGGAGTCCTGCACCGGTGGCGGTATCGCCGAGGCCATCACCCGTATCGCCGGCAGCTCGGCCTGGTTCGAGGCAGGCTACATCACCTATTCCAATGCGCAGAAGACCCGCCAGCTTGGTGTGCCCGCGGAGTTGTTCGAGCAGGTCGGTGCCGTCAGTACCGAGGTCGTCCAGGCCATGGTGCATGGGGCCCGGCAGAACAGTGGCGCGCGCTTTGCGGTGGCGGTCAGCGGCGTTGCCGGACCGAGCGGCGGTACGGCCGAGAAGCCGGTGGGCACCGTCTGGATCGCCTGGGCTGATGGCAACCAGGTACATGCACAGCGGCATCTGTTCAGCGGCGATCGCCAGGCCGTGCGCGAGCAGACGGTAGCGGCCGCGCTGCAAGGGTTGATCGCCCTGGCGGTCGGAGAAAAACCGGTTCGGGGCTAGGCGAGTAAAATTGCCTATGTTCTAATACTGTCTACTTATACAGTTGTTGTGGCCTCCGGCCCTCTTGATCAAGTGAGGATTTGATGGACGAGAACAAGAAGCGCGCCTTGGCTGCAGCCCTGGGCCAGATCGAAAAGCAGTTCGGCAAGGGTGCAGTGATGCGCATGGGCGATCACGATCGCCAGGCCATTCCGGCCATCTCTACCGGCTCGCTGGGCCTGGACATCGCGCTTGGCATCGGCGGCCTGCCAAAGGGTCGTATCGTCGAGATCTACGGTCCGGAATCGTCCGGTAAAACCACCCTGACTCTGTCGGTGATCGCCGAAGCGCAGAAGATGGGCGCTACCTGTGCCTTCGTCGATGCCGAGCACGCGCTGGACCCGGACTATGCCGGCAAGCTGGGCGTGAATGTCGACGACTTGCTGGTTTCGCAGCCGGACACCGGCGAGCAGGCACTGGAAATCACCGACATGCTGGTCCGCTCCAATGCGGTCGACGTGATCATCGTCGACTCCGTGGCGGCGCTGGTACCCAAGGCCGAAATCGAAGGCGAGATGGGCGATACGCACGTCGGCCTGCAGGCTCGTCTGATGTCCCAGGCGCTGCGCAAGATCACCGGTAACATCAAGAACGCCAACTGCCTGGTCATCTTCATCAACCAGATCCGCATGAAGATCGGCGTGATGTTCGGCAGCCCGGAAACCACCACCGGTGGTAACGCGCTCAAGTTCTACGCGTCGGTCCGTCTGGATATCCGCCGTACCGGCGCGGTGAAGGAAGGCGACGAAGTGGTCGGTAGTGAAACCCGCGTCAAGGTCGTGAAGAACAAGGTTGCCCCACCGTTCCGCCAGGCCGAATTCCAGATTCTCTACGGCAAGGGCATCTACCGCAGTGGCGAAGTCATCGACCTCGGTGTGCAGCAGGGTCTGGTCGAGAAGTCTGGTGCCTGGTACGCCTACAAGGGCAACAAGATCGGCCAGGGCAAGGCCAACGCCGCCAAGTTCCTGGAAGACAATCCGGAAATCGGCCGCGAGATCGAGCAGCAGATCCGCGACAAGCTGCTCGTGGTCTCGGGCGGTAGCAAGGCGAACGTAGTCAGCGAAGATCTGGCTGACGCCGACCTCTGATCCATGCCAGCCGTGCTCGATACTCCTGTCGCGGTGCGGCGGGTAGCTATGGATCTGCTGGCTCGGCGCGAACATGGGCGCGTCGAGCTGGCCCGCAAGTTGCGCCAACGTGGCGCCCCGCCTGATCTGATCGAACAGGCCCTGGATCGCCTCTGCGAGCAGGGCCTGTTATCCGAATCCCGATACCTCGAAAGCTTTGTCAGAAGCCGGGCCAATGCCGGCTACGGGCCGTTGCGCATTCGCGAAGAGTTGTCCCAGCGCGGATTGCCGCGGGCGGATGTTGAGCAGGCTCTGCGCGACAGTGGCTTCGACTGGAACGAGCAGCTGCATGAGCTCTGGCAGCGCAAGTTCGGTCAGTTGCCAGCCGATGCGAGGGAGCGGGCCAAGCAGGGACGTTTTCTCAGCTATCGCGGTTATCCGCTGGAGCTGATCAGCCGATTGTTGCGTGGCGGTAGTTCGGCTGATTGAAGTGGTGCGAACCAGCCGCCTGGTTGCTAGAGCTGTTCCGGCGACTTAGGTATTTATGCGCCGGGCTGCTGCTGACGTAGCCCGTTGCTGCGCTGACTGCGTCAATCTTCGGTTGCCAGCGGTGCTGCCCAGTTGGCCGGCTCGTTGACGAAATCGGTCAGCTCCCGCAAACGCCCGTGATTGCGGCCGTTGAAGACGAAACTCAAGCGCGGCAGGCGCTGCAGTTCCGGCTCGTCCAGTTCCGATTCGCAGCAGTTCTGTTGCTCGAACACGCCTTTCACGCAGAGATCGGTGAACTCGTCGTTCAGGTATTCCATCGCCTGCTGATTGAGCGGGTGGTTCATGCGCAGGACGAAGCGGTCCTTCAGCCAGCGACTCGAGTGGAAGTTGCGATAGAAATTGGCAATCTCCCTCGCAGCTTCGTCCGCATCGTCGACCAGGCGCATCAGGCGCATGTCGCTGGGCAGAATGTAGCGGTTCTCCTCCAGCTGGCCGCGCATGAATTGCAGCGCGTCCTTCCAATAGGTACCGCCGGGTTCGTCGAGCAATACGACTGGAACCAAGGGGCTCTTGCCGGTCTGGATCAGCGTCAGCACTTCCAGCGCTTCGTCCAGCGTGCCGAAGCCGCCGGGGCAGAGCACCAGCGCGTCCGCCTCCTTGATGAAGAACAGCTTGCGCACGAAGAAGAAGTGGAATGACAGCAGATTGTCGGTACCGCCCACGGTCGGGTTCGGGTGTTGCTCGAACGGAAGCGTGATGTTCAAGCCGAGGCTGTTGTCACGTCCTGCGCCTTCATGTGCGGCGGCCATGATTCCGCCACCGGCACCGGTAATGACCATGAAGTTGTAGTGGGCGAGGGTGGCGCCCAGCTGTCGGGCCAGCGCATACAGCGGGTGCTCGACCGGTGTGCGGGCGGAGCCGAACACGGTGACCTTGCGCCGCCGCTTGAACTGGTCGAGGCGGCTGAAGGCATGCTCCATTTCGCGCATGGTCTGTAGCAGGATCTTGGCATCCCAGCGACTGCGGTCGGCTTGAGCCATGCGGGTGACGGTCACCAGCATTTCCCGGTAAAGCGGCAGATTGGGGCTGGTTTCGGAAACCACCATGGCAACCAGTTCGTCGATCTTGCTTTCCAGTTCGGCGCCGCTGGTCTTGAAATGTCGCGACAGGTAGTCGTCCGTATCGAAAGACATACAACTTCTCCATGTATGGGCGTCGCGCTCAGGCTATAGGCTACCGTCAGCCGGCTCAAGCTGAGCTGCTGTCGGGCCGAAACCGCAGAGGCTTCGGCCCGCTCCTTCAGAGCGCGATTCGATCACCCGGCTCGGGTATCCGCGCTTCCCAGTTCAGGCGATCACGTATGGCCTGCTGCAGTACCTGCATCTTCTCCAGCTCACCGTGGACCAGATAGAGCTCCGGGCGGTTTTCGAAGTTGCTGACCCAGTCGATCAGCTGCGATTGCCCGGCGTGGGCGGAGAAGCCACCAAGCGTATGGATCTTCGCGTTCACGGCGATGCGCTGGTGCAGCAGCTTGACGCTGCCGGCGCCGTCAACGATGGCGCGGCCGAGGGTGCCACGGGCCTGGAAGCCCGGGATCACCAGGTGGCATTCCTCGCGCCAGAGGTTGTGCTTGAAGTGATGCAGAATGCGTCCGCCGGTACACATGCCACTGCCAGCGATGATGATCACACCGCTCTTGAAGCGGTTGATGGCCATCGACTCTTCAGGAGTCGGCGTGGGCTTGAGGATTGGCAGCCAGCGCTCGGCGTACAGCTTGCCGCTGGTCCCGCTAAGGGCAGCGTCGATGCCGTTGAGGTCCAGCTGGTCTTTGTAGTGCGAATAGATGGCATTGGCGCCAATGGCCATCGGACTGTCGAGAAACACCGCTTGCTGCGGCAGACGGCCTTCACGATAGAAGCGCCCGAGATAGTAGATAAGGTCCTGGGTGCGCCCGACGGCGAAGGATGGCATCAGCACATTGCCGCCATCGCGGTGCGCTTGTTGCAGAATGCCGGCCAGCTCTTCGACGGTGTCTTCGTGGCTGCGGTGGTCGCGATCACCGTAAGTGGACTCCATCAGCACAACGTCGGCTTCCTTGAGCACGGTTGGCGGATGCATCAGCGGCGAGCAGGCGTTGCCGAGGTCGCCGGAGAAAACAAGGCGACGCGTTCTGCCGTGGTCGCTGACGTCCATCTGCACAATGGAAGAGCCGAGGATATGGCCTGCGTCATGGAAGGTCACGACGACGCCTTGGGCAACCTCGAAGGTCTCGCCGTACGCGTGTGGCTCGCGCTGGCTCAGCATGCGTTCGGCATCGACACGGGTATACAGCGGCTGGATCATCGGTTTGCCGATGCGTGCGCGCCACTTGTTTTCCCATTCGGCATCCTTTTCCTGAATCTGCGCCGAGTCCAGCAGCATCAGCTCCAGCAGCTCGGCGGTGGCGTCGGTGCAATGCACCGGGCCGCGATAGCCGAGGGCAACCAGGCGTGGCAGCAGGCCGCTATGGTCGATGTGGGCGTGGGACAGCACGACCGCATCGAGCGTTGTGGGGTCGAAGGCGAACGCTGCGCGATTGTCGCTTTCTTCCTCTCGGCGACCTTGATGCATGCCGCATTCAAGCAGAACCCTGATGCCGTCGTGGGTCTCAATGAGATAGCAGGAGCCGGTTACCTGCTGAATGGCGCCGAGAAAACTGAGCAAAGCCATGTTGCCTTCCTGTCTGTACGATGATGTCCACATTGCCCGCTCGGCTGCCCTGGTGACTTGATACATATCAGAGATAGCGAAACGAGCCCTGCCTAGACTACAGCACAACCCGCTTACCAACGGAGTGATCCCATGAGTCAGCTACTGCCCAGCCTCGTCGAGCTGGATCAACACGCACAAGCCGAACCGGAATTTGCCGCCTGGCGCGGCGGTTTTGGCCCGTTCGAGCATGGGCTGGAGACCCAGGCGGCAGTATTCCGTCTGGCCCATCAGCTGGTGCAGGCGGGACACCAAGCGGATCTGGCCAGCGTCTATCGCCTGCTGCAGGCGGTCGACCGCGTCGCCAGCGCCGGCCTCTGGCTGGTCGTGCACATGACCTATGCGCAGCATGTGCATCTGGATGGCACGCCGCTAGCCGTCGACGATTTCAAGCGCAGCCCTGAGGGGCATACCGGTGGAGCACTCAACATGGTGCCGGCCTATGCGGGCTATCTGGCGCTGAATGCATTGACCGGCCGTACCCGAGCCTGGCTGATGGGGCAGGGCCACTGCGTGGCCGCCGTCGATGCCCTCAATCTACTGACGGGCAACCTGCACCCGGAACAGGCGCAGGCCTATGGTGGCGGCGAGACGGGCATGAATCGCCTGCTGCAGGATTTCTACGGCTACCACCAGGCGGCCGATGGCAGCCCGCTCGCGCCACTGGGTAGCCACGTCAATCCGCATACCGCTGGCGGGATTGCCGAGGGCGGCTATCTGGGCTTTGCCGAGCTGCAATATGCGCATATGCCGCTGCCCGGCGAGACGCTGGTGGCCTTCCTTTCCGATGGTGCGGCGGAAGAACAACGCGGCAGTGACTGGATACCGCGCTGGTGGCGTGCCGAAGATTGTGGTGTGGCGTTGCCGGTAATGATCGCCAATGGGCGGCGGATCGAACAGCGCACCGCGCTGGGCACCGAGCAGGGCCTTGCCGATTTCCGCCAGCATCTGAGCCAGTGCGGTTTCGATCCGATGCCATTCGATGGGCGCGACCCCGCGGCATTCGTTGCGACCCTTTGGGAGATGGAACTGCGCCTGGAACGTCGGGTGGAGGAAAAGGCTCGCGGCATCCTCAACTACCCGCTGCCGATGCCGTACGGTATTGCCGAAACGGTAAAGGGCTTCGGCTTCTATGGTGCCGGCCGCAACGCCGCACACAACCTGCCGCTGCCGGGCAACCCGAGCCAGGATGAAGAGTCGCGTGATCTGTTCAATGAGCATGCGGCACGGTTGTTCGTTCCGCAGGCGGAGCTGGCGGCCGCACTGGAACTGTTCGAACGCAACCGCCAGGGGCGAGTGCTGGAGCGTGACAACCCGCTGGCGTTGCGTCGGCCACCGGCACCGGTCATGCCAAAGCTGAATTACCGCGACGACGCCTGTTCACCGATGGCTGCAGTGGATCGTTTCTTCGTCGAGCTGACTGCGGCCAACCCCTCCTTGCGGCCGCGCGTCGGTAACCCGGACGAGCTGGCGAGCAACCGCCTGGGTGGGGTGCTGAAAGCGCTCAAGCACCGGGTGATTGAGCCGGAAAGCGAACTCGAAGCGATAGATGGGGCCATCATCACCGCGCTCAACGAAGAGGCTGTGGTTTCAGCGTGCCTGGCCAATCAGGGCGGATTGAATCTGGTGGCCAGCTACGAAGCCTTCTGCGTGAAGATGCTTGGTGTGGTGCGACAGAGCATCATCTTCTCCCGTCAGCAGAAAGAAATCGGCCGGCCGGCGGGCTGGCTCGGCTGGCCGCTGATCGCGACATCGCATACCTGGGAGAACGGCAAGAACCAGCAGTCCCACCAGGACACCACATTCTGCGAGGCGCTGCTCGGTGAGATGAACGACATGGTGCGGGTGCTGTTTCCTGCCGACCATAACAGCGCCCTGGCCTTGCTGCCGGCGATCTATCAGGCGCGTGGCGAACTAGCTTGCCTGGTCATGCCCAAGCGTGATCGGCCGTGCTACTTCGATCGTGCGCAGTCCGAACAGCTGGCACGTGACGGTGCCATCGTGGTCGAGGAGCAGCCGGGCAGTGAGCCGTTGCTGTTAATCGCCAACGGCAGTTATCAGCTGGGTGAAATGCTGCGTGCCGCCAAGCGTCTGAAGGAGGCCGAATGTGCCTATCGCCTGGTTTATCTGCAGGAGCCGGGTCGGTTCCGGGGGCCTCGCGATCATTGGGAAGTCGAGGCGCGCGCCAGCGACGGAGTGGCGGAGCGTCTGTTCCCCGACGAAATGGAGATGCGTGTGCTGCTGACCCATATGCGCCCGGAAGTGGCTCGCGGTCATCTCTGGCCGATCCTGCCCGATGCACGCAAATGCTCGGCACTCGGCTATCGCAACCGTGGCGGTACGCTGGACGAGTTCGGTATGCAGTTCGCCAACCGTGCCAGTTGGGCCAATGTGCTGGCCGCCTGCGCGCGGTTGCGCAATGTTCCACGCACAGCGCTACTCACGCGGGATGAAGCTGCGGCGGTGGCCGGCAAGGGCGATCCGCAGATATTGCGGGGCGACGCCTGACAGAAAAGGCGCGGCGGGAGTGCGGCCAGTAGGCCGCTCCCGCTGGCCGTTGCGGTGCTACAGACCGCAGTCGGACGCCTTGTAGCGCTCGCTGGCAATGGGCTTGTTGCTCTGATATTCGCTGAAGTCATAGCGCAGCACGGCGCCTTGGCTCATCAGCTTGCGTAGCCCCTCATTGCCGCAGACGCTGATCGCAAGCTGGCTGCGCACGTCGGCCGGGTTATCCCTCATCTGCGCTGCATGCCGCGGCTGAACGCTGAGGTGGTTGACCAGCTGGTTGTTTTCCACGGTGTAACCCTGGTCGAGGATGTCTTCGTTGATCGCGCGGGGTGTGCCGACGCTGCTTTCACGGGCAACCTGGTCGAGCAACTGGCTCAGCTGCTGTTCTTGCAGCGAGGCGGCGTGGGCAACGGGTAAGGCGAGGCTCAGAGCGAGCAGGGTAGTCAGACGGTACATGGCGGTCTCCTTATGACTGCGCTATTTCGACCGGCTGGCTGTGGTGCGGTTCAGTTACCGGTATTGCCCGGCAGGGGCGTGGCCGCTGTAGACTGCCGCGCCTGATCGTCAGCCGTCGAGCCCAACCCATGCCCCATGCCGTAGCCCGTCTGCGCGACGAGCGCCTGGCTAAAAGCCTCAAGCCTTTCGTTGCGCGTGGCTCGCGTGCTCCGCGTTGCGCGCGTTGCCGTGTGCCGTTCAGCCACTGTCTCTGTGCGTGGCTGCCGAAAATCCATAGCGATTGCGGCGTCTGCCTGTTGATGCACGATATCGAGCCGCTGAAACCGAGCAACACGGGTTGGCTGATCGCCGATGTCGTTCCCGACACGTTCGCCTTCACCTGGCAGCGTACGGGTGTCGATCCGCGACTGCTGGCTCTCCTGGCCGATCCGCAATGGCAGCCGCTGGTGATCTTTCCCGGAGAATATGCCGAGGCGCATCGGGTTGTGGGTCAGGTCGAGCGACAGTCCGACAAGCGTCCGCTCTTCATCCTGCTCGATGCGACCTGGACCGAGGCGCGCAAGATGTTTCGCAAGAGTCCTTATCTGGATGGGTTGCCGGTGCTAAGCCTGCAACCTGAGGCGTTATCACGCTACCGGCTGCGCCGTTCGACCCGCAGTGACCACCTGTGCACCGCCGAGGTCGCCGCTCTCTGCCTGGATCTGGCAGGCGATTCGGCCGCGGCA
Organism: Pseudomonas sp. SCT; assembly: GCF_003864275.1. Lineage (NCBI taxonomy): Bacteria > Pseudomonadati > Pseudomonadota > Gammaproteobacteria > Pseudomonadales > Pseudomonadaceae > Pseudomonas > Pseudomonas sp. SCT. The sequence continues at coordinate 203,185 of NZ_BDJA01000005.1, forward strand.
AATACCCTGGATGCCTGGCTCGATGTGTTTACCGAGCACTATCTGGGGGCCAAGTACCATCGCCAACCGGATCTGCAAAATCCGGCACATCTGGCATTGAAGCCCGCGCCCTGATGCGCTTGCACCTCAGACCTTGACGGCAGCGCTGGTCGTAGATACTTCCGGCTTGCGTGGCAAAAGTTGCGCTGCCAGCATGCCGATGAACATCAGTACGCAGCCCATGTAACCGCGCAGCGTCAGGCTTTCCTCGAGGAACAGCGCGCCGGCGATGGCGGCGAATACGGCCTCCAGCGACAGAATGATTGCCGCGTGGGATGCAATGGCGTGCTTCTGCGCCACGACTTGCAGCGTATAGCCGACCGCAACCGCAAACAGACCGCCGTAGATGAGCGCTGGGCCGGCGAGCCAGATGCTGGACGGATTGATCTCCTCGAAGACCAGGGCCAGCAACAGGCTCACCACGGCGCAGGTGGCGAACTGCAGAAAGGCCAGGCGGATGGCGTCGTGGCGGCTGACGAAGAAACTCACCAGCAGCACGTGCACGCCCCAGACGAACGCACCGGCTAGCTGAATCCAGTCGCCCGAGGCTACGGTGAAATCTTCGCCGATGCTCAACATTGCCATGCCCGCCACGGCGAGGAATGCGCCGAGCCAGGTGCCGAAGCCGGTCTTGTGGCCGATGGCGAGGCCCAGCAGAGGTACCACGATTACGTAAAGGCCGGTAATGAAGCCGGAATTGGTCACGCTGGTGAACAGCAGGCCGACCTGCTGCAGGTTGATGCCCAGCGTCAGCGCAAGGCCCATGCTCAAGCCACCCAGAAGCAGGCCGCGCTGCAGGAACGGTTCGTGGCGAGCCTTGGTGCGGCCCTGATAGATCACCAGTGGCAGCAGCGCGAGGGCACCGAGCGCAAAACGCAGGCCGGTGAAAAGAAACGGACCGATGTTGTCCATGCCGATGCGCTGGGCCACAAAGGCAGTGCCCCAGATCATGGCGGTGATCAGCATCAGGAAGTCGGCGCGGAGGGCTTGGCTGCGCATGTTTCAGCTCGTTCGGGAAAAGTCGCAAACTTTGCTATAAAGCGCCGCGCTTGACCACTTATTCATCGGTGGGCATGCTTGCGCCGCTTGATTTGTTGTAGCGGGCGGCCGATATTCGGTTTCAGCCGGCTGAAATATCCACATCGGACCATCCCCGAAGCAATTTCTAGGGGTTCTGCCGTCATCATGTCGGCATCGGCTGCTCAAGCCGATGAAAAGCGCCAATAAAAACTACAGGTCTGCCAATGGCTGCTTACGAAATAATCATTGCCGATGATCATCCGCTGTTCCGCAGTGCGCTTCAGCAGGCGCTCACCATGGGGCTGGGGGAAAACGTACGTCTGGTGGAGGCGGCCAGCATCGCCGAACTGGAAACCTTTCTGAACCAGGGCGCCGATTGGGACTTGGTCCTTCTGGATCTGAACATGCCGGGCGCTTATGGCTTTTCCGGTCTGGTGCTGCTCCGCGGGCAATATCCGCATCTGCCGGTGGTGATGATCTCGGCGCAGGAAGACGCGGCGGTTGTTGCGCGCTCCCGCGAGTTTGGTGCCAGCGGCTTCATTCCCAAGTCCAGCTCTCTGGAAACCATCCAGGAGGCGGTGCGCGCTGTGCTGGATGGCGACGTCTGGTGGCCGAGCAACATTCAGGACGTGGCGAACGTCAGCGACGAGGCCAAGGCAGCTAGCGCGGGGCTTGCCAGCCTGACACCGCAGCAGTTCCGTGTGTTGACGATGGTTTGTGATGGCCTGCTGAACAAGCAGATCGCTTATGAACTCAATGTGTCCGAAGCGACCATCAAGGCCCATGTGACCGCTATTTTCCGCAAGCTTGGCGTGCGTACACGAACCCAGGCCGCCTTGCTGCTACAGCAGATGGGCTCCATCCCTACCAGCTGATGCCGGCCGTGTTTGCTGCAGCGTTCAGGCGATCGGCGGCAGGTTGATCTCATCGCTGCGGCGGACACCTGACGTCATCGCGCGACACTGCTCGACGAATTCGAGCATGGCTGCGGTCTGGTATTTCTGTGAGTGCCAGATGAAGTAGAACTGGCGCCGCAGGTCCAGCTCTGGCGTCGCCAGCGGGACCAGGCTACCGCGGCGGAACGCGTCGCGCAGAGCCAGCCGAGAGATGCAGCCGATACCAAGCCCCGATTCCACGGCGCGTTTGATCGCTTCAGTATGCTCCAGCTCCAGTCGCACATTCAGTTTGCCCGGTCGATGACGCACGGCCTGCTCGAACGTCAAGCGGGTGCCCGAGCCTTTTTCCCGGAGTATCCAGGCTTCGGACGTCAACTCCTCCAGATCCACCAGGTCTCGGCCGGCCAACGGATGCTGGGGCGCACAGAACACTACCAGCTCGTCCTCGATCCACGGCTGGACCTCCAGATCCGGATGCTGACACTCGCCCTCGATCAAACCCAGATCAAGTTCGTGTTGCGCAATCTGGTGCACGATGTGCGCCGTGTTCTGCACGTGCAGTTTCACCCGACACTCCGGATGGCGCTGCATGAAGCTGCCGATCAGCAGGGTCGCAAGGTAGTTGCCGATGGTCAGCGTCGCACCCACCGCCAGTGAGCCAAAGCCGCTCTTGCCATTCAGCAGATCCTCGATGGCGCGTGCCTGATCGAGCAGGGCGACGGCCTGCGGCAGCAGCTGTTGTCCGAGTGCATTCAGGCAGAGCCGCTTGCCGGCCCGGTCGAACAGTTGACAGCCCGACTGCCGTTCCAGCTCGGCCAGCGACGTGCTGGTTGCCGACTGCGACAGGGAAAGGCTTTCGGCAGCGCGAGACACGCTTTCCTGTCTGGCGACGGCGGCGAAAACTTCGATTTGACGGAGCGTGAAATGCATATCTATATAACCGATAACCGATATCTTTATTATCCATTTAACGAATATTAAGGCTATCGCTAGACTGACGCCACGTAACGACGCCCGTCGCGACACCACGAGGAATTCGCAACATGAGTAACCTGAACGTTGAGCGCGTTCTCAGTGTGCATCACTGGAACGACACGCTGTTCAGCTTCAAGACTACCCGTAATGCAGGGCTGCGCTTCGAGAACGGTCAGTTCGTCATGATCGGCCTGGAAGTCGAGGGTCGTCCGCTGATGCGTGCCTACAGTATCGCCAGTCCGAACTACGAAGAGTACCTGGAGTTTTTCAGCATCAAGGTGCAGAACGGTCCGCTGACGTCACGGCTGCAGCATCTGCAGGAAGGCGACCAGATCATGGTCAGCCGCAAGCCGACCGGAACTCTGGTGCTCGACGATCTGCTGCCGGGTAAGCACCTCTATCTGTTAAGCACGGGCACTGGGCTGGCGCCGTTTATGAGTGTCATCCAGGATCCGGAAACCTATGAGCGATTCGAAAAGGTCGTTCTGGTGCATGGGGTTCGCTACGTCAACGAAGTCGCCTATCGCGAGTTCATCACCGAGCACTTGCCGCAGAACGAATTCTTCGGTGAGGCGGTAAAGGAAAAGCTGATCTATTACCCCACGGTCACCCGCGAGGCATTCGAGAATCAGGGTCGCCTGACCGAACTGATGCGAAGCGGCAAGCTGTTCAGCGACATCGGGCTTCCACCGATCAATCCGCAGGATGATCGGGCAATGATCTGCGGCAGTCCCAGCATGCTGGACGAAACCAGCCAGGTGCTGAACAGCTTCGGCCTGAGCGTCTCGCCGCGCATGGGCGATCCAGGCCATTACCTGATCGAGCGCGCCTTCGTCGAGAAGTGATGCTCCTCGGTCGCCGCGGCGCTAAGTCGCGGCGACTTGGCAGGGATCAGACATAGGCGGCACAGCACTTCTTGAACTTCGCACCGCTGCCACAGGGGCAGGGGTCGTTGCGTCCCGCCTTCAACGGTACCGTTGGATCGATGAAGTACCATTTGCCGCTGCATTGAACGAAAGCCGAGCGCTCCTGATGGGCATGTTCGCCGTCTTGATCGTGCCAGCGCGCGGTGAATGTCACCAGCGCATGCTCGGGCTTGCCGCCAAGTACCAGGCTGTCTTCCACCTCCAGCCCCAGCCACGTGCTGTCCAGGCTCCAGCGTCGTATCCCCTCCAGATCCAGCGCCGTCTGCTGTGCCGGCAGCGTGGTTGCCTGCAGATAATCAACCAGCCCCAGCACATAGGCGCTGTAACGGGAGCGCATCAGTAGCTCGGCGCTCGGCGCGGGGGTGCCTGCATGATAGTGGCCGCAGCATTGATTAAACGCATTGCCGCTGCCGCACGGGCAGTTAGAGTCGAGTTGTTGCTGATCGCTCATGTCACCACCAGTATTTGCCGAACATTTCTGGGTTCGCCCAGAACCTGGCGTTCAGCCAGTCTGGAACCTGCTTGTATTGGAGCAGGTCGTAGGTGAAGAGCGTCAAGGTCTGTCCGTCGCGCTGGAAGCGGTCGCTGACCTGCAGCGCCAAGGCATAGAAATCGGTGGTCTGCCATTCGCAGGCTTCGAGATCGACGAGTACGGCCATGCGGCTGGCGTTCAGGTTGCGGACACTGCCGAGCAGCTCCAGGCCGCTGCGTTTTGGCAGATGTTCCAGGCAATCGGCGAACAACGCCAGGTCATAGCGCTGCTTTGCCAGCTCTTCGGGCAGCGGAGCAACATCGGCGCGCTCGAGTTGACACTCCGGATGACATTCGGCGTAGGCAGCCAGAGCGGGTTGATCGCTGCGCCCCACGTGTAACAGGCGCGCCGGGGCATAGTGATCGAGCATCGCCGCAAGCGCTTGCTGTGGCGTATGCGATACAGGGTTTTCAGTCAATCGAGAATCCTCGTTTCAAAGGTGAAGACTAGCGCGGTGCCGTTTGTCGGCCTAGTCTGAAAGTAACCGGAGCCACCCGGACTCCCGTACGCGGCGGTTCTGGCTGAATGTCCACACTGGAGGTTTTGATCGATGAGTACATTACGGACAGCAGTACCCGTTATTGTCATGACCACGTTCCTGGCCGGTTGTGCAGGCGTGCAGAAACAGGACTGGCCGACATGTGCGGCCGTAGGTGGCGTGACCGGTGCCGCGCTTGGGGCTATCGAGAGCAGCTCCTATGCCGGTTGGGGTGCGCTGATCGGTGGTGGCGTCGCAGCGGCCTATTGTTGGGCCAACGGCATGGAGGAGGAAACCGTTGCCGTTGTCGAAACGGTTGAGCCGATGCCTCAGTCTCAGCCGGAACCAGAGCCTGCGTCCGAGCCGGTTCGCGTCGAGTTGGACGTCAAGTTCGACTTCGATCGCGATGTAGTCAAGCAGGACAGCTACGGCGACATCCAGAACCTGGCCGATTTCATGAAGGAATATCGCCAGACCACTACCGTGCTTGAAGGTCACACCGACTCGGTGGGTACCGATGCCTATAACCAGCGTCTGTCCGAGCGCCGCGCGAAAGCCGTGCGTGAAGTGCTGGTCAATCAGTACGGTGTCGAGGGTAGTCGCGTGAATTCGGTTGGCTACGGCGAATCGCGTCCGGTGGCCGATAACGCGACCGAGGAAGGTCGTGCCATCAACCGTCGCGTAGAGGCCGAAGTCGAAGCGCGTCCTTGATTCAGCTGAGGTGGTGATCCAGCCGGGCCTCGCGCCCGGCTGTTTTGTTTAGAGTCCGCTAAAACAGTGGTCTTGCGCTGGCCAGTGCTATGACCAGCAGGCCCAGCACCAGGTTGATGCCGACCAGTCGGCGAATCTGGCCGAGCACTGCGCCTCCTTCGGGCCATTGTTCGCCAGCGACGGCGCGTTTGAGCGTCGGCAACTGCAGCAACTGGATTCGCAGGAATAGCGCCAGCATCACCAGATACAGCCCTGTCATGATGTGTACATAGCGCGGCGCACTTTCCAGCGCACCGAAACGCATGTGCCACATGCCAATTCCGCTCACCGGCAGAACCAGCACCGTTACCCAGACCCAGACGAAAAAACGCCGGAATACATCAGCCCACAGCTTCAGTCGCTCCGGAGCCAGCAACATCGCCACGGCTGCCGGACGCAACACCATCCAGGCGAAGAACATGCCGCCCACCCAAACCGTCGCGGCAAGTACGTGTAGTGCGTAGAGCAAGGCGAAGGGCGTCATGGGCAAATCTCCGGTGGCGGTTGAGCGAGCGCGCGTTATCATAGCCGCCCTATCGAAATACTGAAAATATATACAGCTCCGCGCCCATGCTCAGCACCGAACTTAAGTCCCAGATCCAGGGCGCCTACACTCGCTTTCTCGAAGCCAAGGGGCTCAAGGCCCGCTATGGCCAGCGGCTGATGATCGCCGAAGTGGCCAAGGTGCTCGGCACCATCAAGACCGACGCTGAAGGACGCCGCGAGAGCGAGCCGGCGGTGGTCGCGGTCGAGGCGGGTACCGGTACTGGCAAAACGGTTGCCTACAGCCTTGCAGCGATTCCTACAGCGAAGGCGGCAGGCAAGCGCCTGGTGATCGCCACCGCGACTGTCGCTTTGCAGGAACAGATCGTGCACAAGGACCTGCCGGATCTGATGCGCAACAGCGGGCTGAACTTCAGCTTCGCCTTGGCCAAAGGGCGCGGGCGTTATCTCTGCTTATCCAAGCTGGACCTGTTGTTGCAGGAGGGGCAGGCGCAGAGCGCGACCGCCCAGCTGTTTGAGGAAGAAGGTTTTCGTATCGAGGTCGATGAGCGTAGTCAGAAGCTCTTCACCAGCATGATCGAGAAGCTCGCCGGCAATCGTTGGGATGGAGATCGCGACAGCTGGCCCGAGGAGCTGGGCGATTCTGACTGGTCGCAGCTGACGACCGATCATAGTCAGTGCACGGGCCGGCATTGTCCCAACTTCCAGCAGTGCGCGTTCTACAAGGCGCGAGAGGGCATGACCAAGGTTGACGTGATCGTCACCAATCACGACATGGTGCTTGCCGATCTCGCGCTGGGCGGGGGCGCGGTGCTGCCCGATCCGCGTGAGACGATCTATGTATTCGATGAAGGTCATCACCTGCCGGACAAGGCCATTGGTCATTTCGCCCATTTCACCCGGCTACGCTCGACCGCGGACTGGTTGGGGCAGGTAGAAAAGAATCTGACCAAGCTGCTTGCGCAGCATCCGCTTCCGGGCGAACTCGGTCGACTGGTCGAGGGCATTCCCGAACTGGCGCGCGAGCTGCGTACCCAGCAGCAGTTCATGTTCAGCGCCTGCGAGCAGCTTGCCGACTTCAAGGCTGGCGAAGACATGGAAGGCCGTGAGCGGCCCCGGCATCGCTTCGTCGGTGGCGTGGTGCCGGAGCATCTCGTCGAGCTGGGTACAGAGTTGAAGAAAGGTTTCGCCAAGCTGACCGACCTGTTCACCCGCATCGCCGAGCTGCTCAAAGAGGCCATGGATGGTGAAACCGGCAGCGGGATCGCCAGCCATCAGGCCGAGGAGTGGTACCCCCTGTTCGGCAGCTTGCTGACCCGCTCGCAGGGTAATTGGGAGTTGTGGACCGCGTTCACCGTCGAGGATCCGGAAGACAGTCCGCCGATGGCGCGCTGGCTGACGTTGGCCGAAGGTGGTGCGCTGTTCGATATCGAGGTCAATGCCAGCCCGATCCTCGCTGCGGAGACACTGCGGCGCAATCTCTGGAATGTCGCTTTCGGTGCGCTGGTGACTTCGGCGACGCTGACCGCCCTCAACAGCTTCGATCGTTATCGCATGCGGGCCGGCTTGCCAAAGGGCGCCGTCACTGCCGTAGTGCCGAGTCCCTTTCACCATGCCGATGCCGGCGTGCTCCACGTGCCGGACCTCAAGGCCGATCCGCGCGACGCCGCAGCACACACGGCGGCGATCGTTCGCGAATTGCCAGCATTGGTCGAGGGCGCCCGGGGCACGTTGGTACTGTTTTCCTCACGCAAGCAGATGCAGGACGTGTTCGATGGGCTGGAGCGTGATTGGCGCCGCCGGGTTCTGATCCAGGGCAACCTGTCCAAGCAGGAAACCCTGAACAAACACAAGGCGCGGGTCGATGACGGCGAGTCCAGCGTCTTGTTCGGTCTGGCCAGTTTCGCCGAAGGCGTGGACCTGCCCGGGGCCTACTGCGAGCATGTGGTGATTGCCAAGATCCCGTTCGCTGTGCCGGATGACCCGGTCGAGGCTGCTCTGGCAGAGTGGATCGAAGCGCGTGGCGGCAACCCCTTCATGGAGATCGCTGTGCCGGATGCCTCGCTGCGGTTGGTGCAGGCCTGTGGGCGTCTGTTGCGTACCGAGGCGGATCGCGGAACCATCACGCTGCTCGACCGACGGGTGGTAACGCAGCGCTACGGCAAGGCGATTCTCAATGCGTTGCCGCCGTTTCGCCGCGAAATCGGCTGAACAGGCTGCGATAACCGGGCGCGATGCTCGTCCATCACCGCGCCGCCTGGCGGTTCCATTGCCAGGCGACGGTTGCAAGAATGCGAGGCACAGACTTCGAGAGGGTGGCAACGTGCAGGTTCAAGGCTATTTCGATCTTCGTTTCGAAGCGGTTCGCGAGGCATTCGGCTCACTGTTCGAAGGCACTCAGCAACGCGGAGCGGCACTCTGCGTGCAGATTGGTGGCGAGACGGTCGCCGATCTCTGGGCGGGCGTTGCCGACAACCAGGGAGAGCAGGTCTGGCACAGCGATACCTTGGTCAACCTGTTTTCCTGTACCAAGACGTTTACCGCAGTCGCTGCGCTGCAGCTGGTCGGGGAGGGCAAGCTGGAGCTGGACGAACCTGTCGCACGTGTATGGCCGGAGTTCGCCACCAATGGCAAGGCCGCCATCACCCTGCGTCAGCTGCTCTGCCATCGAGCGGGTTTGCCGGCGATACGTAGACCGTTGCCCGCAGAAGCACTGTACGACTGGGATGTCATGACCGCGGCGCTGGCTGCCGAAGAACCATGGTGGACGCCTGGCACTGATCAGGGCTACGCCGCGATGACCTATGGTTGGCTGGTGGGCGAGCTGCTGCGTCGTGTCGATGGCTGCGGCCCGGGCGAGTCGATCACACGCCGCACGGCTGCACCACTTGGACTGGATTTCCATGTCGGCCTGGATGATGTGGATGCCGATCGCGTCGCTTATCTCACTCGGACCAAAAACGATTTTGGCGATGCTTCAGCGCAGCGACTGTTCAGGACGCTGATGAGCGAACCGGAGTCGATCAGTACCAAAGCATTCAATAACCCGCCGTCGATCATGAGCAGCGGCAACAGGCCGGAGTGGCGCCGCATGGCGCAGCCAGCCGCCAACGGTCATGGCAATGCGCGTTCGTTGGCGGGGTTCTATACCGGTTTGCTGCAAGGCAAGTTGCTCGACGAGGCGTTGCTGCGCGAGATGACACGCCAGCACAGCGCCGGGGAGGATCGCACCCTGCTGGCCGCCACACGCTTCGGTCTGGGTTGCTGGCTGGATCAGCCGGAGGTTGCGAATGCCACATTCGGCATGGGCGCGCAGGCCTTTGGTCACCCGGGCGCAGGTGGCAGCATCGGTTTTGCCGACCCGGAGCGCCAGCTGGCATTCGGCTTTGTGACCAATACTCTTGGGCCATATGTTCTGATGGATCTACGTGCACAAGCGTTGGCGCGTTGCGTCGCGGAATGCATGCGATGAACCACTCGTCACTTCTGGTTAGGCAGGCTTTTCAAAAGAAGGACTTGCGTCCACAATTTCAACTCGAACTCACCAGTGGCCTCGCCTCGACAGGTCGCCTCTCCCAGAACGCTCGTGGTTGACGGAAACTTGCTCATGAACCTGCTGAAAAGCGTCTCCCTGATCTTCTGCATGATCGTCGTAGCGGGCTGTAGCTCGAAAAGCGAAAAGCCCAGCGAAGTGGCCGCTCCGGTTGCAGCCAAGGTCGATTACGCCTGGCTCGACGAGTATGAGCCGAAACTGCGTGACGCTCTGGTGGGTACAGGTTTTGAGGTGGAGCGGCGCGAAAGTGTTCTGGTGGTTACCGCGCCGGTGGATTCATCGTTCAACCCCGACCGTCCTGGCATGCTTCTGCCGGTTACCCTCGGGCCAATCACCCGGGTAGCCAAGTTGGTGGAGAAGGACGACAAGACTGCAGTCGTCGTGCTCGGCCATGCTGACAGTACCGGCGCCGACGAAATCAATCGCACCATCAGCCGCGAGCGCGCCGGTGCGGTAGCGGCCATCTTCCGCCTGAGCGGGCTCAAGCATGACCGTCTGCGCATTCGTGGGCTGGGTTCCGACATGCCGCGCGCCGCGAATGACAGTACGGAAGGTCGTGCGCTGAATCGTCGGGTAGAGATGGTTCTGGCACCGCAAACAACGATGCTGGCGTTGATTGCCCAGTATGAGCAGCCCGCGCAGCCTGCAACCCAGGTGGCTCAAGCCGAGGTGGCAAAATAACGCTACCCAGATTGTGTGATGTCGAACAGGCCCGCTTGCGGGCCTGTTTTCGTTCGGCATGGTTGCCTTGAATCAAGCGCGGGATGCGGGAAGGCGGCTAACCTTTACTTTGCAGGCCGGCTCGGTAATCGACCGTCGCCCGGCTACCAGCCGCTTGGTACGCTGAAGCCTGCTTATTCGAAAACAAGGAGCCATGTGATGATCCAGACCCTGGCCGATATGCGCCGTGATTACACCCGTGACGGACTCAGCGAGGCCAATGCCCCCGCCGAGCCTTTCGGTCTGTTCCATCAGTGGTTTACCGAAGCGATGAAGACGGAGCAGGCTCCGGTAGAGCCAAATGCAATGTCGCTGGCAACGGTCGACGCTGACGGTCGTCCGCACTGCCGCATCCTTCTGCTCAAGGCGCTGGATGAGCGCGGCTTCACCTTCTTCACCAACTATGACAGTGCCAAAGGGCAACAGCTGCAGGCGACGCCTTTTGCCGCCATGACATTTTTCTGGCCGACGCTCGAGCGGCAGGTGCGGATCGAGGGGCGGGTGGAGAAGGTCAGCCAAGATGAATCGGATGCCTATTTCCATGTCCGCCCATTGGGCAGCCGGCTGGGAGCCTGGGCCTCGCCGCAAAGTCAGGTCATTCCGGACCGGGCGGCGCTGGAGCGTCTGCTGGCCGAGACTGAGCAGCGCTTCCTCGACAAGGCTCCGCATTGCCCTCCGCATTGGGGCGGTTATCGCCTGCTGCCGGAACGCATGGAATTCTGGCAGGGGCGCGCGAGCCGCTTGCATGACCGGCTCGACTACCGCCTGGTCGCCAACAGCTGGCAGCGCGAGCGCCTGGCACCCTGATCCAAGGCGCGACGGCAGCCGCGCAAGTCTTACCTAGTCGTGATTTGCAGGGATGCCACATGGTAGGGCGAACGCTGGCGCCGTCGTCGCCCTGTGATCGGTAATCTGTCGTAACGCAAAGGCCACACCCTTGCTTTGAGAAAGCGCCTGTTCTGCGGTCTGATGATTCAGCTCGATAGCGCTAGTGCTGCTGCGACTGGGCTGCGGATTTCATTATGCCGCCGAGTAACGTTGGGCCTGCTGCTTGAGCCAGTTCTCCAGGTCCCGCCGTTTGATCTTTTCGGTCTTTGCATCGGCGAGCCGTTGTAACATCCAGCTGCGCTTGGCCGGGTCGTCGCCGGCCATGGACAGCGCCAGATCGCGATCGGCCCAGCGGCGGAAGCGGACTATGAGCCAGGCATGAAAAGCCAGGCCGGCCACCGTGGTGATAGCTATGATGAAGTAATCCATGGGTCGTCTCTTAGGAAGGAACCCGGCGCACCAGGTTCGACTCGCATATGTATGCCTCGAAGGTGGCAAATGCTGAGTCAGGATGGTGGAGTTGCCAAGCGCTTTTTCATCGCTGTCACGCCAGGCCACACCCGGAACGAAACAGCTGCTTGCAGGAGAATCACAATGCGTAAATCCATTTTTGCCGCTTCCTTCACTGCCTTGGCTTTGGCCATGGGTGGCTGCGCGTCCAGCCTTACTGGAGATACCTATTCCCGAGACGAGGCTCGTGCCGTTCAGACGGTGCGCTATGGAACCATCGAATCCCTGCGTCCGGTCAAGATCGAAGGCACCAAGACGCCTATTGGTTCTGGCGCGGGCGCGGTTGTTGGCGGAGTTGCCGGTAGCGGCGTCGGCGGCGGACGCGGCAGTGCAGTCGCCGCCGTGATCGGTGCGGTGGCGGGTGGCATGCTCGGCGCGGCTGCGGAGGAGGGTATCACCCGCACGCAGGGCGTCGAGATTACCGTTCGTGAGGATGATGGCAACATGCGTGCCTACGTTCAGGCGGTCGAGCCGAATCAGGTGTTCCGGGTCGGGCAGCGGGTGCGCATCATGACTGTCAGTGGCACCAGTCGCGTCGCCCCTTGATCTGCTTCACTGTTGTCCTGAGCTGAACTGGGCGCTGCCATCCGTTCCGAAAAAAACGGGACGGAGGCGGCGCCTTTTGTTTTTCGTAATACATGAATCCATGACGCCGGCATCATCCGTATGGATAATCGGGCGCACATTTGTGTGCTGTTTCAGGCAGTTGCTGTGCCTGCAAGGATAAGAACGCCTCCGAAACGGTGGCTTAAGGGGTCTCGTTCATGGCGCTTGCGCTGATTATCGCTTTGCCATTTCTGGGCATCTTCTTGCCCCTTTTCCTGGAGCGTTTTGGTCGCTCCGCCTGCGCCTTCGGTGCTGGGCTTGCGCCGCTGGCCGCGCTGATCCTGTTGCTGTCCAAGCGTGCCGATGTGTTCGCCGGTCAGACCGAGATCATTCATTACGACTGGCTACCCCAGCTGGGCCTGAACCTCAGTCTGCGCCTGGATGGGCTGGGTTTTCTGTTCGCCCTGTTGATTCTCGGCATCGGTTTGCTGGTGATTCTCTATGCGCGCTACTACCTGTCGAAGAAGGATCCGATGGGGCGCTTTTACGGGTTCTTCCTGCTGTTCATGGGCGCGATGCTCGGGGTGGTGCTGTCCGAGAACCTGTTGCTGATGCTTATGTTCTGGGAGCTGACGAGCCTTTCGTCGTTCCTGCTGATCGGCTACTGGAATTATCGTGCCGATGCCCGCCAGGGCGCGCGTATGGCGCTGGCAGTAACGGGAGGCGGCGGGTTGGCGCTGCTCGCTGGCATTCTGCTGATCGGTTATATCGTCGGCAGTTTCGAGCTGACGACGGTGCTGGCATCGGGTGACCTGATTCGCGCCAACGCCCTTTACCCCGTCGCGTTGATCCTGGTCTTGCTTGGCGTGTTCACCAAGTCGGCGCAGTTTCCCTTTCATTTCTGGTTGCCGCAGGCGATGGCCGCGCCGACGCCGGTGTCCGCTTTCCTGCACTCGGCGACGATGGTCAAGGCTGGCGTATTTCTGCTCGCGCGACTTTATCCTGCGCTGGCGGAGTCGGAATGGTGGTTCTATCTGGTCAGCATCACTGGCTTGACGACGTTGCTGCTGGGCGCAGTGATGGCGCTGTTTCAGCATGACCTCAAGGGGCTGCTGGCCTATTCCACCATCAGCCACCTGGGCCTGATCACGCTGCTGTTCGGTCTGGACTCCCGATTGGCAGCCGTGGCAGCGATCTTCCATATCATCAACCACGCCACGTTTAAGGCCTCGCTGTTCATGGCCGCAGGGATCATCGACCACGAGACCGGGACGCGTGACATGCGGCGCATCAACGGCATGTGGAAGTACATGCCGCATACGGCTGCGCTGGCCATGGTCGCGTCCCTGGCGATGGCCGGTGTGCCGCTGCTCAACGGCTTCCTGAGCAAGGAGATGTTCTTCGCCGAGACGCTCGATCAGCATTTGCTCGGCAGCTTCTACTGGACCATTCCTGCGGCTGCGACCCTGGCTGGTGCGTTCTCGGTCGCCTATTCGCTGCGTTTCGTGCACGACGTGTTCTTCAATGGTGAACCCATTAATCTGCCTAAGTATCCACCGCATGAGCCTGCGCGTTACATGAAGATACCGGTGGAGATTCTGGTGCTGCTTTGCCTGCTGGTGGGCATGCTGCCGGCATTTACCGTCGGCCCGCTATTGGCTGCTGCGGTGTCGGGTACCCTGAACGGAAACGTGCCGGAGTACAGCCTGTCGATCTGGCATGGTTTCAATCTGCCGCTGGCGATGAGCTTCGTGGCGTTGATCGGGGGCATCCTGATCTACTCGCTGCGCAAGTGGGCGTTCCGCTGGTACGAGGGGCTGCCTACTGTCGATTCGCTGGAAGTCTTCGAACGCGTCATGGCCGGCTTGACCCTTGGCGCACGTTACATCACCAGTCTGTTGGAGAACGGCTCGCTGCAAAGATACATCGCGCTCATGCTGATCAGTACGTTGGTGCTGGTTGTCTTCGCGTTGACTCCCCTGCAAACGCTCCACGGCACGGTCGCACTGACGCCGCTGGACGGTATTACCGTGGCGGGGATGGTGATCCTGGCGCTGACTTCATTGTTGACGGTGCTGTTCCATCGCCGGCGTCTGGTGGCGTTGATGGTGCTCAGCGTTGTCGGTCTGATGGTCGCCCTGGGCTTCGCTCGCTACTCGGCTCCGGATCTGGCGCTCACGCAGCTGTCGGTTGAGGTGGTGACGATAATCCTGCTCATTCTGGCGCTGTTCTTCATGCCCGATCGCACGCCTGCCGAATCGAGCAGCCTGCGCGCCTTCCGTGATTTCATTCTCGCCGGTGGCTGCGGCACGATGGTGGCGCTGCTTGCCTATACGGTGCTAACGCGTCCTTACGACAGCATTGCCTCGTTTTTCCTCGAGAACAGTGTCTCGGGCGGTGGCGGTACCAATGTCGTCAACGTGATTCTGGTCGACTTCCGCGGCTTCGATACGTTGGGTGAGATTGCCGTTCTGGCGATCGCCGGCGTTGGTATCTACAGCCTGCTCTATGGGCTGCGCTTGCCCCATCCGATTCGGGACGCAGGTGGGCGACTTTGGTCGCTGGACAAGCATCCAATGATGCTCGATGCGCTGGCGCGCGCGCTGCTGCCGATGGCTTTGCTGATTTCGGCGTTCATCTTCTTGCGCGGGCATAACCTGCCGGGTGGCGGCTTCATCGCCGGTCTTATCACGGCCGTCGCGTTGATTCTGCAGTACATAGCCCATGGGGTGGCCTGGGCTCAGGCGCGCCAGCCGTTCAGCTATCACGCCATGTGCGGCGCCGGCCTGCTCATTGCGGGCGCAACCGGGCTGGGCAGTTTGCTGTTCGGGCACTCGTTCCTCACATCCGCGTTCGATCATTTCCATCTGCCGCTTATCGGTGAGTTCGAGCTGGCTACCGCAATGCTGTTCGATCTGGGGGTTTATCTGGTGGTTGTCGGGGCGACGTTGCTGATCCTTTCCAATATCGGCCAGGTCAGGCAGGACGAGACGAGCAGGGAGGTGCTCTGATGGAAGCTGTGTTTGCGATTACGCTTGGAATAATGACCGCCAGCGGTGTTTATCTGCTTTTGCGTGCGCGGATCTTTCCGGTGGTGATGGGGCTGACGCTGATTTCCTACGCGGTCAACCTGTTCATTTTTTCCATGGGCCGTCTGGCTACCGGCGTTCCGGCGGTCATCGGCAAGAGCGCTGAATATGGCGACCCGTTGCCTCAGGCTCTGGTTCTTACTGCGATCGTCATCGGCTTTGCCATGACTGCATTCGTAGTGGTGCTGGCGCTGCGCAGTATCGGTGAGTTGCGCACCGACCATGTCGATGGGCAGGAGCCCCGCTGATGAATCATGCGTTGATCCTTCCATTGTTGGTGCCCTTGTTCGTGGGCGCGGTACTGCTGTTCGCTCACCGGATGGGCAAGCCAGCCAAACGCTTGCTCTCGCTGGCAGCGACCTGGGCGCTCGTGCCAATAGCACTCTGGCTGGTGCTGCTCTCCGATGATGGTCAGCTGCGCATCTATGCCCTTGGCAGTTGGCAGCCTCCATTCGGCATCATTCTCATGCTCGACCGCCTGAGCGCGCTCATGTTGCTGGTGACTGCTGTTCTGGCAGGCTTCGCCGTGCTGTATGCCAGTCGCGGTGACGATGAGCGCGGCCCGAACTTCCATGCGCTCTATCAGTTTCAGCTGCTCGGCATCAACGGCGCCTTTCTCACCGGCGACCTGTTCAACCTCTTCGTCTTCTTCGAGATTCTGCTGATCTCCTCGTATGCCTTGCTGTTGCACGGGCATGGGCAGAGACGGGTGCGTGCCGGCATGCACTACGTGGTGTTGAATCTGCTCGGTTCATCGCTGTTCCTGATTGGTGTCAGCATGCTTTATGGCCTGCTGGGCACGCTGAACATGGCCGATATGGCGGGCCGCGTGAGCGCCGCCGAACCGGCCGATGCGCCGTTGCTTGCCGCCGCGGGCTATCTGTTGCTGGTGGTCTTCGCGCTGAAGGGCGCCATCCTGCCGCTCTATTTCTGGCTGCCCCGTGCCTATGCCTCGGCTACCGCGCCGGTCGCCGCCCTGTTCGCGATCATGACCAAGGTCGGGCTGTACGCAATCGTGCGGGTGTTTACCCTGGTTTTCGGCAGCGAGGCGGGCGAGCTGAGCAATATGGTCGAAGTCTGGCTCTGGCCATTGGCGCTGCTGACCCTTGGTGCTGCGGTGATAGGCGCATTGGCTGCACGGAACCTGCAGGTGCTGCTGGCGTATCTGGTGGTGGTATCGGTAGGAACGCTTCTCGCCGGTATCGCCCTGGGCACCGATGTGGGCCTCGCCGCCGCGCTGTATTACCTGGTGCACAGCACGCTGGTTGCCGGTGGACTGTTCCTGCTTGCCGACCTGATCGCTCGCCAGCGCGGCGATCTAGGCACCGACTTGGTCTCAGCGCCAGCCCTGCGCCAACCATTGCTGCTTGGCTCGCTGTTCTTCATGGGGGCGATTTCGGTTGCCGGACTCCCGCCTTTTTCCGGCTTTCTCGGCAAAGTGATGCTGCTGCGCGCCATCGACGTCGGTCCGGACGCCATAGCGCTATGGGCTGTCGTGCTGGTCGGTGGTCTGGGCATGCTGATCGCGCTCAGTCGCGCCGGTAGCCTGGTGTTCTGGCGTCATGCTTCGGAAGCGGTGGGGCAGGTGGCTGATCCGATCCGAGTGGTCGCCACGGCGGGGCTGCTCCTTGCGAGCGTGGCTCTGGTGGCGGCGGCCGGGCCGCTACAGGCATTCATGCAGGCTACCGCAGCTCAGCTGCTCGACGTCGCGCCCTATTTGCAGATCGTTCCGGGAGGTGCGGCATGAGGTCCCGCTGGTTACCGAGTCCTGCGCTGACCTTGCTGCTGGCGCTGCTCTGGTTGCTGCTGCACAACACGCTGAGCTTTGGCCATCTTCTGCTTGGGCTATTTCTCGGCTGGGGTATTCCGCTTCTGGTCCGCGGCTTCCTCATCGAGGTGCCAACCATCCGCAAGCCGCTGAGGCTGTGCCTTTTCACGCTCAAGGTTCTCTATGACATCGTGATTGCCAATGTGCAGGTCGCCAAGCTGGTGTTGGGGCCGAAGAAGAATCTGCGCCCGGCATTCATCGAGGTGCCCATGGCGATCGAGAATGAGTTTGCCCTGGCTACCCTGGCCAGCATCATCTCGTTGACGCCGGGTACGGTGTCGGCGTGCCTGAGTCCGGATCGCCGGACGCTGATGGTGCATGCGCTGGATGTGCCGGATGTCGATGCGCTGATCGCCGACGTCAAACGCAACTATGAAGCACCGCTGCTGGAGATCTTCGAATGCTCGCCTACGTAATTCCGCTCTGCATGGCCGTGCTGGGTGTGGCGGCTGTGTTGAACGTCGTCCGTCTGGTCCAGGGCCCGGACATGCCTGACCGGGTGCTCGCGCTCGACACGCTGTACATCAACGCCCTTGCGCTCATCGTGCTGTTCGGTATCTGGCTGGCCTCGGACCTGTTTTTCGAGGCGGCACTGTTGATCGCCGTGATGGGGTTCGTCAGTACCGTGGCAGTCGGCAAGCACCTGCTGCACGGCGATATCATTGATTGAGGGGGCGACATGCCATTTTGGATTGAAGTACTGGTAAGCGTTTTCCTGATCATCGGTAGCCTGTTCGCTCTGGTCGGTGCGATCGGCTTGTATCGCCTGCCGGATTTCTACACGCGCCTGCATGGCCCGACCAAGGCTACGACGCTTGGAGTAGGAGGTGTCGTCATCGCATCGATGATCTTTTTCAGCAACCAGAATGGCAGCCTGAGTCTGCACGAGTTGCTGATCACGCTGTTTCTCTTCCTTACCGCGCCTGTCAGCGCACATATCCTGGCCAAGGCTGCGATGCAGCAGAAACTGCCAGCCGTCGAGCAGACCCGCGGAAAACCCTGGGATTGAGCCGAGCGACCCTCCTGCCGCCGCGGGCGTGCAGGAAGGTGGCGAGATTCGCTCAGATCACGATGCTGCTGGGGGAGGGTTGCTGCTCGTTCTCTTGCTGCAGCTCCTTGATCAGTGCCTGTTGCAGGCGCAAGCAGAACTGCGGGTCGGACAGCGGCTGATTGTCTGCATCGGTAACGAAGAACACGTCCTCCACGCGTTCGCCCAGGGTGGCGATCTTGGCGTTCTGTACCGATAGATCGAAATCGAGGAACAACTGGCCCACCCGTGCCAACAGACCGGGCCGGTCCGGCGCGATGATCTCCAGAATCGTCTGTGGCCGCTGCGTGTCGTTGTGGATGGTGACCTGCGGCGGAAAGGCGAAGTGCTTGAGCTGCCGTGGAACGCGGCGCTGGATGATGGTCAGGTAATCGTCCGGGTTGCGTAGTGCGGCGATCAGGCCCTTGCGGATTTCGTCGATGCGTTCCGGATTGTTGCCGATGGGGCTGCCGTCGGCATCCAGCACGATGTAGGTGTCGAGTGTGAACTGGCTGCTCGACGTCAGAATGCGTGCGTCATGGATGTTCAGGTTGAGCTGATCCATGGCCGCCACGGTGACGGCGAAGAAGTCATGCTGGTCCGGCGCGTAAATGAATATCTGCGTGCCGCCTTCGAATTCGCGCTGAGTGGTTTCCTTGATCAGAACCAGCGGCCCGCCGTTGGCCGGGTGCTCGATGATCGCATCGGTGTGCCAGGCGACGTCGGTAGCGGTATGGCGCAGGAAATAGTCGTCGCCCAGCTGCGCCCAGAGCTGTTCGGCGTCGTCCGGATCGGTGCCGTGACGCACCAGGTCATCGAGCGCGGCACGCTGGGTCTGGCGGATCTGCTCTTCGCGTCCAAGTGGGTTTTCCAGCCCGCGTTTCAGAGCCCGCTTGGTTTCGGTATAGAGCTGGCGCAGCAGGCTCGCGCGCCAGGAGTTCCACAGCGTCGGGTTGGTGGCGTTGATGTCCGCAACAGTCAGAACGTAGAGATAATCCAGGTGCGTCTCGTCGCCGACCAGTTGGGCGAAATCGTTGATCACCTGCGGGTCAGACAGATCCTTGCGCTGGGCGGTGGTGGACATGACCAGATGGTTTTCCACCAGCCAGACCACCAGCCGGGTGTCCCACGCCGGCAACTTGTGCCGGCTGCAGAACTGTTCGGCATCCACCGCGCCAAGTTCCGAATGATCGCCGCCACGACCTTTGGCGATATCGTGGTACAGCCCGGCGATATAGATCAGCTCTGGCTTGGGCAGCTTCTCGACCAGTTTGCTGGCCAGCGGATATTTTTCGGCCACGCCCGGTTTGGTCAGCTTGCGCAAATACTTGATGACATTGAGTGTGTGCGCGTCGACCGTATAGATATGGAACAGATCGTGCTGCATCTGCCCGACGATATGCCCGAATTCTGGCAGGTAGCGGCCAAGAATGCCGTAGCGGTTCATGCGCCTGAGGTTGCGGTGGATGCCTTCCTTGCACTTGAACAGCTCGATGAACAGGCTGGTGTTGCGCAGATCCTGGCGGAAGACGTCATCGATCAGGTAGCGATGGTCGCGGAGCAGGCGAATGGTGTCGGAGCGCACTCCCTGAATGTCCGGATGCTGAGCCAGCAGCACGAAGGTTTCCAGAATGGCGAAGGGGGTGCGCTTGAAGATGGCGGGGTTGCTGACTTCAAGGTAGCCGTCGCGAACCTGAAAGCGGCTGTTGAGCGGCACGATCGGACCTGATTCACCTTCCCAGAGAATCACTTCAGCGAAATGCTGGCCGACCAGATCGCTGAGTTCGGCGATGCTCATGACGACCCGGTAGTACTTCTGCATGAAGCGTTCGATGGCCAGCTTGGCATCGTTGTCCTCATAGCCCAGCAGCGCGGCGAGGCTGCGCTGGTGGTCGAACAGCAGCCGGTCTTCGGCGCGACCGGCAAGCATGTGCAGGCCATAACGGACCTTCCAGAGAAATTCCTGGGCCGCGGTGAGCAGGCTGTGCTCGCCTTCGGTAAGGAAGCCCTGGTCAACCATGGCTTGCAGGTTGAGGGTGCCGAACTCGCGACGAGCAATCCAGAGAATGGTCTGGATGTCGCGCAGGCCGCCTGGAGAGCCCTTCACGTTGGGCTCCAGGTTGTATTCGGTGTTGTTGTACTTGGCGTGGCGTGCGCGCTGCTCGTTGCGCTTGGCGAGGAAGAATTCCTTGCTCGGCCACATCTGCTCCGTGCGTGTCACCTGCAGCATCGCCTGGCGCAGGCGCTCGGGGCCGGCGATCGTCCGGCTTTCCATGAGGTTGGTGATGACCGTGAGGTCGGCGCGGGCTTCCTCGGCGCATTCGGCAACCGAGCGCACCGCCTGACCAACCTCCAATCCGATGTCCCAGAGCAGGGTGAGGAACCCCTCTATCGAATTGCGGAAGACCTCTTGGTCGTTCTCGTCCAGCAGGATGAGCAGGTCGATATCGGAATAGGGGTGCAGCTCGCCCCGTCCGTAGCCGCCTACCGCGACGAGGGCGATGTCGGCGCCCTTGTTCCAGTCGAAGCGATCCCAAGCTGATCGCAGAATCTGGTCGACGAACCAGGCTCTGTCCTGGATCAGACGACGGATGTCCCGGCCAGCCTTGAAGCGCTCGTCAAGCACCTGCCGCGCCTGGCGTATGGCCTTCTTGTACGCGGCGATGGGGCTGGCCTTCAGCGCCAGTTCTGCCTGAAACTGGCTGCGATCAAACAGCTCCGGGTCAACCTGGGGCATGCGAACGTCCTCCCATGGGTGCTGCGGCTGGGGAATTCTCAGGCAGAGGTGCGGGCGATGGTGTCGTCGCTGCGCAAGGTGAAAATCTCGTAGCCGTCTGCGGTGACCAGTATGGTGTGCTCCCATTGCGCCGACAGCTTGCGGTCCTTGGTGATGGCGGTCCAACCATCGCCGAGCAAACGGGTCTCCGAGCGGCCCTGGTTGATCATCGGCTCGATCGTGAAGGTCATCCCTTCCTTGAGCTCCATCCCGGTGCCAGCTCGCCCGTAGTGCAGCACCTGCGGCTCTTCATGAAAGACCTTGCCGATGCCGTGACCGCAATACTCGCGGACTACTGAAAAACCATTTTTCTCTGCGTGCTTCTGGATCACCTCGCCAATATCGCCAAGACGGGCGCCGGGGCGAACCAGTTCGATACCTTTATAGAGGCATTCCTGAGTGACTTGGCAGAGGCGCTCAGCCCACTCAGGCACCTTGCCGACCATGAACATCTTGCTAGTGTCACCGTGATAGCCGTCCTTGATAACGGTGATATCGATATTGAGGATGTCACCGTCCTTCAGCGGCTTGTCGTTCGGGATGCCATGGCAGACGACATGGTTGATCGACGTGCAGATCGACTTGGGAAAGCCCTTGTAATTCAGCGGCGCGGGAATGGCCTGCTGAGCATTGACGATATGCTCGTGGCAGAGGCGGTCGAGCTCTTCGGTGGTGACGCCTGGCTTGACGTGCTCGCCGATCATCTCGAGAACCTCGGCGGCGAGACGCCCGGCAATGCGCATCTTCTCGATATCTTCGGGCGTCTTGATGGTGACTGTCATGCAAACCTCTGATTACGCCCGCAGGCGAAGGCGAAAAACGGAAAGTCGCGATGATAAACCAAAGCACCCACAGCCTGCAGGTCAGGCATCGTCGGCTGCCGGGCGTGCCGCTGGAGAGTTCAAAGCAGTAGCCTCTCTGTAGCCTTTATGCTATAAAACGCGCCGCTCAGCGGGGTAGACCCGTCGAGCCTAACCCCACACACGTGTCGACACGGTATCCTGGGTGCTCGCAAGAGTTGGATATCGGGACGCGTGGAGGCCTAACCCGACTTATTCGAGGACTGATCATGTCTCAAGTCACTATGCGCGATATGCTGAAGGCCGGTGTGCACTTCGGCCACCAGACCCGTTACTGGAACCCGAAAATGGATAAGTACATTTTCGGCGCGCGCAACAAGATCCATATCATCAACCTGGAAAAGACCCTGCCGATGTTCAACGACGCGCTGCGTTTCGTTGAAAAGCTGGCTGCAGGCAAGAACAAGATTCTGTTCGTTGGCACCAAGCGTTCCGCTGGCAAGATCGTTCGCGAAGAAGCTGCTCGCTGCAACTCGCCGTATGTCGATCACCGCTGGTTGGGCGGCATGCTGACCAACTACAAAACCATCCGCGCCTCCATCAAGCGTCTGCGTGAGCTGGAAGTTCAGTCCCAGGACGGTACTTTCGAGAAGCTGACCAAGAAAGAAGCCCTGATGCGCACCCGCGACCTCGAGAAGCTCGAGCGCAGCCTGGGTGGTATCAAGGATATGGGCGGCCTGCCAGATGCCATGTTCGTCGTTGACGTCGATCACGAGCGCATCGCCATCTCCGAAGCCAACAAGCTGGGTATCCCGGTCATCGGTATCGTCGATACCAACAGCAGCCCGGAAGGCGTTGACTACATCATTCCTGGTAATGATGACGCCATCCGTGCCGTGCAACTCTACCTCGGCTCCATGGCTGATGCTGTTCTGCGCGGTCGCCAGAACGGTGCCGGTGGCGCTGACGAGTTCGTCGAGGAAGTTGCTTCCGAGGCGGCTCAGGGCTAAGTCCGGCGCACTGCGGCGTGACACCCGATGAACAAAAAGGGGGCTAGGCCCCCCTTTTTTGTCTCTTGCGAATTGATCACCCGTGTCATGGGTGAGTGGTTTAGAAACCAAATCGAGAGGATTCCCAACATGGCAGAAATCACTGCAGCCTTGGTCAAAGAACTGCGCGAGCGTACCGGTCAGGGCATGATGGAGTGCAAGAAGGCTCTGGTTGCCGCCGGTGGCGACATCGAAAAAGCGATCGACGACATGCGTGCTTCCGGCGCCATCAAGGCTGCCAAGAAGTCGGGCAACATCGCTGCCGAAGGCTCGATCGCCGTTCGCGTCGAGGGTGGCCGTGGCCTGATCATCGAAGTCAACTCGCAGACTGACTTCCTGGCTCTGCAGGACGACTTCAAAGCATTCGTCAAGGATAGCCTGGACGAAGCATTCGAGCAGAAGCTGACTGAAGTGGCTCCGCTGGTCGCATCCCGTGAGTCCGCTCGCGAGGCGCTGGTCGCCAAGTGTGGTGAGAACGTCAATATTCGTCGCCTGACTGCAGTTGAGGGCGAAGTTGTTGGTGCTTACCTGCACGGCCACCGCATCGGCGTGCTGGTCACTCTGAAAGGTGGCGATGCCGAGCTGGCCAAAGATATCGCCATGCACGTAGCCGCCAGCAATCCGGCTGTTCTGAGCCCTGTTGACGTTTCCGAAGAGCTGGTTGCCAAGGAGAAGGAAATCTTCCTGCAGCTCAATGCCGACAAGATTGCCGGCAAGCCGGAGAACATCGTCGAGAACATGGTCAAGGGCCGCATCAACAAGTTTCTGGCTGAAGCCAGTCTGGTTGAGCAGGCTTTCGTCAAGGACCCGGAAATCAAGGTCGGTGAGCTGGCCAAGAAAGCCGGCGCCGAAATCGTATCCTTCGTTCGCTACGAAGTAGGCGAGGGTATCGAGAAGGCAGAGGTCGACTTCGCTGCCGAAGTGGCTGCTCAGGTAGCTGCGACCAAGAAGTAAGATCGCTTCGCGGTTTGACAAGAGGCTGCCCGCTTACGCGTGCGGCCTCTTTGTCGAATTGGGCAGCGGATTTGTTTTTTTGTCACGATATAGTCATCGCTTGGCACCAACCCCGGGTTGCGCTGTCAAAGCGCAGATATTTTTGGTCTGGGTCATACAGACTTGGTCATAGCACGCCGCAGGAGATAACACGCCAATGGCTCAGCAGATGAGTGCACGCAATCCTCGCTATAAACGCATTCTGCTCAAATTGAGCGGCGAGGCCTTGATGGGCTCCGAAGACTTCGGTATCGACCCGAAGGTCCTCGATCGCATGGCTCTGGAAGTCGGCCAGCTGGTGGGGATCGGGGTCGAAGTCGGTCTGGTTATCGGTGGTGGCAACCTGTTTCGTGGCGCGGCGCTTTCGGCGGCTGGCATGGATCGCGTGACTGGCGACCACATGGGGATGCTGGCCACGGTGATGAATGCGCTGGCCATGCGCGATGCGCTCGAGCGCTCGAATATCCCGGCACTTGTCATGTCTGCCATTTCCATGGTCGGTGTAACCGATCACTATGATCGCCGCAAAGCGATGCGCCATCTGAAGACTGGCGAAGTGGTCATCTTCTCGGCGGGTACGGGTAATCCGTTCTTCACCACCGACTCGGCGGCCTGCCTGCGTGCCATCGAGATCCAGGCGGATGTCGTGCTCAAGGCCACCAAGGTTGACGGTGTCTACACCGCAGATCCGTTCAAGGATCCCAATGCCGAGAAGTTTGCCGAGCTTACCTACGATGAAGTGCTTGATCGCAAGCTTGGCGTGATGGATCTGACGGCCATCTGCCTGTGTCGTGACCACAACATGCCGCTGCGGGTCTTCAACATGAACAAGCCTGGTGCCCTGCTCAACATTGTGCTTGGTGGCGCCGAAGGAACACTGATCGAGGAATCGAAAGAATGATCAATGAGATCAAGCAAGACGCGCAGGAGCGCATGAAGAAAACCCTGGAATCGCTGGACCATGCGTTCGCCAAGATCCGTACCGGTCGCGCACACCCCAGCATCCTCGACAGCGTGATGGTGTCCTACTACGGTTCCGACACGCCGCTGCGCCAGGTCGCCAACGTGATTGCCGAGGACTCTCGGACGCTGGCGCTGACCGTGTTCGACAAGAGCATGATCCAGGCGGTAGAGAAAGCGATCATGACTTCGGATCTGGGTTTGAATCCGGCGACCGCTGGTACCACCATTCGCGTACCGATGCCGGCACTGACTGAGGAAACCCGCAAGGGTTACACCAAGCAGGCGCGCGCAGAGGCCGAAAATGCGCGCGTCGCGGTGCGTAACATCCGTCGTGATGCAATCGCGCAGCTGAAGGACCTGGTCAAGGAAAAGGAAATCAGCGAGGACGATGAACGTCGTGGCCAGGATGACGTCCAGAAGCTAACCGATAAATATGTTGCCGAGATCGACAAGGCTCTTGAGGTCAAAGAAGGCGACCTGATGGCGGTGTAAGGCCGGCATCGAAACGCTGTCGCGTCACGGGTTCGCGAGGCCTCCGTGGCGCGGTGGTGTGGATGCCACCGAGCTGTTGCTTGCAGCTTTTTCTTTTGGTTCGCAGCGTGTTTTAGCGCAAGTAGAGTTGTTCATGGAAAAGGTCAGGCAGATCGCCGGGCGGAATGTACCCCGTCACGTGGCGATCATCATGGATGGCAACAACCGCTGGGCGAAGAGGCGTTTGCTGCCTGGCGTGGCCGGACACAAGGCCGGTGTCGACGCGGTTCGCGCGGTTATTGAGGTCTGTGCCGATTCCGGTGTCGAGGTGCTGACGCTGTTCGCGTTTTCCAGTGAGAACTGGCAACGCCCAGCGGACGAAGTAGGTGCGCTGATGGAGCTGTTTCTTTCGGCCCTCAGGCGCGAAGCGCGTAAGCTTGATGAGAATGGTATCCGGCTGCGCATCATCGGCGATCGTGCGCGCTTCCATCCGGAGCTCCAGGCGGCAATGCTGGAGGTCGAGGAGATCACTGCCGGCAACCATCGCTTCGTACTCCAGGTCGCGGCCAACTACGGCGGCCAATGGGACATTCTTCAAGCGGCTCAACACCTGGCTACCGAGGCGCAGGCCGGCCGGTTGAACCCCGCTGAAATTACGCCGGCGCTCTTCCAGAGCTATCTGGCGACTGGCGACATGCCGTTACCTGATCTGTGCATTCGAACCGGCGGCGAGCGGCGTATCAGTAATTTCCTGCTTTGGCAGCTTGCCTATGCGGAGTTGTACTTTTCCGACCTCTACTGGCCGGATTTCAAGCATGTCGCGATGCGCAAGGCGCTCGCCGACTTCTCCACTCGCCAAAGGCGTTTTGGCAAGACTGGCGAGCAGGTTGAAAGCGAGGTCAAGGTCGAATGCTGAAACAGCGGATCATCACGGCTGCCATCCTTCTCCCCGTCGCGATTATCGGGTTTTTCTTTCTGCATGGGCTTGCGTTTGCGCTGTTCATTGGCCTGGTCGTCGCGCTAGGTGCCTGGGAGTGGGCGCGGTTAGCCGGTTTCGCCAGCCAGCCGGCTCGCGTGGGGTATGCCGCCTTGGTCGTGGCGCTCCTGGTCGCGCTGTATCAGCTTCCCGGGTTGACGCCGTGGCTGTTGGCGCTGGCGATCTTCTGGTGGCTTGCTGCGACCTATCTGGTGCTGACGTATCCCGAGAGTAGTCGTTTATGGGGTGGTCCTGTTGGCAGCTTGCTGATCGGGCTGGCGATTCTTTTGCCGGCATGGCAAGCCTTGGTAGTGCTCAAGCAGTGGCCGCTCGGCAACTGGTTGATCCTGGCTGTGATGGTGCTGGTTTGGGTTGCCGACATTGGTGCGTATTTTTCTGGCAAGGCATTCGGAAAGCGCAAGCTTGCGCCGCAGGTAAGTCCTGGCAAGAGCTGGGAGGGGCTGGTAGGGGGGCTGCTGACCAGTCTTGTGGTCACGCTTGCTGTCGGCATCTATCGTGGCTGGGCGCCGCGCGAATTGATTCTGGCATTGTTAGGCGCTGCGGTGGTGGTCCTGATCTCGGTGATCGGTGACCTTACGGAAAGCATGTTCAAGCGCAGTTCCGGCATCAAGGACAGCAGTCAGCTACTGCCTGGGCATGGTGGTGTCATGGATCGTATAGACAGTCTGACTGCCGCCGTGCCCGTATTCGCGGTGCTGTTGTGGCTTGCCGGCTGGGGCGCGCTGTGACTCGACCTTTGCAGATCACTGTGCTGGGTGCTACCGGATCGATTGGGCTGAGCACGCTGGACGTCATCGCACGTCACCCTGATCGCTATCGCGTTTTCGCGTTGACCGGCTTCAGCCGGCTCGCCGAGCTGCGCTCCCTCTGCATCAAGCATCGACCCGACTACGCAGTTGTGGGCGATGAGGTGCAAGCGGTGACGTTGCAGGAACAGCTGCGTTCCGATGGCGTTCTGACGCGGGTTTTGAGCGGCGAGGGCGGTTTGAGCGAGGTGGCTGCTCATCCAGAAGCAGATGTGGTCATGGCTGCCATCGTCGGCGCCGCCGGGCTCAAGCCGACGCTTGCGGCTGTTCAGGCCGGCAAGCGCGTTCTGCTGGCAAACAAGGAGGCGCTGGTAATGTCCGGCGCGCTGTTCATGCAGGCGCTGCGCGATAGCAAGGCAGTACTGCTGCCGATCGACAGCGAACACAACGCTATCTTTCAATGTCTGCCATCCAACTACGCTCAGGGGCTGGCGGCTGTTGGTGTTCGACGAATATTGCTGACCGCGTCCGGTGGCCCATTTCGTGATGTCGCACCGCAGCTCCTGGCGGACGTGACGCCTGAGCAGGCCTGTGCGCATCCCAACTGGTCGATGGGTCGCAAGATCTCGGTAGACTCGGCAAGCATGATGAACAAGGGGCTTGAGCTGATCGAGGCCTGCTGGTTGTTCGATGCGCGACCGCAACAGGTCGAGGTGGTGATTCATCCGCAAAGCGTCATCCACTCGATGGTGGATTACGTGGACGGTTCGGTCCTCGCGCAGCTTGGCAATCCCGACATGCGCACGCCGATTGCTCACGCATTGGCGTGGCCGGAGCGGATTGATTCCGGCGTATCGGCGCTCGATTTACTGCAGGTCGGTAGGTTGGACTTTCAAACGCCCGACGATCTGCGCTTCCCTTGTTTGCGACTCGCTCGGCAAGCAGCGGAAATTAGCGGCACGGCGCCAGCCATGCTCAATGCCGCGAACGAGGTGGCGGTCGATGCCTTTCTCAATCGACGCATTCGTTTCACCGAGATCGCGAGTATCATCGACGACGTATTGAATCGTGAGGCAGCGGTCCCGACCGCCTGCCTTGAAGATGTATTGGCGGCGGACAGGCAGGCGCGCAAAGGCGCCGAAACCTGGTTGAGCCGCCACGGGCGATAGGGTCTGCCGGCCTCGAGGCTCGCAGCGAAACGTCTACAGACCCAATCCCGGAGGGAAGTATGGGCGCGCTCTATATGATCATTGGCACCCTTGTTGCGCTTGGGGTGCTGGTGACATTCCACGAATTCGGTCATTTCTGGGTCGCACGCCGTTGCGGGGTCAAGGTGCTGCGATTCTCTGTCGGTTTCGGCAGTCCGCTCGTTCGCTGGCATGATCGGCACGGCACCGAGTTCGTCATCGCAGCCATACCGTTGGGTGGCTACGTCAAGATGCTCGACGAGCGGGAAGGTGACGTACCAGCGGCTATGCTCGATAGCGCCTTCAACCGCAAGACTGTACGCCAGCGCTTCGCCATCGTGTCGGCCGGTCCGCTGGCCAACTTTCTTCTCGCTCTGGTGTTCTTCTGGCTCCTGGCAATGCTTGGTAGCGAGCAGGTGCGTCCCGTTGTTGGCGCTGTTGAGCCCGGTAGTCTTGCAGCGCAGGCAGGCTTGGCCGTCGATCAGGAGATCGTTGCGGTCAACGGCAAGCCGGTCAGTGGCTGGGCCGAAGTCAATCTGCAGTTGGTTCGTCGCTTGGGCGAAAGCGGTCGGCTCGATCTGACGGTTCGCGACATGGGTAGCACTGCCGAGCGCCATCTGCAGGTTCCGCTGCAGAACTGGTTGAAAGGAGTTGAAGAACCGGATCCCATCACCTCGCTTGGTATCAGGCCTTGGCGCCCGCAAATCGCGCCGGTTATCGCCCAGTTGGATCCCGAGGGGCCAGCGCAAGCGGCGGGTATCCGTCTCGGTGACCGTTTGCTGAGCCTGAATCAGCGGCCGCTCGACGATTGGCAGCAGGTAATAGATGCGGTCAAGGTATTGCCCGGAGAGCCGGTTTCACTGCAGGTTGAGCGTGACGGTCAGCGCCTGGATGTGCCGCTGACGTTGGCGGCTCGCGGCGAGGGGGAAGCGCGACGCGGTTATCTTGGTGCAGGAGTTGACGGCGGAGAGTGGCCGGCAGAGATGCTGCGCGAAGTCAGGTTTGGCCCTCTCGATGCAGTGGCAGAGGGTGTCAGGCGCACCTGGACCATGAGCCTGCTGACCCTCGATTCGCTGAAGAAAATGCTCTTCGGTGAGCTCTCGGTAAAAAACTTGAGCGGCCCGATAACCATTGCTAAAGTGGCGGGCGCTTCTGCCCAGTCGGGGCTGGGGGATTTCCTCAATTTCCTGGCCTACCTGAGCATAAGCCTGGGGGTTCTCAATCTATTGCCTATCCCGGTGCTCGATGGCGGCCATCTGCTCTTCTATCTCGTCGAGTGGGTCCGCGGACGTCCTCTGTCGGAGCGGGTGCAGGGATGGGGGGTACAGATCGGTATCAGCCTCGTGGTAGGGGTGATGCTGCTAGCACTGGTCAATGATCTTGGCCGTCTGTAACGCCGAATCCGTAGTGTCGCCGTGCCGAATCGCCGGTTCATTTATCAGGTTTGAATAAGAAAGGACTTCATGAAACGTCTGCTGCTACCTGCGGTTATTTCCGCATTGATGATTGCCGAAGTTCACGCTGAGTCCTTCACTATCTCCGATATCCGGGTCAACGGCCTGCAGCGGGTTTCCGCTGGCAGCGTATTCGGCGCATTGCCTTTGAACGTTGGTGAAGCTGCTGACGATACCCGTCTCGTCGATGCAACTCGTGCGCTTTTTCGGACCGGCTTCTTTCAAGATATCCAGCTTGGGCGCGAAGGCGATGTGCTGGTCATCAGCGTAGTCGAGCGGCCGTCGATTTCGGGCATCGAGATCGAAGGTAACAAGGCGATCAAGACCGAGGATCTGCTCTCAGGCCTGCAGCAGTCCGGACTGGCCGAAGGTGAGATTTTTCAGCGTGCCACGCTCGAAGGCGTGCGCAACGAGTTGCAACGCCAGTACGTCGCGCAGGGCCGCTACTCGGCAACCATCGAGACAGAAGTTGTCGCCCAGCCGCGCAATCGTGTTGCGCTGAAGATCAAGATCAACGAAGGCTCGGTTGCGGCCATCAAGCACGTCAACATCGTTGGTAACTCTGTGTTTGCCGACGAAGACCTGGTCGATCTTTTCGAGTTGAAAACGACCAATTGGCTCTCTTTCTTCCGCAACGACGACAAATACGCTCGTGAAAAGCTGTCCGGTGACCTGGAGCGGCTGCGTTCCTACTATCTGGATCGCGGCTACATCAACATGGATATCACCTCGACCCAGGTATCCATCACCCCTGACAAGAAGCATGTCTATGTCACGGTGAATATCGACGAAGGCGAGCGCTATACGGTTCGCGACGTCAAGCTCAGTGGCGATCTCAAGGTGCCGCAGGAAGAGATCGAGGCGCTGCTACTGGCCAAGGAAGGGCAGGTCTTCTCGCGTAAGGTGATGACCACAACTTCCGAATTGATCACCCGGCGGTTGGGTAATGAAGGTTATACCTTCGCCAACGTCAATGGCGTTCCAGAGGCCCACGACGAAGACAATACGGTGTCCATTACCTTTGTCGTCGATCCGGGCAAGCGTGCGTACGTCAACCGCATCAACTTCCGCGGCAATACCAAGACCGAAGACGAAGTGTTGCGTCGCGAGATGCGCCAGATGGAAGGTGGTTGGGCTTCGACCTATCTGATCGACCAATCCAAGACTCGCCTCGAGCGTCTCGGTTTCTTCAAGGAAGTTAACGTTGAGACGCCCCAGGTCCCGGGCACGGATGATCAGATCGACGTTAACTACAGTGTCGAAGAGCAGCCGTCCGGTTCGATCATGGCCAGCATCGGTTTTGCGCAGAATGCCGGTCTGATCCTTGGTGGCTCCATCAGCCAGAACAACTTCCTCGGTACCGGCAATCGCGTGTCGCTAGGTCTGACCCGCAGCGAGTACCAGTCGCGTTACAACTTCGGTTTTGTGGACCCCTACTGGACCGAAGATGGTGTCAGTCTCGGCTATAACGCCTTCTATCGCACCACTGATTACGATGAGCTGGACTATGACGTCTCCAGTTACTCGGTGGACAGTCTGGGTGGTGGCATCAATATTGGCTATCCGATCAGCGAAACCTCGCGGCTGTCCTTCGGCTTGACCGTACAGCAGGACGATCTGGATACCGGCCGCTACACCGTGGATGAGATCTTCGATTTCATGGAGGAGGAGGGCGACAGCTTCCTCAACTTCAAAGCGTCGGTAGGCTGGTCGGAATCGACGCTTAACCGCGGTGTGCTTGCTACGCGTGGCCACTCTCAGAGCCTGGTTTTCGAAACCACCATTCCGGGTAGTGATCTGTCGTTCTACAAACTTGACTACAACGGCCAGCTGTTCGTGCCGATGAGCAAGGACTACACCCTGCGCATGCATACACGCCTGGGTTACGGCGACGCCTACGGCTCGACTTCAAGTCTGCCGTTCTACGAACATTACTACGCAGGCGGCTTCAATTCTGTACGGGGTTTCGAAGACAGCAGTCTTGGACCACGTAGCACGCCGAGCGATGGCACGCGTCCGGGAACTATTGCAGATCCGGATCAGGACCCCTTGCCGTTCGGTGGTAACGTGCTGATTCAGGGGGGGCTGGAAGTGCTCTTCCCAATGCCGTTCGTCAAGGATCAGCGCTCTCTGCGAACCTCCGTATTCTGGGACGTTGGTAACGTGTTCAATACCAATTGTCCGTCAGATGCGGCCAATTGCAGCGATATCGACTTCGGCGACATGGCCAGTTCCGTCGGTGTTGGCTTGACCTGGATTACCGCGATGGGCCCGCTGAGCTTCAGCCTGGCCATGCCGGTGGTTAAGCCCGACGATGCCGATACCCAGGTATTCCAGTTCTCGCTGGGACAAACGTTCTAATATCGCGGCGTTGATGCTGCCGTGTTTTCTTTCAGGAGTGGTGTTTACCGTGCGTAAGTTGACTCAACTGTTTCTCGTCGTTGCCGCGCTGGTAGCGACCCCCGCGTTTGCTGAAATGAAAATTGCGGTCATGAACTATCAGATGGCGCTGCTCGAGTCCGACGCGGCCAAGCGCTACGCAGTCGATGCCGAGAAGAAGTTCGGTCCCCAGCTGAGCAAGCTCAAGACACTGGAAAGCGATGCCAAGCGCATTCAGGACCGTCTGATGAAGGATGGCGACAAGATGCAGCAGGCTGAGCGTGAGCGTCTGGAGCTCGAGTTCAAGCAAAAGGCCCGCGACTTCCAGTTCCAGTCCAAGGAGCTCAACGAATCCAAGGCTGTGGCAGATCGCGACATGCTCAAGCAGCTGAAGCCGAAGCTGGACCAGGCTGTTGAAGAAGTCATCAAAAAAGGCAATTACGATCTGGTGTTCGAGCGCGGTGCCGTGGTGGATGTCAAACCTCAGTTCGACATCACCCGCCAGGTCATCGAGCGCATGAATCAGCTGCGCTGACATGGCAGGCGCAGTTTTTACGCTCGGTCAGCTGGCCGGGGAGCTGGGTGGCAGCCTTCGCGGTGACGCTGCCCTGATCGTCAGTGGACTCGCGACCTTGCAGGAAGCGGGTCCGTCGCAGTTGAGCTTCCTGGCTAATGCCCAGTACCGCAAGTACTTGGCGGCTACTCAGGCCGCTGCAGTCTTGCTGTCCCCGGCGGATGCCGAGGCTTATGACCGTCCGGCTATCATCGTCAGCGACCCCTATCTCGCCTATGCGCGTGCCTCGCACCTGTTCGAGACCCGCCCGCAGACGGCCAGTGGCATCCATCCCACCGCATTGGTAGCGGCCGACGCGCACGTTCACCCATCGGCCAGTATCGGGCCCTATGTGGTGATCGAGTCAGGTGCTTCCATCGAGGCGGATGTGGTGATTGGTGCGCAGTCGTTCATTGGGGCGCGCAGCCGGATCGGCGAAGGCGGGCGACTGGCTCCGCGGGTCACGCTTTATCACGATGTGCTGATAGGCAAGCGCGTGGTGATCCAGTCGGGTGCCGTAATCGGTGGCGAGGGGTTCGGTTTCGCCAAGGAGAAAGGTGCCTGGCAGAAGATTGCACAGATCGGCGGCGTGCGTATCGGCGATGATGTCGAAATCGGCTCCAATACAACCATTGACCGCGGCGCGCTTTCCGACACGCTCATCGGCAATGGCGTGAAGCTGGACAACCAGATCATGATTGCGCACAACGTGCAGGTGGGTGACAACACCGCGATGGCTGGTTGCGCCGGCATATCCGGTAGCACCAAGATCGGGCGCAACTGCATGATCGCTGGTGGGGTCGGCATGGTTGGACACATCGAGGTCTGCGACAACGTGTTCGTGACGGGGATGACCATGGTCACCCGTTCCATTACCGAACCTGGCAGCTATTCCTCCGGCACGGCAATGCAGAATGCGGCCGATTGGAGAAAAAGCGCGGCGCGGATCCGTCAGCTGGACGATATGGCCCGCCGGCTGCAACAGTTGGAGAAAAGCCTGGCCGCCGTGACTCAGGCTCAGAATCCGGCTTCTGATGCCTGAGCTTACCGTCTGATCCGACTTTTTCGGGGTTAATGCACTGTCAGTGCTCGCGCGAGCTTTCAGCGCAGGCTGCCCTATACTTTTTTACAGGCTCTTTCCTGACATGATGGATATCAACGAGATTCGCGAATATTTGCCTCACCGCTACCCGTTCCTGCTGGTGGATCGTGTGACGGAGATGGACCTCGAGGCCAAGCGCGTTCGTGCCTACAAGAACGTCACCATCAATGAGCCGTTCTTCAACGGGCATTTTCCACAGCATCCGATCATGCCGGGAGTGCTGATCATCGAGGCCATGGCTCAGGCTGCCGGCCTGCTCGGCTTCAAGATGATGGGTGTCAAGCCATCCGATGGCACGCTTTACTATTTCGTTGGCTCTGACAAGCTGCGTTTTCGCCAGCCGGTCGTTCCCGGTGATCAGCTGGTCCTGGAGGCTTCTTTCATCAGCGCCAAGCGTGGCATCTGGAAGTTCGATTGCCGCGCCAGCGTCGATGGCAAGCCGGTCTGCTCGGCCGAAATCATCTGCGCGGAACAGAAGATATGAGTTTGATCGACCCTCGCGCCATTATCGACCCTGCGGCCCGGCTGGCGGATGACGTCCAGGTCGGGCCCTGGTCGATCATCGGCGCGGATGTCGAGATTGGCGAAGGTACTGTGATTGCCTCGCACGTGGTCATAAAAGGACCGACTCGCATCGGGCGCCACAATCGCATTTATCAGTTCTCCTCGGTCGGCGAAGATACGCCGGACCTGAAGTACAAAGGCGAGCCGACACGTCTGGTGATTGGCGATCACAACGTGATTCGCGAGGGTGTGACCATCCACCGCGGCACCGTTCAGGATCGATCGGAAACCACTATCGGTAATCACAACCTGATCATGGCCTATGCACACATTGGCCACGACAGCGTGATCGCCAATCATTGCATTCTGGTCAACAACACCGCGTTGGCAGGTCATGTCCATGTAGGCGACTGGGCCATTCTTTCTGGTTACACCCTGGTGCATCAGTTCTGTCATATCGGCGCCCATAGCTTCTCCGGAATGGGCACTGCGATTGGCAAGGATGTGCCAGCGTTTGTCACCGTTTTTGGCAACCCTGCCGAAGCCCGCAGTATGAATTTCGAAGGCATGCGTCGTCGTGGCTTCAGCGCCGAAGCCGTTCATGCCCTGCGCAACGCTTACAAGATCGTCTACCGCAAGGGCCTGACGGTGGAAGCTGCGCTCACCGAGTTGGCTGACAGCGCGGCGGCATTTCCCGAGGTCGCGATCTTCCGCGACTCGATTCAGGCTTCGACTCGTGGCATCACCCGCTGAAATGAGCCAGCCGCTCAGGGTTGCCCTGGTAGCCGGGGAATCCTCCGGTGACATCCTTGGCGCGGGCCTGATGCAGGCGCTGAAGGCTCAGCATGCCGATGTCGAATTCATCGGGGTTGGCGGCTCGCGCATGCAGGCCGAAGGGTTGCAGTCGTACTTTCCGCTCGAGCGTCTAGCCGTGATGGGGCTGGTCGAAGTGCTTGGCCGCTTGCCGGAATTGCTGGCTCGCCGCAAGCGCCTGGTAGACACGCTGATCCAGCAGCGGCCGGATGTATTCATCGGCATCGATGCGCCGGATTTCAATCTCGGGCTTGAGCTCAAGCTGCGCCGTGCCGGAATCAAGACCGTGCACTACGTCAGTCCATCGGTCTGGGCCTGGCGCCAGAAGCGGGTGCTGAAGATACGTGACGCCTGCGATCTGATGCTCACGCTGTTTCCGTTCGAGGCCAAGTTCTACGACGCGCATCAGGTACCGGTCCGCTTCGTCGGCCATCCCCTGGCCGATGCCATTCCACTTTGCGCCGATCGCGCCGCGGCACGGCAAGCACTCGGATTGCCGGCCGATGGCCTGGTCGTGGCGCTGATGCCGGGCAGCAGGGGGGGCGAGGTGGCTCGACTGGGGGATCTGTTCCTTTCCGCCGCCGAGCGGTTGCGTGCCATGCGCCCGGGGATTCGCTTCGTCATGCCTTGCGCCAGCCCTGAGCGGCGGCTGCAACTGGAGCAGATGTTGGTTACGCGTGATCTACCGCTGACCCTGCTCGATGGTCGGTCTCACGACGCGCTGGCGGCTTGCAACGCGGTACTGATTGCCTCAGGCACAGCAACGCTCGAGGCGCTGTTGTTCAAGCGGCCGATGGTTGTGGCCTACAGCGTAGCGCCAATTACTTACCGCATCCTTCGGCGGCTGGTAAAGAGCCCCTATGTCGCGCTTCCCAACCTGCTGGCCCAGCGCCTGCTGGTTCCCGAATTGCTGCAGGACGCCGCGACCCCGGAAGCGCTGGCGCAGTCGCTGTCTCCGCTGCTGGACGATGGTGACGTGCAGACTGAAGGCTTCGACAGTATCCACCGCACCCTGCGCTGCGATGCGTCGAGTCAGGCCGCCGATGCCGTGTTGCGCCTGGTTGGAGTTCGCTGATGCAGTTCGGGCTTGATTTCAATCTGGTCGAAGAGCTGGTCGCCGGCGTAGATGAGGTCGGGCGAGGGCCGCTGTGCGGTCCAGTGGTGACAGCCGCCGTGATTCTCGATCCGGCACGTCCGATCGAAGGCCTGAACGACTCGAAAAAGCTGAGCGAGGCGCGTCGCGAGGCATTGTTCGACGAGATCTGCGAAAAGGCGGTGGCGTGGTGCATTGCCCGAGCCGAGGTTGAAGAAATCGATCAGCTGAACATCCTTCATGCCACAATGCTCGCCATGCAGCGCGCGGTGGAAGGGTTGAGCGTTACGCCGCGGCTGGCGCTGATCGATGGTAATCGCTGCCCGCAACTCAACGTGCCCAGTGCGCCGGTGATCCAGGGTGACGGGCAGGTGCCGGCAATTGCCGCAGCATCCATTCTCGCCAAAGTCAGCCGGGATCGTGAAATGCAGGCGCTCGACCTCTGTTACCCAGGTTACGGGCTGGCCGGGCACAAGGGCTACCCGACTCCCAGTCATCTGGAAGCGCTTCGTCGGCTCGGGCCAACGCCCATCCATCGTCGCTCCTTCGCTCCCGTCCGAGCGATGCTGGAGCAGACGATCGTCGGGGCCGAAGTCCCCATCAGCGTTCTGCTGGTCTAGCCCGCGGCAAGCGATGATCTGCCGCGCGCAGGTCGCGTGTTGTGCGCATCCGGCTCTGCGCGGTCCCCGTTTTACTACGTGATGCCGCTCCCCCAATACCCAGCCGATCTGTGCTTTCCGGTACAATCCCGCGCTCGTCGTTTTGCCAGCTCAAGGTCTGTTCATGCCTGTTTCCTTCGTCCATCTACGTCTGCATACCGAGTACTCGCTGGTCGATGGGCTGGTCCGGGTCAAGCCGCTGATCAAGGCGGTCGCGGCGGGTGGAATGCCGGCTGTGGCGGTAACCGACATGAGCAACATGTGCTCGCTGGTGAAGTTCTACAAGACCGCGCATGGCTCCGGTATCAAGCCGATATGTGGTGCGGACATTTGGATGGCCGGCTGTGATGAGGATGGTCCGCTCAGCCGGTTGACCCTGTTGGCGATGAACCCGAAGGGTTACCGCAATCTCACCGAACTGATTTCTCGCGGCTGGACCGAAGGGCAGCGCAATGACCTGGTGATCATCGAGCGAGACTGGGTCAAGCAGGCCGCCGAAGGCCTGATTGCGCTGTCCGGCGCCAAGGAAGGCGAGGTCGGCCAGGCATTGCTCAATGGTGACGGAGCATTGGCGGAAGCACGTCTGGCCGAATGGCGCGACGTGTTTGCTGATCGCTTCTACCTGGAGATCCAGCGCACCAGTCGGGTCAATGATGAAGAACATCTGCATGCCGCGGTCGCGCTCGCCGACCGTACCGGCACGCCGCTGGTTGCGACCAACGACGTGCGCTTCCTCAAGCAAGAGGATTTCGAGGCGCACGAAACCCGCGTGTGCATCGGCGAAGGCCGCACGCTGGACGATCCGCGGCGGCCGCGTACCTACTCTGATCAGCAGTATCTGAAGACCCCGGCAGAGATGGCCGAGCTGTTCAGCGATCTCCCGGAGGCGCTGGAAAACACCGTCGAGATCGCCAAGCGCTGCAATATCGAAGTGCAGCTGGGCACCTACTTCCTGCCGAACTTCCCCGTGCCCGAGGGCATGACCATCGACGATTACCTGCGTCAGGTGTCTTTCGAGGGGCTGGAAGAACGCCTCGAGGTACTGCTACCCAAGGACACGCCCGACTACGAGGCGAAAAAGCAGGTCTACATCGACCGCCTTGAGTTCGAACTGGGCACCATCATTCAGATGGGCTTCCCCGGTTACTTCCTGATCGTTATGGACTTCATCAAGTGGGCGAAGAACAACGGCGTGCCGGTCGGTCCGGGCCGTGGTTCGGGTGCCGGCTCGCTGGTCGCCTACGTGCTGAAGATCACCGACCTCGATCCGCTGGCCTACGATCTGCTGTTCGAGCGCTTCCTCAACCCCGAACGTATTTCCATGCCCGACTTCGACGTCGACTTCTGCATGGACGGCCGCGACCGGGTAATTGATTACGTGGCCGAGGCGTACGGGCGCAATGCGGTCAGCCAGATCATCACTTTCGGCACCATGGCGGCCAAGGCAGTGGTGCGCGACGTGGCGCGGGTTCAGGGCAAGTCCTATGGCTTGGCTGACCGCCTGTCGAAGATGATCCCTTTCGAGGTGGGCATGACCCTCGAAAAGGCCTACGAAATGGAAGAGCCGCTGCGCGACTTCCTCGCCGTCGACGAGGACGCCCGCGAGATCTGGGAGATGGCGCTCAAGCTCGAAGGCATCACCCGCGGTACCGGCAAGCACGCCGGTGGTGTGGTGATCGCGCCGACCAAGCTGACCGACTTTGCGCCGATCGCCTGTGACGAGGAGGGCGGCGGCCTGGTGACCCAGTTCGACAAGGATGATGTCGAGTCGGCCGGCCTGGTGAAGTTCGACTTCCTCGGTCTGCGTACGCTGACCATCATCAAGTGGGCGCTGGAGACGATCAATCGCGAGCAGGCCAAGAAAGGCCTGGAGCCGATCAACATCGACTTCATTCCGCTGGATGACAAGCCGACCTACCAGTTGCTGCAGAAGGCCGAAACCACCGCTGTATTCCAGCTGGAATCACGCGGCATGAAGGAGCTGATCAAGAAGCTCAAGCCCGACTGCCTGGAAGACCTGATCGCACTGGTGGCGCTGTTCCGTCCCGGTCCGCTGCAGTCGGGCATGGTCGACGACTTCATCAACCGTAAGCACGGGCGCGCCGAAGTCTCCTATCCGCACCCGGACTATCAGTACGCGGGGCTCGAGCCTGTGCTCAAGCCCACCTACGGCATCATCCTGTATCAGGAACAGGTGATGCAGATCGCTCAGGTGATGGCCGGCTACACGCTGGGCGGCGCCGACATGCTGCGCCGGGCGATGGGCAAGAAGAAGCCCGAGGAGATGGCCAAGCAGCGCGGTGGCTTCATCGAAGGCTGCTCGAACAACGGCATCGACAAGGAGCTGTCAGGCAACATCTTCGATCTGGTGGAAAAGTTCGCCGGTTACGGCTTCAACAAATCGCACTCGGCAGCCTATGGCCTGGTTTCCTATCAGACCGCCTGGCTCAAGGCGCATTACCCGTCGCCGTTCATGGCTGCCGTGCTTTCGGCGGATATGCATAACACCGACAAGGTGGTGATCCTGATCGAGGAATGCCGCAGCATGAAGCTGCGCATCGATCCGCCGGATGTGAATGTTTCCGAATTCAAGTTCACCGTGAACGATGACGGTCGTATCGTCTACGGCCTTGGTGCGGTCAAGGGCGTCGGTGAGGGGCCCGTAGAGGCCATCGCCGAATGCCGAGCAGAAGGCGGGCCGTTCAAGGATCTGTTCGATTTCTGCGCGCGTATCGACCTCAAGCGCATCAACAAGCGTACCCTCGAGGCGCTGATCCGTTCCGGTGCGCTGGATCGTCTGGGTCCGTATTTCTTCGAGGAGGCGAAGGCCTATCAGGCCAATATCGACCGCAATCGCGCGGTGTTGCTGGCGGCCATGGAAGAAGCCGTGCAGGCTGCCGAGCAGACGGCGCGCAGCGCGGAAAGTGGGCATATGGACCTGTTTGGTGGCCTCTTTGCCGAGCCGGAGGCCGATGTCTATGCCAATCACCGCAACGCGCGCGAGCTGTCGCTCAAAGAACGTCTGAAGGGCGAGAAAGATACCCTGGGGCTCTATCTCACAGGCCATCCGATCGACGAATACGAAGGCGAGGTGCGGCGCTTTGCCCGTCAGCGCATCATCGATCTGCGTCCGGCGAGAGGGGAGCAGACCATCGCCGGCCTGATCGTCAACCTGCGGGTGATGAAGAACAAGAAAGGCGACAAGATGGGCTTCATCACGCTGGACGATCGCTCCGGGCGTATCGAGGCTTCGCTGTTCGCCGAGGCGTTCAACTCCGCGCAGGCCCTGCTGCAGACCGATGCGCTGGTTGTGGTAGAGGGCGAGGTCAGCAATGACGATTTCTCCGGCGGCCTGCGCCTGCGGGCCAAGCGTGTGATGAGTCTGGAAGAGGCGCGTACCGGGCTTGCCGAAAGCCTGCGGGTGAAGGTCGCTGGCGAGGCGCTCAGGGGCGAGCGCATGCGCTGGTTGGCTGAGGTTTGTGGTCGTCATCGCGGCGCCTGCCCGATCACGCTGGAATACACTGGGCGCGATGCGCGCGCCCTGCTGCAGTTCGGTGAAGAGTGGCGGATCGACCCGGCCGACAACTTGATTCAGGCATTGCGTGACCAGTTCGGACGCGACAACGTCTTTCTGCAATACCGATAGAGGGCGGACGCCTGGAAAGTTGCGCGCGCGCGCTTTCCGAGCCAAGGCCCGAACGGCCCGGTGATGACCGGGTCATGGTTCAGAACAATTTTTGTTCGACCTGAATGCGCCTCTCCCGTAAGGTAAGGCGCAAAAAACGGAACAGCCTCCCGGCCGCCTGGCCGTCGACGCATGACGGATGCCTATGAACCCGAATTTCCTGGATTTCGAACAGCCGATCGCCGACCTGCAAGCCAAGATCGAAGAATTGCGCCTGGTTGGTAACGATAACTCGCTGAACATCGGCGATGAGATTGCCCGCCTGCAGGACAAGAGCGAATCGCTCACCGAAAGCATTTTCGGCAATCTGACCAGCTGGCAGATCGCCCGCCTGGCCCGCCACCCGCAGCGCCCCTATACCCTCGATTACATCAATCACCTGTTTACCGAGTTCGAAGAGCTGCACGGTGATCGGCACTTCTCCGATGATGCGGCGATTGTTGGCGGTACCGCGCGTCTGGACGGTCAGCCGGTGATGATCATCGGTCATCAGAAGGGTCGTGAGGTACGCGAGAAGGTACGCCGTAACTTCGGCATGCCGCGCCCCGAGGGTTACCGCAAGGCCTGCCGTCTGATGGAGATGGCCGAGCGCTTCAAGATGCCGATCCTCACCTTTATCGATACACCCGGCGCTTATCCGGGTATCGACGCCGAAGAGCGCAACCAGAGCGAGGCCATTGCCTGGAACCTGCGCGTGATGGCGCGGCTGAAGACTCCGATCATCGCCACCGTGATTGGTGAGGGCGGTTCTGGTGGCGCGCTGGCCATCGGCGTTTGCGACCAGCTGAACATGCTGCAGTATTCCACCTACGCGGTGATTTCACCGGAAGGCTGCGCGTCGATTCTCTGGCGCACAGCCGAGAAGGCACCGGAAGCTGCCGAGGCCATGGGTGTGACGGCTGAGCGCCTGAAGGATCTGGGTATCGTCGACAAGGTGATCCCCGAGCCGCTGGGTGGCGCCCATCGCAACCCGGCCGTTATGGCCGCCGCCATGCGCGAGCAGCTCAACAGTCAGCTGCACATGCTCAAGTCGCTGGATACCGATGCGCTGCTGGCGCGTCGCTATGAGCGCCTGATGAGCTACGGTATCGCCTGATCCATCGCGCCAGCCAAGTGTCTCGATCGGTGGCCCGAAGCGAGACGCTTGGCTGTATGTTGTGGTTACCGCTTCCCCTCGCTGCTTGCCCCGCTGAGCTTTATGCTTGCTGACAATGTCGGTTCTCGAAGCGCTCGCATGTCCCTCGATTCCCTCCTGCTTTCCGCGCTCGCGCCTTGGCGTAGCTCACCGACGTGGTGGGTGGCGTTTTCTGGCGGTCTTGATTCGACCGTTCTCCTGCATTTGTTGGCTCGGCTGGCTGATCGACATGAGCTGCCGGTCATCCGTGCAATCCATGTGCACCACGGCCTGCAGGCCATTGCGGACGATTGGCCGGCGCACTGCCAACGCACCTGCGACGAGCTTGGCGTCGCGCTAAGCGTTATCCAGGTGCAAGTCGGATCTGGCGCCAGTGTCGAGCAGGCTGCCCGCAATGCCCGTTACCAGGCGTTTAGCCAGTGTCTGAGCGAAGATGAGCTGTTGCTGACCGGCCAGCACCGTGACGATCAGGCCGAAACGGTGCTGTTCCGTCTTTTGCGCGGTGCGGGCGTGCGCGGCTTGGCCGCTATGCCTGGCGAGCGCCCGCTTGGGCATGGCAGGCTGGTTCGTCCTCTGCTCGGTGTGCCGCGGGACGAGCTGGAGGCTTATGCGGAGCGCAACGCCTTGACCTGGGTGGAGGACCCCAGCAACCAGCAGTACGCTCACACGCGCAATTATCTGCGTCGGGAAATACTCCCTCTTCTAGGACAGCGCTGGCCGCGGGCCATATCGGCTCTGGCAAGAACCGCTACGCATATGGCAGAAGCGCAGCAGCTGCTGGATGAACTGGCGCAGCAGGATCTCGCTGCCGCGAAGGCGGCGGATAGCCTTAGTTGGCTAAACCTGCCCAGCCTCGCGTTGCCCGCGTTGCGCGCTCTGACGCCAGTGCGGCAGCGCAATGCGTTGCGCTACTGGTTGGCCGGGCTGACCTTGGCGCCAGATGAAGCCCACTGGGCTGGATGGATATCCGTGCGCGACGCCAAGCCGGATGCCACGCCTCGCTGGCGCTTGGTCGGCGGCGAGCTGCAGCGTTATGGAGATCGGATCTGGTGGTTGCCGGAGGCCTGGCTAGAGCCGCCTGTCGCACCGGTTGATTGGCCTGATTCGACTGCTCGTCTGGCACTCCCTGGTAATGGCACGCTGCGAATGGAAGGCGCAACGCCCTCAGGCATGCTGCGGGTTTGCTATCGCCAGGGCGGCGAAGCAATGCTGGTGGCTGGGCGCGGTCGGCGCGACCTCAAGCGTCTGTTGAACGAAGCCGGAGTGCCGGCCTTTGTGCGCGCGCGGTTGCCATTGCTGTATTGCGATGAAGAGCTGGTCGCGGTGGCCAACCTGCCGCAGCTGAGCAAAGGCGGCGTTGCACTTGATTGGTGCGTCCCAGAGTTCTAAGTGGTTTGAGCTGATAAGGCCTTTCCGGTAGACTACGCTCCCGTCTCAATACAGCTTCTGCGGTTTCTTCGAATCCGTGGCAGTTGCGCTATTGCCGCACGCGAGCAATGGCACCTTCGCTTTCCCCCGGCGGCGCCAGCCGCTTAACGCAGACTTCTAGGGTTTTTCATGACGCGCTACATCTTCGTCACGGGTGGTGTTGTTTCTTCATTGGGGAAAGGCATCGCCTCGGCTTCATTGGCGGCCATCCTG
Organism: Pseudomonas sp. SCT; assembly: GCF_003864275.1. Taxonomy (NCBI): domain Bacteria; kingdom Pseudomonadati; phylum Pseudomonadota; class Gammaproteobacteria; order Pseudomonadales; family Pseudomonadaceae; genus Pseudomonas; species Pseudomonas sp. SCT. The sequence goes on from NZ_BDJA01000005.1 coordinate 246,406, forward strand.
GAGGCGCGGGGCCTGAAGGTCACGATGCTCAAGCTTGACCCTTACATCAACGTCGATCCGGGCACCATGAGCCCGTTCCAGCACGGTGAGGTGTTCGTCACTCATGACGGCGCCGAGACCGATCTCGATCTGGGGCACTACGAGCGGTTCATCCGCACCCGCATGACCCAGAACAACAACTTCACCACCGGTCGCGTCTACGAAGACGTGCTGCGCCGCGAGCGCCGTGGTGATTACCTGGGGGCGACCATCCAGGTCATTCCGCATATCACCGACGAGATCAAGCGTCGCATCATCAAGGGCGCCGGCGATGCCGACGTGGCCCTGGTGGAAGTTGGCGGCACCGTTGGCGATATCGAATCGCAGCCATTCCTCGAGGCGATTCGCCAGCTGCGCGTGGAAGTGGGCGCCAAGCGCGCCATGCTGATGCACCTGACGCTGGTGCCGTATATCGCCACCGCCGGTGAGACCAAGACCAAGCCGACCCAGCATTCGGTGAAGGAGCTGCGCTCCATCGGCCTTCAGCCTGACGTACTGGTCTGCCGCTCCGATCGTGCCATTGATGTTTCTTCGCGCCGCAAGATCGCGCTGTTCACCAACGTCGAAGAGCGCGCAGTGATCAGCCTGCCGGACGCCGATACCATCTACAAGATTCCGGGCATCCTGCATGCTCAGGGCCTGGATGACTACGTGGTAGAGCGCTTCGGCCTGGAGTGCCGCGGTGCCGATCTTTCCGAGTGGGACCGGGTGGTGGACGCCAAGCTGCACCCGGAGAAGGAAGTCACCATCGCCATGGTCGGCAAGTACATGGAACTTCTGGACGCCTACAAATCTCTGATCGAGGCGATGAGCCACGCTGGCATCCAGAGCCGTACCAAAGTGAACCTGCGCTATATCGACTCCGAAGACATCGAGAATCAGGGCACTGGCCTGCTGGAAGATGTCGACGCCATTCTCGTGCCCGGCGGCTTCGGTCTGCGCGGTGTCGAGGGCAAGATTGCAACGGTGCGTTATGCGCGGGAGAACAAGATTCCGTATCTGGGTATCTGCCTGGGTATGCAGGTCGCAGTCATCGAGTTCGCTCGTGACGTGCTGGGCTGGTCCGACGCGAACTCCACCGAGTTCGACAAGGACAGTGCGCACCCAGTAGTCGGTCTGATCACCGAATGGGAAGACGCCAGCGGCGCCGTGGAAACCCGCAGCGATAATTCCGATCTGGGTGGCACCATGCGCCTCGGTGCCCAGGAGTGCGGTCTCGAAGCCGGCTCCAAGGTGTTCGAGTGCTACGGCCAGGAGCGCATCGTCGAGCGCCATCGTCATCGTTACGAAGTGAACAACAATCTGCTGCCGCAACTGCAGGCAGCAGGGCTGAAGATTACCGGGCGCTCCGGTGACGGCGCGCTGGTGGAAGTGGTCGAGGCACCGGATCACCCCTGGTTCGTCGCCTGTCAGTTCCACCCTGAATTCACCTCCACGCCACGTGACGGTCATCCGCTGTTCAGCGGTTTCGTCAAAGCGGCGCTGGAACACAAGGCGAAGAAGGCATGAGCCAGAAGACCATCCGCGTAGGCAGCATCGAGATCGCCAACGACAAGCCGTTCGTGCTGTTCGGTGGTATCAATGTCCTCGAGTCGCGTGACCTCGCGATGCAGGCCTGTGAAGAGTACGTGCGGGTGACCGAGAAACTCGGCATTCCCTATGTGTTCAAGGCCAGCTTCGACAAGGCCAATCGCTCCTCGATTACCTCTTTCCGTGGCCCTGGCCTGGAAGAGGGGATGAAGATCTTCGAGGAAGTGAAGAAGACCTTCGGCGTGCCGGTCATCACCGATGTGCACGAGCCCTGGCAGGCGCAGCCGGTTGCCGAGGTTTGCGACATCATCCAGCTGCCGGCCTTCCTCTCCCGGCAAACCGATCTGGTGGTGGCGATGGCCAAGACCGGCGCGGTGATCAATATCAAGAAGGCCCAGTTCCTGGCGCCGCAGGAGATGAAGCACATCCTGCGCAAGTGCGAAGAAGCCGGTAACGACCAGCTGATCCTCTGCGAGCGCGGCTCATCCTTCGGCTACAACAATCTGGTCGTCGACATGCTCGGCTTCGGCGTCATGAAGCAGTTCGAATACCCGGTGTTCTTCGATGTCACCCACGCGTTGCAGATGCCGGGTGGTCGTTCGGATTCCGCCGGTGGTCGTCGCGCCCAGGTCACCGATCTGGCCAAGGCCGGCCTGTCCCAGGGGCTGGCCGGGCTGTTCCTCGAAGCGCATCCCGATCCGGACAACGCCAAGTGCGACGGCCCGTGCGCGCTGCGCCTGAACAAGCTCGAGCCTTTCCTCACCCAGCTCAAGCAGCTGGATGATCTCGTCAAGAATTTCCCGCCAATCGAAACTGCTTGAAGCCTTGCAGCTATCTACGGAGTGTTAACAACAATGGCAAAGATCGTCGACATCAAAGGGCGTGAAGTTCTCGATTCCCGTGGCAACCCCACCGTGGAAGCCGACGTGATCCTGGACAATGGCATCATCGGCAGCGCCTGCGCGCCGTCCGGTGCCTCCACCGGTTCCCGTGAGGCTCTGGAACTGCGTGATGGCGACAAGAGCCGTTACCTGGGCAAAGGCGTACTGACTGCCGTTGCCAATGTAAACGGCCCGATCCGTGAGCTGCTTCTGGGCAAGGATCCGCTCGATCAGAAAGCGCTGGACCAGGCGATGATCGAACTCGACGGGACCGAGAACAAGGGCAAGCTGGGTGCCAACGCTATCCTTGCCGTGTCGCTGGCTGCTGCGAAGGCCGCTGCCCAAGCCAAGGGCGTACCGCTGTACGCCCACATTGCTGATCTGAACGGCACTCCGGGCGTCTACTCCATGCCGGTACCGATGATGAACATCATCAACGGTGGCGAACACGCCGATAACAATGTCGACATCCAGGAATTCATGGTTCAGCCGGTCGGCGCCAAGACCTTTGCCGATGCGCTGCGCATGGGTGCGGAGATCTTCCACCACCTGAAGGCTGTGCTGAAGGCTCGTGGTCTGAGCACCTCCGTGGGTGACGAGGGTGGTTTCGCACCGAACCTGGCTTCCAACGAGGACGCCCTGGCGGCGATCGCCGAGGCCGTGGCCAACGCCGGCTACAAGCTGGGCGGCGACGTCACGCTGGCTCTGGACTGCGCGTCCTCCGAGTTCTTCAAGGATGGCAAGTACGACCTGGCCGGCGAAGGCAAGGTGTTCGACGCCGCTGGATTTGCCGACTACCTGGCCGGTCTGAGCCAGCGCTATCCAATCATCTCCATTGAAGATGGCATGGACGAGTCCGACTGGGCCGGTTGGAAGGTGCTGACCGACAAGATCGGCGACAAGGTCCAGCTGGTCGGTGATGACCTGTTCGTTACCAACACCAAGATTCTCAAGCGCGGCATCGACGAGAAGATCGGCAACTCGATCCTGATCAAGTTCAACCAGATCGGCTCGCTGACCGAAACCCTGGAAGCCATCCAGATGGCCAAGGCCGCCGGTTACACCGCGGTGATTTCGCACCGTTCCGGTGAAACCGAAGACAGCACCATTGCCGACCTGGCTGTGGGTACTGCTGCTGGTCAGATCAAGACCGGTTCGCTGTGCCGCTCGGATCGCGTTTCCAAGTACAACCAGCTGCTGCGTATCGAGGAGCAGCTGGCCGGCAAGGCGCCCTACAAAGGCCGTGCCGAATTCCGCGGCTGATCAGCGGCAATTAAAAAAGGGCGGCGCGAGTCGCCCTTTTTTGTTTCAATCGGCGGCGTGTCGGCGCAATCGTTATTGCACCGCGCAAGCCACTCGCATCCCGATACCCGAATCACAGCCGAAGTCGTTTCATGCCTTCTATGCGTCGCCCCTACTGGTTGTTCGTCGTGCTGCTCCTGCTTCTTGGTGGGCTGCAGTACCGTCTCTGGGTGGGCGAGGGCAGCCTGGCGCAGGTCAACAGTCTGAACAAGCAGATTGCCGAGCAACAGGGTGAGAACGAACGGCTGCTGGAGCGCAATCGGATTCTCGAGGCGGAAGTTCGGGAGCTCAAGCAGGGCATGGAGACCGTCGAGGAGCGTGCCCGTCAGGAGCTCGGCATGGTCAAAGAGGGCGAGACCCTCTTTCAGCTGATCGAATGACCCAGCGCAAGTTGCCCGCGTTCTGGGTGGTCATTCCTGCTGCCGGCGTTGGCAGCCGCATGCGCGCCGACCGTCCGAAGCAGTACCTGCAGCTGGGTGGCCGGAGCATTATCGAGCACACCCTCGATTGTTTTCTCGATCACCCGACGCTTGCCGGCGTGACGGTCTGTATCGCGCCGAACGACCCATATTGGCCGAACCTGCCCTGTGCCAGCGATCCGCGTATCCAGCGCGCAGCAGGTGGCCGCGAGCGTTGTGATTCCGTGCTCAACGGCCTGCGGCGTCTCGGCGAGCTGGGCGCGAATGAGCAGGACTGGGTGCTGGTGCATGACGCGGCACGCCCCAATCTTGCACGGGAGGATCTGGACAGGCTTCTGCTCGAGCTGGCAGGCGATTCGGTTGGCGGTCTGCTGGCAGTGCCCGCACGGGATACGCTTAAGCGGGTAGGGCTGGACGGCCGGGTAGTGGAAACGGTTGATCGCAGCGTCATCTGGCAGGCTTTTACACCGCAGATGTTTCGTTTGGGAATGTTGCGCGGCGCGCTCGAAGGAGCGCTTGACGCAGCTGCGCTGGTGACCGACGAAGCGTCGGCGCTGGAGTGGGCCGGTCACGCACCGAAGGTCGTTGAAGGTCGCGCGGATAACCTGAAGGTGACGCGCCCCGAGGATCTCGACTGGCTGGAACAGCGCTGGGGCGGCGGCCGCGTCGAGTGAAAGCGGGCAGGGTTGCCTGCCCGTCATCCGTCATCAGAACCGATAGATCGCTGCTGCCCCCGTGCCGGTCGGCATGCGTTCGATTGGCACCACGACCACCTCACCGCCTTGTTCCAGCGTCCAGATCGTCAGTTCGTCGAGCAAGTCTGGAGTATTGACGTCACCCTCGGGTGCCGGCGTTGCCGTCCCGTCATTCTTGTCGACGTGTCCCGGAATCTGCCGCTCGGCCTCCACCAGCAGGGTGGCGACCCGGCCCTGGCGAGTGGCCTGGCCGATGTCCTCCAAATGGTCGGACGCCAGCCCTTGACCGTGGGAGGCGCCGAACTGGTCGAGCAGGCCTGCGAGGCGCTTGAGGTAGCGCGGTTGCATGACCATCCAGCTTTTGCTGCGCAGTTCTTCGATGCTCAGTGCGTGCAGGCCCATTTCGATGCCTTCCGGCAGTAGGTTCGGGTTGTGACTGAGACGGCGGAAGTGCGGCTGCTGCTCGGGTAGGGCAGCGAGGATCAGCGGTAGACCTGAAGGTTTGGAGTGATGCTCCAGGATGGTCCGGTCGACCTCGCGGAAGTAGCGATCACGGTCGCGGTCGATTTCGGCCTGTTTACCGCTGCCACCGGCCTCTACCTGCATCGGATCGCCACGTTCGCTGGCGCGACTGTAGCCCTGTGGGAAGCCGCTCTGACCCTTGTCGGTAAGGTCGCTACCAAGAGCATCGGCGAGCGTCTTCGGTACGGCTTCATACAGCTTTACTTCATCCAGCGCATCACGGTTACCCTCGAACAGGCGAACCGAGTCCCGCGACAGGCAAAGAATCTGGTAACGATCAGCCGATTGGGCGATGCGCACCAACGGCTTGAGGTGCATGCGCGAGTTAGCCGCCGCCATCTCGGGCACACTGCGTTGCAGTCGATAGACCTGGAAATAATCTTTCGCGCCAAAGGCTGCAAGCCCATCGAGGTTGTGATTCCAGAAGTCGTTGTTGTCGATCAGCGCGTAGAACGGTTCGAGCAGCGCTGGTGCCTGTTCGGCGTGCCCTTGTTGCTTGAGTGTGTCTTCCAGTTGTCGGACCAGGTGCTTGAAGCGGATCGGGTCCTGCTGGCGCTCCGGAAAGCTGCGATGTGTGGGCTGATAGACGGACAGGCAGGGCCCGTCACGTTGTGCCAGCAGGTTGGTCAGGGTTTCGCGATCGAGCAGTCGGTTCATGCGTGGCCTCCAGTAGCTGTGGTTCGGTCCCTCGCAGAAAGGTCGATGGCTCACTCAATGGCCATCGAGGGCCAGGTCAATGGCGGTTGAGCTTGTCCAATGCGTGACCCAGCGCGTGGTTCAGCTTTTCCGCTGCCCCGTTGATTGCCAAGTCGAGCGTCTCGGCCCTGTGCGTGGCCGAAATGGGGTCGTGACCCTTGACTCGCGCTTCCATCTGGCAGCGCTTGTCCTGGGGACCACTCTTGTTGCTGTTTTCGTCGTTGAGATGAACCTCGACGCGGGTCAGATGATCATCGAAGCGTTCCAGCTCGGTTTCCACCGTTGCCTTGATCCGCTCTTCAAGATCACTGGTAACACTGATGCTGTGGTTGCTGTTCACCAGAACCTGCATGGCTTCCTCCTGATTGCAACGCTGCACCCTTCACAGCACAGGCGGCCCGAAGAGCTGCAGCTACACAAGCTACGACGTGGTGGCGTCTAGCGGGTTCCGCCTCTGTCCTGGCCTCGGACGCGCGGTTCAAGTTCTGTTCAGCTTGGGCCGCCGGCATATTCATGGCGCCTGGCAAGCCCGACCTTGAGCGCTTCGACGAGCAGACGCACCTTTGGCAATGGGTAGCGGCGCTGCGGATAGACCGCCCAGACAGCGGTATCCGGGGGCTGGTTAGCTTCTAACAGGGAAACCAGTTCGCCGCGCTGCAGCGGGCCTTGCACGTAGTAATCCGGCAGCTGGCACAGCCCAAAACCACGCAGGGCTGCATCCAGCACCGCCTCGCCGCTGTTGCAGCGCCAGTTGCCGCTGGGCTTGAAGTGCTGCTCGCGGCCTTCGATCTGAAACGACCAGATGTCGCTCGTGCCGATCAGGCAGTTGTGCCGCGCCAGTTCCGACAATGTATGTGGCCGACCATAGCGCTCGAGATAGTCGGGGGCTGCGCAGAGATACATCGCGCGTGGTGCGATCCTCGTGGCGACCAGGCGCGACTCACCGAGTTTGCCGAGGCGAATCGCCAGGTCGTAGCCCTCTTGCACCAGGTCGAGGGTACGGTTGGTCAGTTCGATATCGACCCGCAGCTGCGGGTGCCTTGCCATGAATTCGTTGACCAGCGGCACGATAAACCGCTCGCCATAGGCCACAGCGGCGGTCATGCGCAACAACCCGGTGGGGGCGCTATGCAGGTCGCTGATGGCAAGAAACGCTTCGTCGCGTTCTTCTATCAGTCGCTGGCAGCGGGCGAAGAAGGTATGACCGGCTTCGGTCAGCGACACGCGGCGCGTGGTGCGATAAAGCAGGCGCGCCTGCAGGCGCTCCTCGAGGCGCGCGATCTGTCGGCTGACATGGGATGACGAGACGCGCAAACGCTTAGCGGCGCGCATGAAGCTGCCGCATTCAGCCACAGCCACGAATTCGTCGAGACCTTCCCAGCGGTTCATGATTACTCCTGATGCAGGGGTTAACAGCGTTGCTTGGACGCGCAGTCGTGGGATTATCCCTGTATGGCAACAATGTTTTCCAGAATCCCCCATCAATCCCTGAATGAGCGTGAATTACACTCTGTGTTTTTCCAGAAACAGTCGAGTGACGTTCATGACCATCAAATCGCGCGCCGCCGTTGCCTTCGGCCCCAACCAGCCCCTGCAGATCGTGGAAGTGGACGTTGCACCGCCCAAAGCCGGCGAGGTGCTGATTCGCATCGTCGCCACCGGTGTTTGCCATACCGACGCCTACACCCTCTCTGGTGAGGATTCGGAAGGCGTCTTTCCCTGCATCCTCGGTCATGAGGGTGGTGGCATCGTCGAGGCGGTGGGCGAGGGCGTCACCTCGGTGGCGGTCGGCGATCATGTGATTCCGCTCTATACCGCCGAATGCCGCGAGTGCAAGTTCTGCAAGTCCGGCAAGACCAACCTGTGCAGCTCCGTACGCGCCACTCAGGGCAAGGGCCTGATGCCCGATGGGACCACCCGCTTCAGCTACAACGGCGAGCCGATCTACCACTATATGGGCTGCTCGACTTTCTCCGAGTACACCGTGCTGCCGGAAGTCTCTGTGGCCAAGATTCCCAAGGAAGCGCCGCTGGAAAAGGTCTGCCTGCTGGGTTGTGGCGTGACCACCGGCATCGGTGCCGTGCTCAATACGGCCAAGGTGGAAGAGGGCGCCACCGTGGCGATCTTCGGCCTCGGCGGCATCGGCCTGGCGGCGATCATCGGCGCGAAGATGGCCAAGGCCAGCCGGATCATCGCCATCGACATCAACCCGGGCAAGTTCGCCATTGCCGAAGAGCTGGGCGCGACCGACTTCGTCAATCCGAAGGATCACGATAAGCCGATCCAGGAAGTCATCGTTGAGATGACCGATGGCGGCGTCGACTATTCCTTCGAGTGCGTCGGCAACGTGCAGCTGATGCGCGCGGCGCTGGAGTGCTGTCACAAGGGTTGGGGCGAGTCGACCATCATCGGCGTCGCCGGTGCGGGGCAGGAAATCAGCACCCGTCCGTTCCAGCTGGTCACCGGACGCGTCTGGCGCGGGTCGGCGTTCGGCGGCGTGAAGGGGCGTACCGAGCTGCCGAGCTATGTGGAGAAGGCGCAGAGCGGCGAGATTCCGCTGGACACCTTCATCACCCACAACCTGCCGCTGGACAAGATCAACGAAGCGTTCGACCTGATGCACGAAGGCAAGAGCATTCGTACCGTCATTCACTTCTGATCCAAGGTGGATAACGCCGTCGTTCGGCGGCTTATCCACCTCGACCGGTGGAGGCCCGCATGGTTTCCACCTCGCGCGAGGCCCGTTCATGACCCTTGAAATCGTTTCCAGCAACAAGAGCTTCGGTGGCTGGCACAAGCGCTACCGCCACCGTTCCAGCAGCCTCAACTGCGACATGGTATTTGCCGTGTTCCTGCCGCCGCAGGCGGAGCAGGGCGAAAAACTGCCGGTGTTGTACTGGCTGTCGGGGTTGACCTGCACCGATGAGAACTTCATGCAGAAGGCCGGAGCGCTGCGCATGGCGGCCGAGCTCGGCCTCATCATCGTCGCGCCAGACACCAGCCCGCGTGGTGCCGGCGTGCCGGATGATCCCGACGGCGCCTGGGACTTCGGCCTGGGTGCCGGCTTCTACCTCAATGCGACGCAAGAGCCCTGGGCACAGCACTACCGGATGTACGACTACGTGGTCGACGAGCTGCCGGCGCTGGTCGAGGCCAATTTTCCGGTCTCCGACCGCCGCGGCATCAGCGGACACTCGATGGGTGGCCATGGCGCGCTGATCTGCGCATTGAAGAATCCGGGTCGCTATCTATCCGTCTCGGCCTTTGCGCCGATCAGCAATCCGCTCAACTGCCCGTGGGGCGAGAAGGCCTTCAGTCGTTATCTGGGCGAGGAGCGTTCGCGCTGGCGCGAGTGGGATGCCTGCGCACTGATTGCCGAGGCGGGCGAGAAGCTGCCGTTGCTGGTCGATCAGGGCGATCGCGATGATTTCATGGAGGGACAGCTCAAACCGCAGGCACTGCAAGCAGCCGCTGCGGCGGCCGGCCATCCGCTGACGCTGCGCATCCAGCCGGGCTACGACCACAGCTACTACTTCATCGCCAGCTTTATCGATGATCACCTGCGTCATCATGCGCAGGCGCTGAAGGCGTAGGGTGGATGACGGCGAAGCCTCATCCACGGGTTGGATTCGGCTCGCCTCGCCCGTCAACACGGCGCAGCCTCAGGCACGACATTTCCGTATGCGCAGGGGGACGAGCGCAGTAGTTAGCCAGAAATAAAAAAGGCCCAACCGGTCTGCCGGTCGGGCCTTCCGTCGCAAGGAGCTAGAGCGACGGATAATCGGTATAGCCCACCGGACCCTGAGCGTAGAACAGCTCCGGCTTGGGCTCGTTCAGCGGCGCGTCCTGGCGCAAGCGCTCGACCAGATCAGGGTTGGCGATGTACGGAATGCCGAATGCGACCGCATCGGCCTTGCCATCAGCCAGCCAGGCGTTGGCCTGCTCTTTGGTGAAGCGCTCGTTGGCGATGTAGACGCCGCCGAAGATCTCTTTCAGTTGCGGGCCAAGGCTGTCTTCGCCGGCCTTTTCGCGGGTGCAGATAAAGGCAACGCCGCGCTTGCCCAGTTCGCGCGCCACATAGCCAAACGTCTCCGCGCGGTTGGAATCGCCCATGTCATGGGAGTCGGCACGCGGCGCCAGGTGTACGCCAACGCGACCGGCACCCCAGACGGAAATGGCGGCATCGGTCACTTCCAGCATCAGCCGTGCGCGATTCTCCAGCGAGCCACCGTAGGCGTCGGTGCGCTTGTTGGTGCTGTCCTGCAGGAACTGGTCGAGCAGGTAGCCATTCGCGCCATGGATTTCCACGCCGTCGAAACCAGCCTCCTTGGCGTTCTCCGCCCCCTTGCGGTAGGCCTCGACGATGGCCGGGATTTCATTGGTTTCCAGGGCACGAGGCGTTTCGTAATCCTTCATCGGGCGAACCAGGCTGACATGGCCGGCCGGTTTGATGGCGCTGGGTGCGACCGGCAGCTGGCCATCGAGATAGATTGGGTCGGAGATGCGGCCTACGTGCCAAAGCTGTAGGACGATCTTGCCGCCCTTGGCATGCACCGCATCGGTGACCTTCTTCCAGCCCTGAACCTGCTCGGCGGTCCATATACCCGGGGTGTCCGGGTAGCCAACACCCATCGGCGTGACTGAAGTGGCTTCGCTAATGATCAGGCCGGCGTCGGCGCGCTGGGCGTAATACTCGGCGATCAGCTCGCCGGGGACGCGGCCGGGCTCGGCGCGGCAGCGCGTCAGCGGTGCCATGATGATGCGGTTGTTCAGTTCCAAATCGCCGATCTTGATCGGGTCGAAAAGCGTGGGCATAGCGATACCGCTCCTTTACTGATGGTGCGAGAAGGGGCTCAGAGTTCCTGGCCGATGCGCTCGACGAAAGCCTGGATGACCGCGTCGTTGCGCTTGAAGAAATGCCACTGGCCGACCTTCTGGCTGGTAACCAGCCCGGCTTTCTGCAAGGTCGCCAGGTGGGCCGATACGGTTGACTGCGACAGGCCGGCACGCTGGTCGATCTGCCCGGCACATACACCGTTCTCCAGCGAGTGGTGCTGCTCGGCGAAGTAGCGCTGCGGCTCCTTGAGCCAGCGCAGAATGTCGCGACGCAACGGGTGGGCGAGGGCCTTGATGATGTCGTCGAAGTCGTCCGGCATGAGTTGGCCTGGGTTGTGTATATCGGAATGAGGCGAACTATATATCGGTAACTTCCGATATAAGATCGATTTGACTGATGGTGGTTATTGGCAATGTCGATGGTTGAGCGGACTAGCGAAGCCCTCGGGCTGCGGCCGTGTCCTGTAGAATCGCCGCCTCGAGATTTTCCAGGGTGTTCCATCTATGCGTATCGGCCACGGTTACGACGTGCACCGCTTCGGCGAGGGCGACCACATCACGCTTGGCGGCGTGAGGATTCCACACAGGTTCGGGCTGCTGGCGCATTCCGACGGTGACGTACTGCTGCACGCTCTGAGCGACGCGCTGTTGGGGGCCGCGGCGCTGGGCGATATCGGCAAGCACTTCCCCGATACCGACCCGCAGTTCAAGGGTGCCGACAGCCGTATGCTGCTGCGCCATGTGCTGGCCCAAGTGCAGGCTAAGGGCTACGTGGTCGGCAACGTCGACGCCACGATCATTGCCCAGGCGCCGAAGATGGCACCGCATATCGATGATATGCGTGCGCTGATCGCTGCGGACCTGCAAGTCGAACTGGATCAGGTCAACGTGAAGGCCACCACCACCGAAAAGCTCGGCTTCACCGGGCGTGAGGAGGGAATCGCCGTTCACGCGGTTGCCTTGCTGGTCCGCCCATGACCGAAGACCAGTTGCTCGGGCCGCGTGCCCATGGCGAACCTTGCGGCAGTGCCGTACTGAAGGCGGTCGCGGAGGATTTCCAGGTAGACGAAGTGCTCGACATTCCGCTGTCGGGAGAGGGCGAGCACCTCTGGTTGTGGGTGGAAAAGCGCAATCTGAATACCGAGGAAGCCGCCAAGCGCATCGCCCGCGCCGCCGGCGTGCCGTTGAAGATGATCAGCTATGCCGGGTTGAAAGACCGGCAAGCGCTGACCCGGCAATGGTTCAGTCTGCATCTGCCGGGCAAGGCCGACCCCGATCTGGCCGCCGCCGAGAGCGACGGCCTGGCGATCCTCAAACGCACCCGGCATCAGCGCAAGCTGCAGCGTGGCGCGCACTCGGCCAACGGCTTCCGCCTGCGCCTGAGGGCATTGCAGGGTGAACACGCCGCGCTCGATGCGCGCCTGCAACGGATCAAGGTCAACGGCGTGCCGAACTATTTCGGCCTGCAGCGTTTCGGCTATGACGGCGGCAATCTGCACGGTGCGCGCGAGTACGCCGCCAAAGGTGAGCTGCCAGTGCAACGCAATCTGCGCTCGCGCCTGCTCTCAGCGGGGCGTAGCTATCTGTTCAATAAGGTACTCGCCGCGCGGGTTGCCGATGGCAGCTGGAACCAGGCAAGAGTTGGCGATCTGCTGGCATTCACCGACAGCCGCAGCTTTTTCCCGGCTGGGGCGGCGGAATGCAACGACCCGCGCCTTGCCATCCTGGACCTGCATCCAACCGGTCCGTTATGGGGAATTGACGGCTCGCCGGCGGGCGACGAAATACAGGCGCTCGAAAATGCTGTCGCCGCAACTGACTCAGCGCTCGTCAATTGGTTGGCGCAAGCTGGAATGAAGCACGAACGGCGCATTCTTCGCCTCCCCATCGGCGGTTTGTCGTGGCATTATCCCGAGCCTGACATTCTGCAACTGGAATTCGTCCTGCCGACCGGATGCTTCGCCACCGCCGTGGTGCGTGAGCTGGTCAGCCTGGCAGGGCAGACGGACATCTGATGCGTATTCTGATCGCCAACGACGACGGGGTGTATGCACCCGGGCTCGCCGCGCTTTATGACGCGCTGGCGGACTATGCCGAGTGCAAGGTGGTAGCCCCGATTCAGGACATGAGCGGCGCCAGCAGCGCGCTTACCCTGGACCGCCCGCTTCACCCGGTAAGCATGCCGAACGGCTTCATTGGCCTGAACGGCTCGCCCACCGATTGCGTGCACCTCGGCCTCAACGGCCTGCTCGAGGAAGCGCCTGATATGGTGGTCTCAGGCATCAATCTCGGCGCCAATCTCGGCGACGATGTGCTCTATTCCGGTACGGTTGCTGCGGCCATTGAAGGACGTTTCACCGGGCGTCCGGCTTTCGCCTTCTCGCTGGTATCACGCTCGACGGAAAACCTGCCGACTGCCGCTCATATCGCGCGCATGCTGGTCGAAAAGCACGACCAGCTGGAGCTGCCGCCACGTACGGTGCTCAGCGTCAACGTGCCAAACCTGCCCCTCGACCATATCCGCGGCATTCGCCTGACTCGTCTGGGGCATCGCAGTCGCGCCAAGCCGCCGGTCAAGCAAGCCAACCCGCGCGGCAAGGAAGGCTACTGGATCTCGGTGGCCGGTGACGTCGAAGACGGCGGGCCGGGTACCGATTTCCATGCGGTGATGCAGGGCTACGTATCGATCACGCCACTGCAGCTGGATCGAACCTTCCATGAGGCCTTCGGCGGTCTCGAAAGCTGGCTGGAGAGTGTGCTGTGAGGAATCGCGGACAAGACAGCCTGCTGCATGGCTCAGGGATGACCTCTCAGCGTACCCGTGATCGCCTCATACAGCGCCTCTACGAGGAAGGGCTGTCGAACCCCCAGGTCCTCGAGGTGATCCGTCGTACTCCGCGCCATCTGTTCGTCGATGAAGCACTGGCGCACCGTGCCTATGAAGATACGGCGCTGCCGATTGGCCACAATCAGACTATTTCCCAGCCGTTCATGGTTGCGCGCATGAGCGAGCTGTTGCTGGCCGACGGCCCGCTGGACAAGGTTCTGGAGATCGGGACCGGTTCGGGCTACCAGACTGCCGTGCTGGCGCAACTGGTCGAGCGGGTGTTCTCGGTCGAGCGCATTCAGGCCTTGCAGGATCGGGCCAAGGAGCGCCTGGTCGAACTCAAGCTGCGCAATGTGGTCTTTCGCTGGGGCGATGGTTGGGAGGGCTGGCCTGCGCTGGCGCCTTACAACGGCATCATCGTCACCGCAGCGGCAGCCGATGTGCCGCAGGCCTTGCTCGATCAGCTGGCGCCCGGTGGGCGACTGGTGATTCCAGTGGGTGCCGGCGAGGTCCAGCAACTCATGCTGATCATTCGAGAGGACAACGGCTTTTCACGCCATCTTCTGGATACCGTACGTTTCGTGCCGCTGCTCAATGGACCTGTGATTTGATCATTCAGCGGAAGGAAGCATGAAAAACGCTTTATTGTTGTACGCCAAAGGCATGGCCATGGGCGCGGCGGATGTGGTGCCCGGTGTCTCGGGCGGTACGGTGGCGTTTATCACCGGTATCTACGACGAGTTGTTGCGTTCGATCAGTGCCGTTCCTTACGCCGTTCGCCCGCTGCTGCGCGGGCGCCTCGGCGAAGCCTGGAAGACCGCCAACGCCAGTTTCCTGCTGGTTCTGTTTGCTGGTGTGCTGACCAGCATTCTCAGCCTCGCTCGATTGATCACCTTTCTATTGGAAGAGCACCCGATTCCAGTGTGGTCATTCTTCTTCGGTCTGATTCTGGTTTCGGTGCATCTCGTGGGTAAGGAAATCCAGCGGCGTAACCTCTCGCGTCTGGTGAGTTTCTGCCTCGGTATCGGTTTCGCCTACTGGATCACCGTTGCCGCGCCGGTGCAGTGGGGCAGCAGCAGCCTGAGCCTGTTCTTCGCCGGTGCCATCGCGATCTGCGCGATGATCCTGCCAGGTATTTCGGGCAGCTTCATTCTCGTGCTACTGGGCCTCTACCCGGTGGTGCTCGGTGCGGTGAGAAGCTTCGATATCGGTGTCATGGGGATCTTTGCCGCAGGATGCATGGTTGGGCTTCTGAGCTTTGCCAAGTTTCTCAGCTGGTTGCTCAAGCGTTGGCGTGACCTGACCCTGGCGTTTCTCACCGGCTTGATGCTCGGCTCGCTGAACAAGGTCTGGCCGTGGAAGGAGACGCTGACCTGGCGTACCAACTCCAGCGGGGAGAATGTTCCGGTGTTGCAGCAGAATCTGTTGCCCGGCGCCTATGCTGATCTCACCGGTCAGGATCCGCAGTTGCTGGCGGCAGTGCTGTTGGCCCTCGGCGGTATCGTGCTGGTGCTAGGGCTTGAATGGTTTGCTGGTCGACGTCAGCCGATGACCGAAGGCGTCTGACGTACTTGTCTATGAAAGGGAGCGGGCATTGAGGCTCACAGCAGTACCGCAGTGGATTCGCGACCCCATGGTCCGTTCGATGCTCGGCGTTCTGGTGATAACCGGAACGCTGGTTGGTTGTGCCTCGTCACCCCAGGGTGGAGGTGTGCAGGTCGTCGATCGCAACCAGCGCGACCGCGTCACCAGCGGCCAGTACATTGTCCGTCGAGGTGACACCCTCTGGTCCATCGCCTTCCGCTTTGGTTGGGACTGGCGTGAGCTGGCGCGGGTCAATGGTATTCAGCCACCACATGTCATCTATCCAGGACAGAAGATCCGCTTCGATGGCGGTTCGTCGCGTGTTGCGTCCGCTGCGCCACGGCCAGCACCGCAGCCTGCACCGGCGCCTGCTCCATCGAGTCCTGTGGTCGTCGCCACGCCGATACCGCGCCAGCCCGCTATCACCACGCCTTCAAGCCAGCCTCCAGCTGCTCCGCCGGCGAGCACTCAAGTGACGCCGGTCGCCCGTTCGGCAAGCGGTTGGGCATGGCCGGCGAACGGCGCAATCATCGGTCGATTCTCGTCAAACGGTAGTTTGAATAAAGGAATTGATATCGCTGGGGAATTAGGACAGCCTGTCCTGGCTGCTTCTGATGGAACTGTTGTGTACGCCGGTAGTGGATTACGGGGTTACGGCGAACTTGTGATCATCAAGCACAGCGATACCTATGTAAGCGCCTACGGACACAACCGCAGGCTGCTGGTGCGGGAGGGCCAACAAGTCAAGGCTGGGCAAAGTATTGCCGAGATGGGATCGACGGGAACCGACCGGGTGAAGCTGCACTTCGAAATTCGCCGCCAGGGCAAACCTGTAGACCCGCTGCAATATCTGCCAAGACGTTGACCTGTCGCCTGCCTGTTCCAGCACTAGGTTGGGCTTGAGCGTAGCCAGGGACCCGCGTCGCTTGGGCCTGTTGTCGAACTCGGAACAGGACAAGAATAAAATGGCACTTAAAGACCAAGCGCTGGAGTTTGACGTCGACGATGCGGTTCTGCTTATGGAAACGCCCATCCACCTCGACCAGAAAAGCAACGTGACCAGGGCTGCCACAGCAGGCAGACCCAAGGCTGCATCCAGCAAACAGCACAAGTTCATCGATTACAACCGGGCCCTGGATGCAACCCAGTTGTATCTCAACGAAATCGGCTTCTCCCCCCTCCTGACACCTGAAGAAGAAGTGCACTTCGCGCGCCTCGCTCAAAAAGGCGATCCGGCGGGGCGCAAGCGCATGATCGAAAGCAACCTGCGGTTGGTGGTGAAGATCGCTCGGCGATACGTCAACCGTGGACTGTCGTTGCTCGATCTGGTCGAGGAGGGCAATCTCGGTCTGATCCGCGCGGTCGAGAAATTCGATCCCGAGCGTGGCTTCCGTTTCTCCACCTATGCGACCTGGTGGATACGGCAGACCATCGAGCGGGCGATCATGAATCAGACCCGCACGATTCGGTTGCCGATTCATGTGGTCAAGGAACTGAATGTCTACCTGCGTGCGGCGCGCGAGCTGACCCAGAAGCTCGATCACGAGCCCAGCCCGGAAGAGATTGCCAATCTGCTGGAGAAGCCGGTTGGTGAGGTCAAGCGCATGCTGGGGCTCAACGAGCGGGTCACTTCGGTGGATGTTTCGCTTGGTCCGGACACTGACAAGACGTTGCTCGATACCCTGACCGACGATCGGCCGACCGATCCCTGCGAGCTGCTGCTGGACGACGATCTGTCTAACAGCATCGATCAGTGGCTTTCCGATCTTTCCGAGAAGCAGCGAGAAGTGGTGATCCGCCGCTTCGGGCTGCGCGGCCATGAAGCCTCGACGCTCGAGGAGGTAGGGCAGGAAATCGGCCTGACCCGTGAGCGTGTCCGCCAGATTCAGGTCGAGGCGCTGCGACGTCTTCGCGAGATTCTGGAGCGTAACGGCCTGTCGAGTGACGCGCTGTTTCAATAGAACTACTGTCGGGCTTGGCGCTGCCTCGCCCGACATCTCAGTTCCACAGCCAAACTCCCGCATTACCCGTCCAATGGTCGATCCATTGGATTAATCCGTTTTGTCCGATTCTCCGTTTCCGCTTCTTCGCTTGTAAGCATTCACTTACAAGCGCTGTAAGCAAAGCTCTCAAATTAGTCGCAGCAGCCGACGATCTCTGATTTTTTCTCGCTCTAAGTACCTGATAAACCGAATATTTATGGTCAGGGAGCGGTAGTCTGTACATTCCACTGCGGATAAGCGTCAGCTTGCTGGTCATCGGCCAATCATTAATATCGCACTCGTGCTCAGGGATTAGCGCGGCCTTCAGGACGAAGGTCAGGGACCATCGCAGGAAGCGGTGTCATCCAGGAAGATGAGAAGGGATATAGGGAACAAGGAAGGAGGCGGGCGGGGTCAAACCCGCCCCTTTTTTTTTGCCTGTAAAAAAGTCTCGCTGAACCGAGTGGCCGGGGTACGGCCTAAGGAATGGAGTCCATCAGCGGAGAGCGAAAATGAATGGCAACCAGCATAACGACCCGTCACCCGAAGAGCGCGACGACGTGGCCCGGCGGCCGGATGAGGCTGATGAAGATCAGCTCGATGAGGCAATCGAAGAGACCTTTCCGGCGAGCGATCCTATTTCGCCTTGATCGGATGGCTCAGCGCAGCAGGCCACGCTTTCGGCCTGTGCCATGCGTGCCAGGAGGGCTGGCATGACATGGCTGCGCAATAGTGGCGCGATGTCGTCCCGCTCGCACGGCGCTGCTTCCAACCAACCCATCTCCTCCAGCTCGGCGTGCACGGTCACCGCGCGAGGCAGCCGTGCGATGAATACATCAGCTTCCACCTGATGATCCGGTTCGTTGGCGGCTGGCGCCTGAAAGTGGCCCAATGGATCGAAATCATTGTCTTCGAGCGGCAGATCCAGTTCCTCTTGCAGCTCGCGTCGGAGGGTTTGCAGCGGTGTTTCGCCAATCTCGGCCTTGCCGCCTGGGAGCATGAAGAAGCGCGTCCCGCGTTTACGTACCACCAGGATGCGGCCGCACTCGTCCAGCAGGCATGCGATGGCGATTTTCAGGGTGGCGTTGGGCACTGACATCATCCTTCGGTCGTTCTGCAACGCGACCAGCGTTTTGCTGCGTCTATAACGCGTAAGCCGGTCTGCAAGGGCTGCTGGCAGTCGATTCGCAACCGAAAATCCAAGACGTGAATAGAAATCGACAAGCTCCGGTTTGCAGAATAGCCAGACCGGTCCTGCGCTGGACGCCACTGCGTTGCGCACCAGTTGCGCACCAATTCCGCGGTTTCGCTCCGTCGGGGTCACTAGCAGACCCGTCAGGAACTGCCCCTCTTCCACAGGTGTAAGGCACAGTCCTCCGACGATATCGCCACGCTTTGCTACCCAACATACGGCTTCGGTGCGTATGCGGTTTCGGCTGTTGTGGGCACGATAGAACTTCGCCAGCAAAGGCTGCAGGTGGTTCGGAAGCTGCGAATAGGCAAGTGCGGACATGGCCATCCCGGCTGTTTTCGAAGGCGCCAGTCTAGCGCTTGTACCCCGGTGGACGAACCTTCGCTGCATGAGTAATGCCGTTCATCCGCTCATTGCATCTTTTCCTCCGTCTGGGCGCTCTCACCCTGTAGCGCTTCCAACGACAGGAATAACAAGATGTTGGATCTACTGATCGTGCTTGCATTCATCGTTTACGGCCTCTCGGCAGGGATGCGTGCGCGCACCAAGGCATCACAAAGCCTCGACGAATACTTTCTAGCCGGACGCACCATCAAGGGCTGGCGTGCTGGCGTTTCGATGTCTGCCACGCAGTTCGCCGCCGACACGCCGTTGCTGGTCAGCGGTCTCGTTGCGACTGCCGGGGTTTTTGCGCTCTGGCGGTTGTGGATCTACGGTCTGGCGTTTCTGCTGCTGGCCTGGGTATTCGCTTCGGGTTGGCGTCGCGCCGGGGTGCTCACCGATGCGGAGCTCACGCGCGTGCGTTACAGCGGGCCTGCCGTCGTCCCTCTGCGATTGTTCAAGGCCATCTACTACGGCACGGTAATCAACTGCGTCGTGCTGGCGATGGTGCTGGTGGCGGCCATTCGCATCGCCGAAGTGTTCCTGCCCTGGCACGAGTGGCTGCCGGGCGGGGTCTACGCGGTGATCACGGGAGCGGTCGAATCCAGCGGGATCCGCTTGGGTGAGAGCATCAGCGGGCTCGATCAACTGACGACCAGCACCAACAATCTGATTTCGATTCTGCTGATCCTCGCCTTCACCGCGATGTATTCCATCACCGGTGGCTTGCGAGCGGTGGTGCAGACCGACGTGATGCAATTCAGCGTGGCCATGCTCGGTACGCTGGCATACGCCTGGTTCGTCGTCGATGCCGCGGGGGGCCTTGGCGGGCTGACGGACCGCATCGTCGAGCTCTACGGCAGTGAGCAGGCGGCCAAGATGCTGTCGTTCGCGCCGCCCAGCAACGCAGGCGAGGCGCTGATGCCGTTCCTGGTGATCGTCGGTCTGCAGTGGCTTTTCCAGATGAACTCCGATGGCACCGGCTACCTGGCGCAGCGCAGCATGGCCTGTCCGACGGATCGCGAAGCGCGTATTGCGGGCCTGGTGTTCACCTGGCTGCAGATTTTCCTGCGCAGTCTGTTCTGGCTGGCCATCGCCATCGGCTTGCTGGTGCTCTATCCGTTCAGCCCTGAAGAAATGAACGGGGAGGGCTTCACCGCTGCCCGCGAGGCGCTGTTCGTCACTGGCATCGATGAACTGCTACCGCCGGGCTTCCGCGGGCTGATGCTGGTGGGCCTGTTGGCCGCCTTGGCGTCAACGGTCGATACACACCTGAACTGGGGCGCTTCCTACTGGAGCAATGATGTGTACGGTGGTGTCGTCGCGCCAAAATTGCTCAAGCGCAAGCCGAAGGACAAGGAGCTGGTGCTTGTTGCCCGTTTGTCCAACGTGCTCATCCTGCTGATCGCGATGGTCATCATGGCGAACCTCGGTTCGATCCAGACGGCATGGTTCATCTCACTGCTATTCGGCGCGGGCATGGGCTCGGTGCTGGTGCTGCGCTGGTTGTGGGAGCGCATCAACCTGTACTCCGAGCTGACCGCAATGGTCACGTCCCTGATCACGGCACCGCTGCTGCTCTACTTCCTCGGCACGGATCCGGAAAGGGAGTGGATTCGCCTGGGCATCATGTCACTGGTGACCTGTAGCGCCGCGATCCTGGTCAGCTACGTCACGCCACCGACTGATCAGCAAACCCTTGACCGCTTCTACCGCAGGGTCCGCCCGTTCGGCTTCTGGGGAAAAACTGCTACACGCTGCGGCGTAACCCGTCGTGACTCGATCAAGGCTCTGGGTG
This sequence comes from Pseudomonas sp. SCT, assembly GCF_003864275.1. Taxonomy (NCBI): domain Bacteria; kingdom Pseudomonadati; phylum Pseudomonadota; class Gammaproteobacteria; order Pseudomonadales; family Pseudomonadaceae; genus Pseudomonas; species Pseudomonas sp. SCT. The sequence goes on from NZ_BDJA01000005.1 coordinate 267,090, forward strand.
CACGCCTGTTTGCAGTTGTAGTGACTGCCTTGTCCGTATTTACGCTATTGATTGGTGTAGGGCGGCTGTTATTCCCGCAACCGGGCGGCAGTGCACTTCTGGCGTGGATATGCATTGCGGTTGGCTTGGCCTTGATGCCTGTCTGGATGTACTTGGCATTCAGTCGGTACTTCGATGATTCGCGCGAAGAAGATGTGCCTGAGTTGCAATTGAAACACGCAGATGTCGCTGGCTGATATGGAAGTTGGAAATTTGTCGGTCAATATTCGCTGATGGCGATTCGATATCTAAGGGTGGCGATACATGATGTCATGGCGATATTGTATGTATACATAAATGATAAGAATCATCGCATTAGAACATTTTTCTCCTGTTTTCCATGAAATATGGGTCATTCGTCGATTCTTTGGGCAACCATTGCTTTTACATGCTTGTCTCAGGACTACGCATTTTTATTGCGTATACCGACAAGCATAAATAGAGGTGCCGTCATGAACCGAATCTTCAAAACTACATTGATGATCGCTGCGATGCTCCCGGCTATTGCCGGAGCAGCTCCAATGACGGGTGACAAGGAAATTACCCTGGGTGGCGCGGGCAGCAGTGATAAAGACTTCGACGATACCATCTTCTCCGTTCAGGGAAGTTGGGGTCAGTATCTGAGCGAGTCTTCATTATGGGGTGTTCGACAAACCGTCAATGCCCGTGATACCGAAGGCGAAAGCGTCAAGTTCGACGGGTCAACCAGGGTCTTCTACGACTACCACTTCGGTACCGGCAAGGCGCGGCCTTTCATTGGCGCGAGCATCGGCGGGGTCTACGGCGACCGCGTAGACGAAACCTTCATGGCGGGGCCGGAAATCGGCTTTAAATATTGGGTTCAGGACAAGACCTTCATTACCGCGATGGCGGAATATCAGTTCCTGTTCAAGAGCGGCAGTGATGCGCAGGATCGTTATGATGACGGTGTGTTCCTCTACAGCATCGGTATTGGTTTCAATTACTGATCGAAGCATGCGCGATGCCCGTTGTGGCATCGCGCAAGTTCAGAGCTACCGTAACTAGCGTTTCGCTTGTTAGCAGTCGATGGCTCAGCCCTCGACCAGTTGCTGAAGAAAGTTCTTCAGAGCAACTCCGGGTTCGTCGTCTTCGGATGCAATCATGCGAATCCCCCATTGTCGTAAGACTTCTTCCTGTACCGGGTTGGGTTTGTGTGAGAACACATAGGAAATCGGCCTTACACCCAGCGCTTCATGCTCGTTCCATATTTTCGACAGCTTGTGGAAGAGCAAACGGATATTGGTATCCGAAAGGCTATATCCAATAAACAGAACGGCCTTGCTTAGCGTGTCAGCACGCAACTTGATATCCAGCGGAGTCTCGAATTGCAGGCGCTGGTAGTAGCTGGTTTCGTCGAGCACGATCGAGGCGTCATCATCGAAGTCGCCATGAAACTTCACGATCTGCCTGACCCCGTCGCGCGCCTTGGTCAGGTCGCTGGCATTGGCGATCTTCACATAATCGACCGCATGCGCTTCATGAGCATATTCGAGCCATCGGTCATAGTTGGTGGTGTAGATCGCGGGAAAGCGCCCCTGGACGATCAGCCGATGGATTTCCGAATCTCGTATCTCGATGTTGCGGTGCCATTCGCGGTCCATCCAGCTGCGCAGTGGGCCGATGCTGCCTTTCTTGATCCGGTAGTACTCCGCCAGCGCAAGGAAATTGCCATAGGTATTGAACACCTCGGGGTCGTAATCAAGCTGCACGGCAATTTCGTCGATCAGGTCCTTCCAAGGTGGGAGGCCGATGTTGGCGGAAACGCCTGAGCCGACGAACAGAATCAGGCGATTGTTGCGGTACGCATCGCGGAGCTGGTCCATGCCTTAGGACTCCCGCAGAAAGGTGACGAAGGCATCCAGTGCGCGCCGGCGCATGGACAATCCGTTCTTCTGCTTGCCCAGCTGCGCGAACGTCTCGTTCTGCCCATCGGGGATGAATACATCGTCCCATTCGAAACCACCGTGACCTGCAGGGGACGATGAAATACGTCCGGCAACGATGCCCTCGAAGAAGTGCCGCTTGCGACCGTCGCAATAGCCGATCAGGGTTCGTGCTTCTGCCGCGGGGTCGTCGAGTCGCCCGATCAGCTCGGAGAATCGCTTGGCTTGCAGGCGATCCCAGAATATCTGCGTCAGGCCACCGGGAAAGCCGTTGAGGCTGTTGACGAACAGCCCGGTATGCTCGACGAAGACCGGCTTACCGATCAGTTTGAATGCCGTCAGGAGCTTATCGCTCACCAGTTGCTGCAGGTCCTCGGTGCGCAGCTCCTCGATACGGATCGGGAAGGGTTTCACCTCGATCCCGCTCGGCTCGAGGATCTCGCAAACCTCGCGGATCTTCTGCTGGTTGATGGACGCAAAGCGGATTTTCATAAGACGAACCAACTCCGGTTGAACGGCGGGCTGGTGCTACCGCGGCAACGGCCGCCATGTCTGTATGACGCGAGGCGGGTGGCTCGGTTCGCCTTTGAGCGGATGACTGGAACGAGCCAGCGCAAGCCTGCGGCCCGGTTCGGCGCAACGGACATGATCTATCGACGGGGCTGGGGCTGGCGTGAGGCCCAATGATTGATGGTCTCGGCCCGCACGATACCGCTCAGTTGCGGCCGGGACGAGCCGGGCAGGCCGCTTGCACCTGACGGATACGGTCGGCGGGGACGCGCAACTGGCGCAACAGGTATTCGGCGAATGCTTCTGTGTAGGGCTGGCGGGCAATCGCCTGCTCCATGCAGAACAGCCACGCATCCCGCTCGGCTTCGCCGACCTGCCAGCGGGTGTGGAACTGCGGAATGCTGATGCCTCCGTACTTTTCCGCGTAGCGCTTCGGGCCGCCCAGCCAGCCGCTGAGGAAACTCGCGAGACGATCTTGCGCTTCGCTCAGGTCATCCGGATACATGGCGCGTACCCTTGTCGCCTGGGGCGATTCTTCCATCACCTGATAGAAGTCGGCGACCAGCCGTTGCAGTCCGGGCTCGCCGCCTGCAGCCTGGAATGAAGCGTCGCCGACGCCGAACGCGGGTTCTTGAGCGGAGGTCATCAGGCTTATCCCTGGCTTGTTGAAAGAGGCGCGCGATGATGCGCGGTTGCGCCAGATCAAGACAAGTGCAAGCAGTGCCGACAGCGCAGCGGCAGCTGGTCTAAGCTGAAAATCCACACAACAGCGGAGACAGCAACATGCGCAGGCTTCTGGTTGCATATGATGGTTCGGACAACGCCAAGCGCGCCTTGCAGTATGTCGTCGACCTGGCGCGGGATACCGGAATGTCGCTGCAGGTGGACGTTGTCAATGTCCAGCACGAGCCGGTCATCTATGGCGAATATTTCACTGCGGCCATGTACGACGAATTGAACAACAGCCTGATTGCCAAGGCTCGTACCGTTCTCGACGAGGCGGCCGCAGTGCTGCAGGCAGCGGGTCTGACTTGTGAGACTCATGCGCTCATGGGCAACGTCGCCGAACAGGTCGCCGATGCAGTCAAGCGGCTGGGTTGCGACACGGTGGTGATGGGTACTCGCGGCCTGGGCAGCTTCACCGGGCTGGTGCTGGGGTCGGTGGCGAACCGGGTGATCCACGAGGTATCGGTCCCGGTTCTGCTGGTAAAATGAGCTGAAACGCCAGCTCTGGCCGATCAGCCCTGTTTGCCCTTGAGCAGGTCGGCCAGGTTGGCGAAGGCCTTGAAGGTTTCCTTCGGACCAAGGTCGCTGCCGGGGCGGGCTTCGGCCTGGTACTGGTTGTCTGTGTAACGGGAGTGCTCGTTGTCGTGGCAGTACAGACAGAGCAGCTCCCAGTTCGAACCATCCTCTGGGTTGTTGTCGTGATTGTGATCCTTGTGATGGACCGTCAATTCACTCAGGCGCTTGCCGGAAAACTCCCGGGCGCAACGCCCGCAGACCCACGGGTACATCTTCAGTGCTTTTTCCCGGTAGCCCTGCTCGCGCTGGCTGTAGGGCGTGGTGGGCTTGCTGGTACTCATCGTCAATCCTCGCCGGACTACTTGTTCTTCAAAGGCCGTGTGTCCGTCACCAGGAGTGGGGCAGGAACGGCCTCAGTTAAGCCGATCGCGGTCAGCCAGCCAAGCCGACATAGACGTTCTGCACGTCGTCGTGGGCATCGATGGCCTCGAGGAATGCTTCGACCTCTTCGAGTTCCGCACCGGACAGGCTGACCGGGTTCTTCGGGCGATAACCCAGTTGTGCGGACTGCACCGTAAAGCCGAACTCCGGGAGGGTTTTGCAGACGGCGTCGAGATCGGTCGGTTCGGTGATGAACAGGGTGGCGCCTTCATCCGCTGCTTCGAAATCCTGGGCGCCGGCTTCGATGGCGGCCATTTCGGCGTCGGCGTCGCCTTGAGGAGCCGCCTCGATCATGCCGACATGGTCGAAGTCCCAGCTCACCGAGCCGGATGAGCCCAGCTGGCCCTTGCGGAACAGCACGCGGATCTCGGCGACGGTACGGTTCACGTTGTCGGTCAGACATTCGACGATCAGTGGCACCTGATGCGGAGCGAAGCCTTCGTAGAGGGTGCGCTCGTAATGAACCACTTCACCGCTGAGACCGGCACCTTTCTTGATGGCGCGCTCAAGGGTGTCCTTGGGCATCGAGGCCTTCTTGGCTTGCTCGACGACCAGGCGCAGGCGCGGATTCATATCGGGGTCGGCACCGCTGCGGGCTGCGATCATGATTTCCTTCGACAGCTTGCCGAAGATCCTGCCCTTGGCGTTCGCCGCCGCTTCCTTATGCTTCGCTTTCCACTGTGCGCCCATGCTCGTCCCCGTCGAAATGTAATGAAACCAGGCGTGGATTCTATAGCGTCCGCACGGGTTTCGTCGCCGGTGGTGGGCAAGCCCGGCTGCAGGGTGATCGACGGTGCGATGGCGACTGTGCCGCTCAATTGGGTTGCGACTGTATGGACTGCTCGCTGGCGGTCGCAGCTCTAATGGACATTTCCGTAACAAGGTGCGTCGCCATGTCGCCTCGGGACCTGCTGCTTGCGCTGGTTGTCATCATCGTCTGGGGCATGAACTTCGTGGTCATCATGATCGGCCTGCATGATGTGCCGCCGATGCTGCTTGGCGCGCTGCGTTTCATGCTGGCAGCGGTGCCGGCGGTGTTCTTCATCAAGCGTCCGCAGGTGCCGTTGCGCTGGATGCTGGCGTACGGGCTGACCATCTCCCTCGGGCAGTTCGCCTTTTTGTTCACTGCCATGAAGCACGGCATGCCGGCTGGGCTGGCCTCGCTGGTGCTGCAGTCGCAGGCGTTTTTCACGCTGTTCTTCGCCGCAATGTTTCTCGGCGAGCGGATACGCGCAGCCAATCTGCTGGGCCTGCTCATAGCGGCCTGCGGCTTGGCGCTGATCGGCGCGCAGAGCGGGCTGGGCATGACCCTGAGCGGGTTCGTGCTGACGATCTGTGCGGCGTCCATGTGGGCGCTGGGCAACATCGTCACGCGCAAGGTCGGCAAGGTTAATCTGGTCGGGCTGGTGGTCTGGGGCAGTCTGGTACCGCCATTGCCATTTCTGGCGCTGTCGCTATGGCTCGAAGGGCCGCAGGTGATCGAAACCGCATTACGCGGCATCGGCTGGCAGACAATCCTGGTGCTCGTGTACCTGGCCTTCGGTGCGACCATTCTTGGCTATAGCCTGTGGAGTCGCCTGTTGTCGCGCTATCCGGCGAATCAGGTGGCGCCATTCTCGCTGCTGGTGCCGGTGGTCGGGCTGACCTCGGCCAGTCTGCTGCTGGGGGAGCGATTGGGGGCGTTGCAGTTGGGTGGGGCGCTGCTGGTGATGATAGGGCTGGCGGTGAATGTCTGCGGCGGCTGGCTATTCGGTCGACTGCGCCTTGCCAGGGCCTGAAACGCCCGGTATCAGACCGGGCGTTTGCAGCGATCAGGCTCAATGGGTGGCAGCGTGGGTGCCGAGCAGTGTGGTGCTGGAGCCGCTCTTCTTGTCGCGCTTGGCCATACGTTTTTCTTGCGCCGTTTTCATCGGCTTTTTCTTGCCGTTCTTTTTTGCGTCCATTCCCTTGCTCATGGTGTTCACCTCTGATTGCTGGCTGGACAGGTTCCTGATGCGCGAAGGCCTGACTGTCGCCGCTGGAGCGAAGCCTGTTTCGGCCTGGTGTCTTCCGTGACCGCTGCAGTATGGCACTGCTGCGCCGCAATGCACGTAATGCTTTGTCCTGGGCTCAGTCGAACAGGCTGCGCTGGTCACGCTGGCTGCGACGAGCGTCGTAGCGCTGGCGGAATATTGCCCGATAGTGCGTGGCAAGGCGTGGCAGCTCGGCCAGTTGCAGCAGTGTTTCGTCAGCCAGCGTCGGGTCGAGAAAGCAACGCCAGACATGTGCCACGCTGATGGCCGGGTGCGGCCGTTCTAGCAGTTGCAAACTGTCGCCCAGGTGCAACGTTCCTTCCTCGACGGTGCGGTAGAGCCAGCCGGTGCGACCGCTCGTCGACAGCTCGCGCGCCAGGCCTCGCACGCCGTGGCGATTGTCCAGCCTGATGCAGGGCGAGCGCGGCTGACTGACTTCTATCAGTGCGCCGCCCCAGCGCAGCCGATCGCCGATGCATAGCTGATGCTCATCCAGCTGTTCGCTGCCCAGGTTCTCGCCGAAGGCGCCGAGGCCAAGCCGTGCGCGCAACTGCGGGAAGCGCTGCGCCCAGTAAGCGTAATGCTGCGTTGGATAGTGGCAGAGTGTGCGATCGGGGCCGCCGTGAAAGCGCAGGTCGGCAACCCGATCACCCTGCAAACCGGTCATTCCCAGCCAGAGCGGGCCGGTGCTCGCGTGCTTGTCCATGGCGGTGGCCTTGCTACTGCCGGGTAGTGGCGAATACCGCTCGCACAGCAGCGGGCCGCTGACCGCCCACTGTTGCAGCGGGGTGGTCACAATGCGCTCATTCAAGGCTGTTGCGCCTGGTTGAGCCGTTCCAGTTCGCGGCGCACCATCGCGGTATATTCCGGCGGGCTGAGCTGATACAGCTCGGTGGCGACCCAGGCCAACCAGCGCGAGCCAAGGACCGCTTGCTGGTCCAACAGCCGTTGGGCTTCGGCGCGGGCGCGCGCGGCGTTGTTCTGATGGAAATCTGCTCGACTCACGAATCGTCTCCGTCGCCGTGCTTGGCGATGAAAGGGGCGGCGATGGTAAACCCGCAACGCTCGCGTTAGGCTCGATGGCTCATATTTTTAGCGCCGCGAGAACGATGCATGCCGGTGTCCGTGAACTTCAAGCACAAAATCTCCCGCCAGCGCCCCTATGGCAAGGCCGAGACCGGCCAGCGGGCCAGCGACGGCAACCTCGACGCTGTATTGGACCAACTGGAGAGCGACCGCGGGCGCATCATCAACTCTGCTGCGGTGCGGCGCCTGCAGCAGAAGACCCAGGTATTCCCGCTGGAACGCAATGCCGCGGTACGCAGCCGTCTGACGCACTCGCTGGAAGTGCAGCAGACCGGCCGCTTCATCGTTCGCACGCTCTACAAGCAGCTTGGCGACAGGGCTGCCGAATTTGGCCTGGACCGGCTTGAGCCAGCGCTGCAGAGCCTGGTCGAGATGACCTGCCTGATGCATGACATCGGCAATCCACCGTTCGGCCATTTTGGTGAGTACGCCATTGGCGAGTGGTTCGCGCGTCACCTCGATGCGCTGTTCACTGCCGCTGTCACGCCGGGGCAGGGCGATGCCGAATTGCGCAAACGGATGCTGGTCGATCTCAAGCACTTCGAAGGCAACGCCCAAGCCGTGCGGTTGGTGGTTTCGCTGCAGCGCCTCAACCTGACCTATACGCAGACCGCCGGCCTGCTCAAATACGTTCGTCCCGCCTATCAGGCCAAACCGGCGAAGGCCACGCCTGGCGCTTACCTGCTGAAGAAACCCGGTTTCTACCTATCCGAGGAACCCTTCGTGCGTACCTTGCAGGCCACGCTGGACATGCAGCCGTGCACGCGCCACCCGCTGGCCTACGTGATGGAAGCCGCCGATGACATCGCCTATTGCCTGGCCGATATCGAGGACTCGGTGGAGAAGGGTATTTTCAGCATCGAACAGCTGGCGCAGCTGTTGCTCGACAAGTTCGCCCTGCATGGTTCGGTGGATGCACCAGTGCCGGGGCCTGAGCGCAGCTTTCGCAGCATGGTCAACTATGCGCTTGAGCGGGCGCACAAGGAGCCGATCAACAAGGCTGGCGAGTTCTTTATCTGGCTGCGGGTGAGCCTGATCCATCCGTTGGTGCAACATGCCGCGCGGCAGTTCGTCGACAACATCGAAGCCGTCTATCACGGCACCCTCGACCGTGCATTGCTGGAGGACGACAGCCTGGCCAACGCCATCGTGCAGACCTTCAAGGATGTCGCGATGGACAAGGTGTTCTGCCACCGCGAGGTGGAAACGCTGCAATTGCAGGGCTATCGCATTCTCCAGGGCTTGCTGGAGTTCTATGCGCCGCTGCTGCGCGTGCCGGCAACGGTGTTCGATGCACTCACCCTCGGCACCTGCCGCAGCGAACCTCACCTGCAGATGCTTGCGCGTCGCCTGCCCAACCAGCTGGTCAAGGCCTACTACGAAGCGCTCAAGGACCACGGCGAGCAATCGATGGATCGGCCTTTGTGGGAGTTCTACTACCGCAACCGCATGCTGCAGGACTACATCAGCGGTATGACCGACCAGCTGGCCCAGGACGAATACCGCGCGCTTTCTGCACTCTGACCGTGCGCTGCACCGAGGCCGTCGCCGCGCTTGGTACGAGCATTGCTATGGCTTGGTGCAGCAGTCGTCGTGCAGGCCCCGCAATGGCGCACGGCGGGAAACCGGTAAAATCCCTAATCTATTGATTAAAAAGGATTAACGACGCTTGGGCGGCATGCTCAAGGCGACCTCCGGCTGCAGGTGATGGTAATCAGCCATGGCGCAGTGATGCATCTCGGTGCGTGCGTCTGGTCGTGGTTACCGTTTTGGTGCGTACCCGCTGAGGCTGTAGTCATCCATGGAAAACCTCGACAGTGCCGTGCAAACCCTGGTTCACGGCTCCAATACCCTGTTCATCCTGATTGGCGCGGTGATGGTGCTGGCCATGCATGCCGGCTTCGCCTTTCTCGAAGTCGGCACGGTACGCCTGAAAAATCAGGTCAATGCCCTGTCGAAAATCATCACCGATTTTGCCGTGTCCACCCTGGCGTACTTCTTCATTGGTTACTGGGTCGCCTACGGCGTGACCTTCATGCAGCCAGCGGATCAACTGGTACTGGACCATGGCTACGCGTTGGTGAAGTTCTTCTTCCTGCTGACGTTCGCCGCGGCCATTCCGGCGATCATCTCCGGCGGCATCGCCGAGCGCGCGCGCTTCGGTCCGCAGCTGTGTGCAACGCTGCTGATCGTCGCGTTCGTCTATCCGTTCTTCGAAGGGCTCATCTGGAACGGCAATTTCGGTTTTCAGGCCTGGCTCGAGCACCAGTTCGGTGCATCCTTCCATGACTTCGCCGGCTCCGTGGTGGTGCACGCTATGGGCGGCTGGCTGGCCTTTGGTGCGGTGATCCTGCTGGGGCGGCGCAACGGTCGTTATCGGGATGGCCGGTTGGTGGCTTTCGCGCCGTCGAACATTCCGTTCCTGGCGCTCGGTTCTTGGATTCTCATCGTCGGCTGGTTCGGCTTCAACGTGATGAGTGCGCAATCCCTCGAAGGCATCAGCGGGCTGGTGGCGGTCAACTCGTTGATGGCAATGGTTGGGGGCACCGCTGCTGCCTGGTTGGCCGGGCGCAATGACCCTGGCTTCCTGCACAACGGGCCGCTGGCCGGACTGGTGGCGGTCTGTGCCGGTTCCGATCTGATGCATCCCGTCGGTGCGCTGGCCACCGGTGCGATCGCGGGAGCGCTGTTCGTCTGGGCATTCACCGCTACGCAGAACCGCTGGAAGATCGACGATGTGCTGGGTGTATGGCCGTTGCACGGTCTGTGCGGGATCTGGGGCGGAGTGGCCTGCGGCATCTTCGGCCAGGCGGCACTGGGCGGGCTGAGTGGTGTGAGCCTGATCAGTCAGGTGATCGGTAGCGGCCTGGGCATGCTGGTGGCGCTGCTGGGCGGCTTCGGCGTTTATGGCCTGCTCAAGCTGACCACAGGCATTCGCCTGAGCCAGGAGGAAGAGTTCAACGGCGCGGACCTTTCCATCCACCGGATCGGCGCACTGAGCCAGGATTGAGGGGCTCGGCCGCGCCTGATCTCGCAGCCGCGCTTCAATAGCCGCGGCTGCGTTCCACCAGGTCACGCAACGGCTGGCCGTCACGCAGCGCTCTCAGGTTCTGCACGACGATCCGAGCGGCGCTGCGCATGTCCGTTGCGGCGGCCACGTGCGGCAGCACGGTTACTTGCGGATGGCTCCAGAATGGCTGCTCTGGTGGCAGCGGCTCGTTGCGGAATACGTCGAGCACCGCATGGCTGACCTGGGCGCTGGCCAGTGCCTGCAGCAGATCCGCATCTACCACATGCCCGCCACGTGCCAGGTTGACCAGCCCGGCGCCGGGGCGCATGGCATTGAAGAAGCGCCGATCCAGCAGGTCGCTGGTCTGTGCGGTCAAGGGCAGCAGGTTGATGACGATGTCGCTACGGGCCAGTAGCGGCCAGAGCGCGTCCATCCCATGTTCGAGCGGCAGGCCCTCCAGCGTACCGCCGTGCAGGTTCCAGCCAGTCACCCGATAGCCCAAGGCGAGCAGGCGCATGGCGCAGGCTCGGCCCATCTGACCCGTGCCGAGCAGCGTCACCTGAATCTCATCGGCTCGTCGTTGTGGCAGCGGCTGCCATTCGCGCGCGTGCTGTTGCCGGGCGTAAGCGTAGAAGTGCCGGTGCAGCGAGAGCGTCGCCCACAGCGCGGTTTCAGCCATGGCCGCACTCATGGCCGGATCGACCATGCGTGCCACCGGCACGTCGGGCAGGCTCGGGTCGTTCAGCAGGCGGTCCACGCCTGCCCACAGCGACTGGATCAGGCGCAGGTTGGGTAGCCCTTGCAGCGAGCCCGGCGGGGGATTGGCGACCACTGCTGCCGTGATCAGGCCGGCATTCTCCGGCGTCGCGGTCAGGTGCCAATGGGCGTCGGGCAGGGCGGCCTGCAGTTCGGCGAGCCAGGCGTCACGCTCGTCATCGTCGAAGTTGCCGCTAAGCAGTATGTCCATGCGGTGCATTCCTCGTAGGCCTAGGCGGAACTGTACTGAGCCGCCGGACCTCTGAATAGGCAAGTAGCGGAACGCGCGCGATGCGCCTTTCGGCCGTTTCACGAGCCCCTAGGAGAGCACCATGGAACTACCTAACAAAGATCTTGGCACCCTGTTCGAGCAGCTCGGTCTGGCGTCCGATCCTGCCAGTATCGATGCGTTCATCGGCAAGCATGGGCGCTTGCCGGAAGACGTCCGCCTGGCCGACGCTCCGGTCTGGAACGAGTCGCAGCGTGCGCTGCTGCGCGACGAGTGGGTCGAGGATGCCGAGTGGGCGCCCATCGTCGACGAGCTGAACGTGCGCATGCACCAGCACTGATCGCTCGCCCAGGCTGCGGCAGGCGCCGCAGCCTGAGGCCCCTTCAGGCAGTTCAATCCAGCAGATCGGCCGGGACGTTGCCACCGTTGTCGGCCAGCTTGTTCAGCACTGTCTTGTGCAACCACATGTTCATTTGTGCCGAGTCCGCCATCTTGTCCGCTGGGCAACCCAGCTCGCTCGCTAGCTCCTTGCGCGCCGTCAGGCTGCTGTCCAGGCCGAGCAATTTCAGCAGATCGACGATGGAGGTTCGCCAGTTGAGTTTTTCGGGATGATTGTGCGCCATGCCGTCGAGCTTGGCGGCGACGTCCACCTGATCTACGGCCGGTGTGGCGAGCGCTCCGGCGCCGCCTGTGGACGCCTCGGGAGGCGTGGTAGGTGCGGTGGAATCCGGCGCGGCGTGCGCCTGGCCGAGGCCGATCTTTTCCAGTATCGAGTTGAACAAGCCCATGGGAATCTCCTGTCTGCGTGGGTGAGCCGAGGCTCGCAGATAGGACCATCGGCTGCCTGATTCGTCGCGGCTGTGGCATCGGCTCCGGTGCGGACAACGCTCGTCAGACACGGTGGCACCAGAGCGAACGCGCTCGCCGTTGCGGAACCTAAGATGTTCCAAGGTACCGAAGCGGAGCTGTCATGCCCGAAGAACGCCGAACCCTCGTGACACGTCAGGGACACCCCGTCAGCGCCAACCAGAGCCTGCGCAGCGTCGGCGAGCGCGGCCGTGCCACGCTGGAAAACTATCCGACCCAGCCGAGCGCCGGTGGCTGAAGTGTACTGCGGGTGGCGGGTGCGCTCGCTGCCCTCGTGCTGAACTTCACGCCTGTCTAGAATGCCGCTTTTGCCTGAGACCCGCGCCATGAGCAATCTCGATATCGATGCCCGCTACGCCTGTGCCAAGAGCCTTGCGCTGGAGGCGGCGCAGCTCGGCATGGACTACTACCGCCAGCGCGAGACGCTGGACGTGGAGCACAAGGGCAGCGACCAGCAGGATGTGGTCAGCATCGCTGACAAAAGCATTGAGGATTTCATTCGCGCACGGCTGGCCGAGCAATTCCCGCAGGACGGTTTCCTCGGCGAGGAGAGCGGTTCGGCCGATCTCAAGGCGCGCTGCGTCTGGGTCATCGACCCCATCGACGGTACTGCCTGTTTCGTTAACGGTCTGCACAACTGGTGCGTCTCCATCGGCCTTCTGATCGACGGCGAGCCCCATATCGGCGCGATTGCCGATCCCAACCATGACGAGCTGTTTCACGGTTGCGTGGGCCGTGGCGCGTACGTCAACCAGACCCGGCTCAAGGCCAGCGCCGCGACTCATGTGCGCGAGGGGCTGACTGGCGCCGGTACCTTCCACCCGCGCGGCAAGGAGCACTTCATTCCGTTTCTGGAAAAGCTCCTGGCCGAAGGCGGCATGTTCATCCGCAACGGCTCTGGCGCACTGATGACCGCCTATGTCGCTGCAGGGCGCTTGATCGGCTACTACGAAACCGAACTCAAGAGCTGGGATTGCCTGGCCGGGCTGGTGCTGGTGGCCGAGGCAGGCGGCCTGCGCAACGACTTCTTCCGTGATGATGGCTTGCTCAGGGGCAACCCCTATCTGGTGGCGGCGCCAGGTGTATATCGGCAGCTGAGCGAACTCATCGGTCCCTCGCTGGACGTCTGAGTCGATCGCGTTCGTCGACCCCATCTGTTCTAGTCGGCACAGGCCGCACAGCCTGTGCTATACCGTCCTGACGCATTTGGGCCGGCGAATCGGCCCGTTTACAGGGGGATATCGGCAGCCATCAGGCCCGAACCACCTGCGTGTCCTGATGGCTGCCCGCACAGAGCGAGGTAACGATCATGACCATGATGCAATGCGCCTACCGCGACCACCTCATCACCGCGGAGGTGATGGAATATCCCGGCACCCCGACTCCTTGGGCGGGTGGCTGCCGGATCACCGACCCGATGGGCAACGTTACCCGCCGGATGCCGCTGCCGCTCGAGCACGCTTTCATGGATGAGCTGGACAAGGCTCAGCGACTGTCCATCGCCCATGGCAAGTGGCTGGTTGACCAGCACCTCGATCATGGCCGACAGCTGTTCCAGCACGCCGCGTAGCGCTTCGATCATCCGCTCCGGTGTCGGACGTCTGCCGTCCGACGCCGGGTAATCGTCCTGGCGTCTCGCCCGGTGGCGGTCGCACACAAATAGTTGCACCCCCGCTGGCTGCCGGCATCTGTCCAGCTTCTCGCGAGCAATGGCGGCGATCGCGCTAAGTTTCGGATAGCAAAGCGAAATTTGCGTCAGGCGAGAAAAGCTTTGGCGACATCTTGCCCGTTGCTTATTCAGCGAAACGGTGGCATAGCTATTACCAAGCCACTGGCAACGGTGGTGCTCATAAGCGGAAGTAAGGACGACTTATGCAAATCCAGGTTCACAGCGATAACCACATCGAAGGCAGTGCCCGTCTGGCGGATTGGGTCAGTGCCAGTGTCGCAAGCAAGCTGGACCGGTTCGACGACGAGCTGACTCGCGTCGTCGTCCACCTCAACGATGAAAACGGTGACAAGGCCGGCGCCCACGACAAGCGCTGCCAGATCGAAGCGCGTCCGAAGGGACTGCAGCCGATTTCCGTTACGCACAAAGCCGAGTCGCTGGAGTTGGCGATCGATGGCGCGGTCGACAAACTGAACAATGCCCTGGCGCACCAGTTCGGAAAATTGCGCAGCAAGCGCGCCGGCAGCCAGCCGCTGATGATCGACGGTGCGGTCGCTGAGCGCGATGCGCTGCTGGAGGAAGATTTCCTGGCGGACGAGCAGGTCCGCAACTCGTAAGTCACCAGGCAAGGGCCTTCCTCGGAAGGCCCTTCGCACATCTAACGCAGCAGTTAGTGCAGCAGTTCCGGCGGAATGCTGCCGCCGTTCTCAGCCAGCTTCTTCATGACCGCCCGATGCAGCCACATGTTCATCTGCGCCGAGTCGGCCATCTGCTCCGGCGGGCAGCCGAGTTCGGTTGCCAGTTCACGGCGTGACTCTAGGCTGCTATCCAGCCCGAGCAATTTCAGCAGATCCACGATCGAGGTGCGCCAGTTCAGCGCTTCGGGATGCTGCGCTGCCTTGGCTTCCAGCTGCGCCACCACATCAACACCGCTGATGGTGCCTGACCTCTGATTCAGGTCCTTGTGCGGTGCGATGGTCGCGTTGTCGGTGGTGGTCGGTCTGTCACTCAGGGTAATGCCTTCTGCGCTTGAGTGCGTGGCATCTGCCGGCGGCACATGGGCCTTGGTCTGCGCCTCGTTGGAGACATCGCCCAGGCCGAGCTTTGCCTTGATCGTATCGAAAAGTCCCATGTCCGTTCTCCGTGCTGTTGATGTTCGTATTCGACAGCGAGGCAGGGCGGGGCATTCGCTTCCATAGGTCGGGTCGTTGCGTTTTCCCGGGGCTATCCATGTTCCAGCCAGGCGAGCGCTTCGGCTTCCTGGTGCAGATCGAAGGCTTTGATCGTAAGCCCGGGAATCAATGCGCCCTCGACCTCGCTAGCCTTGCGCAGCCATTCCTTGCCGGCGATCACCGCGCAGCGATCGAAGCGGCGGATGAAGCGGAACAGTTGCGGCAGGCGGGACAGTTCGACCCCGACGGCGCCGAGCGTGGGCAGGTCGAAATCGCCGATGCGGTAGAGCATCCGGCCATTGCTGATGCCTTCGGACTTGAACAGCAGATCGTCCAGTGCGGCGCGCATGGCCTGGCTGTCCAGCTTGCCGGAGAAGTCGATATCGATGCGGTTTTCGCCTCTGCGTGATACCTGAAACATGACTTGGCCCTCGGTCGAACCCATAACGCTGCGAGTCATCTCGCGTTACCTGACCATAGTCGCTGCGGCATGATCGGGCCAAAAAGATCAGCCGCACGGCAAGCTGTTTCGTTGACCTGGGTCAGTACGTGACCGGTCATTCACTGAGTGCCGGTGAGTGGGCGAAAGCCGCGCAGCGCCTGGTCTCAAGACGTCTGACCAGTGGTATCAAGTTGCCCCGTTGGCGGCCGAGAACCGGATGAGTGCAGCGTCATTTAGACGTTGACGACGCATCCTTTTCCGTAGTTGGAATACTCCATGACCAGCACCTTGGCGAACGTCATCCAGGCCCTTTTACGCGGACTGGGTCTGCGTACCATCAACCATCAGTTCTTCTTCTCCTACAGCCTGATCTTCTTCTGTGCGGCATTGACCGCCGGTGTCTTGTTCATGTCCAGCAAGGACGCCAGCCAGATCGATATGGCCGGTGCGCAGCGCATGCTCAGCCAGAAGATGATGAAGGAGGCCCTGCTGGCCGCGCAGGGCATTGGCAGCCCCGCTGACGTGGACAAAACCATCCAGCGCTTCGAGCAGTCGCATCGGCTGCTGCTCAATGGTGACCGTGCCCAGGGCATCGCGCCCGTGGAGCTGGCCAGCGCAAAACCGCATCTGCAGCGTGTCGACCAGATATGGCAACGCTACCGGCCCGCTGTGCAGGCGTTGGCGGCAGGCCAGAGCGCCGATGTTAAGGCTATCGCTACCGACTCCAACGATATTCTCGCCGCGGCCAACGAGGTCGTGTCGCTGATTTCCGCCGAGGCCAATCGCAGCGCGTCGCAGCAGCTCTGGGTCGCGCTCGGTTCGACCCTGTGCATCCTGCTGCTGGTCATTCTCGGGCGGATCGCCGGCATGAACTGGCTGATGCTGCAGATCGACGAACTGCGCGGTCGTCTGGAAAAGGTCAGCCAGGGTGATTTCTCCGCGCCGCTGCAGGTGCGCCATGCCGATGACGAGATGGGCATGATCACCCTGGCCTACAACCGCCTGCTGGGCCAGGTGGGCGAGATGATCAAGGGCGTGCGGCAGGCCGCTGACGATGCGGATGCACAGTGCGTGCGCATGGCTGGTCTGGCTGGTGACAGCGCGCGCAACGTTGAAGGGCAGCAGGCCGAGATCGATCAGGTCGCGACCGCGATGAACGAAATGCTGGCGACCTCGCATGAGGTCGCACGTAGCACCGTCGAGGCGGCCAATGCTGCCGACGTCGCCGAGCAGGAAACCAATGCCGGCAGTACCGTGATGAATGAATCGGTCGGCGCCATCCGCACCCTCAGCGGCCATGTCGACGGCCTGTCCGACGTGATGCAGCAGCTCGTTCAGGACAGTCACGAGATCGGCAAGGTGCTCAACGTGATCAGCGGTATCGCCGAGCAGACCAACCTGCTGGCGCTCAACGCCGCGATCGAGGCTGCCCGTGCCGGTGAGCAGGGCCGCGGTTTCGCGGTGGTTGCCGACGAAGTGCGCAGCCTGGCCAGTCGCACGCAAAGCTCGGCCAAGGAGGTTGGCGTACTGGTCGAGCGCCTGCAGAGTCAGGCGACTCGTGCCGGTCACGCCATGGATGCGTCGCGCCAGAGCAGTGCGACCACGCTCACCCAGATCGAGGCAGCCCAGCATGCGTTGGGGCAGATCGTTGGTGCGGTGCAGACCATTCGCGGGATGACCAACCAGATCGCCACGGCCGCCGAGGAGCAGTCGCAGGTTGCCGAGGACATGAACCAGTCGCTGACACGCATCGCCCAGGTTGCCGATCAGGCAGCAGGCGTCACGCAGGATACGGCGGCATCGGGCAACACCATCATGCAGAGCATGAAAGGCCTCAAGTCACTGACTGGGCGCTTCCGTCTGGAGTCGTGACTGGCAGCAGGCGTAGCCGGGAGGTGCTGCTGGGGAGGGCGCCTCTTCGGCGCGATGCGGGAGGCGCCCCTGCACCTGTGTGCAGGGACGAGGCGATCAGTCCTGGCGGCTGGTCACTTCCAGCAGGTGATAGCCGAACTGCGTCTTCACCGGGCCCTGCACGACATTGATCGGGGCGCTGAAGACTACAGTATCGAACTCCTTGACCATCTGACCGGGGCCGAACGAGCCCAGATCGCCGCCCTGGCGACTGGATGGGCAGCTGGAATTCTCCTTGGCGACTTCGGCGAAGTCGGCACCGCCTTCGATGGCGGCCTTGAGTTCATTGCACTTGGCTTCGGTGGAAACCAGGATGTGGCGGGCGGTTGCACGTGCCATGGGAAAGCTCCTCTTGAGATAGGCCGCCGAGGCTACCGCAAACCGATTCTCTTGGCGACCGGGTCGGCGATGTCACTGCTGACGGCGCAATGAAGGCCCCCGGCCGCAGTGCTTTCGGTTACTCTCGCGCGCTTTTTCACCGAACCTGGAAATGCTCCATGCTTGATACCACCCTCGCGCAACTCGAAACCGTCATCAACGATCTGCTGCAGCGCAACCAGAACCTCAGTCAGCACTGCGCCCTGCTTGAGCAGCAGCTGGAGCAAGCGCGTGAGGAGAACGACAACCTGCAATTGGCTGCGCTGGAGCAGGAAGACCGGCAGGGCGCTACCCTGGCCAGGTTGCAGGCGCTGTTGGAGCGAGCAGCCGGCAGCAACGCCGCATGAGCGCCGATGGCGTTCAGGTGCTCAAGGTGTTCGGTCGCGAGTACTCCTTCAGAGCCCCGCCGAGCCAGGACGCGCTGTTGCAGGAGGCTGCAGCCTTGCTGCAGCAGCGTCTGGCGGACAGTCAGCGGCAGTTCCCCAACGCCACGGGTGACAAGTTGCTGGTACTGACCGCTCTGAACCTTTGCGTTCCGCTGCTGCAGCAACACGAGCAGATGCAGGATGTCGAGCAACGCATCGCCGCCAGCGTCGCCCGTATCAACCAGCAGCTCGAGGCGCAGGGCTGAGCGGCTGGCTCAGGCGGCGTCGCTGTTACGCGCGGTTTCGGCGATGGGCCGCTCCGCCAGGTAGCGTGCCAGCCGAGCTTTTTCCGGCTCGCTGAAGGCCAGGCCGAGCTTGGTGCGGCGCCAGAGGATGTCATCTACCTGGGTTGCCCATTCCTCGCGACGCAGATACTCGACTTCCTGCGCGTATAGCTGCTGGCCGAGATCGTCGCCCAGCGCATCGAGCGAGCGCGCCTCGCCCAGCATGCGCCATACCCGATTGCCGTAGAGCGTCGCCCAGCGCTTGGCCAGCGGCAGTTTCAGCCCTTGCACCTTGGCCACCAGCTCTTCGGTGAGTGCATCGACCGTGCTCATGTCTTCGCCGCCAGGCAGTGCCGCCTGCGCCGTCCAGCTTTCACCCATAGTCGGGAAGAACGGCTTGAGCTGCGCCATCGCCGACTCGGCGAGCTTGCGGTAGGTGGTCAGCTTGCCGCCGAATACCGAAAGCAGCGGTGCCTGCTTCTCTTCCGCGGCCAGCGACAGGGTGTAGTCGCGGGTGACGGCGGAGGGGTTATCCGACTCGTCGTCGCACAGCGGCCGGACGCCGGCGAAGGTATGCACGATGTCCCTGGGTTCGAGCTGCTTGCGGAAGTGCGTATTGGCCACGCCCAGTACGTAGGCGATCTCTTCCTCGCTGATGCTCACTTTGGCTGGGTCGCCGCGATACTCACGATCGGTGGTGCCAATCATGGTGTAGCGGTCCAGATACGGGATTGCGAAGACGATGCGCCGATCCTCGTTCTGCATGATGTAGGCCTGCTCACCTTCATACAGCTTCGGCACGATGATATGGCTGCCCTGAATCAGGCGGATGCCGTACGGCGAGCGCTGCTGCAGATTCTCGCCGATGAACTGCGCGACCCAGGGCCCGGCTGCATTGACCAGTGCCTTGGCGCGCAGCGAGAAACGACTGCCATCCTCGCGCTGCAGCTCGACATGCCAGATGCCGCCGGCGCGTTTCGCGCTCAGGCACTGGGTGCGGGTGTGGATATGCGCACCTTTTTCCCGCGCCGCCATGGCGTTGAGCACCACCAGGCGTGCGTCGTCGACCCAGCAATCGGAGTATTCGAAGCCGCGGGTTATTACCGGTTTGAGCGGGCTCTCGCTGCCGAAGCGCAACCCTCGCGATGCCGGCAGTTTCTTGCGCATGCCCAGGTTGTCATAGAGAAACAGGCCAGCGCGGATCATCCACGCCGGGCGCAGGTGCGGGCGGTGGGGCAGCACGAAGCGCATCGGTTTGACGATATGCGGCGCCTTGGCCAGCAGCACCTCTCGCTCGGCCAGCGCTTCGCGAACGAGGCGGAATTCGTAGTGTTCCAGATAGCGCAGCCCGCCATGAATGAGCTTGCTGCTGGCCGATGACGTATGACTGGCCAGGTCGTCGCGTTCGCAAAGGAACACCGACAGCCCGCGGCCGGCGGCATCGGCAGCAATACCGACACCATTGATACCGCCGCCAATTACGGCGACGTCATAAAGCTCGGAGACGGGCTGAGCGGAATGGGGCACGGGCTTCTCCTCGAAAACGAAAGATCATGTTCGGTTTTGAACATGCTATTCGTAAAAGAATCCGTATGAAAGCAAAAATGTTCGAAATCTATTAAAAGGAAAATATTCGAAAACTACAGATGGGGATATCCACTGTTGAGCACAGCCGAGCGCCTGCTTATATCGGCATCCGCATGCATCTTGTAGTGATTGCCCATCCTGGGGCGACGCCCTCCAGCCCTGGCTACGCCGCGGCGCGGAGAGTCGTAAGGCAGCGCTCCTCCGCGGACCATGGGAGCGCTCAGTCAGTAGATGTTGCGTGTTGGCTGTTTGTTGGCTGGCTGCGATTCGCGGCCGAGACCGCTGCTACAGGTTCAGCGTCGCCGGGTGGAAAGCTGACCACGAGGGAGGCGGTCCGCCTACTCGGCGATTTCCAGCTGCACCTTGTGGCGGGCCAGCAGCTCGGCGAACACCTCTGACGGTGCCGAGTCGGTGAACAGGCAGTCGATCTGTTCCAGCGAGCCCAGGCGGGTCATGGCGCTGCGGCCGAATTTGCTGGAGTCAGCCGCGAGGAAGACCTTGCGCGCGTTATGGATGATTGCCTGGGAGACGCGGACTTCCTGATAGTCGAAGTCCAGCAGGGTGCCGTCCTCGTCGATGCCGCTGATGCCGATCAGGGCGAAATCGACCTTGAACTGGCTGATGAAGTCGGCGGTGGCCTGACCCACCACGCCGCCGTCGCTGCGCACGTTGCCGCCGGCGATCAGCACGTCGAAGTCTTCCTTGGTGCTGAGAATGCTCGCCACGTGCAGATCGTTGGTGATGATCTTCAGATCGCGATGGTTGAGCAGGGCGCGGGCGATCGCCTCGGTGGTGGTGCCGATATTGATGAACAGCGAAGCCTGGTCGGGGATCCGTGCGGCCATGGCGGCGGCGATGCGCTGCTTCTCGTCGCGCATCTGGTGGGCGCGCTGGCTGTAGGCGGTGTTCTGTACGCTGGAGTCGTAAGCCGCGCCGCCGTGGTAACGCCGGAGCAGGCCAGCGTCGCCCAGTTGGTTGATGTCACGGCGGATGGTCTGCGGCGTGACGGCGAAATGCCGTGCCAGCTCGTCGATGCTCACGTAGCCGCGCTCGCGCACGAGTTCCAGAATGTTCTGCTGTCGGGGCGCCAGGCTCATGGTGCTTCCTTGTTCGCGGTTGTGCGAGAAGCATGCCGTAGTCCGACGTTCGATGAAAGCGCTGGCTGTTCGAATTCGCGCATTCCGCGCCTGCATCCGAATGATCGGAGCGCAGGCGCGGTCAGCTGCCTATCAGTCCTCGGCCCAGTTGCGCGTGCGGTCGACGGCCTTCTGCCAGCCGCGATAGAGCGCTTCGCGCTGTTCACTTCCGCACGCCGGTTCGAACACGCGCTCGATGCTGCTCTTGCTGCGCAGCTCGTCGAGATCGCTCCAGAAGCCAGTCGCCAGGCCTGCCAGATAGGCCGCACCGAGCGCGGTGGTTTCCTTCATCTGCGGCCGCTCGACCTGGGTGCCGAGCAGGTCGGCCTGGAATTGCATGAGGAAGTTGTTGGCTACTGCGCCGCCGTCCACACGCAGGGCGCGCAGGCGCTCGCCGGCGTCCTGCTGCATGGCGTCGAGTACGTCGCGGGTCTGGTAGGCGATGGATTCCAATGCTGCACGGATCAGGTGATCGACCTTCACCCCGCGGGTCAGGCCGAACAATGCACCACGGGCGCGCGGGTCCCAGTAGGGCGCACCGAGTCCGGTGAAGGCAGGCACCAGGTAGATGCCATTGCTGTCCGGCACCTTGGTGGCGAAGTATTCCGAATCCAGCGACTCGTTAAGCACCTTCAGCTCGTCACGCAGCCATTGCACGGTGGAACCGCCATTGAAGATGGCGCCTTCCAGTGCGTAATTCACCTCGCCGCGCGGTCCGCAGGCGATGGTGGTGAGCAGGCCGTGTTCGGATTGCACCGCCTTGGTCCCGGTGTTCATCAGCAGGAAGCAGCCGGTGCCATAGGTATTCTTGGCCTGGCCAGGCTCGACGCACATCTGGCCGAACAGTGCGGCCTGCTGATCGCCGGCGATGCCGGCGATGGGAATGCCAGTGCTCTGGCCGGAGCCGATGTAGGCGTGCCCGTAGATCTCCGAGGAGGAACGCACTTCCGGCAGCATTTCGCGCGGAATATCCAGCGCTTCGAGCATCACCGGGTCCCAGTCCAGCTTGTGGATATCGAACAGCAGCGTGCGCGACGCGTTGGTGTAGTCGGTGACGTGGGCCTTGCCCTGGGTCATCTTCCAGATCAGCCAGCAGTCTACGGTGCCGAACAGCAGTTCGCCGCGGCGGGCGCGCTCACGGCTGCCCTCGACGTGGTCGAGAATCCACTTGATCTTGGTGCCGGAGAAGTAGGGGTCGATCACCAGGCCGGTGGTCTTGCGGATGTGCTCTTCCATGCCGTCACGCTTGAGCTGATCGCAAATCGGCGTGCTCTGGCGGCTCTGCCAGACGATGGCGTTGTAGATCGGTCGGCCGGTGATCTTGTCCCAGACGATGGCCGTTTCACGCTGGTTGGTGATGCCGATCGCCGCCACCTGCTCGTTGGTGATACCGGCCTGGGCCAGGGCTTCGACGAACACACCGCTCTGGGTGGCCCAGATTTCCATCGGGTCATGTTCGACCCAGCTCGGCTGTGGGTAGATCTGCGCGAACTCGCGCTGGGCGATGGTTACCACATTGGCGTTGCGATCCAGCACGATGGCACGGGAGCTGGTGGTGCCCTGGTCGAGGGCGACGATGAATTGCTTGTTCTGATCACTCATGGCGACGTTTCCTTAGCGAACTTTGCTGATATCGGGCTGGGCGGAGCCCACTTCGGCAGAGGCCTTTTCCTTTGGTTTGGGTGCATCGCAGGCGGCCGATCCAACGCCCGGCAGGTGCCGGCAGATCAGTGCCTTGTAACCTGCAGCGCCCAGGCAGGCGCCGAGAATCGGGGCAAAAATCGGCACCAGGAAATACGGAATATCTTTCCCACCAGTGAAGGCGACGTCGCCCCAGCCGGCGAAGAAGGTCATCAGTTTAGGCCCGAAATCGCGCGCGGGATTCATCGCGAAGCCGGTCAGTGGCCCCATTGCGCCGCCGATGACGGCGATCAGCAAACCTATCAGCAGGGGCGCCAGCGGGCCGCTCGGCAAGCCGTTGCCATCGTCGGTAATGGCCATGATCATCGCCAGCAGAATGGCGGTGATGACCATTTCCACCAGAAACGCCTGGCCGAATGACAACGAGGCGTGCGGGTAGGTGGAGAAGATCGAGGCCAGCTCAAGGCTCTCGACACTGCCGCGAACCATCTGCTGCGCCTGTTCGAAATCGAAAAACAGACTGCTGTACAGCCCGTAGACCAATGCCGCGGAGCAGAAGGCGCCGGCCACCTGGGCCAGGATATAAGCCGGGACGCGGTGCCGTTCGAAGGTGCCGAACAGCCACAACGCGATGGTGACGGCCGGGTTCAGATGAGCACCGGAGACGCCAGCGGCAAGGTACACCGCCATCGAAACGCCAATGCCCCAGATGATGCTGATTTCCCACAGCCCCAGTTCGGCGCCGCCGAGCTTGAGGGCTGCAACACAGCCGGTACCGAAGAAGATGAGAAGGGCAGTGCCGAGAAATTCGGCAATGCATTGTCCCTTTAGCGTCGGGACGATGGGCGTACTCATGCGCGGAGCCTCGTTCGTTTGTTTTTGTTTTATTCCGAGCACTGCGTTGGTTCGGAATTGTTCGGAAACGAAAACTTAGAGGCAAAAAAAGGCGCTGTCAAAGTAAAAATTCGAACATTTTAGCTGGGTTGGCGGGGAACCAATGTGGTCATGCGCTGTCCCCTCGCTCGCTTGGGCGGGGCGTGCCACGGCCGGCACAGCTTGGCAAGCCGAGGTGCGACGTGTTGCCTTTGACGCCTCAGCGCCGGCGACGCCAGAGCCGCCAGCCAAGCAACAGATCGTCAGCCATCGGCACCAGAGCCAATGCCAACAGCAATCCGGCTAGCGGCACCGTGGCGAGAAACCCGAAGTGCTTGAAGCCGACTGCGCCACTAAGTCCGCCAATGAAAAAGCTGGTCACCATCAGCAGGTTGATGCGCAGGCGCTGCCGGTTGGCCCGGACCGGTGGCATGTCGTCATGACGATTGCGGTTGAAATAGATCAGCCGGCCCAGTTCGATACCGATGTCGGTCACCATCCCGGTGATATGGGTGGTGCGCACCTCGGCGTTGGAGAGTTTGGTGATGATCGCGTTCTGCAGGCCCATGATGAAGCACAGCAGTACCACGGTCAGCGGTACGAAGAAGCCTGGGACTGCCATCAGCCGTGCGCCGAGGATGCCGAACAGCAGCAACAACGCGGCTTCCAGCGCCAGCGGTAGCGCGTACTGGCTATGCAGGCGGCGGCGCCGCGAGAAGTTGATCATCAGCGTCGAGCACATTGCGCCAAGAACGAACGAGAGCAGGGCACCAAAGCCCGCCAGCGCCAGGTCGGTGGCGCCGAGGGCGAGGTTGTCGGCCATTGCCGAAACGATACCGGTCATGTGCGAGGTGTACTGCTGGACCGCAATGAACCCGCCGGCATTGGCGGCGCCCGCGACAAAGGCGAGGCAGAGGCCAAGCTGACGATTGCTGTGTGCGGACCGTCGACGATCGGTCAGGCGACGGGCGTACTTGATCGGCATGGCAGGCTCGCGCTCGGCAGCAAAGCGGCGATTATAGAGCTGTTGGCCCGCCTGGATCGCGGTTGGCGGAAATTCTCAGCGTCGCCGTCCGGCCTTGCGGCCGCCGCCGCGTCGAGCGGCGCGTGGCGCGCGCTGACGCGAAAGCTCACGGGTAATGGCGTCGTTGAGCAGCTTGCGCGCATCTTCGCCGTCGTCGTGCTCGGTGAAATGCTCGGGCAGGCTGCGGGCCAGATGCAGGTAGGTTTCCACCACATGCAGAGTACTTTCCAGGCTGGCCAGATCGCTGCCGAGCAGCAGCTTGGGCATCGCAATGGCATGGCCTTCGGCGACCCGCTTGATCCAGCGCTGGGCGTGCTGGCTTGCCGGGCTGTCGAAGCCGCCGCGGATCGGCGTGCAGGCAAAGGTCCAGCGCAGCCAGAGCGGAACCTTCGGGTCGTCGATCAGCTCGATCCACTCGGCCAGCTCGTCCGGCAGTATCGAGATGAAGGCCTCGCCATAGTTGATATTGCGGTTGAACGTCAACCAGGCGCGCAGCAGGCTCGGTTCGCCCATCAGTTCGGAAATTGCCGAGAGGTGATCGATGGACGGGCGCACCTGGAACTGGCTCAGGTCCACCGGCGCATCCGGGCTGTTGAACAGGCGGCGGATGGACTTGAGTGTCTGCGGATCGAGCGCGGTGATCTCGCCATTGTCGTGGTGGCCGAAACGCCCGGCCCGCCCGCCGATCTGCTTGACCTCCTGCACGTTTAGCTGGCGATTCTGGATGCCGTCGAATTTCTCGTCGGTGTAGAAGCACAGCGTGTGCGCCGGCAGATTAAGGCCCATGCCGACTGCATCGGTGGCGACCATGATGTCCGCCTCGCCTTCGCGAAAACGCCGCGCCTGCTCGCGCCGCACCTCTGGCGAAAGCGCACCGTAGACCACCGAGACGCTCTTGCCGGCACTCTCGAGCATGCCCTTGAGCTCCAGCACCAGCTTGCGACTGAAAGCCACCAGCAGCGAGCCCGGTTCCAGACGCTCCAGCGTCGTGGCATGGCGGGCGACTTCGACCGGCGACAGGCGCTTGGTGCGCTGCACCACCAGCTTGTCCTCGCAGAGGTCGCAGAGTGTGCGCAAAGAGGGCTCGATCAGCGCCGGGCCGGTCATCATCAGTTGCGGCGTGTGCGCGCTGACCAAGGCATCGACCCAGGCCCAGCCGCGTTGCGGGTCGGCCATCATCTGCACTTCATCGACCACCACTACGTCCCAGTGCTGATGGCGGAAACGGGCGAACTCCTCCACGGTGCAGCAGAAGTGCGTGGCGCCTTCGCGGATGATTTCTTCCTCGCCGGTTACCAGCGAGCAGGGCACCCCCATTGATTCGATGCGCTCCTGATTCTCCAGCGCCATCAGCCGCAGCGGCGACAGGTAGATGCCATGCTCGGCCGCCGCCATCGCCTCGATGGAACGGTGGGTCTTGCCGCTGTTGGTCGGCCCGAGCAGGGCGGTCCAGCGGCGCGTCAGGCGCCGGGCTGGGTAGAGCTTGTGGTAGTGGACGAAGCGCGGGTTGTTCTCCAGCAGTACGGCAAACGCCATTTTCTCCTCATGCTCGCGGCGGGCGGCACGGATCGCCTTGCGCATGCGTCCGGGTTCGAGCGCGAAGAGTTCGGTGAGGCGCTTGTGCCCGAGCAGCTGCAAGTCGAAGCCGTCGGCGAGTTCGAACATGCGCTCGAATGTGGCCTGTAGTTCTTCGTGATCCTTTCGTTTCCAGGTTTCGACCTCCGCCGCGCTGAGCAGGTGGTCCTGGCCGGCGGGGATGCGGCGCTGCAGTTCGAGCACGAGACTGTCACGTCGCAACGGCACCACGTAGCGCAGCTCGTGGCGGATCTCGTTGAGCGTGGCGACGGCATGCGGCAGGAACTCGTCGAGTCGCGACAGCTCCGGTCGAATGCGCGCCAGACAGCGCTGACGCTCGTCTTCATCCATCTCGGAAAAGGGCCGTTCGAGCACCTGCAGCCGATTGCGCACGTAGCGCTGCACGGCCTGTTTCAGGTTACCGACGAAATCGCTGCGCTGCGGGCTGTCGTCCAGCCGCAGCGCCCACTCAGGTTCCAGCAGATGGGGCGGGGAGCCCAGGCTGAAGGTCTTCTCGCTGCCGAACAGATCGACGCTGCAGAGAATCTCGCCGAGGTCACGGCTGACAACCCGATCGAGCAGCTGGTCCGCGACCGGTTCTGCCAGCAGATCGTCGACCGCCTGCGCATGTAGCCCCAACCAGAACGCCTTGGCCGCGCGACCCAGCCCGGCGATGGGATAGCCAATGTAAGGCGTGAACCACTTTTCCTGGTGATGCTTCTTCGCATTGAAATCCGGATAGCGCGCCGTCGCCCAGTCGATGAAACGCGCCAGACGCTCGAGCCTGATGGATTTGAACTGCTTACCGCCGGCCTTGGCCATGATCGACACCTTTGCTGATCAGTCTTCTTTTCTACGACTCGCGATGCGCTTTTTTGCTCGGCGGGGCGCATGACCGGTCGGCGATTATAGGGGGAGGTGTCGTGTTTTCTCTTCTCGCGTGACGGCAATCAAGAAAGCGAACCGTCTGTCAGGATGGCTGTTGGCCATTATCGGGTCATGCCCTATAGTGCGCGCCGCAATGGATGGCCAACAGCCCCGGTAGAGCCGGCTGGATGAGAGCTGTCGATTTTTCGATGGACAACAAGGGACTTAAAGATGAACGTCAAACACATTCTTGCCGTAGCTGTCAGTGCCGTAGTGCTTTCGGCCTGCACCGCCACCACTTCGCTGCGCTCCACCGATCCGGATCTTGCCATCAAGATCAACCAGGACGCACCGCTGGTACTGAAGAACCCTGTCAGCAAGACCTACAAGGCCACCAGCTTCGGCCAGTACCGCTTCCGTGCCGAGAAGCCCGGTATGGAGCCGATGTACGGTCTGATTCCGTTGAAGTTCAACAGTGGCTATCTGGTCGCGGACATCCTGTTCTTCGCCCCGGCGGCGTTCTACAACCTGCGTGAGGTCTACCCGTTCTACGAGTTCGACGTAGAGAAAAACGAGGTTCGCTACAAGAAGAACGCCGGTGACCAGTGGACCGTGTACAAGCCGACGCCGGCTGAAGTGGCCCGCGCTCAGGCCTACTTCGCCAACTGATTGCGCCTTGGCAGCCCTTGCGCCTTCAAGGTGCAGGGGCTTTCAGCTCAACCCCCTCGCTCCACCGTATCGCCATCTTCACGGCGATTGTCACTCAGCTGCAGCTTCAGGCTGCGCACTTCCTCGGTCAGGCATTCCACTTGCAGCAGCAGCCGCTGCATGGTTTCTCGATCGGCCAGTTGCTCGCGGTTGTCTTCCTCGTGCCGGTCGGCGACGAACAGCGAACCGATATAGGCAGCGAAGCTGCCGAACAGCCCGACGCCGGAGACCATCAACAGCACCGCGACAATGCGGCCCTGGGTAGTGACCGGATAGAAGTCGCCGTAGCCGACCGTGGTGACGGTGACGAATGCCCACCACAGCGCCTCTTCCGGCGTGTTGATCGAGCTCTCCGGATTCGGCGCTTCCACCAGGAGCATGGTCAACGCGCCGAAGGCCACCAGCAGCATGGTTGCCGTGGCGGCAGAGGCGACGATGCCTTCGGCACGGTTGCGAAACAGGATGCGCCAGATCAGCCGCAGCGACTTGATCGCCCGTAGCACCCGCAGAATCTGGAATGCACGGAACAGCTTGGCCGCCTGCAGTCCACCGGCCGGTACGCTGGCCAGGAGATCAATCCAGCCCCAGCGCATGAAGCGCAACTTGTTCTCGGCCTGTTGCAGGCGCATCCAGAAGTCGAGGAAGAAAAAGAAGCAGACGATGTTGTCCAGATACCCAAGCAGAGTCGATATGTCGTCGGGCAGATCGAATACCAGATCGGCCACCAGCGCGCCGATCACATAGATCGACAGCACCAGGATGAGTATCTGAAAAGGCGTGACGGAGCGTTGCTTCATGGATGAACCGTGTGAGCTGAGGCGGGCGGCGCGCAAGTTTAAAGCACATGACCAGCCAGCGTTGGCTGCGAGATCAAGAGGATTTTCGATGAAATCCAGCGAAAGCATTCGTCTTGGCTGCGCCGGTTGGAGCCTGCCGCGAGCGGCCTGGCCGGCGTTCCCGAGCGATGGCACCCATCTGCAGCGCTTCGCCCAGCAGTTCTCGGCAGTCGAAATCAACAGTTCGTTCTACCGTCCGCATCGTCCGGCAACCTACCGCAAGTGGGCCGCGAGCGTGCCGGAGGGTTTCAGTTTCTGTGTAAAGGTGCCTCGGCAGATCACCCATGAACAGCGATTGCGCGACTGCGGCGCCGCGCTTAAAGGTTTTCTCGACGAAGCGACCGAGCTTGGCGACAAACTCGGTTGCCTGCTTTTGCAGCTGCCGCCATCGCTCGGCTTCGAGCGCGCGGTGGCAGGCGATTTCTTCGAAGCGCTACGCGAGCGCTATGCCGGCCAACTCGCCCTGGAGCCGCGGCATGCCAGCTGGCTGGATGCCGATGAACTGCTCGAGCGTTGGCGAATCGCCCGGGTGGCAGCGGACCCTTCACCAATTGCCGGGGGCGATCAGCCGGGTGGCTGGTCGGGCATGCGTTACTACCGGCTGCACGGCTCGCCACGTATCTACCACTCAGCCTATTCAACCGAGTGGCTGGAGCGGCTGGCCGACGAACTGCGCCGATGTGCGCAGTCGGGTGTGCGCTGCTGGTGCATCTTCGACAACACCGCCAGCGGTGCTGCCGTGGACAATGCGCTGACGTTGCAGTCGATGCTGCGGCGCTAGCTGGTTCAGCGAGGAATGATGCGCACGCGGCCTGCGGTGTTGTCGCGTCTGCCGGCTTTCTCGTTCTCCGCACGCCCCGGGATCGAACCGGAATCCTGGCCTCGGTCAGGTGTGGCGCTGCCGTCCAGTTCGCGCTCATCGACGCTGATCGAAGTGGCATCCGGATAGCCGGTGGTCAGCGTCTCGGTGCTGGCGGTCACCGGCGTGGCATCGTCGTCGCCCCACTTGGCACTGCGCTCGTCGATATCGATGGCGCCGTTGCGCTCCATCACCTGTTCGACCATCGACACCGGGCCCTCGTCATTCAGCGAAACGGTGACTACCGTTGAGCCCCGGCGCGCTGCTTCGGGATAGCGGCCCGCGTGCTTGTCGGCACTGTCGCCGAAGAGTTTGCTGAAGAAGCTGCCGATCTTGTCGGCGGCGGTGGCATCCGCATCCGGCTCCTCACCCACCACTTCCACACGGCTGCCATCGACCTGTTCCGGGTTCATCGCCGCAGACAGCTGAATGTCGTCACCGGCGATGCCCTGCTGCACCAGTTCCTGCTTGACCTGCTGGGCTTGTTCGTAGCGATCGAATGCTGCGATCAGAATCTGTTTCATGGATCACCTTCGTGTGCGTGCAACCTGGGCTGCGATTCATGGATGGTTCGACACCTGTCATGAGTCTTTGGCGCAACGTAGCGGGTGATGGTTCCGGCGGATTTGTGTGCGGACGTGAGTCGGTCGGCTAAGGGTGTAGCCGACCGGCGTGACCGCCGCCAGTCAGGCGTGCGGCTTGTTGCGGATGGTCTTCATCAGATCGTCCGGCGTGATGTGTCCGACCACGCTGCTGGCGCTGCCCGGCAGTGGCAGGTCGAGGATGTGGCCCTTCATCTTGCCGACCACGTGCATCTCGCAGGGCTTGCAGTCGAAGGTCAGGGTCAGCACTTCGTCGCCGTGTACCAGCTGCATCGGTGCGACCTTGGTACGCACGCCGGTGACGCCCTTGGCCTGCTTCGGGCAGAGGTTGAAGGAGAAGCGCAGGCAGTGCTTGGTGATCATCACCGGCACCTCGCCGGTTTCCTCGTGGGCCTCGTAGGCCGCGTCGATCAGCTGCACGCCGAAGCGGTGATAGAAGGCGCGGGCCTTCTCGTTGTAGACGTTGTAGAGAAACGACAGGTGCGACTCCGGGTAGACCGGCGGCGGCACGCTGACCGGCTTGCGCCCGCCGCGCGGGCGGATCGCCTCGCGCGCTTCGGTCAGCGCCTCGATGGCTTCGCGGCGCAGGGCCTTGAGTTGTGAGTTGGGGATGAAGAACGCCTGCGGTGCATCCACCTCGACTTCTTCGGCGTGATAGATCGTGGTGCCCAGCTGGCTCAGCAGATCGGCGATCTGGCCGGGCACCTGCTCGGGCTTCTTCGCCTCGCCGAAGGGGCCGGGCAGGGTGGCCGTGGCATAGGCGCCTTCCTCGCTGGTGACGTGCAGTTCCAGTTCATCGGCGCGCAGCTTGGCCAGCCAGCGCACACCGACGCGGCGTTCGGCGGAGGTCTTGAGCAGGGCGTTCTGCCAGTTGTGGTCCAGGTTGCGGTTGAGCGGGTGGTTCGGCCGCACCTGACGCATGGCGGTGGGCATTTCGTTGGGTTCGACGCGGTACTGCCAGAACGACTGACCGTCTTCCTCGAACTGCTTCAGCGGCTCGACCACGCTGGCGCGGAAACCCACCACTTCGCGTTTGATCAGCACATTGAGGCCATCACCATTGGACAGCGGCTCGCGGGTCTGCACGGTCAGGTCATGCTTGCCCACCTTGAGCACTTCGCCGACCGCAAGGCCGGTGAAGGTCGGCGAATCGAAGGCGCCGATGTCGATCTTGCGATCGGTGACGAAGTAGTCGGTGCTGCCGCGGTGGAAGGTCTTGTCCGGGTCCGGCACGAAGAAGTGATCGGTGCGGCCGCTGGAGGCGCGGGCTAGGTCCGGGCGTTCGGCGAGGATGCCGTCGAGGCGCTGGCGGTAGTAAGCGGTGATGTTCTTCACGTAGCTCACATCCTTGTAGCGCCCCTCGATCTTGAACGAACGCACGCCGGCGTCGACCAGCGCACTGAGGTTGGCGCTCTGGTTGTTGTCCTTCATCGACAGCAGGTGCTTTTCGAAGGCCACCACGCGGCCCTGATCGTCCTTCAGCGTGTAGGGCAGGCGGCAGGCCTGGGAGCAGTCGCCGCGGTTGGCGCTGCGTCCGGTCTGCGCGTGGCTGATGTTGCACTGCCCGGAGAAGGCGACGCAGAGCGCGCCGTGGATGAAGAACTCAAGGGTCGAATCCACTTCGTCGTAGATCGCGCGGATTTCCTGCAGGTTCAGCTCGCGGGCGAGAACCAGCTGCGAGAAACCAGCCTTGTCGAGGAACTTGGCACGTTCCAGCGTGCGGATGTCGGTCTGGGTGCTGGCGTGGATCTCGATGGGCGGAATATCCAGCTCCATGATGCCCATGTCCTGCACGATCAACGCATCGACGCCGATCTCGTACAGCTGGTGGATCAGCGTGCGTGCGGCTTCCAGCTCATCGTCATGCAGGATGGTGTTGATGGTGACGAACACCCGCGCATGAAACAGGTGGGCGAATTTCACCAACTCGGCGATATCCGCCACGCTGTTCTCGGCATTGTGCCGCGCACCGAAGCTCGGGCCGCCGATATACACCGCATCGGCGCCATGCAGGATGGCTTCACGGGCAATGCTGGCATCCCGGGCGGGGGCGAGCAGTTCGAGATGGTGCTTGGGCAGGGACATTGGCGCGGACCGGGTTTGAATCGAAAGGCGCGCATTGTAATGGCTTGCGGCCGGTTTGGGACTGGCCGCCGGGCGAGTCGGATGCGATGACCCCCGACCAGGGCTATGACCGGAGGCTCACGGGTGCGTCGGTGGTTCCGTTCCCTCGCGAGTACGAGGGAACGGTCTGCGGCTTCGTCTACAACCTCAACACCACCTGATGTTGCCCTTCATCCAGCGCAAGCCGCACCCACCCGTTTGTGCAATCGAGTGAGCGTTCATCCAGCTGTGCGTGCTGGATACCGCGGTTGGCTTGGGTCGGGTTCTCCAAGCGGATGGCGTAGCGCGTTTCGCCCAGCGTGATGGTGGCTTCGAACCCCGGCCATTGGCTGCTGATGCATGGATCGACGATCAACCATTCTCCTTCGCGGCGAATGCCGAGGATGCCTTCGACGCCTGCGCGGTGCATCCAGCCGGCGGCGCCGGTGTACCAGGTCCAGCCGCCACGGCCCTTGTGTGGCGCGACGCCGTAGACGTCCGCCGCCACCACGTAGGGTTCGACTTTGTAGCGGCGGCTTCCTTCCGGCGTCAGCGCATGATTGATCGGGTTGAGCAGGCTGAACATGCGGCAGGCCGCATCGCCATCGCCCAGCTTGGCGAAGGCGAGCATGGCCCACATCGCGGCGTGGCTGTATTGCCCGCCATTTTCGCGCAAGCCCGGCGGGTAACCCTTGATGTAGCCAGGCTCTTTTTCGGTCTTGTCGAACGGCGGGGTGAACAGCAGGGCCAGACCGTCCTGCTCGCGGATCAGGTGCTGCCGCACTGAAGCCATGGCCTGTTTTGCGCGGGCGGGGTCTGCTGCGCCGGACAATACCGCCCACGACTGGGCGATGGAGTCGATCCGG
The DNA here is from genome assembly GCF_003864275.1 of Pseudomonas sp. SCT. Taxonomy (NCBI): domain Bacteria; kingdom Pseudomonadati; phylum Pseudomonadota; class Gammaproteobacteria; order Pseudomonadales; family Pseudomonadaceae; genus Pseudomonas; species Pseudomonas sp. SCT. The sequence goes on from NZ_BDJA01000005.1 coordinate 300,084, forward strand.
CATTCATCGCTGTCCTTGGAGCCGAGCCAGGTCCCGTCGTCGAAGGTTGCGCGGCGATACCACTCGCCATCCCAGGCCTTTTCTTCAAGCGAATCAGCCAGAGCCTGGGCATGCTTGCGCCAGCGCTCCGCGCGTTGGACATCAGCCACGGTGCCGCGCTGGTCCGCCAGCGGCGCGAAGAGTTCGATGGTGCGCAGCAGCAGCCAGCCGAGCCAGACGCTTTCGCCCTTGCCGTCCTCACCGACGCGGTTCATGCCGTCGTTCCAGTCGCCGCCGCCAATCAGCGGCAGGCCGAGTTCGCCGGTCAGTTCCAGGCACTGATCCAGACCACGCGCGCAGTGCTCGAACAGCGGCGCGGCGTCGCCGGCCATCATCGGCTGGAAGAACGCGTCGTGTTCGCCGGGCTTGAGCAGGGGCCCTTCGAGGAAGGTCACCGGTTCATCGAGGATCGTCGCGTCGCCGGCAACCTGAATGTAGGTCGCGGTGGCGAACGCCAGCCAGACACGGTCATCGGAGATGCGCGTGCGCACGCCCTGGCCGGAATGCGGCAGCCACCAGTGCTGCACGTCGCCTTCCGGGAACTGCCGGCTGGCCGCACGCAGGATGTGGCTGCGGGTAGCCTCGGGCCGCGAGAAGGTCAGCGCCATGCCGTCCTGCAACTGGTCGCGGAAGCCATAGGCGCCGCTCGCCTGGTAGAAGGCCGAGCGCGCCCAGATGCGGCAGGCCAGGGTCTGATACAGCAGCCAGCCGTTGAGCATGATGTCCATCGCGCGGTCCGGCGTTTTCACCTGTACGGCTCCCAGCGCGCTGCGCCAGTGCTCGGTGACTTCCAGCAGCACGGCGTCCAGGTCCGTCTGGCGATATCGCTCGACCAGCGCCCGCGCGGCGTCTGCCGACGGGCATTGACCGATGAAGGCGATGATTTCGATGCTCTCGCCCGCAGCCAGTTCGACACGAGTCTGCAAGGCCGCGCAAGGGTCCATGCCGGCCCCTGTGGCACCTGTGAGCGGCGCACCGGTGAGCAGTGCCGCTGGCGTGGCCGGCCCGCTGTTGCGACCGAGAAGTTCGCGGCGATCGGCCGTCCAGGCGGTCTGTCGGCCGCCAAGGTCGGCAAAGGCCACGCGCCCGGGAAAGGCGCTGCTCCAGGGGTTGCGTCCCAGCAGCATGCCGCAGCTTTCGTCGCGCTCGGTGATGATGAAAGGCGCATTGGCACCCCGCGCGGTGCCGAGCACCCATTCGCTGTAGCGGGTCACCGACAACCGGCGCGGTACTGCCGACAGGTTGCGCAGGGTCAGACGGGAAATCTTGATCGGATCGGCCAGAGGCACGTATTCCAGCAGGTCCATGGCGATGCCGTCGGCCTGGTGTTCGAAGCGGCTGTAGCCGTGGCCGTGCCGCGCCACGTAGAGCCCCGCATCCCGGATCGGTTGGGCGGTGGGGCTGAACAGCGCGCCGCTGTCTTCATCGCGCACATAGAAGGCTTCGCCGCAGGGATCGGTAACCGGGTCGTTGGACCAGGGCGTGAGCTGGTTTTCCCGGCTGTTTTCCGCCCAGGTGTAGCCGCTGCCCTGTGCCGAAACCTGGAAGCCGAACTGCGGATTGGCGATCACGTTTATCCAGGGCGCGGGCGTGTTGGCGCCTGCGTCCAGCAGCGTCACGTACTCGCGGCCATCCTTGTCGAAACCACCCAGGCCGTTGAAGCACTCGAGGTGGGGCGAAACGTCGATAGCGGAAGGCTGTGCGATGGCTGTCGAGGGTCTGGCGGAAAGGCGTGGTGCCATGAGCGGCACCTGCGAGGCGAGCAACTGGTTGGCCAGTTGCTTGTCGATCGGACCGCGGCGAGCGATCAGCGAAACTCTGGCCACGCTGCGCAGCAATGCGCGCGCCTCGGTGCTCAGCAGGTCGGCGCGCAGCATGTATACCGAACCCTGGGCGAGCTCGGCGCCGAAACGCGGGCGCGACTGACTGCTGCGCACGGCGGTTTCGATGGCGATCTGCAGGTCCTGCAGGTAGGAGCTGGCGTGCTCGTTGAGAATCACCAGATCCACCGCCAGGCGCTTCATGCGCCAATACTCGTGGGCGCGAAGCAGCTGGCGAACCTGGGCAATGTCCTGAACATCGTCGATGCGCAGCAGCACGATGGGCAGGTCGCCGGATATCGAATGTGGCCAGAGCCCGGATTGGGCTCCCGCGCCCTCGATGATCGCCGCCGATGGCGCGCGGAACTGCGGATCGGCATAGAGGATCGGCGCCCCCAGGCGCTGGAAATCAGCCGCTTCCGCCGGCTTGACGTCCAGATGGCGCAGTTGCACCTGCGCCTGGGTCCAGGCCAGCGTCTTGGCGCGGTCGTAGGCGCTGCGGTCGTGGTGTTTCTCGATCAGATTGAGCACCTCGTCGCGCGACCCTGCGACGAAGGTCCAGAACGCCACGCGGGCGACCTTGCCCGGGGCAACCTTGATCCGGTATTTGAGCGCGAAGATCGGATCGAGCACCGTGCCGACCGTATTCGACAGCGCCAGCCCTTCGGTGATCACCGCCGCGCTGGCAACGTTCGGGCGCTGGGCGATGAAACGGGCGCGGTCGGTTTCATACTGCGGATCGGCCACGACCTCGCCTTCCACCACTGCGAAATGCGCCGCCCAGATCGGGCGTTCGCTTTCGCTGCGCAGGCGCCGGGTGGCGAGCAATGCGCCGAAGTCGGGTAGGTATTCGGTGACCACGAACAGCTTGGCAAAGGCTGGGTGGGCGTTGTCCGTGGACGGGGTGGTCAGTACCACTTCGCTGTAGGACGTCAGTTCGATTTCGCGGGCATAGGCGCCGCTGTTGACCAGTGATACGCGGCGCACTTCGCCGTCGTCTTCACCGGACACCAGTACATCAAGGGTGGTGGTCAGGTCGAGATCGTGACGAACGAACTCGGCGCGGTCCTCGGCAAAGATCACTTCATGGCTCACGGCATCGCTGTCGCTGGGTTGACCGCCAGCTGGCCAGACACGGCCGTCGGCGGTGTCGCGCAGGAAAATGAACGAGCCGTAATCGTCACGGCTGGCATCTTCGCGCCAACGGGTCACGGCAATGTCGCGCCAGCGGCTGTAGCCGGCACCGGCGGCGGTGAGCATCACCGCATAGCGGCCATTGCTGAGCAGATGCGTGACCGGTGCGGCGCCGGCCGCGCAGGTGTTGAGCCGGCGCAGGGCCTGTGGATCGCCACTGGCCTCGACTGCGCGGATCTTCACCTCTTCGGCGCGCGGGTGGGCGATGGCCACATCACGTGGCATGCGCTCCTGCAGCAGCAGTTCGCAGGCCTGGATCATCGGTTCGCGATGGAAGCGGGCACGCATCTGCCCGTCCTGCAGGGTATTGGCGATGGCGACGATGGTCATTCCTTGGTGGTGGGCCATGTAGTTGCGCACGATGGTGACGGACTGGCCGTCCGGCAGCCGCGCCGGGGTGAAGTCCAGTGCCTCGTAGAAACCGTAGCGGCCAACCGCACCCATCTGCGCCAGGCGGCGATAGTTCGCCAGCGCGCCGGGCGCATCGACCATGGTCGCCAGGCCGGTGGCATAAGGCGCGATGACCAGGTTTTCCGCCAGGCCGCGCTTGAGGCCGAGGCCCGGCACGCCGAAATTGGAATACTGATAGGTGAATTCCATGTCACGGGCGTGATAGGCCGACTCGGACACGCCCCATGGGACGTTGCGGTCGTTGCCATAGTCCTGCTGGCGCTGCACCACGAGGCGGTTGGTCTGCTCCAGCAGACTGCCGGCCGGTGCACGCATGACCAGCGAAGGCATCAGGTACTCGAACATCGAGCCCGACCAGGAAATCAGCGCCGAGCCGTTGCCCAGTGGGGTCGCGGTGCGGCCCAGGCGGAACCAATGGCGGGTGGTCACGTCGCCCTTGGCGATGGCGAACAGGCTGGCCAGTCGTGCCTCGGAGGCCAGCAGGTCGTAGCAGCTTGGGTCGAGGCTGTTTTCCGCCAGCCCGTAGCCGATCGAGAGCAGCTTGCGCTCGGGGTCGAGCAGAAAGGCAAAATCCATCTCCAGCGCCATCTGCCTCGTCGTGCGGGAAATCTCGCGCAAGCGTGCTTCTGTTTCGCTGAGCGTATCGCCTTGCAGCTGACGGTCTCGGATGTGCTCGGACAGGGACCGGCCCAGGGCGTCGACCCAGAAGTGCAGGTCGGACGACTGGTCATCCGCGCTCGGCGGTGCGACCTCCAGGCTCAGGCGCATGGCTTTTTCGGCAAGCTGGTGGAGGGTCGCCGAGAGCGTGTCGAGCGCTTGCTCCTCACCCAGCTGCGCGGCGATCTGATCGAGCAGATCGGATAGCGCGCGCCCACGCTTGCCGCTTGTGGTCGGCAGTGCGGCCATAGCCTGGCGAATCAGTAGCAGGGTGTCGTGCAGGCCCGCGCGGGCATTCGGCGCAGTGGGTGCGTCCAGCCATTCTTCGCAGGCGTTAGCGATGGCGATCAGGTGACCGGCCAGGTTGCCGCTGTCAACCGCCGATACGTAGGCCGGCTCCAGCGCGCGCATGTCTTCGGTGGCGTACCAGTTGAAGAAATGCCCACGATGGCGCTGCAGGCGACTCATGCTGCCTAGCGTCGCCTCCAGACGGTCGAGGGTCTGCAGGGTGCCGGCCCAGCCGAAATCACGGGCGGTGATGGCCGAGAGCAGGTAGAGGCCCATGTTGGTGGGTGAGGTACGGCGAGCGACAACCGGCCTGGGGTCTTCCTGGAAGTTGTCGGGCGGCAGCATGTTGTCGTCCGGCGTGACGAAGGTTTCGAAGAAACGCCAGGTGCGCCGGGCGATCAGCCGCAGCTCCTCGGCATCCGCCTCGGCGAGTTGCTGGCCGGGGGCGATGCGCGGCGAGCGGCTGGCCCACAGTGCAATTGCGGGGGCGCACAGCCAGAGTAGCGCGAAGGGCAGCACGACAGGCCAGGAACCCGGCGCGATCAGCAGGGCGAAGAGGGCGGTGCCGACACCCAGCGCGATGCCGCCGGCCATGCCGCGATAGAAACCGCTCAGCTTCAAACGCGGGCTGATCGCCGACTGGGCGGCGGTGGTCCATTCCAGCAGGTGGTGCCGGGCCGCCAGCCGCGACAACGTGCGCACGATGGCATCGCCCATGCGCCAGGCCTGGTCCGGCAGAAAGGCGAGGTTCAGCCCGGTTTGCGAAGCGGCCAGGCGCAGGTCGCCGAGCAACCGACGCAGATGGCTCTGCGCGCAGATACCGCTACGCGCCGGCAGCAGCGCGAAACAGATCGGCAGAAATGCCGGAATCGCCATGGTCGCGAGGATCAGCGCGCTGCCGATCAGCGCGGCGGGCAGCGGCAGCAGCCAGCACAGCGTCAGCGCCAGCAGCGTGATCGGGGCGACCAGCGAGCGGCGCAGGTTGTCGAGCATCTTGAAGCGGCCGATGTCCGGCAGCGCCTGGGTGCCGCGGCGGGCGCCGAAAATCCACGGCAGCAGTTGCCAGTCGCCACGGGTCCAGCGGTGCTGGCGCTTGCCGGATACGTCGTAGCGCGACGGGAATTCCTCGACCACCTCGACGTCGGTCGCCAGGCCCGCACGGGCGAAGACGCCCTCGAACAGGTCGTGGCTGAGCATGCTGTTTTCCGGCACGCGGCCGGCGAGTGCCGCCTCGAAGGCATCGATGTCATAGATGCCCTTGCCGGTGTAGGAGCCTTCGCCAAAGAGGTCCTGATAGACGTCCGAGACGGCCGCCGCATAGGGGTCCATGCCGCCAGGACTGGAGAACACCCGCTGGTAGAGCGAGCCTTCGCGGCCCACCGGCAGCGACGGGGTGACCCGCGGCTGGAGGATCGCGTAGCCGTTGATCACGCGCTGCTCGGCCTCGCTGAAGCGCGGACGGTTGAGCGGGTGCGCCATCTTGCCGATCAGGCGCATCGCGGCATCGCGCGGCAGACGGGTATCGGCGTCCAGCGTGATGACGTAGCGCACATCGGCAGGCACCTGCTGCGCGCAGCCGGCCAGCGGCATGTAGCTGGTATTGCTGGCGCCACGCAGCAGCCGGTTGAGTTCGTGCAGCTTGCCGCGCTTGCGCTCCCAACCCATCCAGCAGCCTTCGCTGGGGTTGTACTGGCGACGTCGATGCAGGATCAGGAAGCGACTGCCGCCGGGTGCCGGGCCATAGCGTCGGTTCAGATCGGCAATGGCGGCAACGGCGACGGCGAGCAGAGGGGCATCGCCGGGCAGGGTTTCCTGATCGGCGTCCAGCCCGTCGGTCAGCAGCGCGAAGGTGAGATCGCCTCCTGCGCCGGCCAGGTGATGCACCTCGATGCGTTCGATCTGCTCCAGCAGGTCCGCTTCGCTGGTCAGCAGCGTCGGCACCGCGACCAGGGTGCGCAGCGACTGCGGCACGCCGGCGGTCAGGTCCAGCGCGGGCAGCGCCATGGCGCCGAAACGCCAGGTGACCAGGCGATTGATCAGCGTGGTGGCGACGTCGGTGACCGGCAGGAAGGCGACCACCGCGAGCAGCGCCAGCCAGCCAGCGGTGACGCCGGCACCGGCCAGGGCCTGCAATCCGAACGAGAGCAGCAGCGCAGTCACCAGCAGGATGGCGCCGACATAGCCGACGATGCCGAGCTGCACGTTGAAACGGCTCAGGCGCAGCCCGAGCGGCGCGCTGAAGCCGATGCTGCGCTCCAGTGCGAGGCGGCCTTCGCCGATTAGGTGATAACCCGGATCGCCGACGCGCTCATCCTGTGCGAGGTCCGTGGTTGGCGCGGCGCGGGCTGCGCTGAGTGCGGCTTCGGCCACCTCCAGTTCGGTCGCGCTCGAGCCGCGTGCCAGCTGTTCGATGGCGCTGCGATAGAGATTGCGGGTGGGGAAATCCATGCTGGCGAAGGCGCTGTCGGCACGCAGTCGTGCGTCCACCAGGCTGATGCTCTCGAACAGCTCGGTCCAGTCGATATCAGATATCAGCCGCATGCTGGTGATGACATTGCGCACGCTGACGTTCGAGGCACCCTGGCGCTGTTGCGAGTGCTGCACCACCTCGTCGATGGTGCTGCCCTGGCGACCCAGCTCCTCCTCCAGCCAGCCCAACGCCGGGGTGGTGCGGGGGTCCTGATCGCGCAGACGCTTGGCCAGTTCCGCGGCGAAGACTACCGACATGGTTTCGCTGCCACGCGTGGCGATCTCATCCTCCAGCGTTCGCTTTGCTGAGGCGGCGCAGAGCAGGCGGCTGGCCAGTGCATCGGCTGCGGCGCGAGTGATGCTGCCATCGGTGATCTGGTCGCTCAGACGGCGCAGATTCTCGATCAGCACGATGCGCAGGGTGATCGCCACGGCCCACAGCTCGCCAATGGTGAGTGGCTGAACCTGCTGATAAGCGACGATGAAGCGCCGCAGTGTCTCGGGATCGAAATGGCTGTCGGTATGGGCGACGAAGGCCCAGGCCAGGCCGAACACCCTCGGATAACCGGCGAACGGGCCTTCGGCCAGTTTTGGCAGCTGGCGGTAGAAGCCTGGCGGCAGATCATCGCGAATCTCGCGAATCTGCGCCTCGACCAGATGGTAGTTATCCAGCAACCATTCGGCAGCCGGCACCACGCTACGGCCAGCCTCCAGCTCGCTGGCACTGGAACGGTAGGCGGCAAGCAGCACCGCCGCGTTTTCACTCAGGCGCGCATGCAGCGACGACACGACCGGCGGCCGCTTGGTGATGGGCTGGGCCGCGGCAAGGCTGCGCGCGTGGTGCTCCAGCCGTTCGGTACCGAACAGCTCTTCACGCACGGGTGCGAGGTCGCTCCATACGGGCGAGCGCTGCTGACGGCCGAGGATGTGACGGAAAACTGAGGTCATGAGCGCCTGTCCGACTAGCGGAAATAGGGGAACAGGCGTTAGTGCGCCGGCTCCTGTCGGGAGGAACCACGGCGGCAAGCTTTCGGAACAACGGGAAACCGATTGCCGGTTTCTGCCAAATCGCCGTACGGCCTCGTGCATGCACCAGACCGCGGGCGGTCTGGTAGAGGCTTCAAGAATCGGCGAGCCATGAAAGCGGAGGGCCATAGGGCCACTCCGTTTGCAGGAAGAATGCTGTCGCAGCAATTGCTCCACGATACAGCATAGGCACTTTTATTGTCGGGGCTTCGTGGTCCGGCCCTCAGACCTGATCGGCTCGCGCCAGATGCCTGACTCTGGGCTGCGCAAGGGGAGCGAGGATTGCTTCGCCCTGGTCAGAGGCCGCCCAGCAGGTCGTGCGCATCGAGCAGGCGCCAGGCGATTTCCGGGTGTTTTTCCAGCCCGCGGCGCACGGCGGTGGCAATGGCGGGGCGGGTCTTGCGGCACAGGCCGGGCTGTGCCGCGAAGTCGATGGTGATGCCGCGCATGCTGCGCACTTCGGTGTGCCCTGGTGCGACGGTCATGCGGATGCCGAGCTGGTCGTACATCCGTTGCTGCAGGCGTTCGAGATCGTCCAGGCTTTGCACGTTTTCCAGGCGTTCGAGCAGGCGCCGTTCCTCATGCCGGGTCAGCATGAGAATGCGCACGTCGGCGCCGGGCGTTTCCAGCAGCTCGTCGCGCCGGCAGGTGCAGGTGCCGGGCGGGCAGGATTGGCGAAGCGGCGGCAGGCTGTTCATGGTCTTCGATCATAGCCAAGCCTGCGCAACGCGCACAGCCAGTGGCCACATGCTGGCCCGCTGATGACAAGCGCGGCAGCCTCGCGCACCATGGCGCTTCTTTTTGCGCCGGGTGCGCTTCGTTCCGTCAGGGATTTCGCTGGAGAACTGTCATGCGTGTTCTGTCATCCGTCCTGTTGATCGCAACGTTGTTCGTTGCCGGCTTCGCAGCCGCCGGGGAGGCCCGTCTGGTCGATGCGATCAACGCCTACCGTGGCGAAGTACAGCGCTGCGGCAACAAGGCGAGCGAAGAGCTGCCGCCGCTGACGGCCGATACCCGCTTGAATCTGCCGGTCGATGGCGCTGGCGATCTGCAGCAGGCGCTGTCCCGGGCGGGCTATCCGATGGTGACGGTGCAGGCGATTACCCTGTCCGGTCCGCGGGATGCGCAGGCGGCGATGCAGGCGCTGCGCGAGAGCTTCTGCCGGGTGATCCTCAATCCGCAGTTCGCCGACATCGGCGTGAGCCGCAACGGCCGTGACTGGCGCATCGTGGTGGCGCGGCCATTGCTCGATGGTCGTTTGGGCGACTGGCAGGCCGAAGGGCAGAAGCTGCTGGAGCAGATCAACGCCGCCCGTGCCTCCGCGCGCCGTTGCGGTAAGCAGGACTTCGCCGCAGCCGGGCCGCTCAGCTGGAACGATACGCTGGGCAGCACCGCCGGAGCCCACAGCCGGGCTATGGCCAACGGCAACTTCTTCAGCCATCTGAGCGAGGACGGCCGCACGCCAGGCGACCGCGCTGAGCTGGCTGGCTACACCGGCAGGCAGGTCGGCGAAAATATCGCCGCGGCACTGCCGACCGCCCGCAAGGTGTTGGACGGCTGGCTGGCCAGCCCCGGGCATTGCGCGAATCTGATGAACCCGCAGTTCAGCGAGCTTGGCGCAGCCTATGCGGTCGATCCGCAGAGTGACGCCGCCATCTACTGGACGGCAATGTTCGGCGCGCCCTGATCCGCCCGCGTGGCTGGCTCGCTTGCTGAGCGATCGCGCCAGCGCGCTGTCAGACAAACCTGTTCCCATCTTCAGGGTTGCCCTTGACCGATATCCCTTCCCCCGAGCATCTGCCCGCCGTGCTGGCGGGCCCGCTGCTACGGCGTACCGAGCCTGGCCTTGTGACGCTCTGGCTGGTTGGCTCGCGCCCGCTCGAGCTGTCGTTGGTTCTAGAAAGCCCGTCGTTCGGACTGCAACAACGTGTTTCGCTCGACGAGCTGAGCTGCCGGTGTCTGCCGATCGGCAAGCACGCTGTATTGCACCTGATCGAGTTCGTGCCTGACGCACCGCTGCCCACCGATTGCGTGATCGAATATGACCTGCGCATCCATGATGGTGCAGTGGAGCAGGGCATCGCCGAGTGCGCGCCGCATCTGCTCTATGACGGTACTACGCGGCCAAGCTTCGTCATCAAGTCGCGCCTCGATCGCGTCCTGCATGGTTCCTGCCGCAAGCCGCACCATGCTGCGGCTGACGGGCTGTTGTGTGTCGACGAACTGGTGGCTGACGCGCTGGGCAAGCCTGCCGAACGCCCGGCCGTGTTGCTGATGACGGGGGATCAGGTCTATGCCGACGATGTCGCCGGGCCGATGCTGGTAGCGATCCACGCATTGGTGCGCCGCCTCGGGCTCTATGGCGAGCAGCTCGAAGGTGCGGTGGTGAGTGACAGCGATGCGCTGATGACCCATCCGGCCAGCTATTACCGCCGCGAGCAGCTGCTGCCAGCGTTCAAGTCCAACGAGGCGCTACGCGAGCGATTCTTCGGTGGCGTGGAGAAGCCGGTGTTCACCACCGCCAACGGGCAGAACCACCTGATCAGCCTGGGCGAGGTGATGGCGATGTACCTGCTCGTCTGGTCGCCGACGCCCTGGTCGCTGATCGCGCCGCAAATGCCCGCGCTGGAACCCGCCCATGCCGAGCGCTACCGCAGTGAAGAGGCGTGTCTGCAAGGTTTTATCGAGGGATTGCCGAAGGTGGCACGCGCCCTGGCTCATGTGCCGTCGTTGATGATCTTCGACGACCACGACATCACCGATGACTGGAACCTTTCCGCGCGCTGGGAGGAGACCGCTTACGGCCATCCGCTGTCGAGACGCATCATTGGCAACGCGCTGCTCGCCTACCTGCTGTGCCAGGCCTGGGGCAACGAGCCGAAGCGGTTCGCCGAGTTGCTGCTGCCGCTCCGTGAGCTGCTGGCGACGGCTAGCGATGGCTGGCTGGATTGCGCGGCGCAGAACGCTCTGATCGACACGCTGTTCAAACTCGACGGCTGGGGCTACGAGCTGCCCACCGACCCGCCGCTGGTGGTGCTGGACACCCGCACCCGGCGCTGGCGCAGCGAGCGCAACCTCAGTCGCCCGTCAGGCCTGATGGATTGGGAAGCGCTGAGCGAATTCCAGCAGAACATTCTCGACAAGCCGTCGGTGCTGATCGTCTCACCGGCACCGATGTTCGGCGTCAAGCTGATCGAAGCGGTACAACGGGTGTTCAGTTGGGCTGGCCAGCCGCTGCTGGTGGATGCGGAGAACTGGATGGCCCATCGCGGCGCGGCCCACGTGATGATGAATATCTTCCGCCACACCCGTACGCCGGGTAACTACGTGGTGCTGTCCGGCGACGTGCACTACTCCTTCGTCTACGAAGTGCACATTCGCGGTCGCGATACAGCGCCCCAGCTATGGCAGATCACCAGCAGCGGCGTAAAGAACGAGTTTCCGCGGCGCCTGCTGGACTGGTTCGACCGCCTCAATCGCTGGTTCTACGCGCCCTGGTCACCACTGAACTGGCTGACCAAGCGCCGTCGCCTGGAAGTCGTACCGCGCGTGCCGGACCGCAGTAACGCCGGCGAACGGCTATGGAACGGCTCGGGTATCGGCCTGCTGGTGCTGGATGAGCAGGGCAGGCCGCGCGAGATCTACCAGTTGAATGCCGATGGCACGGCGCCAGTGGCATTTCTCGCCGAGCGCGCTCGCCCTCGCGAGGTTTAATCGTGCGTGTACCCTGCGGTCACGCGCGTCGCTCCACATCGCTGACGGCTATCCGTTCGGATCGCAGCTCTTCCAGGGCATGGCGGGTGATCTGCACCGCCGCGCTGATGGAGAGCAGCGCCATGATCGTCGCCACGATCAGGTCCGGCCAACCGGCGCCGGTGCCGAACACGCCGAGCGCTGCCAGCATGACGGCGAGGTTGCCCAACGCATCGTTGCGGCTGCATAGCCACACGCTGCGCATGTTGCTGTCGCCTTCGCGGTAGGCATAGAGCATCGCCGCCACCGCTATGTTGGCCAGCAGCGCGATCACCCCAACGACGCCCATGGTCGAGGCATGTGGCACGCTGCCTTCGACGAAATTGCCGATGGCGACCACCAGAATGAATATGCCGAACAGGCCCATCGTCAGCGCCTTGGCCAGCGACGCCCGCGCCCGCATCGTCACGCCGAGCCCCAGCACGAAAAGACTGACGCCGTAATTTGCTGCGTCACCGAAAAAGTCCAGCGAGTCGGCCAGCAGCGAGACCGAGCCGGAGCGCAGGCCCGCACCGATCTCGACGCCGAACATCGCCAGATTGATCAGCAGCGCAATCCACAGAATGCGGCGATAGCGCCCCCGTGCCGCCGTACTGGCACAACCACTGCTGCAGCAATTTCCCGCCATGGCATCGCCTCCAGTTGTCGATGGCGCTACGCTAAACCCTGTAGCGACTACAGGGTCAAGTGATGTCACTCACCATCGGCAAACTCAGCAAGGCCACGGCAGTGAACGTGGAAACCATCCGTTATTACGAACGTATCGGCCTGCTTGCGCCGCCGTCGCGTACCGAGTCTGGCTATCGCACGTTCAGCGAGCGCGACGCGGAGCAGCTGCGATTCATCAAGCGCGGGCGCGAACTCGGTTTCACCCTCGATGAGATTCGCACCCTGGTCGAGCTGGCGGATCAGCCCGAGCATGCCTGCAGCGATGTCGATCGCCTGGTACAGATGCATCTGGTCGAAGTGCGGCAGCGCATCGCCGATCTGCAGCGGCTCGAAGCGGAACTGCAGCGCCTGGCGGGTTGCAGCGAATCGTCGGTCCGCGAGTGCCGCATCATCGAAACCCTGACCGGAATGCGTCGGTCCTAGGTCTGCTGTGTTGCGCGACTCGCTGCGCACGCACCGCACATCGACATGTACGGCGCTGACGAAACGTCCGGTCTGCCCTCGGGTTCCAAGGCAATGTCATCCCAGCCCATTGTTGCCAGAGGACAGCTGCCATGATCGATCCAGACGACCCACTCAAGGATGGCCTGACCCCGCCGGATTACGACGAGTACGGCGATGTGCCGGACTCTGGCGAAAACGATGCCGATCCAGGCGCTGCTACGACGGACCAACCGGAAGCCGATCAGAGCCCGCTCGGTTAGGTGCCTGCGCCTGAGGCTCTGTCCGACGTCGTGCAAACGCTGCATCTGCTGGACAATTCGAGCCGCCCGGCCTAAAAAGGCGCGCTGCGCCGTAAGGCGTAGACGCCAACCGGCAGCAGTGTCCAGAAGCAGGTGAATCGTGAGAAAGAAAAAGCCCGTAGACCCCGTCCGCCAGGCCGAAAAGAACCGTGCCCACCGCATCGGTTGGGTAATCGCACTCGCCGGCATCGTGGTGGGTTTCGCGCTGGTGATGGGCAAGTAGGCGAATCTCACCGCGGCCAGCCAATCGGCGTAGCCGCGGTCAGGTGGACAAGCGAGGCGTTATCCACCTGCGAAGATGCGGGCGCGGGTTGTGTCAGGCGAACGTGGCGCCTCTGGCGTTCACGTACAGCGCGTAGATGCCGTGGCTGCTCGCCATGAACAGGCGGTTGCCCTGCGCGCCGCCGAAGCACAGGTTCGCGCAGCGCTCCGGCAGGTGGATATGGCCGATCGCCTTGCCTGCGGGGTTGAACACACGCACCCCATCCAGGCCTTCAGGGTTCGCCTCCGGTGAGCCGGAGCTTCCCCAGCCGCACCACAGGTTGCCGGCCTCGTCGCATTTGATGCCATCCAGCGCACCATGAGCGGTGGCCTCGATGTGTTTGCTGCGCTCGCCCAGCGTGGCGTCGGCGTTCACCTTGTAAGCCCAGACCAACCGGTTCGGCTTGGCGCGTCCCTCCACCACATAGAGCGTCGTTTCGTCCGGCGAGAAACACAGACCGTTGGGGCCGGCGATGCCCTCGATCACGCGCGTGACCTCCAGTGTCTCGCCGTCTATGCGGTACACGGCATCTGGCAGCTCGGTCTGGATCTTCTGCCCTTCGTAGTAGTTGCCAGCCTGAAACGGCGGGTCGCTGAACCAGATCGAGCCGTCGCGCTTGACCACCACATCGTTTGGCGAGTTGAAGCGCTTGCCCTGGTAGTTGTCGGCCAGCACCGTGACGGCACCGTTATGCTCGATGCGCGTCACCCGTCTTCCCAACTCGTGGGTGGTCGAGCCTTCGCATATCACCAGGCGGCCCTGGCGGTCTCGTGTCAGCCCGTTGGAAAAATTGGCCTGCTCCCGATAAACGCTGAGCGACTCGGTGACCTCGTCCCAACGCATGATTCGGTTGTTGGGGATATCACTCAGCAACAGGTAGCGCCCGTCGCCAATCCACACGGGGCCTTCCGCCCAGCGCAGGCCATCGGCGATTTTCTCTACGCTGGCATTGAACAGCCGCAGCTGCAGAAAGCTTTCGTCCAGCACCTCCAGAGAAGGATCGGGATACCGCCTGCTGAGCGGCTCGGCGGACCGGGAAAGGCCGGGTAGGGCTAGGCCGGTAGTCAACAGCGCGAGCACGCCAGCGACTGCTTCAGGAACTGCCGGCGGGAATCGCGGGATGGCTGTTGTTCTTGTTCGCTCATCGGAACACCTTCGTGGATTTAGGTAAGCGAAATCCATCTTAGTAGAGGTACGATGACTTTCAAGAAAATACCCCGAAACCGTCGCTATAGAAATCCGTTATTTTTGAAAATTGCATATATAACAATTGGATGATTAGTGTTCGGCGATTTCATGTTGTCATATGACATTGGCTAAATACCCACAGCAGCGCTTATTTGCCGAGCCGACGCCAGGTTGTGGAGTGGCGCAGGTTGGGCGCGGTTTGCTCGTTGAAATCCGCGATCCGCAGCCACGAGATCCTGCCCGTATACCGTCGTTGAACTCGCGCCCGCATAAGGGGGAGGGCATTGCTCGTCGTGACAGATGCAATCACGCGGGCAAGCTGATGGCATTCCACTATCGTCTGATAAGCATTCGCATATACGAATTATTCTGTCGCCTCTATAATCCGCCACCTTTTTCTCCGAGGCGGCCAAGCATGGGCGTTTTCGAGTCTCTCCAGCAGTTCCTGATCGCCCCGATCCTGCATCAGCTCACCAGTTTTTTCGACTTGAACGGCCGCCTTGGCGTGCTGTTTCTTGGGGTCTCCTATGCGGTGGCCTATGCCTTGTTCCGTTATCGAAAACGGCACGGGCTTACCGAGGCTGGATCGTTCTGGCAATTTATCGGCGGCTGGCGGGTGCACTGGCATCCATCGGCGCGTCTGGACTATCGCTACTACTTCGTTCGCGGTGTGCTGAAGGTCGTGCTGGTGGTGCCGATCGTCGCGCTCGTCGACCCGTACCTTCTCCGCTCGGGCGACTATCTCGCGTTTTTCACCAACCTATGGGGCGCGCGTCCGCAGCTCGGGCAAAACCTGTCGTTGTCGTTGCTCTATGGCCTCGGCGTGTTCGTCATCAGCGACTTTGCCGGGTACTGGGTGCACCGCGCCTTTCACAGTCGTTGGTTGTGGGAGTTTCACAAGGTGCATCATTCGGCACCGGTGATGGTGCCGTTGACTGCCAGCCGCGTGCATTTTCTGGAAAAGGTGGTCGGCCGGCTGGTCGACCTCGTGTTGCTCAGCGCCTATGCCGGGCTCTTCTGGTACGCGTGCGGCGGTGAAATCAGCCGCTACACGCTGTTTGGCGTGACCTATCTGGTGTTCATCTTCAACGCGCTGGCTTCGAACCTGCGGCACAGCCACGTCTGGCTTTCGTTCGGGCCGCGCGTCGAACACATCCTCAACAGCCCGGCGCAGCACCAGATTCATCACAGCGATGCGCCTCGGCATTTCCACAAGAACTTCGGCACCAACCTGTCCGTCTGGGACTGGATGTTCGGCACGCTGTATGTCACCGGCGCCAAGCCGGAAGAGATCCGTTTTGGTACCGCCGAGCAGGACTCGCATCGTTACCTGACGCTCTACAGCCTCATCGTCATGCCGTTCGTGGATACCGCACGCAAGGTGATGCCGGTCAGCAGGCCACGCCGGACCGATTTTTGAGCCGCACCTGCGGCCAGCGAGGGGGATGGCGCGTTTCGACAGTCCTCGTACAATCGCGCCCGATATGCAACGGACAGCCTGTGGCTGTCCCACGCGGGCTGCCGACACTGATTCATCTCGAGAGGAATACCATGCCGACCTACGACTACCGCTGCGAAGCCAACGGTCAGGTGTATGAAGTCCGCCACGCCATGGCACTACGGCCGAAAACCTGGGGCGAACTACGCGCGGCCGGCGCGCTGGCCGAAGATGCGACCATTCCGGACGACACGCCGGTGACCAAGCTGATGACCGCCGCTGGAGTGGTCAGCAGCCGGGTGTTGAAGAATCCCGAAGCGCCGGCGTGTGCCCGCAGTGGCTGTGCCGGCAACTGCCGTTGAGTCGAACAGCAGGCCCTGACGTCGCGCTCGTTGGGGTGGAAAACGGCGAAGCCTTTTCCACGCCGCTGCGCTAGTAGCGCATCTCCAGCGTGATCCTGGTGGGCTCGCCGGCAGTGATTGCGAAGGCGCTATCTTCGAACGAGGGCGGGCCCATCACCTTGGGATTGTTCGACAGTCCGTAGCCTTCCGTTGGGATCATGCCGAAGCGGCGATCCATCTCACCGTTATCGTTCTCGTCATGGTAGGCCAGCACCGCGTAGCGCCCGGGCGGCACGTCCTTGAATACCAGCGTCACGGCTCCCTGCTCGGCCTTGGCCTTCTGCGCGGCGAATGCCTGGTCGTCCTTGCGGAAGGTTTTCGGATCGGAATAAACCGCTACGGCCACCTGGCCGTTGTCGTGTTGAACGCCGTCGAGTGTGACGTGCAGCTCTTCGGCATAAGCCGTGGGGATCAAGAGGGTGAGGGCAACGCCCAGAATCGGAAGTGCTTTCATGCTGTGCTCTTGAAGTCGGGGGCACGGAAAGTCGCTGGATTCAAACGTGGGCCGGCGACACTGAGTCGATCGTCGCCATCTTCAGCGAACAGGCGAAGCGTTGTCCACGCGTGGCGCGTCCATCGTTCGATCAGAACTGCGGCCCTGAGCGAGTGTTGTTGCCCTTGGCCAGGCGGTCGTAGAGCACCACGTTGACCGTTGCTGCGAGATTCATGCAGCCATTGGTGGGGATGTACACCACATCCTCGCACCAGTCGCGGAGCTCTTTGCTCAGCGAGCCATCCTCGGCGCCGAAGATGTACAGCGCACGGTCCGGGTGGGTGTACTCGGGCAGCGCGCGCGCACCTTCGACCAGCTCCACCGCGACCGGCACGCAGCCGAGCGGGAGGATCTTGCGCAGGTCATCGATGTTGATCAGCGGAATGTCCTGATGGACCTTCTTGGTATCGGTGACGAAGTCCTTGGCGCGGTCATAGCGGGTGCCGGTGTAGAACACCGAAGCGGCGCCATAGCAGCCTGCGGCACGCATGATCGCCCCCACGTTGGAGGGCGATTTGGGGTTGCTCAGGCCGATGCAGGCATAGCGTTTGTTGCTCACGGAAGGGGACTCGCGCGGAAAACGCGCGAGTATACGGGAGTGTCCAGTCCGATGACGGCTCGGATGGCCGGGTCAGGGAATGAGCTTGCTCGCCCGCAGCCTGGCGAACACCTCGAAGAACGCCTCGTCGCTGGCCTGATAATCCAGAAAACCGAGCTTGCGACTCTTCGACATGTCCGTCACCACCTCGATCGGGCGGCCGAGATCGGCATCGGTGTGCCACGGCGAGACGAGCTTGCCGATGTCCGCCTCGGCGAGACCGAACTGCTTGGTCATATCGTTCCAGATGTCCGCGTCGCCCGCCATCTGCTGCTCCAGCGGGGCCGGGCCGTCGAACGGCGCGGCGTCGATGCCGAACCACTCGGCAATGCGCGACCACATCCATTTCCAGCGAAACACATCGCCGTTGACGATGTTGAAGGCCTGGTTGGCGGCTGCCGGTGTGGTGGCGGCCCAACGCAGGTGGCTGGCGAGCTTGCCGGCATCGGTCATGTCGGTCAGGCTGTTCCACTGCACGTCCGAGCCCGGAAAGCGGAAGGGCCGGCCCGTGTGGCGGCAGATGGAGGCGTACACGGCCAGCGTGGTAGCCATGTTCATCGCATTGCCGACCGCGATGCCGGTGATGGTGTGCGGCCGGTGCACGCTCCAGCTGAAGCCATCGCGTTGCGCTGCGGCAAACAGCTCATCCTCCTGGGCGTAATAGAAGTTCTCGACATCCAGCCGCCCCTGTTCCTCGCGGAACGGCGTCTGCGGCAGCGCACCCTTGCCGTAGGCTTCGAACGGGCCGAGGTAATGCTTGAGGCCGGTGACCAGGGCCACATGGCGAACCGTGCCTGTCGGCCGAACGGCTTCGAGCACGTTGCGTACCATCTGCGCGTTGACGCGGATATTCTCCGCCTCGCTGGCCTGGCGCGCCCAGGTGGTGAGGAAGACGTGAGTAGGCGAAACACCGGCCAGCGCCGAGGCGAGGGCCTTCGGGTCCAGCAGATCGGCGCTGATCGGAGTGACGCCCGCGTCGGTGTTCGGCCGGCGAGCCAACGCGGCAACGTTCCAACCTTCATCGGCCAGCAGGCGCGACAGCGCGCTGCCGACGATACCGCTCGCGCCGACCACCAGTGCTTGATTTGTCATGTGCAGACCCCACAAAGCGAAACAGGCCTGCACCTTATCCACCCGAAAACGCCGATCCAAGTCGGCACCAAATGGTGACCATCCCCCATGCAACCGGGCTCTGACGAAGAACAATGGCGCGAAGACTGCGCGCCGAGACGCGTGCTCGAACTCTTCGCCACCAAGTGGACCAGCATGATTCTGCACACGCTGCATGCCCGGCACGATGGCACCGCACGCAGCGGCGCATTGCATCGCAGCCTGCCTGGCATCTCCAAGAAAATGCTGATCCAGACGCTTCGCGAACTGGAGCAAAGCGGCCTGATCGAGCGCCACACGCTCGATTCGGTGCCGCCGGCGGTGAGCTATGCGCTCTCGCCGCTGGGCCAGCTGATGGTTGAACCCATCGAACTGATCTACGACTGGGCAAGGCAGAACTCCGGCGCGCTGGATCAGCTGCAGCCAAGAAGCACCTCGCGCAGGCGGGGCTAGATCGCGTTGACGATCTGCTCGCGCAGCCATTGATGGGCCGGGTCGCGATGGGCGCGTTCATGCCAGAGCATGGCCATTTCGTAGCCCGGAATCTCCAGCGGCGCTTCGACGACCTGCAGTGCGGCGCCCTGCACCAGCCGTTCGGGCAACATGGCCACCAGATCCGTGCTTTCCAGCACCGAGCGCAAGAACAGGAAATGCGGCACCGATAGCACCACAGGTCGTTGCAGGCCGTGCGCGGCCAGCACGTCATCGGTGGCACCGTGAAAGCCGCCGCCATCCGGCGAGACGATCACCTGATCCAGCGCGCAGAACTGCTTCAGCGTCGGCCGTCGCCGCAGGCGCGGATGCCCGGCGCGGCCGGCCAGCACGTAACGCTCGGTGAACAGAACGCGGCGGCGCAGGTTGGACGGCGAACCATCGACGGTGTGCAAGGCGAGGTCGATCTCTCCGTGTTCTGCCTGGCGGGCGATGCGTGAAGGTTGCATCTCGACCACGGCGATGCGTGTGCCCGGTGCGGCGCAACGCAGGCCGGCCAGAGCGGGCAGCACAATGGCCGACTCGCCATAGTCGCTGGCTGCGATACGCCAGACGTTCTGCGCAGCGCCAGGGTCGAACGGGCTGGCTGGCGCGACGGCTTGCTCCAGCGCTTGCAGTGCCAGGCGCAAGGGTTCGCGCAGTTCTTCTGCGCGTGCGGTCGGGCGCATGCCCCGCGGCCCAGGTATCAGTAGAGGATCGTCGAAAATGTCCCGCAGCTTGGCCAGGTGAACGCTCACCGAGGGCTGGGAAAAATTCAGCCGCTCTGCGGCGCGGGTGACATTGTGCTCGGCCAGCAACACATCCAGGGTGACCAGCAGATTCAGATCGAGACGTCTGAGATTATTCATGGCAATACCTGAGATATGGCTTATTCATTTCAAACATACCTGGGCAAGCCACATTCTGCAGCCGTCCCGCTACGGAGGTTTTCCATGAATGTTCTGCTTGTTTATGCCCATCCCGAACCGCGCTCGTTGAATGGCGCGCTGAAGGAATTCGCCGTCCACCGTTTGCAGGCGGCTGGCCATCAGGTCCAGGTTTCCGACCTGTATGCCATGGGCTGGAAGGCCGCGATCGATGCCGGCGACAGCCTGGATCGCGACCCCGAAGCGCGCTTCGATGCTTCCGAGGATTCCCGGCGCGCGTTCGCCAGTGGCCGGCAAAGTTCTGACATCGCGGCCGAGCAGGACAAGCTGCGCTGGGCAGATGCGCTGATCCTGCAATTCCCGCTCTGGTGGTTCTCGATGCCGGCGATCCTCAAGGGCTGGGTCGACCGGGTATACGCCTACGGTTTCGCTTATGGCGTTGGCGAGCACTCGGATGCGCGCTGGGGCGACCGCTACGGCGAAGGTTCGATGGCGGGCAAGCGGGCCATGCTGATCGTGACTACCGGCGGCTGGGAATCACACTACAGCCCGCGGGGGATCAACGGGCCCATCGAAGACCTGCTGTTCCCCATTCATCACGGCATCCTGCATTACCCGGGCTTCGATGTGCTGCCACCGGTTGTGGTGCACCGCACCAGCCGCATCGATCGGGCCCGATTCGACACACTCCGCGACGAACTGGGCAAGCGCCTGGACGACCTCTGGTGCACTGAGCCTATTGCTTATCGCAAACAGAACGGTGGCGACTACGACATACCGGCGCTCACGCTCAAGGCCGACGTAGCACCAGGGCAGGTCGGCTTTGCCGCGCACGTCGAACAGCCGTAACAGCGCATGGGCAGAGGCGATCACTGGACGCCTCCGTCTTGCACCGCCTGTGTGCGACTGGGAAGCACGTTGCGCACGGCCTTGTCGGCCAGAGCCAGGTTCTGTTGCGCCACAGAGCCGGTTTCGTCGGTGCCTGCGCTCGTTCACGCGGCGAGGTGTGGGCCAATTCCATAATCAGACTGGCAACTTACTCGATACACGCCAGGCGCATCCATCGGCCGCGCTGGCTGTGATTATCTGCTTGGGCACCGCTACGAGGTCAGTCAAGCACCACGGCGTGGCCCGCCAGCGGATTGATGTCGCCTTTGATCAAGGATTCGGCCAGCGCCTGTGCCGCTTCGAGGCCGGCGTGCTCCTGCACCTGCATCCAGGGCTGCTGCGCATCGCTCACCCGGGCGATAAAGGCGAGCTGCGCCTCGTTGAAGCGGCGGGTCACCTCGGCGGGGCCCCAGTCGGCGTTGCGTTTCTTGATCTGATAAGGCGCGAAGTAGGGCTGAGGCTGCGGACCGGCCAGCGTTGCGTCCGTCTGTCTGTATTCGTGGTTCTGGGCTGAACCGGCGAAGCAGTCGTACACCAGGGCATCCTTGAAATGGCTGTGGATCTGCCGGCGTAGATCGGCGCTGCCGGAGAAGTCGACGTACAGCGTGGGTACGCTCGGGTCCAGCGAGGCGAGCTGGTCGTAGCCCAACGCCTGGCGGTAGCAACCCAGGCCTTGCACGAAGTCCGTGTTGCCGGCGGAAGTCAGCCCGATCAGCTGCACCGCCGGGTTGTCCTGCAGGCAGAACGCCGTGCCGTACGCGGTCTTGCTCGAGGCGCTCGACATCAGGATCTGTCGCGCGCCGAAGAAGGCGTTGTCGTCGAGGAAGTCGGCCAGCATGAACGAAGTGATGAACAGCGGGCGCAGCAGCATCTGGTAGTTTTCGCTCTCGGCGCGATAGGCGGCGTCGCTGCTGATGCGCTGGTACTGGTTATAGGCAGATGTCAGTTCGAGTCGATGTTCGGCGCCGTCGTAGAAACCGCGCTCGGAGACGCGCACCGGCTGCATCACGACATGGCTGGCTATCGGCCAGAAGCCGTAGAAGCGTTCGCCCTTCGCCAGGCCATCGACGGTGCTCTCCACGACTTCGGCGAAGCCCCACGCCGGCATGTGGAACCACTCGCCATCGCCCGTGGGGTAGAAGTCCCGATAGCGCAGGTGCGGCGTCTCGCCGAATGCGGCGTAGGTGACGTTGTTGGTGGTCAGTGCCAGCCGGCTGATACGCAGCAGGGCTTCGCCGGGTTGCAGCTCCGGCATTGCCTGGGTCTGAATGCGGGTCTGCTGCATGTCTTTCTTGTTGTTTTGCAACTGGCGGATGACGCTCATCGATGGCACCTTGGGTTCGTAAATGGACGGCTTCGACTCTATCCCTTTCGTTTCACCGCCGGGTTCGGATTTCATGAGCACACGATTGCCGAGCGCCAAGCCGCTCAAACGGCCGACTCAGCAGCGCGCCAAGGCCACCGTTCAGGCGATTTTCGACACCTATGTTCGGATATGGCAGCGCGACGGCTGGGCTCGATTGACGACCCGTGCGGTTGCCCTCGAAGCCGGCGTGGCGATCGGCACGCTGTACGACTATTTCCCCAGTAAACATGCGCTGCACTCGGGCTACGTGCGCTATTGCGTCGAGCAACTGCTGGAGGCGATTGACGCGCAAGCGGTAGCGCCAACTGCGCTTGCCTGGCCCGAGCGCATCCGGCGACTGGTACGCACCCTTGCCGGGGTCGAGTCACGGCTGCCCTGGTTTCACCCGGATATGCTCGAACTGGAAACGCTGGTGGCCGAGCCCAAGCACCAGCGTCGGGCCTACGAGGATCTGTTGAGCGCCTGGCATCGAGTCATCGATGCAGCGACCGACCTTCCGGTGCGTCCCTCGCCGGCAACTTTGGAAGCGCTGCATCTTTCGGTATGGGGCGGGCGCCGCTACGCCATGCTGGTGCAACTCGAAGCGGATCGCATGCAGGCCTGGGCCGCCAGCATGGAGCACCTGTGCCTGCTTACGCTCAGGAGCGCGAACGAGCCGGCTTGACCTCGATTGTCCAGGGCAGACACTCGCGATGCTGGTTGGGCGGACAATTCAAGCATTGCGTCGAATTCGTGGTTCTTCGTTCGACTATCAAGGCCATCAGGGCAGAATCGATACCAGAGGAGAGCAGCCATGCCCAGCACCATCCGCCTTCACCGCGTCCTGCGAGCGACACCCGAGCGCATCTATCGCGCCTTTCTGGACCCAGACGCCAAGGCCAAATGGCTGCCGCCGAACGGCTTCACCGGCAAGGTGCACGAGATCGACGCGCGGGTAGGCGGCCGCTACAGAATGTCCTTCACGAATTTCTCCACGGGTACCAGCCACAGCTTCGCCGGACAATTCCTGGAGCTGCTGGAAAACCAGCGCATCCGTTACGAAGACACATTCGATGATCCGGGCTTGCCGGGCACGATAGAGGTGACCGTGACGCTCACCCGGGTATCCTGCGGCACCGAACTTAACATCACCCAGGCAGGCATTCCGGACGCGATCCCGGCCGAGGCCTGCTACCTCGGCTGGCAGGAGTCGCTGACGCTTCTGGCGAAGCTGGTCGAAGTGGAGATTCCGGACGCGTGATCCGCGCTATCCAAACCATGGTGGTGGAGCGCCAGGGCCCGCTTAGGGGCCAAGCGGTCCGCCACCGTCCGGTGAATGTCCGGCATTGCACCGGGCCACTACACAGAGGTGTGGTTGAGATATGATGCGCGCCCGCTGAAGCCCCCTCACACATCAGGTCATCATGCCCGGCGATGCTCTCTATACCGACTTGTCGGGTTACTACGACCTCATGTGCGCGGACATCGACTACCGGGCGCAAAGCTACTGTGTCCAGCGACTGCAGCAGCTGTTCGGCAACGGCGGGATGAGGCATCTGGACCTCGCCTGCGGCACCGGCCCGCACGTCCGTCATTTCATCGATGCCGGCTATACCAGCGGCGGGCTCGACATCAATCAGCCGATGCTGGACAGAGCCGCCGCGCGCTGTCCGGAAGCGCAATTTTCCCTGCAGGACATGTGCGGCTTTGCGGTCGAGCAGCCGGCCGATCTGATCACCTGCTTTCTTTACTCCATCCATTACAGCGCCGCGCTGACCAGGCTCGAAGCCTGCATCGCCAGCGTGCATGCCGCGCTGGCCCCGGGCGGGCTGTTCTGCTTCAACGCCGTGGACAAGCACCGGATCGACAACACCTCGTTCGTCTCGCACACGGCCCGGCATGCGGACGGCCTGTTCACCTTCAGCTCCGGTTGGCACTACCCGGGTGAAGGGGAGCAGCAACTGCTGAAGTTGCGCATCGGCAGAACCGCCGCGGATCAAAGCCAGGTCTGGCACGACGAACACGCGATGGTGGCGGTGAGCTTTGCCGAGCTGAGCGAGCTGCTGCAGCGGTACTTCGAGGTGCATGTGCTCGAGCATGACTACGAGAAGATCGTGCCCTGGGACCAGGCATCCGGGAACGCGATATTCGTCTGCGTGAAGATCTAGCGGGGCTGCTGGCTGCGATTGGCCACCAAGGTTAGCGGGCCTGCTGCAACCGCTCTCGCGACGCCGTGGTGAGCTGCAAGGCGAGGCCCATCAACAGCACGATGCCGACGGCCATCAGCAGCCAGGCGTCCGCCAGGCTCGCCAGGCGGTCGCGTAAAAGGCCCGCGCCCAGCGGTGCCAGGCTGGCAATCAGGTAGCCGCCACCCTGAACGAATCCCAGCAACGAGCCGGCGTCGGCCGAGTCCCTTGCATGGTCCATGGCCAGAATCAACGAGAGCGGGAACAGGGCGCCGATGCCTACACCCAGCAGAATCGCCGTTGGAATTGCGAGCATCAGCGGTGCAAGGGCGAGGCACAACAAACCGGCCAGCACCACGGCTAGCACGCCCAGCACCAGCGGCCGCCGCTGCCGGATTCGTCCGATCAGCGCGGAGAGCAGCAATCCGGCGCCGACTTCCGCCAGGCTGATGCCGCCGAGCAGCAGGCCGCTGTCCGCAACGCTCCAGCCCAAGCCCGTGTAATAGGGCGGCAGCCAGGCCAGCACCAGGGTGTAGGCCGCCGTACCGATGCCGAAGAACAGCAACAGCCGCCAGGCGTGTGGCGATTTCAACGGCAGCGGCCGGGAGGCGGTTCGCCCTGTCGCGACCGGCGGGCGCGCCAGGTTCCACCAGATCGACAGGGTCAGTAGGGCCGGAATCGCCCACAACGCCAGGCCATTCGCCCAACCGAAGCGTTCTGCCAGCGGCGCGGCACTGGCCGCGGCGAGAGCAGCGCCGCCCATGATGCCGGTGGTATAGAGCCCCATCAGCGCGCTGGTCCGCTGCGGATGGCAGCGGTGGATGTATGCGGGTATCAGCGCCTGCACCAGGGCAATCCCGACGCCGCCCAATGCGGCGGTGAGGATCAGGCCGATGCCGCCTGGCGAGCCCCAGCGCAGGGCACTGGCCAGTGTCACCAGCGTGAGCCCGAGCGCTACGCCGCGACGTTCGCCCAGCTTCGCCTGCAACCTGGCGCCGCCCAGTGCGCAGAATCCCATGGCAGCGATGGGCAGGGTGGTAAGCGCGCCTGCACCGGCACTGCCCAGGCCGGTCGCGGCCTGGATTTCGTCGAGTAATGGGCCGATGGCCGCTAGGATAGGCCGCAGATTGAGGCCTACCAACAGAACGAGCATGACCCCCAGCAGCGCTTCGCCGACCCGCGACAGTGAAGTTGACGCGGGTGATCGAACGGAAAGCATGGCAATCTCCAAGTGGGCAGTTAATGTCTTTGCGATAAGTATCTTAACATCAAGACAAATAGACGAGGTATCCGGTGATCGATAGAGCTCAACTCGCCGTTGAACAATGGCAACAGCAACGGCCGGACCTGGACACCTTGCCCATGCGCCTGATCGGTCGGCTGGGCGAGGCGGTGCAGGTGCTCAACCGAGACGTGCTGCAACCCTTCTTCGATGAGCACCGTTTGCACTACGGCGAATTCGATGTGCTGGCGACCTTGCGTCGCGCCGGCGAGCCGCATGCCTTGAGCCCGACCGCGCTGTATGAAGCGGCGATGATTTCGTCAGGCGGCATGACCAACCGGCTCGACCGTCTCGAACGTGCCGGACTGATCGAACGCAAGCCCAACCCCGAGGATCGTCGTGGCACCCTGGTTGCCCTGACCGAAGCCGGCTTCACCCTGATCGACGGCCTGATGACCGCTCATGTCGAGAACGAAAAAAGGGCGCTTGCTTCGCTCAGTCGCGACGAACAGGAACAGCTCGACAGGCTGCTGGGCAAGTGGCTGGCAGGACGCTAGCGCTACGCCTGGCGTAAGCCGCGATAAGGACCACGCGGCTCGATAGGGCGCGGCGTATATCCGCGCGGGATGGTGTGGTCGTGCATGGCGCAGCTGCGCGGGCTCGGTATCACCCGAGCCTGGTGACGCCGCGCTCGATCAATGCAAACGCCGAACGCTCGATTGCACGACTTCCTGCGCCTGGCGCGCCAGTTGATCGAGCAGGCGGTCGCGCTGTTTCTCCGCCTCGCTCATCGCCTTGCGGCCATTCTGCTGCACCAGGTAGCTGTAGATCTGCCGGACTTCCTTGGACTGGAAGATCGGCTCCAGATCCTGCACCGCCACCGCACCGTTCGAAGCCTCGTTTCGCGTATTCATCACCACCTGCGGGCCGCGCGCCACCAGCGGCTGAAAGCCCAGCGCGCCGAAATACGGCACCTTGCCTGCAACGCAGGCCACCTCGGCATGGGGATAGCGCGTCACCATTGCCTCGACCATCGCCCGGCCAATGCCCTGGCGGCGACGGCCGGCGTCCACTGCCAGATAGACCAGCGCGCAGGCTTCGGGGTCATCCACAAAGGGCAAATACAGCGCGAAGCCGAGCAGGATTGCCGGGTCCTCAGCATCCAGCGCGAGGATCAGCTCCGGCTTGCCGGCCTGCGCGCCGTCCATGCTGTCCAGATAGCGATGCACCTCGAAACCCACCACGTACTGGTACAGCTGATACAGCGGGTTGCTGGGCTGCAGCGAGACCGGGCTGATGTCGCCGAGATAATCCACCACCATCTGCAGCACCTGGCTTTTCAGCGATTCCGGCGGCGGGGTGTCGAGGTGGGTGAGGGTGAACATGGCGGCGCTCCGGGGCGGTACGGCAAAGCCGACATTGTAAAGGCCGCGGCAGGATAGGCGGGAAGCGGCGATGCGTTTTCAGTTCACCACAGCGAGCGAGTTCCAGCAGTGGTTTGATGGCTTTCATGCTGCCGCGTCTAGCCGATCGTCCGCGCGTCGCTTCATACCATCACTCCGCCTGGTGGACGCCCCAGGGTGCTGGAGCGTCGATAGCTGCATGCCACGCACGCATTGGGACGATTTGTCCTACGCCGTCCGACGCGGCTGGATTGCCGGAAATATCGCAGAACAGTAGTGTGGCGACCGGCCACTATCGATGGCCGGATCATGCCCGGCATCCGAGCGCTACAGGCGAAAACGCGACGGATGCCCACCACACAAGGACTGGTAAATGAAATCTGCTTTTCTCTCTTCCCTGAAATCGTCGCTGCTGGTTGTGCTAGCGGTGAGCATGGTGGGTTGCGCCACCAGCCGCTCTGTTGTCGACGTCACCGTTCCGGTACTTACGGGAACGACAGGGCAGAAGGTCGTCATCACGACGATCGACGAACGGGCCTTCGAGGCCAAACCCCGTAGCGCCGACATCCCTTCCCTGAAAGGCGGCGAGATCAATGACAGCGCGATCACCGGGCGCGCCTATGCACGCAAACGCAACGGATACGGCATGGCGCTGGGTGACGTGGTGCTGCCTTCAGGCCGCACGGTCAGCCAGCTGGTGGGCTCTGCCGTTGCCAACGCCTACACGCAGTCCGGCTATCAAGTGGTGGAAGGGCCGGGTACGGATGCCCGCCAGGTCACGGTGCACGTCAAGGAGTTCTGGACCTGGTTCTCGCCCGGTTTCGCGTCGGTGTCCGTCAACAACAAAGCGAACCTGACCATCGAAGCTGACGGCCAGGCGCCAATGGCCATCGCCACTGAAGTCAACGACGGTATGCAGTTCGTGACGGACAGCGACTGGGCGAACGTAACCAGTCAAGGCCTGCAGGAAGTGACGGCTGCGGTTGGCAAGAAGCTGGAAGCGAGCCGCGCTCAGTAACCCACCCCTGATGGCGCCTTCGCACCCGCGTGGCGGGCGCGACGACGCCATCGATCGGCTCCGCAATTACTAGACAGGCTCGACCTGTCGTTGGTAGGCCAGCTGAGGTGCCTGCTCGACGGCCGCCTGCAGCTCCGTCACCAGCGCATCCACCTGGCGCAGCGCCTCGGCCACCGAGGCGGCCAGCACCTCGCCACCGGTTTCCTGGCCTTCAATGGCAATCTGGTGAATGCGGGTGATGCCGATAAAGCCCAGCGCGGTCACCAGGTTCGGCTCCAGGTGGTTCATATGTGCCATCTCCCCACCGGGACCAAAGCCGATGCCGCCCCGGGCGGTGAGGATGACCGCGTGCCGCTCCCGATCCGCCAACATGGGCACGTAGGGATCAAGCGGGTTGCTCTCGTCCAGCCCGACCGTGCGATTCAGGCGCACCACCTGATCGATCCAGGCCTTGAGCGCCGCCGGCATGCCGAAGTTGTAGAGCGGCGTGCCGATGACCAGCACGTCGGCGGCCAGCAGTTCGTCCACCAGCCTGTCGCTTTCGGCCAGGGCATCCTTCATCCAGGGTTGCTGACGCTCCTCTGGCGTGAAGGCCGACGCGATCCAGTCGTGGCTGACGAAAGAGGGCGGGTTCTGGCCGATGTCCCGGTAGGTCACGCCATCCTGCGGGCGGCGCTCCAGCCATTGACTGATGAAGCGCTGGCTGAGGTTGCGGCTGTGGGAGCCGTGCTCGTCCTTGCCGGCAATACCGGGGCGGGCGCTGGCGTCGAGGTGCAGAAGGTGCGTCATGGTGAGTCTCCTCTGTGATTGAATTCATCTGTCGTTCGCGGTAAATCCAGCCTAGGGCTAGGCTATGCGAGCGACAAACGACCATTTTTTCCAACTACAGATGAGAGAAACTCAGCCATGGCGCACCGTCGGTTACCTTCGCTTTCTGCGCTGCGGGCCTTCGAAGCCGCCGCCCGCCACGAGAGCGCCAAGCAGGCCGCCGAGGAGCTGTCCGTCACGGCCACGGCGATCAGCCACCAGATTCGTTCGCTGGAAGAATCCCTCGGCGTGGCGCTGTTTCTGCGCAAACCAAGAAAGCTGGAATTGACCGACCCGGGGCGCGAGCTGCAACAGACGCTGGAAACGGCCTTCGACAGCATCAGCGCCACGGTCGAACGCCTGAGCGCAAAGCCCTGCCGCCAGGCGATCACCCTCAGCACCACGCCGGCCATCGCGGTGCGCTGGCTGGTGCCCTGGGTCTGCCTGCTGCGCGATTCCCATCCGGATATCGACCTGCGCTTCCACACCTCCCATGAACCGGTCGCGCTGGATGGCGTCACGGCGGATATCGCCATCCGCTACGGCGACGGCCGCTGGCCGGGGCTGGTGGCGGAGAAACTGTTCGATAACACCTTCGTCCCGGTCTGCAGTCCGCACCTCGGCTTGCGCAATGTTGCCGATCTGCCCAAACACCCGTTGATTCACTTCCGTGCGCAAGCCGCCTTGTCCGCGCCGATTCATTGGGCGTCGTGGCAAAAGCTCGCCAACGTGCCGGGGCTGGATGTGAGTGCCGGGCTGGTCTTCTCCGACGAGACCCACGCCATCTCCGCCGCCATCGGCGCGCAGGGCGTGGCGCTGATGAGTCGGCAGCTGATCGACGATGAACTGAGGGAAGGGCGGCTGGTGCAGCCGTTCGGGCCGGAGATGGAGGGCAAGCCGTTTCATCTCGTATACCCGGAGAGCCGCCGGGACGACCCAACGGTTCGGGCGGTGAGGGAGTGGGTGATGGCAGTGCCGGGTGGGTTGTGTGAGTTGTAGCTTCGCTGGTTGTGCATCCGTGTCTGTCGACTGCGCTTCTGTCCCATCAGCCCACATTACTCGTCAACTATATTAGACGGCTTCCGAGTCATCTCGAGGTTTTTCTTGGGTAGCAAGCCTGTCTCATATACAGCTTTTTTATCTGTTGAGTCACCTTTGAATAATAAGTACAAGACGTCGTCAGACTCGCCGGCTATGCACGCTTTGACTCGATCAGTGTTCGTTAGGGAGATAACCGATTCGGTGCAGGTGGTTGCGAATTTGAACGCCTGCTTTTCTGCTCGTTTAACGGCCGTTGATACGGTGAAGTCCCATAAGCCATAAAGTAGCGCTGCGAGAAGTGCTGTTAAAAGAGTGGCTAGAAGAAATTGCTTAGTCTTAGCGTGTCGTTTAGATAATTTTTGTCCGGCCTTATTGATTATCTTATTGATAAAGTTGTCTTTGCTGGTTTCGCTTTCAGGGTTCTCTATAAGAGCGATTATGTAAGTTGCAACCATGATCGCGCTGAGTGCTATGAGCGAGGCGGCGATAATTACTAGGAAGCTCACGCCGCCATACACTGCATAGATCTGGCTTGAGAATCCGAGGCGATTGATCGGGATGTCTAGCCGGTTTTTTAGCGTTTCTAAGTACACGTAGCCATTAGTAAAAAATAGAGCAAAAATTACCGCGACTGCCGATAGCCCTTCAATCTTAAAAAGCCTGGGAAGTTTTCTTAATGCATTCTCGCTTGTTGTCATTTTGCATCCTTAGATTTGAGTCTTACATCGCTGGGGTCGGGCCTAAGTGAGTTGGCTAGTTTATATTCCTGCGCCGGTCAAAGGGCGGCCGATTTCTAGGAATTAGTTTCCTACCTGAGCCAAGCCAGAGGTATTGCGAGGGGTTTGTATGTCTGCAGAAATCTAGACTTCTGTTCCGCCCTGCTGGGCGGGTTCCTTTTGGCAGTCGCCCCAAAAGGAACCAAAAGGTCTTGCCCCTGCATTCGGCCCTGCGCTCCGCTCCGGGTTCGTTCGCTCCATCGCCATTCCAGGGGCACGCCGCGAAGGACCATCCCTGGCCCATCGCGGCTCTCGCGGCATCCATGCCGCTCAACCCCTTCCACGGCGATTCCACTCACCCTCCTGAAAGGGGCGGTTGGTGTCTCCTGCCGGTCCGTGCAGAAGAAGCAAATAAAACCAAAGAGCTCTCGGGCGACTCGAAGTCCGATCCCGTCAGGTGGCCGAGTGGAGGTGTTGCGTAGCAGTGTAGGGTGGAAAACGGCGAAGCCTTTTCCTCGCGTCAGTCCGCATCACCTGCGAATCCCTCCGCCTCATCACCGCACCAGTCAAACGGGTAGACCCCAGCGCCGACGGCCCGATGAAAACTCGAATAGGGCCAGTCGGCGACACGCTCCACCAAGCCGTGCTTTAACGGGTTTCGATGCACATAGTCGACGTGCTGCCGGTAATCCCGTTCATTCTGAATCAGATGTTCCCAATAGCGCCGTTGCCAGATCCCGCGTTCGCCGCGGGAGCGCTGAGTTGCCGTCAGTACTTCGGTCTTAGGCATGCGTCGGGCGAAAGCGAACTTGATGACTTTCCAGCGCAGGGCGAAGCCAGCATCGCCGTCCGGGAGCGTCCAGACGCAATGCATGTGGTCGGGCAGAACGACCCAGGCGTCGATGTGGAAGGGATGCCGTGAACGTGTGGCTCGCACCGTCTCTCGGAGCAGGTCGATATGGCGGACCAGCAGGTCGCTGCGACGGTTGAGCAGATTGACCGTGAAGAAATACGTGGCGCCCGGCACTTGGGCACGGCGGTAGCGGGACATGGCGGCTCATCCTTGAGCGTTGTGTTGGCGGGAGGTCCGTATCGGTGGATAAGCAAAGCGTTATCCACCCTACGTCACCATACCCGCCGATTCCACCGACGCATCGATGGCGTAGGGTGGAAAACGGCGAAGCCTTTTCCACGCGTCACTTCCAGGCTACCTCGCTAGTACCCTTGTTGTTTTTTTATGTGAGCACACAGGCCGTCGAGATCAGGGAATATTGTTGAGTTGTTAATTCCGTATTTGGTCAAATGCTTCAAAAATAAAGGCTTCTGATTTCTTGGAATTATTAATTTTAAGATTTTTGGTTCATCTATTTCTTGGCAGCAGTCTGGATGGATCGTAAATGCCCCAGACTGGGCTGTAATTCTTTTTGAGCCATGCGCCGGAAGAAACTCAACAGGCTTGGTTAGCTTCTGCATGTTGATTTTTTCTTCTCTTTTGTATTCTCTAGCTTCGTACAGGTAAACGGCTCCGTCGCGTTCGGGTAATTCTCTTACGGCAAAGAAGCACGCAACAAGAGGGCTAAACGTCCAATCCAGAAGTCGCGTAGGGAGGCCGTGATGCTGAGCAAGTGTCAGCCATTGAATATCATTGTCGGGCTGTTTTTCGAGATGAGGGCGCGAGTGCGCTTTAAAAACCCACATCATCTTATCTTCTCGGATTTTGTGCCCATCAGTTTGATGTCTGAACAAAGAAGGTAATAGTTTGAAGTTTCTGTCAGGAACGCCTCGGAACAAGTCGTTAGGGTCTGACGTGCTAACGCGTTCTAGAAAGTCGCCCATGCTGGAAACTATAACTTCATTCTTGGTCGCAGTTAGATATGCGTCAGCAAATATTTCTGCCTCCAACAAGGCGCCAAACAGATCCCGGCACTGAGATCTATATATCTTCTCCGCCTCTTTGTATTGTTCGTATGAGCTGCTAGTAAGAATGTCTTGTACAGTTCTTGGCCTGCTAGATCTTCTTAATTGGTGATTTTTTGGGTGCATGCGGAGTAAAGCGAACTCGTTCTGTAAAAGCTGGAGTTCTGCCTGTGTGTTTACAAGGATCTCCGCGGAATCTAGGAAATCGTCTAGCTCGTCTGCAACCTGGCTGAAAATTGGCTTGTCTGAAAGAAACTCATCCGTGATGCCATGCTTGATGATGGCGTGTTCTTGCACATCCCTCGATGGATTCACGTAGCAGTGAAAGTGTCTTCCTGTGAGCTCTCGATCCTTAACCTCTATAGCACCGACTTCGATAAGACGATCTTCGTTTACTTGCAGTAAACCGGCTGAGTTGGTGCAGATGAATACTTGTTTCATATGTGTAGTCTGAAAAAGCCCCGCATAGCGGGGCCTCTTACCTTTCCTTGGCTGCGCTCCGATTACGACCGTTGAATCAATCCCAGCTCAAAGCCCCACCCGTCTGATATTCAATAACCCGCGTCTCGAAGAAGTTCTTCTCTTTCTTCAAGTCCATGATCTCGCTCATCCACGGGAACGGGTTGGTGGTGCCTGGATACTCTTCCTTCAGGCCGATCTGCGTCAGACGACGGTTGGCGATGAACTTGAGGTAGTCCTCCATCATTGCGGCGTTCATGCCGAGGACGCCACGGGGCATGGTGTCGCGGGCGTATTCGATTTCCAGCTGGGTGCCCTGAAGGATCATCTGGGTCGCTTCGTCCTTCATCTCGGCGTCCCACAGGTGCGGGTTCTCGATCTTGATCTGGTTGATCATGTCGATGCCGAAGTTCAGGTGCATGGACTCGTCACGCAGGATGTACTGGAACTGCTCGGCGGTGCCGGTCATCTTGTTGCGGCGGCCCATGGAGAGGATCTGGGTGAAGCCGCAGTAGAAGAAGATGCCTTCGAGTACGCAGTAGTAGGCGATGAGGTTGCGCAGGAACTGCTTGTCGGTCTCCGGGGTGCCGGTCTGGAAGGTCGGGTCGGAGATGGAACGGGTGTACTTGAGGCCCCAGCTGGCCTTTTTCGCGACGCTCGGGATCTCGTGGTACATGTTGAAGATCTCGCCTTCATCCATGCCCAGCGATTCGATGCAGTACTGGTAGGCGTGGGTGTGGATCGCCTCTTCGAAGGCCTGGCGCAGGATGTACTGGCGGCACTCGGGGTTGGTGATCAGGCGGTAGGTGGCCAGCACGAGGTTGTTGGCGACCAGGCTGTCGGCGGTGGAGAAGAAGCCGAGGTTGCGCTTGACGATGCGGCGCTCGTCTTCGCTGAGGCCGTCCTTGCTCTTCCACAGGGCAATGTCGGCGTTCATGTTCACTTCCTGCGGCATCCAGTGGTTGGCGCAACCATCCAGATACTTCTGCCAGGCCCAGTCGTACTTGAAGGGTACGAGCTGGTTGAGGTCGGCGCGGGCGTTGATCATGCGCTTCTCGTCGACGCGTACGCGGGCCGATTCGCCTTCCAGTTCGTTGAGGCCTTCCTGGATGTCCAGGTCGTCCAGCGCGCGCTTGGCGCGGGCGATGGCGTCGGAGTCACTGGCGGCAACGGCGCGGGCTTCTTCCACGGAGCCGGCGGCTTCGTTGTCCAGCTTGGCGGCGGTCTGGCCTGCCGGCTGCGCGGCAGCGGGGGCCGGCGCGGTGGTGGTGGTGTCTTCTTCGTTGAATTCGTCCCAGCTCAGCATGTGCGATAGCTCCTGATCGGGGACCGGGGCTTGGCCGGTCGGATATGTTTGGGGTGGCTTTTGGTTTGCACGCAAAAGCGCGGAATTTGTTGGTCGCTGTCGACCCTGGTTGGGTCGTATCGGTGGATGCGAAAAGCGACATCCACCCTACGAATCAGCCCACTCGGTGCGAGGGCGGAGCTGGGCGAGTGAGCGCAAGGCGCCTGTCGAGTCGGAACCCCTGAGCGTACAGCTGTACGTGATGGGGTCCGGCTCGGCAGGCAACGCGGCGATCGCCGTCCAGATGCGTCCGCCTCCCTTTGTTACTGGCAGGCTTCGCAGTCGGGGTTATCGATACTGCATGCCAGCGGCACCGGAGCCGGCTTCGGCTCTGCAGCCGGCGCGGCGCTGGCGGAGTTCGCCGCCTCGCTGCCACCACTGGACACGGCGTTCAGCTTGCCGGTGTTGATGGTGGACTTCTCGGTGCTGGTCGCGGCCAGGGCACGGAGGTAGTAGGTGGTCTTCAGGCCACGGTACCAGGCCATGCGGTAGGTCACGTCGAGCTTCTTGCCCGAGGCGCCGGCGATGTACAGGTTCAGCGACTGCGCCTGGTCGATCCACTTCTGGCGGCGGCTGGCGGCGTCGACGATCCACTTGGTTTCCACTTCGAAGGCGGTGGCGTACATGTCCTTCAGATCCTGCGGGATGCGCTCGATCTGCTGCACGGAGCCGTCGTAGTACTTGAGGTCGTTGACCATGACCGGGTCCCACAGGCCGCGGGCCTTGAGGTCGTGGACCAGGTACGGGTTGATCACGGTGAACTCGCCGGAGAGGTTCGATTTGACGTACAGGTTCTGGTACGTCGGCTCGATGGACTGCGACACGCCAACGATGTTGGAGATGGTCGCGGTCGGGGCGATGGCCATGATGTTCGAGTTGCGGATGCCTTTCTTGACGCGCTCGCGGATCGGCGCCCAGTCCAGGGATTCGGAGAGGTCGACGTCGATGTACTTCTGGCCACGGGCCTCGATGAGGATCTGCTGGGAATCCAGCGGCAGGATGCCCTGCGACCACAGCGAGCCCTGGAAGCTGGAATAGGCGCCACGCTCGTCGGCCAGGTCACAGGAGGCCTGGATGGCGAAGTAGCTGATGGCTTCCATGGACTTGTCGGCGAAGTCGATGGCGGCATCGGAGCCGTAGGCGATGTGCTGCAGGTACAGCGCGTCCTGGAAGCCCATGATGCCCAGGCCCACCGGGCGATGCTTGAAGTTGGCGTTCTGCGCCTGCGGCACGCTGTAGTAGTTGATGTCGATGACGTTATCGAGCATGCGCACAGCGGTGCGCACGGTGCGCTCCAGCTTGGCGGCGTCCAGCTTGCCGTCCTTGATGTGGTTGACCAGGTTGATCGAGCCCAGGTTGCAGACGGCGATCTCGTCCTTGTTGGTGTTCAGCGTGATCTCGGTGCACAGGTTGGAGCTGTGCACCACGCCGACGTGCTGCTGCGGGCTGCGCAGGTTGCACGGGTCCTTGAAGGTCAGCCACGGGTGGCCGGTCTCGAACAGCATCGAGAGCATCTTGCGCCACAGGTCCTTGGCCGGCAGGGTCTTGAACAGCTTGATCTTGCCGTACTTGGTCAGCTCCTCGTAGTACTCGTAACGCTCCTCGAAGGCGCGGCCGGTGAGGTCGTGCAGGTCGGGGACGTCGGACGGGGAGAACAGGGTCCAGGGGCCGTCGTCGAAGACGCGCTTCATGAACAGGTCCGGAATCCAGTTGGCGGTGTTCATGTCGTGGGTACGGCGACGGTCGTCACCGGTGTTCTTGCGCAGCTCGAGGAATTCCTCGATGTCCAGGTGCCAGGTTTCCAGGTAGGCGCACACGGCGCCCTTGCGCTTGCCGCCCTGGTTGACCGCGACGGCGGTGTCGTTGACCACCTTCAGGAAGGGCACGACGCCCTGGGATTTGCCGTTGGTGCCCTTGATGTAGGCGCCCAGTGCGCGCACCGGGGTCCAGTCGTTGCCCAGGCCGCCGGCGAACTTGGAGAGCAGGGCGTTATCGCGGATGGCGTCGTAGATGCCGCCCAGGTCGTCCGGCACGGTGGTCAGGTAGCACGAGGACAGCTGCGGACGCAGGGTGCCGGCGTTGAACAGGGTCGGCGTCGAGGCCATGTAGTCGAAGGACGACAACAGGTTGTAGAACTCGATGGCGCGGGCTTCTTTCTGCTCTTCCTCGATGGCCAGGCCCATGGCGACGCGCATGAAGAAGATCTGCGGCAGCTCGAAGCGGACGTTGTCCTTGTGGATGAAGTAGCGGTCGTACAGGGTCTGCAGGCCGAGGTAGGTGAACTGCTGGTCGCGCTCGTGGTTGAGTGCGGCGCCCAGCTTGGCCAGGTCGTAGCTCTTGAGCTTGGAATCGAGCAGTTCGAACTCGACGCCTTTCTCGATGTAGGCCGGCAGGGCCTTGGCGTACAGGTCGGCCATCTCGTGGTGGGTGGCGGACTCGGCTACGCCGAGGAAGCCCAGGGCTTCGGCACGCAGGGTGTCCATCAGCAGGCGCGCGGTGACCTGGCTGTAGTTCGGCTCACGCTCGACCAGGGTGCGGGCTGTCATCACCAGGGCGGTGTTGACGTCCTTCTCGGCCACGCCGTCGTAGAGGTTCTTCAGGGTTTCACGCTCGATCAGCGCGCCATCGACTTCGGCCAGGCCTTCACAGGCCTCGGTGATGATGGTCTGCAGGCGACCCATGTCCAGCGGCTGCTGGCTGCCATCGGTGCGGGTGACGCGGATGCTCGGGTGCGGCTGGGCGATGTCGCTGCCGCCGCTGGCGCTCTTGCGCTTGACGGCCTGGGCTTCGCGGTAGATCACGTAGTCACGCGCGACCTTCTGCTCACCGGCACGCATCAGGGCCAGTTCGACCTGGTCCTGGATTTCTTCGATATGGATGGTGCCACCGGAGGGCATGCGACGACGGAAGGTGGCGGTGACCTGTTCGGTCAGGCGCGCGACGGTGTCGTGGATGCGCGAGGAGGCGGCAGCGTTACCGCCTTCCACTGCGAGAAAGGCCTTGGTGATGGCGACGGTGATCTTGTCGTCGGTGTAGGGGACGACGGTACCGTTGCGCTTGATCACGCGCAGCTGGCCCGGGGCGGTAGCCGCCAGATCCGGTGCATCGGCTGACAGCGGGTTCTCGCGAGTGGAAGGGTTCTGCATGGGGGCTCCGGATTCTCTCTTTATAGTCGCGGTTCGGATTCTGTCTGCGCGGGCGTGGTCGCCCGGGCGTCGTTACTGCATGAACCATGCCCCGCATTGCAGCGCATGGCGGTATCGCAAGGAATGGTCCTGACTCGGCCGCTCACGAGCTAAGTCGTTGCCGGAAGGATAGTCAGGCTGGAAAAACTGTCAACACAATATGTTGTGTTTTGTCTTGGCTCCAAGCACAGCAGCTAGTTCCGCGCTTGGAGTCAGGGAGACGACTGTCGAAGGCTTGCATGAATGCTTGACCTGGGGCTGCCGACGGTGTTGCAGAGCAATGAGACGCGGGACAGTAGCCCTGCGCTCGAATATGTCTCGATTGTGTCACTTGGTGCGCAAAGGCCCAACATCTAGGGGCTACGACGCGCAGGGGCGACAAGATAATGCTGGCTTGAGGCCAATGCAAGGCAGCCGGCCGGGATAACCTGTGGATAAGGTGTGTGCGGTTTGTGGGTGAAAGCGCGGCGTCCGGCCGCAGGCCGCATGGCTTCGGCGCTCGGCCGAATGCCGACGAAATACGCGCCGCCGGGCATATTTTGATGATGGTCAATGACACAACATGTTGTGTTTGCCGCTGCCCGCTTTTTGTGCATCGTTCGGGCCCGGGCGTTGGGTACAATGCGCGCTTGTTCGTTTGTGGCCTGACGGTTCGGCAGGGGGCGGGGGATGGAGCAAGAGACGTGGCGGATTCTCATTGTCGAGGATGATCGACGGCTGGCTGAGCTGACGCAGGAGTACCTGCAGGGCAACGGCGGCTTCGAGGTGTCGATCGAGTCGGATGGCGCCTGCGCTGTCGAGCGCATCATCGAGGAACGACCCGATCTGGTGGTGCTCGATCTGATGCTGCCCGGCGAGGATGGCCTGTCGATCTGTCGACGGGTACGTGATCGCTACGATGGTCCGATCCTGATGCTCACCGCTCGGGCCGACGACCTGGATCAGGTGCTGGGGCTGGAAACCGGTGCGGACGACTATGTCTGCAAACCGGTGCGTCCACGTCTGCTGTTGGCGCGCATCCGTGCACTGCTGCGCCGCCAGCCGCCGGAGGCATCGGCCAATGCCAAGCGCCTGCAATTCGGCCCGCTGGTAATAGACAGCGCCCTGCGCGAAGCCTGGCTGCGCGAGCAGCAGATCGAGCTGACCGGCGCCGAGTTCGACTTGCTCTGGCTGCTGACCTCCAACCCCGGGCGCATCCTTTCCCGTGAAGAAATCTTCGCCGAGCTGCGCGGCATCGAATACGACGGCCAGGACCGCTCCATCGATGTGCGTATCTCGCGCATCCGCCCCAAGATCGGTGACGACCCCGATCATCCGCGACTGATCAAGACGGTACGCGGCAAGGGCTATCTGTTCGTTTCCGAAGCTGCCGTGGCGATGGTGTAGCGCTGCCGCCCATGAACTCGATCTTCCTGCGCATCTATGGCGGTATGCTGGGGGTGCTGGTGCTGGTGGCGCTGCTCGGCGCCGGCGGCCTGCACCTGCTCAACCAGTACCGCGCGGACGATCACCGCGAGCGCCTGGCCAGCGGTACCTTCCGTCTGATGGCGCACAACATGAGCAGCATGACGCCGATCGAACGGCGCCAGGCAGCGAACCTCTGGGGCCGGCTGCTGGGCATTCCGCTGCGGGTGCGCACGCTGGATGACGTTCGCCTTGAAAGCCGCCTGGAGGCGCGCCTGCTGCGTGGGCAGGTGCTGGTCGAGCAGATTCGTCCGCAGAGCACCACGGTGTTCAGCCTGGTCAGTGCGCGGGATCGGCTGGTGCTTACCGGTGAAGTCGAGCAGCTCAGCGAACAGCTGGCGCGCGCCACCATCTACCTGCTGATCGACGAACTGATCCGCTATCCCGAAGCCGAACAGCCGCAGCGCCTGGCCGAGCTCAAGCAGGCGCGGGGGTTCGGCTTCGATCTGGAGTTGCTCACGCGCGACAGCGCCAACCTCGACGACGACCAGCGTCGGCGCCTGGACGAGGGCGACACGGTGATGGCGCTCGCCCAGGGCGGCGATGCAGTCCGCGTATTCGCCGCCATTGCCGGCACCGGCTGGATCATGCAGCTTGGCCCGTTGTACCAGATGAATCCCTACCCACCGCAGCTGCTGATCTTGATCGGCCTGCTCGGCCTGTCGCTGATCGGTCTTACCGTGTACCTGCTGGTGCGCCAGCTGGAGCAGCGCCTGAGCGTGCTGGAAGGCGCCGCGACCCGTATCGCCGCGGGCAATCTGGAAACCCGCGTGCCGGATGTCGGCACCGATTCGGTCGGGCGCCTGGCCGCGGCCTTCAATGGCATGGCCAGGCATCTGCAACGCCTGCTGGCCGTGCAGCGGGAAATGGTCAGCGCGGTCGCTCACGAACTGCGCACGCCGGTCGCGCGCCTGCGTTTCGGCCTGGAGATGAGCGCCGAGGCGCAGACGGACGAGGCTCGGCGCAAGTACCTGCAAGGCATGGATGGCGATATCGACGACCTCGATGCGCTGGTGGACGAGATGCTGGTGTATTCGCGGCTCGAGCGCGGCTCGCCGAAGCTGAATTTCCAGCAGGTCGACCTGCGGGCACTGGTCGATCAGGTGATCGGTGAGCTGGCGCCGTTACGCCCCGATATCAGCGTCAGCCGTGGAGAGTGCACAACGGCCGCCGATGGCAGCTGCTGGGCAGAGGCGGAGCCGCAGTACCTGCGCCGCGCCCTGAGCAACCTGATCAACAATGCCATGCGCCATGCCGAGCGTCGGGTGCAGGTCAGCTTCGCCATCGATGGGCAAACGGTGCGGCTGGATGTGGACGACGACGGTCCCGGTGTGCCGGAAGCGGACTGGGAAAAGGTCTTCACCCCGTTCCTGCGTCTGGATGACAGCCGCACCCGCGCCTCGGGTGGGCACGGGCTGGGTCTGTCCATCGTGCGGCGGATCATCTACTGGCACAGCGGCCGCTCGCAGTTGAGTCACAGCGAGCTGGGTGGTGCGCGCTTCAGTCTGGTGTGGCCGCGGCGCCGGCCGGACTGAGCGGTTTGGCGCGGGGTGAACCTGCAAGGCTCACCCTGCGCTGCAGTCGCTTCCGTGCTGTCAGCGGATACGGCCTTGTTGCAACTCGAGCTCATCCTTGGAGAAGTCGTCAACATCGATGACCTTGCGTCGAGCGAGCTCCGCCGTCCGCAACTGCTCGGCTTCGACGGCGTCGATCACACCGGCCGTCAATGCTGCGTCGACCAGGCTCTCGCCGGGGGCGGGTTGTACGGTGCCGGCCTTCACTGCCTTGGCCAGTTTCTTCGCCGTGCCCTGACTGCTGGCAATGGCTTCGAACGCGTGCTTCAGCGAACCGAGGGGCTGCTCTGGATCATGCGGGCGATACATGCCGTCGAGAATGCTTTCCAGGGCTGGATCGCCTTCCGGACGGCCAAGCAGGGCGGCGACTTCGGCGTCCAGTGCATCCGATGGCCCTTTGTGGCGTGCGCCGAACGGGAAGACCAGGGCATGCAGCAGGTGGCCGAGGATGCGGTTGGGGAAGTTGGCCAGCACGTCCTGCAGCGCGGATTCGGCCTTTTCCAGACAATCCTCCAGCGCCCAGCGCAGCAGTGGTTCCTGTTCAGCCGGATGGCCAAGGTCATGGAACTGCTTGAGCGCCGCGGAGGCGAGGTAGAGATGGCTGAGCACGTCGCCCAGGCGGGCCGACAGCCGTTCGCGACGCTTGAGTTCGCCGCCTAGCAGCATCATCGACAGGTCCGCCAGCATGGCGAATGCTGCAGCGATGCGGTTGAGTGCGCGGAAGTAGGGCTGCGTGATGCTCGTCCCCGGTACGCGCCCCATCAGGCCGAAGCTCAGACCCAGCAGCAGGGTGCTGGCGGTGTTGCTGACGGCGAAGCCGATATGCTGCATCAGCAGCTCATCGAATTTCACGACAGCGGCTTCGCGATCGGGCTCGTGGACCAGCTCCATTTCCCGCAGCACGAACGGATGGCAGCGGATTGCGCCCTGGCCGAAGATCATCAGGTTGCGCGAGAGGATGTTCGCGCCTTCCACGGTGATGGAGATCGGCGCCGACAGCCACAGCCGACCGAGGTAGTTGTTCGGTCCGAGGATGATGCCCTTGCCGCCATGGATATCCATGGCATCGGTGATGCAGTCGCGGCCGCGCTCGGTGAGGTGGTACTTGAGAATCGCCGACAGCACCGAGGGCTTCTCGCCGAGGTCGACGGCGTTGGCGGTGAGGATTCGTGCCGCGTCCATCAGCCAGGCGTTGCCGCCGATGCGTGCCAGCGGCTCCTGGATGCCTTCGAAGGCGGCCAGCGGCACGTTGAACTGCTCGCGGACCTGCGCATAGCGGCCGCTCACGTAGCTGCAGACCTTGGCCGCGCTGGTGCCGGTCGCCGGCAGGGAGATGGAGCGCCCGACCGACAGGCAGTTCATCAGCATCATCCAGCCTTTGCCGATCATGTCGCGGCCGCCGATGATGGCTTCCAGTGGCACGAAGACATCCTTGCCCCAGTTCGGCCCGTTCATGAACGCCGCGCCCAGCGGCAGATGACGACGGCCGATGTCGACACCGGGGGTGTCGGTGGGGATCAGCGCGAGGCTGATACCGAGCTCTTCCTCATCGCCCAGCAGGTGGTCCGGATCATAGGTCTTGAAGGCCACGCCGAGCAGCGTCGCGACCGGGCCGAGGGTGATGTAGCGCTTCTCCCAGTTCAGCCGCAGGCCGAGCACTTCTTCGCCCTGCCACTGGCCGCGGCAGATCACTCCGCTGTCGTTCATCGCGCCCGCGTCGGAGCCGGCGTAGGGGCCGGTCAGGGCGAAGCAGGGAATGTCGGTGCCATTGGCCAGACGCGGCAGGTAGTGGTTGCGTTGCTCATCGGTGCCGTAATGCATCAGCAGCTCGGCCGGGCCGAGGGAGTTGGGCACCATCACGGTGCTGGCCAGATCGCCGCTGCGGGTCGCCAGCTTCATGACGATCTGCGAGTGGGCGTAGGCGGAGAAGCCCTTGCCGCCATATTCCTTGGGGATGATCAGCGCAAAGAAGCCTTCGGCCTTGATGTAGTCCCAGGCAGCAGGCGGCAGGTCCATCCGTTGCGCGATGTCCCATTCGCTGACCAGTGCGCAGAGGGTTTCGGTTGGGCCGTCGAGGAAGGCCTGTTCCTCCGCGGTCAGGCGCGCCTTCGGATAGCCGAGCAGGGTGTCCCAGTTCGGCCGGCCGCTGAACAGCTCGCCGTCCCACCAGACGGTGCCAGCATCGATGGCATCGCGCTCGGTCGCGGAAATCGGCGGTAGCACCTTCTTGAACCAGTCGAACATCGGCCCGCTGAAATACTTGCGGCGCACATCCGCGACCAGCAGCGGCACAGCGACGGCGATCAGTGTCAGCCAGAGCAGCAATACCACCACGCCGGACGTATCGGCGGCGGTCATGAAGATCAGGTAGGTGGCGACGATCACCAGGGCCGGCACCGGCGACACTCGCAGATGGGCGAGTACGGCGATGCCGAGCAGCAGGACCAGCAACCAGAGCAGTGTCATGAGTCTTATCCTTTTAGATTCGAACAGCTTCCATCGTCAGCATAGGCGCTTGCGCCGCTACAGCGAAGGGACGAGGTGCCGCCGGGCATGCGGTGGCACCGGGAATGGTTCAGGCCCGCGGTTGGGCTTCGCGGGGTTGGCGCCCGGCGTCTCCCTCGTTCTGGTTGGCGGCCGGCTTTTCCTGTGCAACGCCGGCCACGGTGATTTCCGGCAGACTGCCGCCGATGAATTCCACGCTGCGGGTCGGGAAGGCGAACTGCACGCCCATTTCGCGGATGCCCTCGAGCAGTGCCAGGTTGATCTCCTGCTGGGTATCCATGTACCGGTTGTAGTCCGAGACCTGCATGATGTAGACGACCTCGAAGGTCAGCTGGCTGTCGTCGAAGCCGAGGAAATGCGCGCGGTCGAACTTCGCCACCTCGATGCCGTCGATGATGCGCTTCACCAGTGCTGCCACCTCTTTCACCTTTTCGGTAGGGGTGTTGTAGGTGATGCCGAACTTGAAAACGATCCGCCGGGTATTCATGCGCTTGTAGTTGTGCACGATCTGTCTGAGCAGGTCGGCGTTGGCGACGACCACCTGTTCGCCGCTGAGCGCGCGGATGCGCGTGGTCTTCAGGCCGATGTGCTCGATGTTGCCGGCGACTTCA
Organism: Pseudomonas sp. SCT; assembly: GCF_003864275.1. NCBI lineage: Bacteria > Pseudomonadati > Pseudomonadota > Gammaproteobacteria > Pseudomonadales > Pseudomonadaceae > Pseudomonas > Pseudomonas sp. SCT. The sequence goes on from NZ_BDJA01000005.1 coordinate 343,687, forward strand.
CCGAAGACCACGAAGTCGCCGATCTCGAAGGGCTTGTCCACGCCGATGGACAAGGAGGCGAAGATGTCGCTCAGCAGCGTCTGTACGGCCAGGGCAATGGCGATACCGCCGACCCCCAGGCTGGCGACCATGGCGGTGATGTCGACGCCTAGGTTGGCGAGGATCGACAGCAGCATCATGGTCCAGACCACGATGCGGATCATGATGCCGATGATGGTGGTGGTAACCGGATTGCGCGCCTTGCCGTCGCGGGTCAGGCTTTCCATCCACAGGCGCACGCCGGTGTCCATCCACAGGGCGAACTGGAACGCCAGGGCGATGAACCAGCCGTGGGACATGGTCGATTCCCAGCGTGGCGACAATTCGACCGTCTTCAGGGCAATGAGTAGTGAGAAGGCCAGGATCAGCAGGTTGCTGGTGCGCGAAAGCAGTTCGGCGGCGATGCCGAGAAACTTGGTCTTCGCTCCGGTCGCCAGCTTGCTCAGGCGCCGGGTCACGATGCCGAGAATGGTGCGCAGGACCAGAAAGGTGACGATGGTGATGCCCAGCACGATGGCCAGGTTGATCCAGAATGTCTCGTTGAGCAGGGCGTCCCAGTTCATCCATATCCTCCGGCAAGGGTGCGCTTGATGCGGCGAAGACCACGTTTTTCAGTGGTCCTTGCTGCGCATAAGTTCCCTTGTCGTGCCCGGCAGGACGGGTGTGGCAGGCGCTATCGACCGGTGCGCGCTTCAGTTGCGCTGCAGGAGGGCGGCAAGCTGATCGTAGCCGCCGGCGTTGATGACCTGGCTGTAGCCGAGATCTTCCAGCACCTCCTGTGCGGCCGACGAGCGCCGGCCGCTGCGGCAGTAGAGCACCACGGGCGTGTCCTTGTCGGGCGCGATAGTGCCGATGCGCCGGGCAAGATCTGGTGTCTCGATTCGTCTGGCGCCCGGTAGCGCGCCTTCGGCGAATTCTTCGGCGGTCCTGACATCGATCACAACGGCGTCCGGGCGCTGCATGACCTGCAGCGCGGTGGTTTGGTCGATCTCGCCGGCCATGGCGCCGAGGCTCAGGGCAAGTAGTACGAACAGGGCGGGCGTGCGCATCAGGGCTTCCTCATGGGCGCGCCTGAGGCGCGCGCTCAGCTGAATATACGGGTCAGATTGGGCAGGATAAGAATCACTGCCGTGGCGATGACGATCAGGGTCGCCTGCCGGAACTTCTTCTGGTTGAGCATGACATGGCCTTTTATTCTTGTGTGCAGCGAATTGTCGCCTTGCCGGAAGGACCGAGACGGTACGCTGTTTGTGATTTCCACGAGTCGTGCGACGGAAACGAGACGTACCGGACGTTCGCCTGGCTATAAATAAGCAAGCAAGTTCCACACCAGCAAATTGACGGAGCGATGAAGTTGCGCCGGGCTTTTGGTTGTCTTCCTTGAGTGATTCATTCGGAGGGCAAGCCATGAACACGTCAAAGCTATCGCTGATAGTGCTGCTCGCTGCCGTCTCGACGGCTGTCTCTGCCCAGCAGGAGGATATGACCCTGCAGCAGGAGCGCGAGCAGATGGGGGCCGATTTGGAGGAGAATCGCCAGCAGATCGGCCGTGATATCAACCGTATCCGTGAACCTGCAGCTACCGGGAACGATACGCAGGGCCTCAATCGCGGCGGCGTGCAGAGCGATGCCATCAATCCCCGGCCCAATGTGCCTGGCACCGCAAACCCGCCTGCAGGGACCGGTTTACCGAGTGCCCAGGACAATGTTCAGCAACCGAATCGTGGCTTGGGGACGACTCCCGCTCCGGGCACTACGTCGCCGCAAGCGACTCCGGGTGGTGCCAATCGAAACGCGGGCCAGGGTGGCGTCACCCCTCCGGGTGGAATCGGAACAGGTGGCGGTAACGACGCCGGTGGGGCGGACAGCGGAGGCGCTGCCACTGGCGGTGCCACAGGTGGCGCTGCCGGCCAGCGTTAATTGTCTGGCATGGCTGTGCAGCGCTGAGGCTGATCAGTCGTTCAGCCGCTCCAGGCTAGCCGGATCCGGTTCGCTGTTGAAAAAGACCTGTAACGCTTCTGCGAATGGCGCTGGGTCCGTTGCCGCCTGGGCAAATAGCGTCATGCTGGAATGAAATTTCAGGTCATCCGGGCTGCCGAGGATCTGTCGAGCGCTGCGGGTGCCGTGTTCGAGCATCGCCTCGGTGCACGCCCGCAGCCTCGCTCCCAGTAATGGGTGCTGCAGGTACGCGATTGCTTCATCGCGACCCGAGATGGCGTAGCGCTGTGCCATGGCGCTACGGCCCAGGCCCTGAAGTTGCGGAAAGATGAACCACATCCAGTGCGAATGCTTGCGGCCGCTGCGCAGTTCCTTGAGCGCTTGCTCGTAGTGACCCTGCTGGGCATCGACGAAACGCTGCAGATCATAAGGGTCGCCCATGGGCTTCGTCTCGGCGCAGGAGGGAAGGGCGAATCTGCTACAGCTTGGTCACGCCGGCAACCGGCGGCGGATGTATGGCAGGCGAGCGTCGGACCTCAAACGCAAAAACCCCTGACTTCGTGTGAAGTCAGGGGTTTGCTTGAATCGAATATGGCGGTGAGGAAGGGATTCGAACCCTTGATACGATTTCTCGTATACACACTTTCCAGGCGTGCTCCTTCAACCGCTCGGACACCTCACCGGATCGACGGAGGTTCATGTCCGTCGAGGCGCGCTAATGTAATCGAACACACCGCCTTTGGCAAAAACTTTTTTAGCTTATTCATGCGCTTAACAAATCCGGCATCACACAGGTGACGGGCAGCATGTTCCGCTAGACTGCTGTTGCAACCCGGGTCACTGCCTGGGTTATTTTGGAAAGAAGCCGAGCGGAGCGCACCTGTCCCATGCGACGGACAAGCCAATCAGACAACCATACCGATACCTTGTTGGTGCCGACCCGTCGCCGGGTGGCTGTCGCCAGCCTGGAATTGGGTATGTACGTCTGCGAGCTGGACCGACCATGGAACGAAACGAACTTCGCATTCCAGGGCTTTCCGCTGCTGACGCCCGGTGAGATACGTGCGGTTCGCAGCTGCTGTGACTATGTCTATGTCGACGACACGCGGCGAGTCCGCCTGCAACACGGCGCCCCTGTCGCAACCGGGACGCCACGCGTGCGCAAGCCGCAGGAGCGTACCTATCACGCGCTCTCGACCGAAGTGGAAGAGGCTCGCGCCGCCTACCAGGATGGCTCCCAGCTGACCGAGCAGGTGCTAGCCGATGTTCAGCATGGCCGGGTCATCGACACCCGGGCGTGCCACGGCGCGGTCAAGCGCAATCTGGAAAGCATGTTGCGCAACGAGAGCGCGATGCTCTGGCTGATCCGGCTGAAGAACAAGGATCTGTACACCAGCCTGCACTGCCTGTCCGTTTCGATCATGGCGATGGGGTTCGGCAACCATCTCGGCCTGCAGGATGACAAGCTGCAGTTGCTGGGGATGGCTGGTCTGCTGCACGACGTCGGCAAGATGCGCATTGATCCGCAGATTCTCAACAAGCCCGGCAAGCTGACGCCGCAGGAGTTCGAAGTCATCAAGCGGCATCCGGTCTTCGGTCTGGAAGCGCTTCGCGCCCAGCCCGGAGTTCCGGAGGCGGCACTGCATGCGGCGTACGGTCACCATGAACGGCTCGATGGTACCGGCTACCCGTTAGGCTCGGGACCCGGACAGATTTCCTATATGACGCGCATCATCACCATCGTGGATGCGTTCGATGCGATCACCAGCCATCGGGCCTACGATTGCGCGCGACCGGTCCAGGCAGCTTTCGAGATTCTGCGCAGCGGCAGTGGCAGGCAGTTCGACGAGGACCTGGTGCTCGAGTTCATCCGCTGGCTGGGCGCCTTCCCGGTCGGCACACTGGTTGAACTGCATACCGGTGAAGTCGCCGTGGTGGTAGAGAAACACAAGCAGTTCCAGCTCCGGCCGCGCGTCGTGATCCTGCGCGATGCCGCCAAGCAGCGCTGTGCTCCGCGTTATCTGGACCTCGCCCAGGTCACGGTGGACGCAGCGGGCACTCCCTATCGAATTTCCATTGGCTTGCCCGACGGCTCCTTCGGGCTGCATATCGCCGATCCGGAACTGCAATCCATCCTGCATCCACAGACACTCGCATCCTTCGAGCAGGATGCCTGAGCGTCAGCAACCATGACTCTAGCCGGCATTTGAGGTCTCAGGCGTGACTGATCGGTCGGTCATCGTGCTTTACCTGAACCGGAGTGCTGGGTAACGTCTGCGCACTTCAAAAACAAGGAATCTCGTCATGAGTGAGCTGGTCTCTTACCAATTCGAAGACGGCGTCGCCACGCTGACGCTGTGCAATGGCAAGGTCAATGCGCTCTCGCCTGCGGTATTCGAGGCGCTCAACGCCGCACTGGATCGTGCCGAGCAGGACCGCGCCATCGTGATTCTCACCGGCCAGCCGGGCATTCTTTCCGGTGGCTATGACCTCAAGGTCATGACCTCGAGTCCACAGAACGCCATGGCCCTGGTTGCCACCGGCTCGACCTTTGCGCGGCGGATGCTGGCGCACCCGTTCCCGATCATCGTCGCCTGCCCAGGGCATGCGATTGCCAAGGGCGCTTTCCTGCTGCTGTCTTCGGACTACCGCATCGGTGTCGAAGGGCCGTTCCATATCGGCCTCAATGAAGTGCAGATCGGCATGACGATGCACCATGCCGGTATCGAACTGGCGCGCGACCGCCTGCGCAAATCCGCATTCCACCGCTCGGTGATCAACGGCGAGATGTTCGATCCGGTGAGTGCGGTCGACGCTGGTTTCCTTGACAGGGTGGTGCCAGCCGGTGAGCTGTTGGCGGTGGCCAAAGCCACAGCGGAGCAGCTGAAGAAGATCAACATGGTGGCGCACAAGAACACCAAGCTGAAAGTGCGCAAGGCGTTGCTGGAGAGCCTCGATCAGGCGATTGCCCTGGACCAGCAGCACTTCGGCTGATCACCAGGCCGGCTGCACAAGAGAATTTCTGATCGAGTGCGCACGAGGGCCGGCCCTGCGTTTACACTGCGCGAGTGACGCCCCGCCGACGGCGGGGCGTTTTCATTTCTCATTCAGTGTCGCCTCGCAGGAGAGCCCCGATGTCCGCCCCGCACACCCCGGTAGAACGCGCCGATTTCGACCAGGTCATTGTTCCCACCTTCGCCCCAGCAGCCTTCGTACCGGTACGCGGCCTGGGTTCGCGAGTATGGGATCAGAGCGGGCGAGAACTGGTGGACTTCGCTGGCGGCATCGCGGTCAACGCGTTGGGTCATGCGCATCCGGCGATGGTGGCGGCGCTGACAGAGCAGGCCGGCAAGCTCTGGCACATCTCCAACATCTATACCAACGAACCGGCGCTGCGCCTGGCTAAAAAGCTGGTCGCGGCGACCTTCGCCGATCGCGCCTTCTTCTGCAATTCTGGTGCTGAAGCCAACGAGGCGGCGTTCAAGCTGGCCCGCCGTTATGCGCATGACGTCTACGGTCCGCAGAAATTCGAGATCATTTCGGCGCTGAACAGCTTTCACGGCCGGACCCTGTTTACCGTAACGGTGGGCGGGCAGTCGAAGTACTCCGACGGCTTCGGGCCGAAGATCGAAGGCATTACCCACGTACCCTACAACGATCTCGAAGCCCTCAAGGCAGCGATTTCCGACAAGACCTGCGCCGTGGTGCTCGAACCTATCCAGGGCGAGAGCGGCATTCTGCCGGGCGAACAGGCCTACCTGGAAGGTGCGCGGCAGCTGTGCAACGAGCACAACGCATTGTTGATCTTCGATGAAGTGCAGACCGGCATGGGGCGCACCGGTGAGCTGTTTGCCTACATGCATTACGGCATCACGCCGGACATCCTGACCAACGCGAAGAGCCTCGGCGGCGGCTTCCCCATCGGCGCGATGCTGACCACCAACGAGATCGCCGCGCATCTGAGCGTCGGCACCCACGGCACCACCTACGGCGGCAACCCGCTGGCTTGCGCGGTGGCTGAGGCGGTAGTGGATATCGTCAACACCCCGGAAGTGCTCGAGGGCGTCAAGGCGAAGCATGAGCGCTTCAAGGCCCGTCTGACGCAGATCGGCGAGCGCTATGGCGTGTTCAGTCTGGTGCGTGGTCGTGGCCTGCTGATCGGCTGCGTGCTGAGTGATGCCTGGAAGGGCAAGGCCGGTGCCTTCTGCGCCGCCGCCGAAAAGGAAGCGTTGATGGTCCTGCAGGCGGGGCCGGACGTGGTACGCCTGGCGCCGAGCCTGGTGATCGACCAAGCTGACATCGACGAAGGGCTGGATCGTCTCGAGCGCGCCGTCGCTACGCTGACCCAGGCCTGATCATCCCAAGCGCGGCGCTGCTGGCGCCGCGCGTTCTACTAGCGAGAGCAATTCAATGAGCGATAGCCTGCAACTGGTTCTGGAAGATGTCGACGGAACCCAACTGGAAACCTCCTGCACCCGTTTTGCCGTGATCTGGCAGGGTCGCGAGGTATGGATTCAGCAGGTTGGCAATGGTCAGCTGATGATCGGTGTGGACGTCGAGGACGGCGACACCGAGTACGCCAATCTGGTGCTGCGTCCGCTGGCGACCAATCTGGTCAGCCTGCAGCTGGAAATGGAACCGGCCGAAGCCGATGACGACGAACACGTCCACGGGCCTGACTGCAACCACTGACGATTTCCCGGCATGCTCGCCCTTGGCAAGCTGCTGGAACTGACCCTCGCCGGGCGCGAGCCCTGCGAGAAGGTCCAGCTCACCCCGCGCGGGGTGAAGCTGCACTGGCTGGCCGACGGCGCATTGCTGGTGTCGCCGCCACCCGGCCAGGATCATGGCCTCGACCTGCTGCTTTCTGCAGGCATTCATGGCAACGAACTCATCCCCATACATGTTCTGGATCGTCTGGTCCGCGCGCTCGCGCGGGGCGATGTGCAGCCGCGTGGGCGGCTGTTGCTGCTGTTCGCCAATCCGGCAGCGATGCGCCGAATGGTGCGGCAGGTCGAACACGATCTGAACCGCCTGTTTCGCGGCGAGCATGCGGATGTATGGGGTGGTGAAGCCATTCGTGCGGCGGAACTCGAAGCGCTGGTTGGCGGCTTTTTCAGCGGGGGCGGGCGCCAGCGGCGTCACTATGACCTGCACTCGGCGATGCGCCCGTCACGCCTTGCCCAGTTCGCGATCTGCCCCTGGCGAGAATGTGAGCAGGTGTCGGCCGAGTCGTTGGCTCGTCTGAACAGGCTGGCGATCGAGGGTGTGCTGCTGCAGCGCCAGGCCACCTCGACCTTCAGCGCGATGACCGCCACCCGCTACGGCGCCGAGGCGTTCACGCTGGAGCTTGCCGAGGGTTCGGGCGAGAGCCTGCCTCTGGCCGTCACGCAGTTCGAGCAGGGCCTGTACCTCATGATCGAGGGACGCGAGGCGCCGGTGGCTACACTTGCGCTGCCGCAGCTGCTGCAGATTTCTCGCGAAGTCATCAAGCGCAGCCCACGATTTCGTTTGTGTGTGCCCACCGATATCGAAAATTTCTCACCACTTCCGCTCGGCAGCGTGCTGGCCGAGGATGATGGCAGGCGCTGGGTGGTCGACGAGCCGGGCGCCCGCATCCTGTTTCCCATGGCCGATGTTGCCGAAGGCCAGCGTGCGGCGCTGATCGTCGTGCCGCTGGAGCGCCCCGAAGCGGGGCTGTGAGACGCGTGCCGGGAAACGCGCGGTTGCAATTGGCTGCTCGCGCCCTTATCTAGCTTCACTCCTCCTGCGTTGTGTGCACCTTCTTATGAGTACTGCTCTGTCCATCCGGCAGTTAACCAAGACCTACGGCAACGGCTTCCAGGCCCTCAAGGGCATCGATCTGGACGTGGCCGAAGGCGACTTCTTCGCCTTGCTCGGCCCCAATGGCGCCGGCAAGTCCACGACCATCGGCATCCTCTCCACGCTGGTGAACAAGAGCGGCGGCACGGTCAACGTGTTCGGCCATGACCTGGATCGCGACCCGTCCGGGCTCAAGCGCTGCCTGGGCGTGGTGCCGCAGGAATTCAACTTCAACCAGTTCGAGAAGGCCTTCGATATCCTGGTCACCCAGGCCGGTTACTACGGCATTCCGGCGAAGGTCGCCAAGGAGCGCGCCGAGCGCTACCTCAACCAGCTGGGGTTGTGGGACAAGCGTGACGTGTCCTCGCGGATGCTCTCCGGCGGCATGAAGCGTCGCCTGATGATTGCCCGTGCGCTGATCCATCAACCACGCCTGTTGATCCTCGACGAACCAACGGCGGGTGTGGATATCGAGCTGCGCCGTTCGATGTGGTCGTTCCTCACCGAGCTCAACCGTGAAGGCATCACCATCATCCTCACCACCCACTATCTGGAGGAGGCCGAGCAGCTGTGCCGCAACATCGGCATCATCGATCACGGCCAGATCGTCAAGAACACCAGCATGCGCGAACTGCTTACGCAGCTGCACGTGGAAACCTTTCTGCTTGACCTCAAGGAGTCGCAACTGGTGGCGCCGGAGCTGGGCAGCTATCGGGCGCAGTTGATCGATCACCACACCCTCGAAGTGCAGGTGGAGAAGAGTCAGGGCGTGACTGAACTGTTCCGTCTGCTCAGTGCCCAGGGCATCGAGGTGCTGAGCCTGCGCAACAAGACCAACCGACTGGAGGAGCTGTTCGTGTCGCTGGTGGAGAACAACCTGAAGGTGAAGTCATGAGCGGCGAACTGCGTCCCAACCTGGTCGCGCTGCAGACCATCGTCCAGCGCGAGATCCGCCGCTATACGCGCATCTGGCCGCAGACCCTGCTGCCCCCGGCGATCACCATGGTGCTGTACTTCGTCATCTTCGGCAGCCTGATCGGCGCGCGGATCGGCGACATGGACGGCTTCAGCTACATGGACTACATCGTGCCGGGGCTGATCATGATGTCGGTGATCACCAACTCCTACAGCAACGTTGTGTCGAGCTTCTTCAGCACCAAGTTCCAGCGTTCCATCGAGGAACTGCTGGTCTCGCCGGTGTCGCCGCATGTGATCGTCATCGGCTTTGCCCTGGGCGGCATCACCCGCGGGCTGGCGGTCGCGGTGATCGTCACGCTGCTGTCGATGTTCTTCACCGATCTGCAGGTGCACCACCTGGGCGTGACCGTGCTGGTGATCACCCTGACGGCGAGCATCTTCGCCCTGGGCGGCTTCATCAACGCGGTATTTGCGCGCAATTTCGATGATATCTCGATCATCCCGACCTTCGTGCTGACGCCGCTGACCTACCTCGGTGGGGTGTTTTATTCGATCAACCTGCTGTCGCCGTTCTGGCAGACGCTGTCGCTGGCCAACCCGGTGCTGCACATGGTCAATGCGTTTCGCTACGGGATTCTCGGTGTCTCGGATATCCGCATCGGGGTGGCGATCAGCTTCATGCTGGTAGCGGTGGCGGCGCTCTATCTGGTCTCCGTCGGGCTGCTCAAGAGTGGGCGCGGGATGCGCCAGTAGCTGGCACTGGATTCGGCCGCTGCGCCGATGGCGCTGAAAAGAACGTCGCGAAGCGCTAAACTTCGCGGCGTTTTTCGTTCAGGTCCATTCCGATGCAGCATCCCGCCGAACATTCCCCGCTGGGCAAGTCCAGTGACTACGTCGCCACCTACAGTCCGCACCTGCTGTTTCCGATTCCGCGCGCGCCAAAGTGGGCCGAACTCGGACTGACCGCCGAGACGCTGCCCTATCAGGGCGTGGATCTGTGGAATTGCTACGAGCTGTCCTGGCTGTTGCCGTCGGGCAAGCCGGTGGTGGCGATCGGTGAATTCGAGATTCCGGCGGACTCGCCGAGCATCATCGAATCCAAGTCGTTCAAGCTCTATCTGAACTCGCTGAACCAGTCTGTGTTCGAGTCGCGTGAGGCGCTGGTCGAGTTGATGATCGCCGATCTATCCGCGGCGGCCGGCAAAGCCGTAAAGGTGCGCCTGCGTACGCTGGATGAGGTGGCGAGCGAGGGCGTTGCAACGCTGCCGGGTCGCTGTATCGACGATCTGGACGTTGCCATCGAGCACTATGACCATCCGCAGCCGGAGCTGTTGGTCTGTGATGCGGGACGTGTGATCGAGGAGTCGCTGTACAGCCACTTGCTCAAATCGAATTGCCCGGTGACGGGCCAGCCTGACTGGGGCAGCGTGGTCGTGGAGTACCGCGGCGCGGCGTTGCAGGCGGAGAGTCTGCTGGCCTATCTGGTGAGCTTTCGCCAGCACGCCGACTTTCACGAGCAGTGCGTGGAGCGCATCTTCCTCGATCTGCAGCGCCTGCTGCAGCCCGAGAAGCTGACCGTCTATGCCCGTTACGTGCGCCGCGGCGGGCTGGATATCAATCCCTATCGCAGTACCGAGGCGATGGCCGTCGACAATCGCCGGCTGGTACGTCAGTGACGCAACGGGTCGCGCCCGCAGCGCGACCCGCCATCCTGCTTCAGATGCCCATGTTGGCCAGGGTCTGCATGATGTTGCGCAGGGTCATGGCCATATTCGGGTGACTGACTTCAAAACGCTCTACCGCCAGGTTGACGCCATCCACCAGCGAGTCGTTGGATTCGCCGGTGTCTTGAGTCGCCAGTCTGGACTCGATGTCCTGAGCGATGGCGTGCAGCGAAGCCCGTTCCTCGTCAGTCAGCGGTGTGTCCTGGGCCAGTTGATTACGCAGTTCTTCGAGCTGCGACTGCAGATCATGTTCCGGCATTTTGCTTCCCTCTCATGGGTTTACGGGCGACTTGGTATGAACCTCGATGATCAAAGGTTAAACCAGCGGCCGCACCTTGTCTGTGCCTTTGCCAAAGGCGGCGTTGACTGAGCGCGGAGAGATGAAAGCCAAACGTCCGGCTGACTGCCGAAAATCAGGCGTTCGCTCTATACTGCGCGGTCTGCGTCGGTGCGCCGCATGCACCAGTACCTATGGAGAAAAAGCAATGCCCAAGATCGCTACGGCCTGGATCGCCGTGCTCAAGGCCGGTTTCGTCGCCACTATCGCCATGCTTGGCGCGGCGCCTGCACTGGCAGAAGAAGATCCGTGGGAAGGTGTCAACCGTGCGGTGTTCCGTTTCAACGACACTGTCGACACCTACACGCTCAAGCCGTTGGCCAAGGGCTACCAGAAGGTGACCCCTGAGTTCGTCGAAGACGGTATCGGTAACGTGTTCAGCAATCTCGGCGACGTGATCGTGCTGACCAACGATCTGCTGCAGGGCAAGGTTCGCGATGCTGGCATCGACACCAGCCGTATCCTGTTCAACACCACCTTCGGTGTGCTCGGCTTCTTTGATGTCGCCACCCGCATGGGCCTGCACAAGAACGATGAGGATTTTGGCCAGACCCTCGGTGCCTGGGGCCTGGGAAGCGGGCCTTACGTCGTGCTGCCGCTGTTGGGGCCGAGTACTGTGCGTGATGCCTTTGGCCGTGTGCCGGACTCGTTCCTCGAGCCTTATCCGCACATGGGGCACGTCCCGACGCGCAATGTCACGCGTGGCGTCGATCTGGTGGATACCCGCGCCGGGCTGCTGTCCGCTGAGAAGATGATTCGCGGCGATCGCTACATTTTCGTACGCAACGCCTATCTGCAGAACCGCGAGTTCCGCGTCAAGGATGGCGAGGTCGAGGACGACTTCTGACTCATGGCCGCGTGATCGCGGCCATCTGCAGCGCCAGTTCAGGACATGGACAGGATGGCGAGACCCAGGCTCTGCCGGCCATCGTCAAGCTGGGTGATGCGAACGACTTCGGTCTGTGCGTCGAGGCCTTTCAGCTCACTGTGTTCGGAAGGGATCAGTACGCGAACCTTGTCGCCCATGCGCAGGTCCGTACTGGCCAGTACCTGCATGCCGGTGCTGGATAGATCGGTGCAGATGCCGCTGAGTTTTGTATCGCCATGTTCCAGTGCAACGGTGGTTTCGATCTGCATGCGGATAAAATCGCGTTTTTCGCTGTAATCCCGGTCTTTCTGGCTCATGGTCTCAACCTTTTATATATGGTTCGCTGCGTTCTTATAGCTCCCCTCAATTCGACCTGTAAAGGCGCCGGCCGGTCGGCTTGAAACCCCGAACGTATGGGAGTACCGTCTGCGCCTTGAAACGTACCCAACCCGACGTTACGCGGGGCCAATGTTTTCGCCAATCATCCTGGCGATACCGCCTGGTAGGAACATGCTTAAACCAAGCGCGACGCTGCTGATCATAGATGACGACGATGTGGTTCGAGCCAGTCTGGCTGCCTATCTGGATGACAGCGGTTTCCGTGTCCTGCAGGCAGCCAATGGCCCGCAGGGTATGGAGCTGTTCGATTCGGAACAGCCTGATCTGGTGATCTGCGACCTGCGCATGCCACAGATGGATGGCCTGGAACTGATCCGCCAGATCAGCGAGCGTCAGATCGACCTTCCGGTGATCGTGGTTTCCGGTGCCGGCGTGATGAGCGATGCCGTCGAGGCGTTGCGCCTGGGCGCCGCCGATTATCTGATCAAGCCACTCGAAGACCTGGCGATGCTCGAACACTCGGTACGCCGTGCGTTGGACCGTTCCCGTCTGCGCCTGGAGAACCGTCGCTACCGCGAGCAGCTCGAAACGGCCAACCGCGACCTGCAAGCCAGCCTGCATCTGTTGCAGGAAGATCAGGACGCTGGTCGCCAGGTGCAGATGAACATGCTGCCGGTGACCCCCTGGAGCGTCGATGGCTTCGACTTCGCCCACCAGATCATCCCCTCGCTGTACCTGTCCGGTGACTTCGTCGACTATTTTCGCGTGGACGAGCGGCGCATCGGCTTTTACCTCGCCGACGTGTCCGGCCATGGTGCTTCATCGGCATTCGTCACCGTGCTGCTCAAGTTCATGACCACCCGCCTGCTGTACGAATCGCGCCGCGGTGGGATGCTGCGCGAGTTCAAACCGTCGGAAGTGCTCGACCACATCAACCGCGGTCTGATCAATTGCAAGCTGGGCAAGCACGTGACCATGCTTGGCGGGGTGATCGATCAGGAACATGACGTGCTGCATTACAGCATCGGTGGTCATCTGCCGATGCCGGTACTTTATACCGGCGAAGGTGCCCACTATCTGGAAGGGCGTGGTCTGCCGGTCGGGTTGTTCGTCGAGGCCACCTACCAGAATTTCGAGCTGAAGCTGCCGGAGACCTTCAGTCTGACATTGCTCTCCGATGGCATTCTGGACCTTTTGCCCGGTGAGACACTCAAAGAAAAAGAGTCCGCGCTGCCCGGCCTGATAACCCAGGCTGGTGGCACGCTGGATGGATTACGTCGAGTCTTCGGGTTGGCCGAACTGGCTGACATGCCCGACGATATCGCCTTGCTGGTGTTGAGCAGGAACCTTGCATGAGTACTGGAAGAATCCAGTTCGCCGAGATGGATGGCACCTTTGTTCTGAAGTTCATTGGTGAGATTCGTCTGACGCTCTGTTCGGCGCTGGATGCAACGATCGAGAAGATCTTCTCGTCGCTCAATTTTTCGTCCATCGTCATAGATCTGACTGAGAGCCGTAGCATCGACAGCACCACCCTGGGCCTGCTGGCCAAGCTGTCGATCCTGTCGCGGCAGAAGGTCGGCATGTTGCCGACCCTGGTCACTACCCACCCGGATATCACTCGACTCTTGCAGTCGATGGGCTTCGATCAGGTATTCAATATCGTCGACACTCCGCTCCCTTGCCCCGAGTGCCTGGCTGATCTGCCATCGCAGGATCAGTCGGAAGAGGTGGTGAAAGCGAAGGTGTTGGAGGCTCACCGGATTCTGATGAGCCTCAACGAGTCCAATCGCGAGGCCTTCCATGACCTCGTCACCGCTTTGGAGCGGTCCTGATCAGGCCAGTTTGGCCAGCAGCGCTTCTAACTTTTCCTGATCGCGCGCGAACTGACGGATGCCTTCGGCGAGCTTTTCGGTCGCCATTGCATCCTCATTCAGGCCCCAGCGGAAACTCTTCTCATCCAGGCTGATACGCGCTTCTGATTCGCGACCGGGCTGCAGCTGGCGCTCCAGCGTGCCGCTGGCTTCGGCCAGCTCGCCGAGCAGTTCCGGGCTGATGGTCAGCCGGTCGCAACCGGCCAGTGCCTCGATCTGTCCGACATTGCGGAAGCTCGCGCCCATTACCACCGTCTTGTAGCCGTGCGCCTTGTAGTAATCGTAGATGCGGCTGACCGATTGTACGCCCGGATCTTCCGCGCCCTGGTAGTCACGACCCTCATGCTTCTTGTACCAGTCATAGATGCGGCCAACGAACGGGGAGATCAGGAACACGCCGGCCTCGGCGCAGGCCACGGCCTGGGTGAAGGAGAACAGCAGCGTGAGGTTGGTCTGGATGCCGGCCTTTTCCAGTTGCTCGGCGGCGCGGATGCCTTCCCAGGTGGAGGCGATCTTGATCAATACGCGATCGCGGCTGATGCCAGCCTGCTCGTAGAGGCCTATCAGGCGCTCGCCGCGCTGAACCATGGCCTGGGTATCGAAGGAAAGGCGTGCGTCGACCTCGGTGGAGATGCGCCCGGGGATCAGCTCCAGAATCTGCTTGCCAACGGCTACGGCGAAGAGATCGCAGGCCAGGCCGATATCGCCCTGGCACTGCTTCATGGCATTGCCGAGGTGCTCCGCGTAACGCGGCATGGCTGCTGCCTTGAGCAGTAGCGACGGATTGGTGGTTGCGTCCACCGGCTTCAGGCGGGCAATGGCGTCGATGTCACCGGTATCGGCGACCACCGTGGTGAACTGCTTGAGTTGTTCCAGCTTGGAAGTCATGTAAGAGGGGCTCCGTCCTGTGAGTGGCATGACCTTACCCGAGCCAGACGGCCCGCTCAACGAGCGTGTGGACCCGGATGCGCCTGGCTTTGATTCAATTGCGCAGACTGCGTTCCTTGCATGCGGACGGTCAGTGCCCTTCGAGCAGCGTTACCGCCTGATCGAGCAGTGCAAGAGGCTGGCTGGTCTTGTGAATGTCCACCGAAAGCAGCTGGCGAAAGCGTCGTGCGCCGGGGAAGCCCTGTCCCAGGCCAAGTACATGCCGAGTGATGTGGTGCATTGCACCGCCTTGCGCCAGATGCTGCTCGATATACGGCCGCATGTTGCGCAGTGCCTTCGCCCGGCTGATCACCGGCGTATCGCTGCCGAACAGCTCCTGATCTACCCGCGCCAGCAGATAGGGATTGTGGTAGGCCTCTCGGCCGAGCATCACGCCATCGAAGATCTGCAGATGCGCCCGGCATTCTTCCAGCGTCTTGATACCACCGTTGAGGATAATCTCTAGGTCCGGGAAGTCCTGCTTGAGCTGGGCGGCGACGTCGTAGCGCAGCGGTGGCACTTCGCGGTTCTGCTTGGGCGACAGGCCTTCGAGGATAGCGATGCGCGCATGCACGGTGAAGCTGCGGCAGCCGGCTTCGCGCACCTGACCGATGAAGTCGCAGAGCTCGGCATAACTGTCGCGTCCATTGATGCCGATGCGGTGCTTGACCGTTACCTCGACGCCCACCGCATCGCGCATGGCCTTAACGCAATCGGCGACCAGTTGCGGATGGCCCATCAGGCAGGCGCCGATCATGTTGTTCTGCACCCGATCGCTGGGGCAGCCGACGTTGAGATTCACCTCATCGTACCCCGTAGCTTCGGCGAGCCTCGCGCACGCCGCCAGATCGCCGGGCACGCTGCCACCCAGTTGGAGTGCCAGCGGGTGTTCGCTCTCGTCATGCTGCAAAAACCGCTGCGCATCACCATGCAGCAGCGCACCGGTGGTGACCATCTCGGTGTAGAGCAGGGCATGCTTGGAAAGCTGGCGCAGGAAGTACCGGCAATGGCGATCCGTCCAGTCCATCATCGGTGCTACGGAGAAGCGGCGGGTAAGTACAGGGCGCGGCGTGTCGGCTAGGGCGGATTCGTACATAGGGTTCCAGCAGTGTTGCTGCAGCATTTCCTGAGGGAGCGTTCTCACGCCACGCCGAGGGGACGACAAGGCGTTTGGCTGATCACGGCGCATGCCCTGTATGGTGGGTTGCGCCACAGCCCTGTGAAAAACAGTGCGCAAGTTTACACGCAGTAGCTCGTGTGCGCGCGGCTGAGGGGCAGGCAAGCTGGGCGAGGCTGACCGGATGATGAGGCAATCGGTCAGGTCGCTTATGTGTGCAGAGAAATGTCGCCTGGCTGGTTTAGCCAGGCTCATTCGAGACGGAAACTTAACGGCAGCCAAAAGTTGATCGGTTTGCTTTTTTTGGCAGTGTCAGTTGTGACTTGCGAGGCTACGGTTTTTCCGTGTTCCTAAAGTGTTCCAATTATGGAATTAGATGAAAGTCCATATCGGAAATTGATATTGGCTAAACAGGAATGTTAAGTCGCTCACATAATTGCAAGCAGGAGCTGGGCTCTGTCATAGTGCTATTAGTACGCCTCGGTTTATGTAATGTATGAAAACAGTCCTGATCGTTGATGATCATCCATTCATATGTCTGGCAGTGCGCATGCTGCTCGAGCGTGATGGTTATAGCGTAGTGGGAGAGGCCGACAACGGCGTCGATGCCATACAGCAGGCCAAGGCACTTGAGCCTGACCTGGTCATTGTCGATATCGGTATTCCGAAGCTGGACGGCTTGTCGGTGATCATGCGGTTACGGCTGTTGAATGATGCGCTCAAGGTGCTGGTGCTGAGCTCGCAGCCAGCAGGACTGTTCTCTACGCGGTGCCGCCAGGCAGGGGCAGCGGGCTATGTTTGCAAGACCGGAGATCTTGGCGAGCTGAGCAGCGCGATCCAAGCGATAAGATCTGGCTACGATTATTTTCCGAGCCTGACTGCCGGTTCCGTCAGCCATCGCGACGCTTCGGGGTCGGAGATCGAGCGGTTGAACTCACTCTCGGACCGGGAAATCACCGTGCTGCGTCTTTTGGCTCTGGGTCACTCGAACAAGCAGATTGGTGAGGATCTGGCGCTCAGCAACAAGACCATCAGCTGCTACAAGACACGCATCATGGAGAAGCTCAGGGTCCGTACCTTGGTCGATCTGGCGGAAATCGCCAAGCGTAATTCCTTCACCTGACCACGGCATCAACGAGCCGGGGCGAGCGTGCCGCCTGGCATATTGCGGTGCTTCCTCACTTACCGAGTCGAGCTAATGGTTACCAGCCTTTATCCAGCAGATAGGCCGTCTGGTGATGAATCCGCGAACCC
Source organism: Pseudomonas sp. SCT (assembly GCF_003864275.1). Classification (NCBI taxonomy): domain Bacteria; kingdom Pseudomonadati; phylum Pseudomonadota; class Gammaproteobacteria; order Pseudomonadales; family Pseudomonadaceae; genus Pseudomonas; species Pseudomonas sp. SCT. Next base: position 360,845 of record NZ_BDJA01000005.1, read on the forward strand.
GCCGCAACTGGGATTGCTCGTTGTCGATGACTATCCGCCTGGATTGATGCTGCTTCAGCAGCAGTTCAGCTTTCTTGGCTATCGGGTCGTCGCCGCATCTGATGGTGAGGCAGCGCTTGCCCAATGGCTTTCCGGTGATGTTGACGTTGTGATCACCGACTCTCGAATGCCGGTGATGGATGGTTGTGCCTTGACCCTGGCAATCCGCAAAGAGGAACAGGCAGCGTCGGCGCAACCCTGTCTGATCATCGGCTTTACGGCCAATGCCGTTGCGGAGGAGCGTGAGCGATGCCTGTCGGCAGGAATGGATGAGTGCTTTTTCAAGCCAATGGATCTGGTCGATATCGACCGCTATATAAAGGCGCATATGCAAGGCGTGTCGTCAGATGCGCAGAACGCTCCAGGCGGTGAACTGGATTCGCAAGTGCTGCGGGAACGACTGAGGCGTTTGCCCGCGGCGGATCCGAATGCGATGCAGTTGCTGATAAGCACCTTGCATCGGACCACCCAGGCAGATATTCACAAGCTTGAGCAGTTGATAATGGCGCGCGACATCGAGGAACTGGCCAGTTTCGCCCACCGGATCAGGGGGGCGGTCGGTCTGATTGGCGCGCAGGATGTGGTTCGTAGTTGCCAGGCGTTGGAAGCTGTCTGTATCGAACAATCGTCCTTCGGTGGCGTGCGCCGTGAGACGGAGTCGCTGCTGAACGCATTACGAAATCTGGACGCCGCTCTCCAGGAACTGCAGCTCGGCGCTTGTTGACTGCCGTTCGCAGCACTCGAGTCAGGACGCCAGGCGCTCCAGCGCGGGATTGAGCAGGTTGTCTCCAAAAAACTCCAGATGCGCGCGGGGATAGACCGGCAGCGGCCATTCATCGACCTTCTTTGCCAGCTTTTGATAAGCCATGGCGCATTTCGACTTCCGATAGGCTTCGAATACCGCACGGCGCTTCTGCGCTGCCGCGCGGACGCTTTCATCGAATGGCACGTCGCCGAGGTAGTCCAGTACGACGCTCAGGAAGCGATCGGTGATCTGGACCAGCCTGGAGAACAGCGCGCGACCTTCATGGGGCGTGCGGGTCATGTTCGCCAGCACATGGAAGTGATTGATCCCGTAATTGCGGTTGAGCAATTTGATGAGGTTGTAGGCGCCATTCAACGATGCCGGCTCGTCGGTGATGACCACCAGTACCTGCCGCGAGGCACGAATGAAATTCATCGTCGAATCGGAAATCCCTGACGCCGTGTCGATAATCAGAGCGTCGGGCGTGTCGCGGATATCGCTGACAGCATGAATCAGGCCTGCTTGCTGGGTGGCGGTCAAATGCGCCATCGACAGATCGCCGCATGTCCCTGGCAGAAGCCGGACATTTCCCTTGAAGGTCAGCATCGCCTGTTCCGCTGAGCAGGTGCCGCGTAGCACGTCGGCGACGGTCTGTTTGCTGGTTAGCCCAAGCAGGACATGGGCATTAGCCAGCGCCAGGTCCGCGTCGAGAATCATGACCCGGCGCCCCAGGGAAGCCAGGCCCAGCGCAAGATTCACGGTAACGTTCGTCTTGCCGCAGCCCCCTCTACCTCCAGTAACAGCGATAACCTGGACAGGGTTCACTGTGTTTCTCCTTTGCTCGGGAATGATTCACCCGGTTTCCGTGAGCGGATTGCTTGGCGACACCGGGCCAGGGGCAGATTCATTGCTGCTCGGTCAGGTTCCTGCCTGTCTGTCGAAATGATCCCAGAGTTTTTTTCCGGCTTAACGGCGAAACGTCGGATGCCGCTGTAGGAAATTTCTTATTAGCTGGCGCCGCCTTGAATTAACGTGCACGTCTCCGCAGAATTTCCTCAGCAAATGTGCGTGTGCTGCGCTCTTCGGGCACATATCTCTGGTGGCGCAGGTTTTCGCGCCCCTGCAAACCGAATGGTCACGCACTTAGGTCAGCCAGCCATACGGCTGTTCGGGCTGACCTTCTTCTTTGCAACCTGGGCTTTTTCATTCGCCGTTTGGCTACCTGTGTCAGGCCCATGCTCAATCATTCGAACTGCCCGCAACTCTTGCGCATCTCTAAGTAATCTGGGAATTACCTTCATGCGGTCGAAAACTTTTCTCGGGCTGCGTAAATGGATCTGGCGCGCGTTCGTCCAGAGTGCGCTGATTCCACTGGTTCTGGTGGAGATGGTGCTTATCGCGGTGTATCTGCTGAGTAACAACGCGATTCGCGATGCTCAGATCGAGTACCTGAGGCAAAGCGCCGTCGAGGACCTCGAAGCCTCGGCGAATCAGGAGGCCCGCGTGGTGGTCGAGCAGCTTGTGCAGGTTCGCGCGCAGGCCGAGACCTATCGCAATCTCACCACTCGGGCGCTGCTCGACGAGAGCACGCCAGCGCTGCCAAAGCTCGCGCTCAGCGACAACGGTGTGCGCTATACGCCAGCAGATGACGGGGGCGCCGCGGTTTTCTACGCGAACTCCACGGCGGCCGAGCAGCAGGACCTACAGAAGGTCGCGAAGCTGTCGGTTCTGGAGCCGCTGATGAAAGAGATCGAGCGCAACAACCTGCTCGTGGACAGCGTTTACTTCAACAGCTGGGACAGTCTCAACCACATCTATCCCTGGTTTCTGACGCCGGATCAGTATCCGCATGACATGGTGATCCCCAACTACAACTTCTACTACCTGGCCGATGCCACGCATAACCCCGAGCGCAAAGTGGTGTGGACCGATGTTTATGTCGATCCGGCCGGGCACGGCTGGATGATGTCGGCGATCGCACCGGTATACCGTGGCGACTTCCTCGAAGGTGTGGTCGGGGTCGATATCACGGTTGGCGGCATTCTTGAGCAGATTGGCCAGTTGCAGGTGCCATGGAATGGCTATGCGATGCTGGTCGGGGCTGACCTGAACATTCTTGCGCTGCCCGAGCCCGGTGAAGCCGATTTCGGCCTGGACGAGCTGACCGAGCACTCCTACGACGATGCCGTGCGCCGCGAAATCTTCAAGCCGGAGGACTTCAGGCTGGACAGGAACCCGCAGACGTTGGCGCTGGCGAAGGCCATCGATGCAAGGTCCAGCGGTGTCGAATCAGTCGTGCTCAATGGGCGTACCCACCTTGTGGCGTGGTCGGTCATCGAGCCTACCGGCTGGCGCCTGCTGACGGTCGTCGATGAGGCGGACGTGTTCAGCCGGACCAACGCGCTGGCCAGTCGCTACCAGCAGATCGGCTATCTGTTGATTGGTGGTCTGGTGCTGTTCTATCTCGCCTTCTTCGCTTACATGTGGACGCGCGCACGCAGGCTCAGCCAGCAGCTCCTGGCCCCGATTGCCGGTATTTCGCAGATGATGGATCAGATCGGGCAGGGCAACTGGCTGCCTGCCCGGGTGACCTCCGACATACGCGAACTCGACCAGATGGCCGGGCACGCCTCGCTGGTCGGCATGCAGCTGGAAAACAGCGAAGCGCAGCGCCTGCGTACCCATGAGCGCCTTGAATTGGTCCTGGAGAGTGCTACCGAAAGCCTCTGGGAAATCAATTACCGAACCGGGATGACCCGACTTCGCGGGCGTTTCTGTCAGCGCTTCGGCCTTTCCAGCGAAGTCATCGCGCTTGAAGACTTTTTCCTTCGGGTGCATCCGGATGATGTCGAGCGGGTTCGCCAGGCTCACGTGGATATGGCCAATGGCACGGATGACAGCTATTCGGGCGAATTCCGTTTCGCCGGCCGTGACGGCGAATATCACTGGCTGCTGAGCCGCGGCAGGGTGCTGGAGCGAGACCCGGTCACCCGGAAGGCCGCGCTGGTCGCCGGAACCCATGTGGACATCGATGGGCTCAAGCGTATCGAGGCGGAATTGCGGCAGGCGATCCTGGATGCTCAGGTGGCCAACCAGGCGAAGTCTCGCTTCATCTCCAGCATGAGCCACGAAATGCGTACACCTCTGAATGCGATCCAGGGGTTCGCCCAGCTCATGCGCATGAAGCAGGACGTGCGGCCCGATGGCAACGCCGACTTCCTCGATGAGATTCTCAGGGCCAGCCGTCATCTCAATCAGCTGGTTGGCGACATCCTCGACTGGTCAGGCACCCAGCTGCAGTCAACCTCGGTAGAGCTGCAGATGGTCAACGTCAGCAAGCTGATGCAGGAGAGTGCCGAGCTGGTACGTGCGGAGGTGGCCGAGCGCGGGCTGCAACTGAACGTCGATCTTCCCGAAAGCACACTGCAGGTTCGCGCCGACCCGCGGCGGCTGCGCCAGGTCCTGCTCAACCTGCTTTCCAATGCGATCAAGTACAACAAGCCGGCCGGCCAGGTGACGCTCAGCTATCAGGTGGCGACCGGTTATATCCGGCTGCTGGTGGAGGACACCGGGTTGGGTATCGCAAGCGACCAGCAGAACCGGGTATTCGAGCCGTTCCAGCGCCTCGGACGCGAGAACACCATGATCCAGGGAACCGGTATCGGCCTGGCGCTCTGCCAGGAGCTGGCAACGCTCATGCGGGGTCGCATGGGTTTGCACAGCGAACCGGGCATTGGCAGCAGCTTCTGGATCGAGCTGCCGCTGCTGGGGAACGAAGCGTCACTGGAACCCGTGGTGCGCCAGGAATTACCCCGTGTCTTTTACGTGGAGGACAACCCTGCCAGCCAGTTTCTGGTGCGCACTGCGCTTGCGGACATTGCGAGCGTCGAGGTGGCGAGCAATGGCGTCAGCGCGCTGCAGCAGATACTTGCAGCGCCGCCTGATCTGGTGTTGCTCGACCTCAAATTGCCGGAGATGAATGGCGAGGAGCTGTTGAGTCGCTTGCGCCGCGATGTGCGCTGCCAGGGCGTGCCCGTCGTGGTGCTGAGTGCCGTCACTGGCGCCGAAGCCTTGCGAGCGGCAAGCCTGGACTGCCAGGGGCTGTTGCGCAAACCGCTGGATATGCAGGAGTTGCGCGGGTTGATCGAGGCGCTGTTGGCGGAGGTGGCGCAAGGTGTTGTCTGATGAAATTCGCCACTCCACCGTAGTCGTCATCGACGACATCACTGCCAGCCTGCGTCTGCTTGAGTCCAGCGTTCGGGCAATCGGCGTGCAACGGATAATGGCTTTCAACGACTCTGCTGCGGGGCTTGCGTGGCTGCAGCAGAACGATTGGGACCTGCTGTTGCTCGATGTGGACATGCCGACTCCCAACGGCTTCGACATTCTCCGCAGCCTTTCCGACCGCGAACACAACCGCATGGTAGTCATGGTCAGCGCGCTCAGTGACAGGGAAAGTCGTTGCACAAGTCTCAAGCTGGGCGCCAATGATTTCATCAGCAAGCCGCTGGACCTGCCGGAGCTGCTGCTGCGAGTACGCAACCAGTTGCAGCTGAGCTGGGCCAGCAAGCAGCTGAAGACCGAACGGGAAACACTGGAACGCAAGGTCCTAGAGCGTACCGAGCAGCTGAACGCGAGCTACCAGTCGGTCATCTGCAGTCTGTCGCGCGCCGCGCAATACAAGGATGACGAGACAGGTCAGCACATTATCCGTATCGGTGAGTCGGCAGCGTTGATCGCGGCGGCGCTCGGCCAGCCTGCCGAGTGGGTGGAGCGCATACGCCTGGCTGCTCCGATGCATGATGTTGGCAAGATCGGCATCCCTGACCACATTCTGCTCAAGCCCGGCACGCTCACCGACCTCGAGCGCAAGATCATGCAGCGGCACACCCAGATCGGCCACGCGATCTTGCGTGACGGGGAAGAGTCTCCGTTGCTGGAAATGGCGGCCGAGATTGCCCTGTACCACCATGAGCGCTGGGACGGCACCGGCTATCCCCAGGGCCTCAAGGGTGAGCAGATCCCGCTCTCGGCGCGGGTGGTAGCGCTATGCGACGTATACGACGCGCTGCGCTCCCCGCGGCCGTACAAGGAACCCTGGTCGAAGGAGAGGGCGCAGGCCTATATCCGTGAGCAGGCGGGGTTGTACTTCGACCCGGCGCTGGTCGATGTATTGAGCGGTATGTTTCAGCAGATCGAGGACATGCAGGGCAGCCTGGCGGACCCGCTGGCTCAGGCGGCATCGGTGGGTGCCGAGCAGGACTACTCAGGATCAGTCGTCGGTGCGTTAGCTCCGCGTCAGCGTGCTCGATCCTGACCGCTTCGAAGCTGTACAAAAACTGTGCGGTCACCGAACGAACGTATGTCGTCCGTTGGTCGAATCTCCTATGCTTGAATCAACCTATATTCTTGACATGGATCAAGCCCGAGCACTTGCAGTGCTGGTGCAAAGGCGCTGGTGCGTGAGCGCCGCGAACGATAAAAATAATTTGAGTGCCTGGTGATGGACAGACTGCTGAGCGATAAAAGCAGGATCTTCGAGCATGCCGACCCGCATGCCGTCTCGGACTACGTCAATCAGCACGTGGGGTCGCACTGCATTCGTCTGCCGCGCACGGGCAGCCCGCAGGCGAGCCTGAGTCACTGCAAGTTCGGCAAACTCGACCTCTGCCAGATCAGCTACGGCGGCAGTGTCCATGTCACTTCGCCGGCGCTGGAAACCATCTTTCACTTGCAGCTGTTGCAGCGCGGCCACTGCCTGTGGCGCGGGCGAGGCCAGGAGCACTATTTCACTCCCGGCGAGCTGTTGCTGATCAACCCCGACGACCCGGTTGACCTGACTTATTCGGATGATTGCGAAAAGCTCATCGTCAAGTTGCCGGCATCCTTTCTGGAAAAAGCCTGCAGCGAGAACCAATGGCAGGCACCTGCCGACGGCATTCGCTTCAGTGCCAATCGCCATGCACTCAAGGATCTGGATGGCTTCGATAGTCTGGTCAGCCTGATTTGCCGCGAGGCTGGCTCCGAGCAGAGCATCCCGCAAATCCAGGAACAGTACAGTCGGATCATCGCCAGCAAGCTGCTTTTCAGCCTGGCCAGCAATATCCGGCGCGATCCTTTCGGCGACAGCTGTCCTTCGTTCGGGCGGTTGACCGACTACATCGATGAGCATCTGAAAAAGGACATCTCGGTTGAGCAGCTGGCCGCACTGGCCAACATGAGCCTGCGCTCGCTTTACCTGCTGTTCGAACGCAAGGTTGGCACCACGCCAAAATCGTATATCCGTCAGCGCAAGCTGGAGCAGATCCACGGTCGACTGAGCGACCCGTCGGCGAAGGTGCGCAACATCACCGAGATCGCCATGGACTACGGCTTCATGCACCTGGGCCGTTTCTCGGAAAGCTATAAGAGCACCTTCGGCGAGCTGCCTTCGGACACGCTGCGCCGCCATCACTGAGTCCCCTTGAGTCGCTGCCATTCCGACGGCAGCGGCTCCTTTTCTTCACTACCACCCTCGCTGTCGAGCTGTTCCGCCCCCTTGCGGGCGGGCTGGCCGTCGGCTGCCTGTGGGTGCGTCAATTTGCCTTCTTGCGTTGTGCAGAAAACGGATAAAGGTCCTGCAGGAAACGGATATTGATGCCGCCTCCAGCGCCGTAGCCTTCATCACGTAGAAACAATAACAACGGAGGCCCCGGCCATGTCCCTGGGAATCGACTACCTTGATTCGCTGCTTGAAGAAGACAAAGAGAAAGGCATCTTTCGCTGCAAGCGTGAGATTTTCACCGCGCCGGAGCTTTTCGAGCTCGAGATGAAGCACATCTTCGAGGGCAACTGGATCTACCTTGCCCACGAGAGCCAGATTCCCGAGAAGAACGACTACTACACCACCACCATGGGGCGGCAGCCGATCTTCATCGCCCGCAACAAGGATGGGGTCCTCAACGCCTTCATCAACGCCTGCAGCCATCGCGGCGCAACGCTCTGCCGTTACAAGCGCGGCAACAAGGCGACCTATACCTGCCCGTTCCATGGCTGGACCTTCAACAACTCGGGCAAGCTGCTCAAGGTGAAGGACCCCAAGGAAGCCGGCTATCCGGAGAGCTTCGACTGCGACGGCTCGCATGACCTGAAGAAGGTCGCGCGCTTCGAGTCCTACCGCGGTTTCCTGTTCGGCAGCCTCAACCCCGACGTTTCCTCGCTGGAAGATTTCCTCGGCGAGTCGCGCAAGATCATCGACATGATCGTCGACCAGTCGCCTGAAGGCCTGGAAGTGCTGCGCGGTTCGAGCACCTACGTCTTCGACGGCAACTGGAAGCTGCAGGCCGAAAACGGTGCTGATGGTTACCACGTCACCGCGGTGCACTGGAACTACGCCGCGACCCAGCAGCAGCGCAAGCTGAAAGACGCGGGCGACGACATTCGCGCCATGAGCGCCGGCGGCTGGGGCAAGAAGGGCGGTGGTTTCTACTCCTTCGAGAACGGCCACATGCTGCTCTGGACCCGCTGGGACAACCCGGAAGACCGTCCGCTGTTCTCGCAGCGTGATCGTCTGGTCGAAGAGTTCGGCGAGGCCCGTGCCGACTGGATGATCGGCCACTCGCGCAACCTGTGCCTGTATCCGAACCTGTACCTGATGGACCAGTTCGGCTCGCAGCTGCGTATCGCCCGTCCGATCTCCGTCGACAAGACCGAAGTCACCATCTACTGCATCGCGCCGAAGGGCGAGAGCGCCGAGGCTCGCGCCCGTCGCATCCGTCAATACGAAGACTTCTTCAACGTCTCGGGCATGGCCACGCCGGACGATCTGGAAGAGTTCCGCGCCTGTCAGGAAGGCTTCCAGGGCCGTTCGCTGCAGTGGAACGATATGTCCCGCGGCGCTGCTCACTGGATCGAAGGGGCCGACGAAAGCGCCCAGCAGATCGACCTGCATCCGCTGCTCAGCGGCGTGCGCACCGAAGACGAAGGTCTGTACGTGGTGCAGCACGGCTACTGGCGCGACCAGATGGTCAAGGCCGTGAAGAAAGAGCAGGACCAACTGATCCACGTGGAGGGCGCGTAAATGGCCATTTCCTACGAAGCGGTACGTGACTTCCTCTATCGCGAAGCGCGCTACCTGGACGACAAGGACTGGGACAGCTGGCTCGAGCTCTACGCATCGGACGCCTCCTTCTGGATGCCGGCCTGGGATGACAACGACGAGCTGGTGGAAAACCCGCAGACCGAAATCTCCCTGATCTGGTACGGCAACCGCGGCGGCCTGGAGGATCGCGTGTTCCGCATCCGCACCGAGCGCTCCAGTGCGACGATCCCGGACACCCGTACCTCGCACAACATCACCAACCTGGAAATCGTCGAGCAGGGTGAAGGCTTCTGCAAGGTGCGCTTCAACTGGCACACCATGAGCTTCCGCTACAAGACCGTCGACCACTTCTACGGCACCAGCTTCTACACCCTCGATACGCGCGGTGAGAGCCCGCTGATCAAGGCCAAGAAGGTCGTGCTGAAGAACGACTACGTGCGCCAGGTGATAGACGTTTACCACATCTGAGTCGCCCGTACGGGCGGCGGCCAACCCGCTGCTCGCCCACCTTACGTGTGCGCATGGCCAGGCCATGCGCTGACAACAAGAAAACGCCTGAGCGAGGTGCGCCATGAGCCACAAGATCGCACTGAATTTCGAAGACGGGGTCACCCGCTTCATCGACGCCAAGATCGGCGAAACCGTAGCCGATGCAGCCTATCGTCAGGGCATCAACATCCCCCTCGATTGCCGTGACGGTGCCTGCGGCGCCTGTAAATGCTTTGCCGAAGCCGGTCAGTACGACCTTGGCGAGGAATACATCGAAGACGCGCTGAGCGAAGACGAAGCCGCCCAGGGCTACGTGCTGACCTGCCAGATGCGCGCCGAGAGCGACTGCGTGGTTCGCGTGCCGGCCTCGTCGGACGTCTGCAAGACCACCCAGGCCAGCTACGAAGCGACCATCAGCAACGTCCGCCAGCTGTCGCAAAGCACCATCGCACTGTCGATCAAGGGCGAAGCCCTGACCCAGCTGGCCTTCCTGCCGGGGCAGTACGTCAATCTGCAGGTGCCGGGGACCGACCAGACCCGCGCCTATTCCTTCAGTTCGCTGCAGAGGGACGGTGAGGTCAGCTTCCTGATCCGCAATGTCCCGGGCGGGTTGATGAGCAGCTTCCTCAGCGGCATGGCCAAGGCCGGCGACAGCCTGACCCTGGCAGGTCCGCTGGGCAGCTTCTACCTGCGTGAGATCAAGCGTCCGCTGTTGCTGCTGGCTGGCGGTACCGGCCTGGCGCCGTTCACCGCGATGCTGGAGAAGATCGCCGAGCAGGGCAGCGAGCATCCGCTGCACCTGATCTATGGCGTGTCCAACGACTTTGATCTGGTGGAGATGGATCGCCTCGCCGACTTCGCCGCGCGCATCCCGAACTTCACCTACAGCGCCTGCGTGTCGAGCACCGACAGTCAGTACCCGCAGAAGGGCTATGTCACCCAGCACATCGAGCCCAAGCACCTCAACGAAGGCGAAGTGGACATCTACCTGTGCGGCCCGCCGCCCATGGTCGAGTCGGTTAACCAGTTCATTCGTGAGCAGGGCCTGCAGCCGGCCAATTTCTACTACGAGAAGTTCGCCGCCAGCGCCTGATCGGCCAACCGTAGGGTGGGCAACTGCGCAGCATTGCCCACCGAATCCTCGCCATTCCAGAGGTTGGGTAGATGAACAAACGTTTCCAGAACAAAGTCGCGGTGATCACCGGTGCCGCACAGGGCATCGGCCGTCGTGTGGCCGAGCGCATGGGCGAAGAGCGTGGTCGCCTGCTGCTGGTCGACCGTTCCGAACTGGTCCATGAACTGGCCGATGAGCTCGGCGCCAAGGGCGTCGAAGTCCTGACCATGACCGCCGATCTCGAGCAGTTCGCCGACTGTCACCGCGTCATGGACGCCGCCAAGGCGCGCTTCGGGCGCCTGGACATCCTCGTCAACAACGTCGGCGGCACCATCTGGGCCAAGCCGTTCGAGCATTACCAGGAGCACGAGATCGAGGCCGAAGTGCGTCGCTCGCTGTTCCCGACGCTGTGGTGCTGTCACGCCGCGCTGCCGCACATGCTGGAGCAGGGCGCTGGTGCCATCGTCAACGTCTCGTCGATCGCAACCCGCAGCTTGAACCGCGTGCCTTACGGCGCGGCCAAGGGTGGTGTCAATGCACTGACCGCCTGCCTGGCGTTCGAGAATGCCCAGCGCGGCGTTCGCGTCAACGCCACCGCGCCGGGCGGCACCGAGGCGCCGCCACGCCGCATTCCGCGCAACGCCGCCGAGCAGAGCGAGCAGGAGAAGATCTGGTACCAGCAGATCGTCGATCAGACCGTCGATTCATCATTGATGAAGCGCTACGGAACCATCGACGAGCAAGCCGGCGCCATTCTCTTCCTGGCCTCTGATGATGCGTCCTATATCACTGGGGTGACGTTGCCGGTGGGAGGCGGTGACCTCGGCTGAGTGATCGATACACCGGCCTTGGCCGGGGGAAGCGCCAGGGCACGACGCTACTGGTGGTTTCGCCGGCGGTGGCCGACCTGCGACTAACAAAAACAATAGAGAGTCTCGCCATGCGAAAAGTAGACGTACACGAGGTCATCGATAACGCCCGCTTCAACGGGTTTCACTGGCTGGTCGTGTGCCTGTGCGCACTGCTGTTGATCTTCGACGGCTACGATCTGTTCATCTACGGCGTGGTTCTGCCGGTGATCATGAAAGAGTGGGGGCTGACCCCGCTGGAAGCCGGTGCTCTGGGCAGTTACGCGCTGTTCGGCATGATGTTCGGCGCCCTGGTATTCGGCACCCTGGCCGACCGCATCGGCCGCAAGATGGGTATCGCAATCTGCTTCGTGCTGTTCAGCTCGGCTACCGTGCTCAACGGCTTCGCCAGCACCCCAACCGAATTCGGCATCTTCCGCTTTCTCGCCGGACTCGGCTGCGGCGGGCTGATGCCCAACGTAGTCGCGCTGATGAACGAGTACGCGCCGAAGAAACTGCGCAGCACTCTGGTCGCGGTCATGTTCAGCGGCTATTCGCTGGGCGGCATGTTGTCGGCCGGTCTCGGTATCTACATGCTGCCGCGTTTCGGCTGGGAAGCGATGTTCTTCGCTGCCGCCGTGCCGCTGCTGCTGTTGCCGGTGATCATCTGGTATCTGCCGGAATCGGTCGGTTTTCTTGTTCGTCAGGGTCGTACCGAACAGGCCCGCGCGCTGCTGAACAAGGTTGATCCGACCCGCCAGCTCGGCGCCAACGACGAACTGGTGATGAGCGACATCAAGGGCAAGAGCGCGTCGGTACTCGAGCTGTTCCGCGACGGTCGTGGCGTGCGCACCGTGTCGATCTGGGTCGCGTTCTTCTGCTGCCTGCTGATGGTCTACGCGCTGGGTTCCTGGCTGCCGAAGCTGATGGCCAACGCCGGCTACAGCCTGGGTTCGAGCCTGTCCTTCCTGCTGGCACTGAACTTCGGCGGCATGGCCGGGGCGATTCTCGGCGGCTGGCTGGGTGACCGCTTCAACCTGTCCAAGGTGGTGGTGGTGTTCTTCGCCATCTCCGTGGTCTCGATCAGCCTGCTGGGTTTCAAGACGCCGATGCCGGTGCTCTACACCCTGATCTTTATCGCTGGTGCCACCGTGATCGGCACCCAGATCCTGCTCTACGCAACCGCCGCACAGTTCTACGGCTTGTCGATCCGCTCCACCGGTCTGGGCTGGGCTTCGGGCATCGGCCGCAACGGCGCCATCGTCGGGCCGCTGCTGGGTGGTGCGCTGCTGGGCATCAACCTGCCGCTGCAACTGAACTTCATGGCCTTCGCCGTACCGGGAATCATCGCGGCGCTGGCCATGAGCGTATTCGCCATCTCCAGCAAGCGCAGCACCGTTGCGGCCCCGGTGGTGATTTCGGCTGCCAAGGCCTGATCCCCTGAACTGACACTGGTAAATCGGAAATCGATATGAGCCCCATCCTGATTGAAAGCATCCAGGCGATCGTCGTCGACCTGCCGACCATTCGCCCGCACAAGCTGGCCATGCACACCATGCAGCAGCAGACGCTGGTGGTGATCCGCGTGAAGTGCAGCGACGGCATCGAAGGCATCGGCGAGTCCACCACCATTGGCGGGTTGGCCTACGGCAACGAAAGCCCGGAAAGCATCAAGCAGAACATCGACAGCCATCTCGGCCCGCTGCTGGTGGGTCAGGATGCGGCGAATATCAACGCAGCCATGCTGCGTCTGGACAAGGCGGCGAAGGGCAACACCTTCGCCAAGTCCGGCCTCGAAAGCGCGCTGCTGGACGCGCAGGGCAAGCGCCTCGGGTTGCCGGTCAGCGAGCTGCTCGGCGGTCGCGTTCGCGACAGCCTGGAAGTGGCCTGGACCCTGGCCAGTGGCAACACCAGCAAGGACATCGAGGAAGCCGAGCACATGCTCGACATCCGCCGCCACCGCATCTTCAAGCTGAAGATCGGTGCGGGCGAAGTGAGCGCCGATCTCAAGCACGTCATCGCCATCAAGCAGGCTCTCGGCGAGCGCGCCAGCGTGCGCGTAGACGTCAACCAGGCCTGGGACGAGTCGGTGGCGCTGCGTGCCTGCCGCATCCTCGGCGACAACGGCATCGACCTGATCGAACAGCCGATCTCGCGGATCAACCGTGGCGGCCAGATTCGTCTGAACCAGCGTAGCCCTGCACCGATCATGGCCGATGAGTCGATCGAGAGCGTCGAGGACGCCTTCAGCCTGGCCGCCGACGGCGCGGCGAGCATCTTCGCCCTGAAGATCGCCAAGAACGGTGGTCCGCGTGCCGTGCTGCGCACCGCGCAGATCGCCGAGGCGGCGGGCATCGCACTCTACGGCGGCACCATGCTCGAGGGCGCCATCGGCACCCTGGCGTCGGCGCATGCCTTCGTCACCATCAACAAGCTCACCTGGGCCACCGAGCTGTTCGGCCCGCTGCTGCTCACCGAGGAAATCGTCACCGAGGCGCCGGTCTACCGCGACTTCCGGCTGGAAGTGCCGCGCACGCCGGGCCTGGGCCTGACCCTGGATGAAGAGCGCCTGGCGTTCTTTGCTCGCAAGTAACCGGAGGCTGAACAGATGCTGTTCCACGTAAAGATGATCGTAAAACTGCCGGTCGACATGGACCCGGCAAAGGCCGCCAAGCTCAAGGCCGACGAGAAGGAACTCGCTCAAGGCCTGATGCGCGAGGGCAAGTGGCGCCACCTGTGGCGCATCGCCGGCCAGTACGCCAACTACAGCGTGTTCGATGTGGCCAGCGTGCAGGAACTGCACGACACCCTGATGCAACTGCCGCTGTTCCCCTACATGGAGATCGAGGTCAACGCCCTTTGCCGGCACCCCTCGTCGATCCGCGACGACGACCGCTGATTTCTGTTCGAAGCCGGGGTTCGCCCCGGTCAGTTAAACCGTGACCACAATTACAAGATGAGGCCTGTGCCATGACTGTAAAAATCTCCCAAACCAGCGACGTTCAGAACTTCTTCAAGGAAGCCAGCGGCTTCGGCAACGACGCCGGCAGCAGCCGCATGAAGACCGTGATCAACCGCATCCTGGTCGACACTGCGAAAATCGTCGAAGACCTGGAAATCACTCAGGACGAATTCTGGAAGGCCGTGGACTATCTCAACCGCCTTGGCGGTCGCCACGAAGCCGGTCTGCTGGTTGCCGGCCTGGGCCTGGAGCACTTCCTCGACCTGCTGGAAGACGCCAAGGACGAGCAGCAGGGCCTCACCGGCGGCACCCCGCGCACCATCGAGGGCCCGCTGTACGTCGCCGGCGCCCCGATCAGCCAAGCTGAAACGCGCATGGACGACGGCAGCGAACTGGACGTCGCCACCGTGATGTTCCTGCAGGGCCAAGTCACCGGTCCGGACGGCAAGCCTGTCGCCAACGCCGTGGTCGACCTGTGGCACGCCAACACCAAGGGCAACTACTCCTACTTCGACAAGAGCCAGTCGGAGTACAACCTGCGTCGCCGCATCGTCACTGACGAGAACGGCAACTACCGCGCGCGCAGCATCGTGCCGTCCGGCTATGGCTGCTCGCTCGATGGCCCGACCCAGGAAGTACTGGATCATCTTGGTCGTCACGGCCGCCGTCCGGCGCACATCCACTTCTTTATCTCGGCACCGGGTCACCGTCACCTGACCACCCAGATCAATCTGGCTGGCGACGAGTACCTCTGGGACGACTTCGCCTACGCCACCCGCGACGGCCTGGTCGGTGACATCCGCTTCGTCGAAGACGCCGAAGCCGCCCGCGCCCGTGGTATCGAAGGCAGCCGCTTCGCCGAACTGACCTTCGACTTCCAGCTGCAGGCTGCTCCGGCGCCGGAAGCCGAACAGCGCAGCGCCCGCCCGCGCGCTCTGCAGAACGCCTGATGGCAGCTCGGGTGTGGATGGATGAAACCATTCATACCCGAGGTGATGGTGCCAGTGGGAGCGCTGTGCGTTTCCAACCCATGTGCACCGCAATGCGGGTCAGCGACACAAGCGATGCGGGTTGCCGGCCGCATCACATAAAACAAGAGTGCTCCGGACACTGTCACGGACGCCCAAGCCTTACCTTGCGAGGCGATATGAAAGCTCTGCTCAAAGACTTCTCGCTCTCCGCCGTGGTCGCCGGTTTTATCGCGACCGTGATTTCCTATGCCGGCCCGCTGGTGATCATTTTTCAGGCGGCCAAAGCCGGCAACATGCCGCACGACATACTGTCTTCCTGGGTCTGGACGATCTCCATCGGCAGCGGTGTGCTCGGCATCCTGCTCAGCCTTCGCTACAAAGTGCCGATCATCATCGCCTGGTCCGCGCCGGGTTCGGCATTGCTGGTGACCATGTTGCCCGACATCACCCTGAACGAGGCCATCGGCGCCTATATCGTCACGAGCGTGGTGGTGCTGCTGGTCGGCCTTTCCGGTGCGTTCGATCGCATCATCAATCGTCTGCCGTCCGCCATTGCTGCAGGGATGCTCGCGGGCATCCTGTTCCGCTTCGGTACCGGGCTTTTCGTCTCCATCAAGGAGCAGCCCTGGCTGGTGCTGGCGATGTTCTGTACTTATCTGATCTTCAAGCGCGCCATGCCGCGTTACGCGGTGCTCGCGGTGTTGGTGATCGGCGTGACGATCACGATCGCATCAGGAGAGCTGCGTAGCGAAGCCCTGGTAATCGGACTGGCAACGCCGGTCTGGATCAACCCTGATTTCAGCTGGCAGGTCATGTTGAATATCGCCTTCCCTCTGATCATGGTGGCGCTGACCGGACAGTTCGTTCCCGGCATGGCGGTACTGCGCAACGCGGGCTACAGCACGCCAGCCAGCCCGTTGATCAGCAGTAGTGCCTTGGGCTCGCTATTGCTGGCGCCGTTCGGCTGTCACGGCCTGAATCTAGCTGCAATCACCGCGGCGATCTGCACCGGTCGAGAGGCACACGAGAACCCGGCGAAACGCTACGTGGCCGGCGTATCCGGCGGCGTCTTTTATCTATTGCTGGGCATATTTGGCGCGACGCTGGTTTCCATCTTCACTGCCTTCCCCGCGGCCCTGATTGCTGCCCTGGCCGGTCTCGCACTGCTTGCGGCCATTGGCGGCGCGTTGAGCGCTGCGATGGCTCTGCCCGATGACCGTGAGGCAGCGCTGATTACATTCCTGGTCACCGCGTCAGGTATGTCGTTCCTTGGCCTGTCTGCTGCGTTCTGGGGGCTGATCTTCGGCATCACTGCCCATCTTCTACTGCGCTTGCATCCGGCCTGGGCAACAGCGGCGAAGAGGCAACAGACGGCACGCTGATTTCGCGACACCAACGCCACACCCGAGCAACCAAAGCTGCCGTTACCGCTGACGCCACGTCGGAGGGCGGCCGCGTGCACCTGCAAACAACAACAAGAGACGCCAACCATGCAAAAACCAATGATCTCCCGACTCGCCTTGACCGTTGCAGCGGCTTCCGCCTTCCCAGCTGTGCAGGCCGCCGAAGGCGGCTTCATCGAGGAGTCCACTGCCACGTTGCAAGCACGTAATTACTACTTCAGCCGGGACTTCTCCGACATCGTAGGCAAAAGTCAGCAATCGAAGGCAGAGGAGTGGGGGCAGGGCTTCATCCTGAACTTCAAGTCCGGCTATACCCAGGGGACGGTCGGTGTGGGCATCGATGCAATCGGGCTGCTCGGACTGAAGCTGGACAGTAGCCGCGATAGAGTGGGGACCGGGCTTTTGCCCGTCGGCGACGATGGCCGCGCAGCGGACGACTACAGCCGACTGGGCGCTGCGCTCAAGGTGAGACTGTCCAATACCGAGCTGAAGATTGGCGAACTGCAGCCGAATCTCCCGGTCCTGACCTTCAGCGACATTCGCCTCTTACCCCCTACCTATCAGGGCGCAAGTATCGTTTCCAACGAGATCGACGGCCTGACTTTGCAGGGAGGTCATCTGCGTTCGACCAGCCTGCGCAACGAAGCGGGGGATGACCGGATGCGGGCCATGCTGGGGCGTACGCCGCAGACTGGGCTGAGCGATGCCTTCAACTATGCTGGGGGCGACTATGCGTTCAATGCCAAGCGAACCTCGCTGAGTGCCTGGTACGCGCAATTGGAAGACATTTATAACCAACGCTTCATTGGTCTTAAGCATAGCGAGCCGTTGGGCAGCTGGACGCTTGGCGCCAACCTTGGCTTCTATGACTCGCAGGAAGATGGCAGCAAGCTCGCCGGTACCATCGACAATCAGGCTTTCTATTCGCTGTTGTCAGCCAAGCGGGGCGGCCACACGTTCTATGTCGGTTATCAGGCGATTTACGGCGACAGCGCGTTTCCTCGGGTCTTCGCCAACGTAACGCCGCTGGGTAACGAGGTGCCGACTTATGAGTTCGCCGAAAAAGATGAGCGCTCTTGGCAGGCACGCTACGACTATGACTTCGCCGCTGTCGGCGTTCCGGGCCTGGTCGCAACGGTGCGCTACATCACCAGCGATAACGTCGATACAGATAACGGTTTCGAAGGCAATGCACGCGAGCGCGATCTGGACCTCGGTTATACCGTTCAAAGCGGTCCGCTTAAGAACGTAGGTGTTCGTATCCGCAATGTGGCGGCACGCTCCAATTATCGCAGTGACATTGATGAGAACCGTCTGATCCTGAGCTATACGCTGACGCTGTTCTAAGTGTTAACTCGCCGGAACGGCTATCGATATAGGAGCCCGGCAACGAATTCGTCCGATGTGGAAATAAACGGTTGACGTTAGTTTTCAGGCTCCTATAATGCGCACCACTTCCGGCGCAGTCCTTAAGCAAAACCTCTTGTAAATCAAAAGGTTAGCGAAATAAAAGGGTTGCACGGATGGCGGATTC
>NZ_BDJA01000006.1:0-367941 GCF_003864275.1 Pseudomonas sp. SCT
ACAGGATGACCGGATGATCCGGTGAGCGACGGCGATCTCCTCAGAAGCTACAGCCATACCGGTTGGGTATGAGAAGCTCCAAGGGCGAGCATGGCCCGGTTCTTATTGACTTTCTATTACACATAAATGCAGACATCAGCAATCGGGTGATGCGAGTGATGGCAGAGATGTTGCCGGGCATCGAGGTTTACTCCATCGATGAGGCTTGGGCCGACATGGCCGGAGTTGCCGACCCAGCTGAGCTGGGCCGAAGCATTCGCGACCGTCTAGCGCATGAAATTGGCATGCCGGTTGGGGTTGGTGTAAGCACGACCAAAACCTTGGCCAAACTCGCGAATTGGGCAGCGAAGAAATGGAAGAGCACTGGCGGCGTGCTCGATCTGACTGATCCTTTCCGCCAAGAGAAACTGCTTCGGTTGGCACCAGTTTCAGAGGTGTGGGGCGTGGGGCACCGCTCGGCTGCCAAGCTAGCAGCCCTGAACATTTCTACTGCTTGGGAACTGGCTCAGTTCGACATTGGCACATTGCGAAAGTCGTTCGGTGTGACTATGGAGCGCACGGCGCGTGAACTGCGTGGTGTGAGCTGTATTGGCTTCAATGAAGGCCCTCCTCCAAAGGAAGCCATCTGCTCGAGCAAGATGTTTGGAGCGCGTCAGACAGAGCTACCGCCGATTCGGGAAGCACTAGCTGCCTACGTGGCTCGAGCAGCCGAGAAGCTGCGCGCGCAGAACTCCCTGTGCAGCACTATCCAGGTCGGACTTCAGACCCAGCTGGCTGATCGCAATGCGCCACGTTACGCCGATGCCATCACGTTGGCCCTACCCTCCCCAACAGACGATACCCGCGAAATTTTGGCCTTGGCCCAGCGCGGTTTAGGGCAGATCTATCGTCCCGGCTACCCGTTCTCCAAGTGTTCCATTTTGCTCATGAATCTGAGCCAGCGCGGTGAGCTGACACCGGATCTTTTCGCACCCAAACCACGCCATGGTACACAGCAACTGATGGCAGTTATTGACCAGATCAACCGCAGAGAAGGAAGAGACACTGTGCGTATTGGGCGAGTGCCTGCTGCACCGGTTTGGGCGATGCGTCGGGAGATGCTAAGCCAGCGGTACACCACACGCTGGGAGGAAGTTATTGGCGTGCGAGGATAGGTTTGAATGAGCTGTCCGCTTGCGGCCAATAGCGGACAGTTGATAAACCAAAACGAGATGACCGCAGCGAGCATCGCTTCATCGAACTTTGTCCAGCTTCCCTTCAACGCCTCAAACTCCTTAAGCCCAGCGATAGGCCTGAATCTGCGCCGAGACAACATTTACACGCAGATCTAACAGTTCGATTTTTTGTCGAGGCCGGAATACACCCATACGCCCGAGACCACAAGCGAAAGCAGGGATATGAGCGCGTATAGAGAGATGATCAGGTTGCTGGCGTTAGTGGGCGCCGCGGGAGCTGCGGGAGCTGCGGGAGCTGCGGGAGCTGCGGGAGCTGCGGGAGCTGCGGGAGCTGCGGGAGCTGCGGGAGCTGCGGGAGCTGCGGGAGCTGCGGGAGCTGCGGGAGCTGCGGGAGCTGCGGGAGCTGCGGGAGCTGCGGGAGCTGCGGGAGCTGCTGATATTGTTATTCTTCTAATTATTTGACAGTAGAGGCTTGATGCCATTTTAGGATATTATATCATGCAGTTTTATGAGGGCGCGACAGAACGTTCAATCTGTAGGATCTTTTGAATGAGCTTTAAAGACGCTTTGTTTTTTGCTGCTTTAGCGGACTACCGCAACCGACAACATAACCGCGAAGACCAAATTCGGCGATTGCAGGACAACGTCGATAGATGGGAAGAGAGCTTGTCGAAGATGCGCAACGCTCTTCACCGCACTGAAGAAAATATTCGAAAGAACGAAGAACGGCTGTACAAAGCCAACTCTTTCCTCCAGCGCCTCTCTTCGCCTCAAACCCTTGAATGGCTAGAACGTCAGCAAAAAAACGCCCTTAGCAACAGAAGCGAAGTCAGGGAGGCTGCTCTCACTAAAATCAGAGATCACGAAAAGAAAGAACAAGACGTTAACGATCAGATATACAAGATGAAAAGCTGGATAAGCGAAAGCGAAGACAAAATCAGAGACATCAAACGTAAGATAAGTGACACTGAGTCCAAAATTTCTGACGTCGAATCCAAGATTTATCGAATGCGTTAATGCTAGGCCTTCAGTGTTGGTCGTCTTCCCCACGCAGGGGAAAGCTCAGCCAGCCCCAAAGGCCAGGACAGGACGCTGTTACCTCGGCATGGCCGAACTGATAATCAGCAGCGGTGTGATACCTTCTGCCCCCGTAGTCACCCTTATAATTATTATATCAGCTATTGCCTCTCAATATCGCGCATTCAACACTGGTGGTGTCAGGCGGAATAAATTTAATTAGATTAGCCTACAGTCTTAATGTAAGAGGTTTTCCAACCGCTAGAGCAAAGACCACACTTCCACTCTTTCGTCACCTTAAAATCTGTTTTAGTGACAGAGATTTCCTCTTCCTTCCGTGTTACATTATTTATGACGCTTCTTCTGACCGAGTATGTACCTGCATAATCTTCTGACTCCTTAACACATTTCGCCAAATTCGAGTTGCACTTTGCACATCTAACGTCCCGTGCTCCAGACTTGGAATACAAGATGTTGCAGTATATTATAAAACCAAAAGCAACCGCGCCAAATATGATCCCAAGATCTATGCTTTCTCTACTATCTGCCATAAAGCAAAACAATGAAACCATCGCCGCCACAAAGCCACATCCACCCCATATGTAAGCGGTGACCTTAATGTCATCGTCAATAACTTGGGAGGGATGAAGCTTCTTTCCATTCTTATCTGTCTTTTCTGGTTTCGTAGGAACTATCTTCGCTTTTTTATCAAGCGCTGGCATCGGATCAGACTTTGGCGTCGGCTTTTTCATTATTTTACGCTTAGCCGTTACTGCTATCCGGTCTTCCCTATCTGCTTTTAGACCACTTTCCATCGACACTCTCCCCAGAGCACAAATTCTTGTCAGCGTTAGCAGGTTATCAGTGGCTACCGAGCGATGTCATTATGCCGCATCACTGCTGCCTGAGGGGGAGGCTTTTCCTCATGCAGAGGAACGCCGCCTGTTCTACGTAGCACTGACGCGCGCCAAGCACAGGGTTTACCTGCCCTGTGACATGCGCAAGTGCTCGCCCTTCGTACAGGAGCTGGTCAAAAACGAGTATCCGCTGGATCTGGATGAATTCGCTGCAATTAGCGAACAGCTACATGCTCTAGAAGCACATTGCCCCGTCTGCAAGCAAGGTCATCTGACAGCTCGCACCAACGGGAAGACAGGCAGGGTATTCATGGGGTGCACTAATTACCCCGCTGCGGGCACACCGAGAATGGCTGCACAAAGTGCAACGCACCCAAGGAAATGGTCGGGCGATTCCGGCAATGCGTGAATGCGAGCTGCAGCTGGTAGATACCGATTTGCCCTTTGAGCGGGGGCGAGATGAGGTACAAGGCAGAGTATAAGTACTGGGGATGCTCTGACTATCGCAGCGACGATCCGGAGTCCTGTCGTCACAAGGAATATGGGCACATTGGAGCACCCCACCTAGGTTCAACAACATAACGTAAGGGCCTTTTGGAGAAGAGCATCGCTCCGTAACCTAGCGAAGTGCCATTCTGACGGCTCCGTCAACGCTCGCGTACCCCGCCATTTCTATTGGCCATCAAAAGCGATGTCCAGTAATCTCAGCCCTATAATGGCTATGCGACATCATGCATGAATGATCGTCGCCGCGAATTCCGTCGCGCTCTGTCGGCGGTGCTGAGACTCACACGGATTGCACTCGATGCTGCTCTTTGATCTGCTGAAACAGTGGGAGCCTGACTTCACACCCGGTTGCGCGAAGGTTCACTTAGCGCGATTCAACGGCAAGGAACATCCTCTGGATGTTTTTCTGGAGGGCCGTTTCGATAAGTGGCAGTCATGGCAATCCCAGCGAAGTTTCGAAAAAGATTATGTCGTATCGCTGATCCAGGCGGGACGCCCTACCCGTTGGCTATTTGCTGGACTATTTCGCAGGAAAGGTCGTTCGCATCACACCGAGCCACGAAGCCACTATTTATACGAACTAGAGCGTATCGAAGCGGCCGAAGAATGGGTCGGTCGACTCTACCTTAAGAGCACGTACAAGCATCGCCATTCGTATCCAAAGGGTAAGACGCTTGCGAATGATCTTGTCATCTCCGAACTGTTGCCTAGGCGGCTTACCATCGGTGATTTTCCAGGTTTCAAGTCAGTCAATCTGACCAAGGAGCATCTGGACATCGTGGTACGTCAGAACATCCCAACCTGGCGTGCAGCTTTGTCCAGCGTTAAAGGCATTTATCTAATAACAGACGTTGAGACCGGCAAGTTGTATGTCGGCAAAGCAGACGGTGAGAGTGGAATCTGGGGACGTTGGTGCACCTACGCGGCTACTACGCACGGGGGCAACGTTGCCCTCAAAAAAGAGTTCGGCATTGATGCACCGCCGGATCGGCAGTATCACCTTCGCTTCTCAATTCTGGAGGTCACTGATCTCCACGCCATGACCCCTGAGATTGATGCGCGGGAAAACCATTGGAAACAGATATTGCTGAGCCGAGATTTTGGCTACAACCGCAACTAGCCACCTGCGTTCCTACTGTTACCAGTGACAGCAAGTTAAGAACCCTGTCTAAAAGAACCTCGTCCCAAGGGTATTTGGATAGGGATACCAACAATGGGCCGCATAGGCTAAGGACTGCGACATGCAAGATCTAGATCACGATGATCAGCTTCCTCCACGAGAGTTCTTTACTGAGTTCAAGCTCAGCGATGCTTGGGACGAAACCAAAGATGAGTTTCGCTACGGCACTGTGAAGTCTAAAGCAACCTCTAGCGCCAAGCTCATCGGTAAATCTCTTTGGAATTTAGGGCTTCATGTCGCTAAGAACCTTCCTGAGCAACTCGAAAAGGCGAGAGCTGATATCGAAAAGAAAAACGAAGCACGTATGAAGACAAAAGAAATCTTCGAGCGCAAGTTGAACGGAGAACTCTACGAGAT
The DNA here is from genome assembly GCF_003864275.1 of Pseudomonas sp. SCT. Classification (NCBI taxonomy): domain Bacteria; kingdom Pseudomonadati; phylum Pseudomonadota; class Gammaproteobacteria; order Pseudomonadales; family Pseudomonadaceae; genus Pseudomonas; species Pseudomonas sp. SCT. The sequence goes on from NZ_BDJA01000006.1 coordinate 5,094, forward strand.
CGCGAAAAACAGCGGTGATAATGTAGAACGCCGAGTTGCTTACGACATCCTCAGAGCTCGCAAAGCTGAGCACGACGCCAACAAGGCATAAGTCCAGTCGTCGCCTTATGTCAGAGAGCCTGCCCATCAAGCTCTCTGCACAATCGCTACTCTTCCATGATACTGAATCTACCCAAGCTACCAAAGCAGTACACCAACCGCCAAAGCAAAAGGTGGATACGAAACGAGACAATTCTGACGGTATGAATAATCACGACCGTTGCCTTCCACACGGTTACTTCAAGAGCCCAACATCAAGAAGGCGAGCGTCGCGCTAGAAAGCACCACAGCGAAAAGAGCTATGGCCTGCTGCTGCACCCAGCTAGGCTTGGCCAACAGCTGCGCTTCCACCTGCTCAATTCGGCTGCGGGCTTGTTGCTGACTCTCTAGTAATTCGCACATCCTCGTTTCTATGCCTTCCAAGCGCTGGCTAACCACTTGGTTGATCTCGTTCAACGATGCCGTCATTGAAGCTGAAAGGCGCTCCCTCGTATTGATTTCGCTACTGAGAAGCTGGTTCACTCGTTCGATTTGCTTCTGCTGGGCCCCTTGTGCTTCGGCCTGCTCGGCTAACTGGCGTGAGGATGCTACGTTAAGCTGCTCCTGCATCCGGGTGCCGTTCGAGAAGGCCAAGGTCAGCTCCTGAAGCTCCATCTCATGGCTGTTCTGCGCGGCGGCCAATTGGTTCACTGCGTTCTTGCAGTACTCGTAACCATCAGACAGCACCAAAAGCTCATCGATCTGGTGCTTGAACTCGTAGAGCACCACGAGCGCGCCGTTTTGGTTGCCTTCCAGGGTCTGGGCATCCGCTTGTAGACGCTCGATCTCTCGCACCAGGGCATCATTAAAGCCGCGCAGCACGTTGTTATTAACGGTGTGCACTTGGGTTACCAATTGCAATACGCTCTGCGTCACTTCAAGACTCGCGCCAAACTCTGTCAGCAATCGGGCGAGGTCTTTGTCGCTCCTTCCCGACAAGCCACCCCAGAACGCGTTCCAGCTGCCCTGGTTCTGAAAGTCCTTTAGCTGCGATCTGGTCTTAGTGCCACGCTGTATCGCAGCGTTGAGCTTTTGCAGGCCTTCATGGAAGTCTTTCAGCTGGTTTTCTTCGGAGCGAGGCGCCGGAAGCAACTGCTGCGCAGGTTGTAGTGCTATTTCGTCAGCCGCCAACCCGGTAAGTACAAATCTGCCACCCAAAAAATTGAACACGTCAGGGTTCCTGCATAATTCGATTGGTCGGCAAGAGCGCCGAAAAGTCAATTGCACGCACGCTAACGTGCCGGGCCAGTCGTTCGCGATGCTGCATTACTTCTTTAGCCGTGGCCTCTACCGAATGAGCATATTCGATCAGCCCTTCGGCCATCAGCCATTCGTTCTCTTCTACCTTGATAAGCTGCAGCGCGGCCTCTCGTTTGGCTTCCAGCGACTCGCTCCACCCGGTCTTGAAGTCCACCAAATAAGCGACAATAGGGGGTACGAGGTTCTGTAGGTGATAGCTGCATAGCCCGAAGCCTATGGCTGACAGCACGCAAGATATATACGGTGCTGCCACCCCTGTTAGCGGTATTAGTTGCGACTCTATGACCGGCTCCAAGCCGTCCCATAGCACCAGCGTGCCGCTGACGACTACGGTCTCGACGATCTTCTTGATCAATTCTTCTCGGCTCATCGACTGTGCGCCTTTGTATAGTTGCCATGCGCCGTGAGCGAGATCGAAAAGGTTGCGAGCGAGGTTGTAGACCTGGCGGATCGCTTTGGACAGGGCATTGACGATGAATTCGACGATACCGTTTAGCAGTTTCAGGGGTGCCTCAATGATTTTCTCGATCACCGCCCAGATCTTCTTGAGAAAACGCTCCACTCGCTGTTTCAGCCGAGCAGTTCCACCCATGAACACGTCGACTAGCTCGTCTTTAATCGCCATGATAGCGGCGGAACTCAACTGTTCTAGCAATTGCCAGCCTGAATTTTTTAGCGCTTCCTTGCCAGCACCCAGTGCGACGTCAGTGGCATTTCCGAGTGTGTCTTTGAGCTTCTTAGCTTCGATGTTGCTGCGGATACCTTGTTCTTGATGCAGTTCTTGGCGACTGTTGATCGGTGGCTTTTCGGTCTTGATTAAGTGTGCTTCTAGGGCTGCAGCCGTTTCAGCCGAATCCATAGTTATGAACTTGATCTTGCATCCCGCTTCGATTTGCTCGGAAAGCTTGTAAGGTTCGCCTTTTTTGTTCCCTCTTTTATGGTCATTCAGATGCCCGTCCTGCCAACGCTGACGCATGTTCGTGCTATCGCCGATGTAGGCCAGGTTGCCACTCGCGTCATACACCACGTAAACGCCGGGCTTATCGGGCAGTTTACTGGTGCCGGAGGCATCAGCAGCGCTGAGGTTGATCTCGCCATCAAACTGCAAGGTAGCAAGTGAACCGATTCCCGCTGACAGGCTTTTCAGCAGAATCTCTTTCCACGCTACCCCTCGATTGGCAACATCCATCGCACTTTGCGCTGACGTAGCAGCAAGGGTGTCCTTTCCTGTCGTCAACGGGTCAGCTTTCTTGGCGTTGGGACGGGAATTGTTCTTGTTGCGAAACCCGGCGATCAGTTTTCGATTAGTGTTCTCAATCGCGCGATCGACGATAAGGCACGCCAATGGAGACAGTGACTTTTGTTCATATTGTGGGCCCATGATTCCTTCCCGAAACTTTCCTGCTTGAGACGCAGCGACGACGCTGACGCTATCAAAATGACAGTACGGGTTCCAGCTGGAATAACGGATTGAAGATGTGCGTGGAGTGAGCCGAGGCAGGACGGAGTGCTCTTGGCGCGCAGTGGCAGGCCCGCACCCGCGACACGCCGATGACAGCGTTTTCAGAGCTACGACCATCACCTACACCAAGCCAGTCAAACTCATGTGGGACTGGGGCCATAAGCCTTGCCACGCTTGGCGCTCAGCTATGCGAGGAAGCCATCTGTTGCAAAGAAGCGAATAAGAATGAGATGAACATCTCAAAGCTTGAAATTCTTTGAAAAAAAGCGTCTGATCGCGCCCGATTAATCCTCGATATTCGGACAGGGACGTATGGGTATTGTCAGATCTTTGTTTGGCTGGATGCAGGCCACCCCTGCCAGTGGCGACAATCCTGCCCTCTACCCTCTGGATTTCGATGAGCTGAAAAAAGAGCTGGGCGTCGTGGACGAGGCGCGGCGGATGGGCGTGCACAACAACCCACCGGAAGACAAGACGGGGCTCAGTGCCATAGAAGAGCGCATCGTGTCGCGTATCGAAGAATACCGGCACAAGGTGATCGGCTGGTCGCACGATCATATGGTGTATCTGAAGCGACATATGTCAGAGCTTGACGTCACCAAGGATATCAACCGCGCCCGCGAGTCATCGGAAGAATTCAAGCGACGCGCCAATGATGTGATTGCCTCTCACGATCATGAGTTGCATCAGCTTGATGCCGAAGCTCAGCGGCTGACAACAGAGCTAGAGCTCTTCAAGGCAAAGAATCGGTTAGATCGTGAGCCTAAGCAGCCCATGGGCGCTCTCTCCCGCTGGCTGTGGATTCTCATTATCGCCCTGCTCGTAATCCTGGAAGGCGCTGCGAACGCTTACTTTTTTTCGGCTGGGCTTGCCGGCGGCCTAGCGCAGGGCTTTGTTTATGCGGGCATGCTCTCCGCGATCAACGTGCTTGGCGGCTTCTTCATAGGTAAAAAGGGCCTGAAGTACCTGTGGCACGTCAGTCCCTTTGCCAAGCTTATCGGTGTAATCAGCTTGCTGGCCGCACTGGCACTACTGTTTGGTATCGCTCTGATAACCACCCATCTAAGAGACGCGTTTGCAGTAGTGACTCTTGATGGTGATGCTATGGCAATCGCCCATCAGACCATGCTCGCTTCGCCGTTCGGCTTTCACGGCATCGATTCGATCATCCTGTTCCTGATGAGCGCGATCTTCTCCATCCTTGCGCTCGTCAAGGGCCTCACCTGGGGTGACATCTACCCCGGATACAGCAGCACAAGTGACCGCGTTATTGAAGCCCGCGCCCTGCACGACAGTCAGGTTGAGCTAGTGCGCGATGAGCTGAGCGATCTAAAGGAGGAGTTTGAAAAGACGCTAGACAGCACCTTGGAAACTGCCAAACGTGACATCGTCAAGCTAAAAGAGCTCGCCGAGAACAAGTCTCTCGCCGGCCAACGTTTTACCAACTATCAGGGCAAGGCAGAGCATATGCTCCATGCACTGATCGAGCTGTTCAGAACCGAGAACACCATTCACCGCAAAACCCCTGCTCCCGCGTATTTCAACGAGAAGGTTCTCCTTCCCCCGGTTGAAGCCAAAGAAGTGGATCTTCAGGACGACCTTATAGACATCGCGCGCCAGGAAGCGCTGCTCGATGAGCTGCTGGCTCAGGTCGAACCTATCCGGGGCCAGATACAGTCCGCGTTCGTGAGCTGTTATGACCAGGTCACTCCCCTTCGCGATCATCTTAAATCGGCGTAACGTTCATGGCCCGTCGCAGCAAACTTGCAAGAAAGAAGAGCAATATAACTCTGGTGCTGATTGTGCTCGTGGGCCTGGCCATTGCCGGACTACTGGCCGGAGTGGTGTACCTGCTGCTCAACACAGAGGCGCCGCCCGATCCGGTGACCCTGTGCCCCGCCTCCGGCCCGACCGGTCATACCGTTGTCCTAGTCGATAATACAGAGCCCCTCAATTTCATTCAGCGCCAGGCGCTCACTCAGCGATTCAAAGAGCTCGCTGAAAAGCAAGTGCTTGAGGGGCAGATGATTTCGGTGTTTGTGCTCGGCGAATCCTTTGCCGACAACGCTATGCCGATTTTCGAGAAGTGCAACCCAGGCACTGGCGAAGGCAAATCCAAGCTCAATTCTAACCCAGCTCAGATCAAGGCGCGGTACATCAAGGAGTTCAGGTCGCCCCTGATGCAGTTACGCCAGCGGATCACGCTCGATAAGCCGTCTGACCGATCTCCTGTCTTTGAGATGCTGCAACTGGCCGCCATCAATGGCTTTAACCGCGTGGATGCACAAGGCCCCCGCACTCTAGTTGTGTTCTCTGACATGCTGCCGCATATGCCTGAATTCAGCATGTTCAAGAGCCTACCCGACTTCAAGACATTCTCGGCTGGCGCCTATGGGCGAAAGTCGCAAGCCAGCCTCGATGGAGTTGAGGTGCACCTTAATTACCTGATCAATTATCCGAATCTGCAAACCACCAAGCAGGCAGCATTTTGGGAGCAATATTTCGACAATTGCGGCGCGCAGCTGGTCGAAATCGATACCTTTGAGGGATGAATCATGAGTAAGGAAGCTGATTTTCAAATCAAGCTGCCGGTTCTGTTCGCGACGGCTTGCGTAGCCAAGATTGTTTGCCTAGTCGCTAGCTATCTGCTCGGTGAACTCCTGTTCACAGGGTTCATCGCTCCGATCACGATCATGTTTGCGTATGTCGTAATTGGAGGTAAGTACAAGACGTCCGACGTCTCAGACGAGAAGTTTGCTGATTCCTGCTATTACCTGGGCTTCATTTTCACCGTCGCCTCGATCATCGTATGCCTGATCGATTTGCCCAATATCCAGAACGACATGATCACCATCGCCACACGATTCGGCGTGGCGATGATCAGTACGATTGTTGGGCTAACGGTTCGGGTAATCCTGGTCAGCTTTCGGCCAAATATGGAAGATGCTCTACGCAACCATGAGCAAAGCGCGGTGGATGCTTCTCGCCGGCTAACCGACGAATATGCCCGTGCTTTTCAGGCGCTGGTTCATTTTCGTGGCGAGGTCTTAACGGCGACCACCGAATCGGTGAAGTCCGTCCGTGAGAGTTTCGATGAAATGGCCAAGGAGAGCGCTGCCCGCATGGATGCGCACGCCAAAGAGCTGTCCGAACAGATGGCAGTCCATTTCAAGGAATTGTCCGAGCGGATCAATTACGCGTTCATTGAGAATATCCGGGAGCTGAAGAAATCCTCGATGAGCCTGAACCTTGTCGTGGAAAAATACGCCCGTGAAACAGGCGAATCACTTGTACGACTCGACACCAGCGTCGGCGACTTCACCAAGTCCGTCAATGCTCGACTCGAGGCCGTTGCGTTTCCGGATGATTTATTTGCTCAGAAGCTGAACACGCCGCTCAACGAGCTCAACAACTCGGCGGGCGATGTTGGTCAGGTCATGCGCCTCGTCACGCGTGATATCAACGGCGCGGCCAAAGCTGTCGAGAAGAGTATCTCGAAAATCAATGAGCAGAGTGAGGCTATGAACTCGTCCATGGAGCTGGTGCGCTCCATTGCTGAGGAGCAAACACGTCTGGTAGGCCTCATCAGCGCCAGTCATGAGCTAGCCCTGAAGCAATCGGCTCAAAGCGATGCGGCTATCACGCGTCTATCAGCACAACAGCAGACTGTAAATGAGCGCCTTGACCAGCAAATCACCAACCTTAACGTGATGGCCAAGTCAGCAAATCAAATGTCCGACTCGGTCAGCGCGTTGGTCACTCAGATCAGCCAAGGTCAGCAAGTCACCTCCAAACTGCTAAGTACCGCCGAGAAGACCCACGATGATCAACAAACACTTCTCAATGGCCTGAAAGCAACTCTTGAATTGCTTCCGACGTGGGTCAATGACTCGCGGGCACAGTTTGAAGCTATGGGCGCACAAATCCGCGAAGCCCTGCAAAGCAATACTGCGTCAGCTCACATCATGAAAGCGGCGCTCGAGCAAAACGAGCAAAGCTTTGCAGGTGCGATCGAGAAGGTCGTGTGCTCTACCGACAGTTCGAATCGGCTTGCCAGCAAGCTTGATGAGGTCATCAGGAGTACGCTGGTGCAACAAGGGGCCCACAAAGGCCCTACTCTTGCCGCAGTGGCTGAATCGGGCGCATCTTCTCCCGAGGCTATCGACCACAGCTTGCTTGAAGGCGCTAAGAGCTGATGTCAGGCAAGAACGACCAGGTCTTTCAGCTCTCACTGACCGAAATTGCCTTCATGCTCACCTTTTTGCTAATGCTTGTGCTCGGCATGATGGTCGTTGCCCTGCAACGCGAAAAAGGCGATCTCATTTCTCAGCTTCAGAGCGAACAGGTGCTTCAGCAACAACACGCTGCGTTAACCCAAGCCAAGGACTTCATCAGTAGGCAACTTCAAAATCTGGGGGCAACACAACCCGACGAAGTCATCTCTAAGCTCGTACAGACGGCCGAAGCCAAGTCTGAGAACGAGCGATTAAAGGTGCTGCTCGAGGAAAAGGATGCAAAGTTGACCGCCATGGTCGAACTGGAGAAGGTTCTGGAGAAGATGAGCAAGGACAGCAACGCTCCGCTCGATCACATCCGAACGTCACTGGTTGTGATGTCAGAGCTCAGCGAACAACTAGGCGTCGCGCCTAGTGACAAGACTATTGAAGCCGAGGTAAACCAGATTCTCGAAGCAAGCAAGCTGATCGCCGCCCAGGCACCAAAAGATCTCGAATTGACGCGGCTGGAGCAAACCAGCGCCGTGGTTGCTGACGCTAAAGCGTACCGGGAGATCAAAACCAACAAACTGAACCCTGTCGAACTCAAGCGTGAAAACGCCAACCTGCGCGGACAGATGGTTTACCTGCAGAATAAGCTCGATGCTCGCGGCGGTATGGATTTCCCCCCCTGCTGGGCCGACGAGGTCACTGGTAAGACGCAACTGCTGTTCTCGCTTGTCTTGCGTGATGAAGCGCTCACGGTCAGTCCGGCCTGGCCGGAAAGTCGCAATCAGGACGCAGCTGATCTACCTAATATCGAGCGCATTTTGGCTAACAAAGACGTGAGCTACCCCGAATTCATCGGCTCTGTTCGCCCAATATTCGAGCAGTCGAAGAAGCAGGACTGCCGACACTTCGTCTTACTCGATAACACCATTACCGATGCGGTCAATTCAGACCGCAAGCGGCTGATGATCGAGGGCAGCTTCTACAAAATCGAGAAACGCAGATAACAAGGGCGAAGGCAAATGCTGGCCGTTGCGCATATGACTCGCTTCCTAATAGCGACCGTCGCCGCACTCCTCCTCTCTTCGAACACGCTCGCTGACGCCCCATCCAATTTCGCTGCGGCCAAGGTGCTGGCCAAGCAGAGGATCTTCTTCGATCAGTCCTCAAGCACACAGGGCGAGCTCTACTGCGGCTGCCAATGGACATGGACTGGCAAGTCTGGAGGAAGGATCGACCCGAAGTCCTGCGGCTATGAAACCCGCGCACAGCAGAACCGCGCCGCTCGGATTGAGTGGGAGCACATCGTGCCTGCATGGACGTTCGGGCATCAGCGCCAATGCTGGCAGAACGGCGGACGGAAGAACTGCATAACAGATGATCCGGTCTTCCGAGCAATGGAGGCAGACCTGTTCAACCTGTACCCATCTGTTGGTGAGGTTAACGGTGACCGCAGCAACTTCAACTACGGCATGGTCACCGGCCAAGCGCCACAATACGGAGCATGCACGACGCGGGTCGACTTTAAAAAGCGTGCCGCCGAACCACGAAACGAGGCTAAAGGCATCGTGGCAAGGGCGACATTTTACATGTTCGACCGGTATGGGCTTTCCATGTCTCGCCAACAGCAACAGCTGCTAATGGCATGGAATCGCCAGTATCCCGTAACCACCTGGGAAAAGGAGTGGAACAACCTTACCTCGAAGGTCATGGGCCACTCGAATCCGTTCATCACTGGTGATCGTTCTTGGAGTGCTGGGCACAAACCGACCCGCGAGGGACTCGTTAGCGCGATTCCTGCGCGTGCGACAGCAATGCCTACTGAGAAGGCCGATGTGGGTGTAGTCATCGGCAACCGCAACAGTAGGATTTACCACCTGCCCGAGGGCTGTCCTAGCTACGATAAGGTATCTCCAAAAAACCAAGTACCGTTCGCTACCGAAGCAAAAGCTGTTGCTGGCGGTTACCGGAAAGCAGGCAACTGTCGATAGCTTTGACGATCGAAAGCGGCCCAACTCGTGCGATGTAAGGGAGCCTAGCGCCACGAATCTGGGCTAGTAATGGGTTCAAATGAGCCGACTCAGGGAAGGATTGCTCGATGTATCTAGCAAATAGCAAAGCCGGGAGGCGCATACCCGCAACACGCGAAGAGAACGGGTTTTGCCCCAGCTGCAACGGGCAGCTGACCCCCAAGCTGGGCGATATTAACGAATGGCATTGGAGCCATAAGCCAGGCCAAGCTTGCAGTTATCGAAAGACAGCGACCTTCTGGCAGTACAGCTGGATACGTCATTATCACGCTTCAGGTGAGTGGGAGATGGAGACCAGCTTGAACGGGGTAGACTTCGATGGAATCCACCCCGAGAAGCGCCTCTCCCTGATGCTTGCTCAGAAACTGGATTTAGTTGCACTAAAGGCCTTCATAGACGCCTCAGCGCAGCACGATCTCAAGCCAGTTGTAATCTTCAACGCCAAAGCCTTTGGGGGATTTCAATTCCAAGACTATCGACTGAAGCACCGCAGACGCGGCGACAACAGCTGGATCTTCTTCTTAACGCACGCCTTCCAAGGACACAAACGTACAGCCTCCCTCTGGCTAGATATCGAGCAAGACAATCATCCTCATTTCGGCCTGAAGAGTGGTATATACAATTTGACGTACTCGTCTGACTGCCACGCCGCCGTTATTGTGAACCGCACAGCTAAGCAGAGATCAGCATTCCGCCCGTCTTCCACCTCGTCTGAATTTGACTCGGTGGAGAAGTAACTAAACAAACCTCCCTGGTAACCCCCATAGGATTACTAAAGCCGCAAATTGGATCAATCAGCTCAGTAACTCTCTTTCAGCCCTGCACTGCTCTTGATGCCACCGTTCCCAGAATGCTTGCTCATTTTTATAGGTCGATGTGCAAACTAACCGGGGGCGAATCAAGTGAACATCGCTGGGATCTCGCGAGAACACATAGCGATCCGCATGTTCGATGATAATCTTCCGCATCATCTGAGCAGTCATCGCATCCAGAGTCGTTCCCCGCGGCCAAACCTTGTTGCCAATACAGGTGTAAAGCAGATGCTTCGGGCTAAGGGGGAGCAGTATTTCTCCATTCTTCACTCCCCATCCGCCACCGAAGTCGTAGTTCCTCGAGTCTTGAAAGTTAAGGCGGATTAGAGGGTTGTCAGAGGTAGGCCAAGACATGCCTGCCGGAGCATGCAATATCGTCCACTTTTGCATAGGCAAACGACCAAGCGTTTTCGTAAGCAGATGCTTCATTTGCCAGACCCATAGCCGCCGTCCAACGGTGGTTTCTGCCTTTGCCTGTTTACTTCCATCTGATCGCGTTTCGATGGATATCTTGAAAATCGAAAAAGCGTCATCCTCTTCGACTCGTCGCGGGATCGGCTCGTTACGCGCAACTGCAGCCTCCAGCTTCTGGACGGAGCGCTGGAGGGTCTTATCCATTAAGGCCGGTAACGTTTCGTTCTGTCGCCCAATGAACTGCTTTAGTCGAGCAGGAGTACGGACATCCAAGGCAACGGCGAAACGTACTAGTCTTCTCCAGTGCTCAGCTTCCATGCGTTCCTCTTGAACAACCCGCCGGATAGCCTCTTGCGCTGGGCTCTCAAACTCCCTGTCGAGCCAGCGCTCAATCTCGTCTGTCTCCTCCTGCCCTAATAGATAGGTATAGAGGTGCTGATGGAATGCAATTCCTTTCAGGGACTGCTTCTTCCATAGGGGGGCGTTTTCGTTTGGAACCAACAAGCGGTAGGTAGAAATGAGCCCTTGATCAGCCCACTGCTTTAGGTACAGCTTGGGTACATAGTGGTTATCTCTACGAGCCTGCTGCATATCTACGTTTCCAGGGAATCATCGTACCAAAGGAGACAGCACTCTCGAGTCCTTAAATGACGACACGCCAGATCGGGATGGTCAACTTAGCGAGTACATTCATCTGAAATAACTCGCTAGACGAGGCACTATCTCTGAAGGCTGCAGCCTTTAAAACATTTAATTATATATAAGATAAAAATCAATTAATTTGGCAATATTTTATAGCCAAATAGAATCGGTTGCGGATTATTAATGTCTAAAATGTATAAAAAAAGATAGCAGAACTGAGCGGAACTGATCCACTATTAAATCTAAGCACGACTCAAGCCATCTGTCAATACATGCAATATTATTTCTGAAGTCTCAATTTGAGCGATTGGAAAATGAAAAACGTCACTTTAGTAAGCGTTGAACCCCCACTGCTTCTTGGCCCTAACGGCGAAAAGATCGAAATTTTTGACAGATACATTAGAAAGCTGAAAAGCAAATCTAAAAGCCGTAACACTTTAATTTCCTATGCCACAGGCGTATCTCAGTTCCTCGACTATCTCATAGAAGCTGGATGTTTTTTGAACCTTTCGGCGACCAGTATTGAAAGTCTGGACACTTATATAGAAGCGTATCCTGATTTTTTGATTGACAGTCGGTATAGCTCGGACGAAAAAATTTCAGACATCGCATTACGGCTCGGGCGACTGCCTATTACCAAATCGTCTTGCACACCCCGAATCGCAGCCGTAAATTCCCTACTTCAATTTAATAAAGCCTGGAGAACACAGCTTCAGCATTTAGACAAACAACGAGAAACAGAAATCCCCCTCCGAAGCGATACTTTTCCAAGAAATATTGGATATTACGAAAACGAAAATATCGTAAGGAACAGCATAATCCTTTCAAACATGGACGCTCGGCTTGCCACGAGAGGAAAGCATACCCACCCGACAGCCATTGCAGCTCCAGATAAAAGAGGAGACGTATTCTTTGGAAAGGATTTCCCTCTAGATCTTGTTATTCCATTATGTAACCGGGCATCTTCAGCCAGAGACAGGTGCCTATTCGCCTTATTAGCTGCAGGCGGGCTTCGGATAAGCGAAGCGCTAGCGTTGCAACTATCACTAATAGATATCAACGCACGCCAACTAAGAATTCCCGACCCGTACAATCTACATAAGAGCAGCAGTTACCCCCTAGAGCTTAAGCTACCTTGGAAAGGTAGAGAAACAGCACTCGTATTTATGTTCGAACCAATTAAAACAATCTTCTTTAAAGCACTTGAAGACTATCTTGCAGTGAGACCAACTACTGAACACGACTATCTATTTGTATATCACGGACAATATAAATACGGAGAACCACTTTACTACGGAATGGCATCTAGCTCGCTAAACGGAACCTTAAACGATTCATTCAAGGAGTCTCAGAAAAGGATCTATAAAGACTATAATAACTACAAAAGTACAAAGCTCTACAGCATCCACTCGCTGCGACATCTTTATGGAGTATACCTTTTGAATCATGTCTGGCTTGAAGGACGGCCCGAGCCCGGCCTCCTATTGGAAGAGGTTCAGATCTGCATGGGACACAAGGGAATTAAATCTACTGCCAAATATGCAAAGAAGAAAGCCGAACAAATTATCATGAAGTTAGAGGCCGCCGACAGAATTGTATTCTCGGCAAACCACGAAATAAACATAAATCATGTTATCGCTTCAAATTACGAAAACCTCGCAAAGATTTATAGATCCAAGGCTAGCGAGGAGATTGAAAGGAAATGAACCTAACACAAAAACCACAACTAATTTGCGACCCCCAAGAGTTATATAGGGGAATTGAAATAAGCTGGAAAAACACAAGTGAAAATCTTTACAGGGACAGAGCAGGAGTAAAAAAAACAAGCAATCCCGAATACAATGCACGCTGCAACGCTTACCTTAAGCTGATATTTAATAACTTCAGCACAAGAAGTTTAGAACTAATTGAAGAGCTATACCTGCTATCACAATCACCAAAGTTTAATGAAAAGGACGCTGTAAAATATGAAGCCCTTCTAAACTCTAAAATAAAGAACCCAAAGGAACTCGAAGGACTCAAAACACCAATCCGGTACTTGCTAGTTGATCTTTGGTTCAAACGGCTAATTACTTTGCCGTTGGACTTTAAGCACAACGGCATACACTGCATAGATAAATATATTTACGAAAAAACAGACAATTTTATACTACAGTTAGCAAAATCAGAAACATGCGAACCGAAACACCTCAATAAATACAGAAAAATTATGTATGCAAGCTCTTGGTCATCCATTGAGGACGTTGACCAATACGAATTACTAGAGGCGTTAAAGTATGAATATTCAAGACCAAACTTCAGCAGGGGCTCCAGTCGAATAACAGCTTGGGCAAAGCTGTTCGCAAAAAAACACCCTACCCTAATAGATAAACGTACTCCAAGTGCGCTTATTCTTTATGCAAGCACCGCAAACAATCCAGTTGTAGACCTAAGAAGCGAAACACTTGAACAGCTATGGGCAAGAGCCGAGCTAACTAAAGAACAACGTCGTAAGGCGTCTATTGCTAAGTATGCAGCCAAAAGCAAGTCTACCCTTTATCAGGACACGCCTGATTTTGACGTAGACTCCGTGATCTATAAATTCTCGTTACTAACCAAGCGACCAAGAAGAGGAAGCATAAAAGAAATAATTTTCAGCTTCTACCCAACTAATCCTGAAGTAGACATTAACAGCATTACACGCGAGTGGATACCATATATCAACTACTTTATAGCCAAAGAGAAACGAAGAGTTGGATCGCTAAGCATGAAATCAATTCTGAGAGATGTGTACTTATTTATGGACTACCTGTTCTACTTCCTTCCGCGGTGGTGGAACGCCACAAATAGCCGAGACTTAGCGTATCCATACTCGCCACACACGTTTGATCGAGTCTATTTCTGGTTTCGTGATGATGACTTAGATTTAGGTGGACTTATCTTGCCCCCTACTGCACTAACACTATATTCCACAAGGAAGTCAAAAGCGACAAAAAGCAATTTCATCAATGTAATACATAACCTGTTCAACGCCTGCATAAACTATGACAAGGAGATGAACACAATAAAAAAATGTCCATCTAAGGGGTTAATTGTTAATCCTGTCGACAAACAATATGATAGCGACGGTAGTGGATCAAGACGCCCCTCCGATAAAGTCCCCTTTCCACTACGATCAATACCTTTTCTTCGGGCATACTTTCGAGCAATAGAACACATTGGCCGGTCTCTCCAGCTAAGATGCTTGAATAATGAAATCCAAGTATCAGCCGAGACCGCCAAGAAGGAGTGGCTTGATTTATCTGCCCTAGACGCTCAAACAGAAATCACTACAAACATAAATGGAAAGATCAAGACCATAGAAATAAATAAAATTCCCAATGTTTTCTCGTGGCACTACGGTGAATACATTAATTCTAGCAACATCAGGATCTGTACAAATGTTCCATGGCTGTCAGTGCCCCGCATGCTGACCACTGAATTTTTTACAGGTCAACGCATGCAGAATCTCCAATGGCTAGATTTGGATGAATACGACAAGTTCACGAAGACTGAACTTACGGGTCTGTATCTAACGCTGATCTATATAACAACAGACAAGACGAATCCATCTCGTGTGGCTTTGATTCAGAATGACATTATGGACATGCTGAACCTAGAAAAGGAATTTCAAACCAAGACCTGCCACACAGCACCTATTCCTGTGTATTACGAGGGCGACGACCGAAAGTATGGATCTTTTAGGCCTTTGTTTAGGAGCCCACGTGGCTTATACAACGACCTTGGCGCCTACACGGGAAGGCCATATGGCGATGACGCCTATTCAGCAATATGGAAGTTGATGCTTTTAGGAGCACAGGAAATATACAACCACCACCATGAAGAGAAACACTGCTTTGTATATCTAAACCCTATTGGAAAAAAAGTATTCAAGGATAGATGGTCGCCAATAGTACGCGATATCAAAGACGAAACCACTGGTGAAACTTATCAGCACTGTCCGCTATCTCTGCTAGCAACGCATACTCCCCATGCAATGCGAACAAATCTAGTTACCTGGTGTAGATATGCTGGGCTTGAATTTGAAGAGATAGCTCTCCAAACAGGACACAAAAACACATTAGCAACTAAGATCTATAGCAAACCTCAAGTTGATTACTTTGCATCACTTACACAGTCTGAAAAGTTGACTGTAGCGATGTCCGAGACTCTCGATGAGGGAGTCTTTGATGTCCGAGGAGTACGTCCATCCCTGCTAGACTCAGCTCTGCAAAAGGCCTTTAAGGAAAACCGCAGTGCCACAATCGATCAATTTGGAATGTTTTCCGTTAACTCATTATTTATCGACACGCCTAAGTCAGGACTCATATACTGTCAAAGCAGCCCGCTTGATCAAACAGCTTTCTTTGATCATTGCATCTGTCCATTAGGGGGTAAATGCCCAAAATTTGTTACAGACTCTACACGAGATGTCCAACGATGCGGACTTTGCCCTATCGCCGTCTATAGCATTGAACATCTAGACGGCATACAAGCACGCATAAGAGCATTATCATTCTCAATATCAAACCACCAAAATGAACTGAATTTACTTGACGAAGAAACCCCAGCAGAAAAACGAGACGAACTAGTATTTCGATTGATGGTCGACAAATTTGAATATGTTGCATTGGTTTTGATATCAGAGCAGATTAAAGCTCAAGTTGACATTCTAAGCAAAGAAGATTGTAGCTATTTTGTACGCCAGCCCGAAATACTACACAAATGTTCGCCTAAGAACATACCCAGCGACAGTCCTTTCTCTCTTTTCATTGCTACACTATGTGATCTCCGCGACTATCCTGATATGAAGGGCGGCAATTTTATGTCTCGTCTGAATCGGTTAGCACGTGACATGTCGTTTACGCCACCTGACATGCCAAACTATTCAAAAATAGCGATTAACAAAATTCAATCGATAATGAAAGCGAACAACTTAACTTTATCGAAGCTGGTGTTACTAATGGACAATCGCCATGACCACAGCGCAACACTATTAAATGAATCAGAACAAAAGCAGAAATAAGAAATACTATGAAGCAAAAGAGGCGAGCACTTTGCTTCTCATTAACTCTCAATTAAAAAAACAGCCACGAGGATTAAATTTCAATGATATAACCACGCTAGCGAAACATCTAGCACCAAAAACGGGAATGCATTGGACAACATTACTTCGAAACAGTAGATATAGAGAGACTTTAAATTCTTTTATATATACGCATTCAGAGCAGAACATCAATGCCCAACGTTTTCAAATCGATCCTATCGAAATAACAAAACGAGACCTGACCATATCAAATTTACATAGCGATATTTCCCGACTTCACAATTACATAAAAGCAAACATCTCAGTCGATGCCACTCTGCGTGATATCCAAGAAGCGCCAGCAAGCATTCGCCCCGATAGAACACTCAAGAACTTTGATCTCACCTGCTCTGCACTTCAGAAACTCTTAGCATATACGTTAAGCATCGGCATAAAAATAAATGATAAGGGCGAAATCACTGACATCAACTCAACTATAAGTTCGGAAGAAATCGTTGTTGTTGATTCAGCTCTGACTAAAGC
This sequence comes from Pseudomonas sp. SCT, assembly GCF_003864275.1. Classification (NCBI taxonomy): domain Bacteria; kingdom Pseudomonadati; phylum Pseudomonadota; class Gammaproteobacteria; order Pseudomonadales; family Pseudomonadaceae; genus Pseudomonas; species Pseudomonas sp. SCT. The sequence goes on from NZ_BDJA01000006.1 coordinate 21,602, forward strand.
ATTTGTTCAGTGGATCAAAGAACGATCAGGTACACCCTGAAGGTTACACAACGAGCAAAAGACTGTATTAGTATCACCCATCTGAGTTAGCTCTTTCTTTATATGTTATCGTCCAAACCTTCTGGTTGACGAATGCGCCAGGCAAATGGATTTACTTGCTAGAGTGACCTGCAACCAGATGCAAGTTCATTTTGGTCTGACGTGAAAGTAACTTTCTGATTTTGCAAAAAAAATTATTGCATGCGCATCGGCAGCCCCTTGTAAGCTGCTATGCCCCCCGAATAACGGTTCGATTCCCTTCGCCCGCTCCAGACACCTAACGTTAAGGCCCTGTTTTTACAGGGCTTTTTCGTTTCTGGCTTTTGGTGGTGTCGAAGAAGTGTCGAAAAGGCGATTGAGGATAAATCAACGAAAAGCTGTATTACGTGTTTTAGGCACGCTCGTTTGCCTCTTTACGCTCTTTCAAGATGCTGTAAGCCAGCCTACGTTCTAGATCGTCACCGCCGGCTTTGACGATCTCGATTAGCTCAGCATTCGATTTTCTCGCCAGACTACGCTTTCTCTGCTCCTGCTCAGCCTTTTCCCGCTCCAGAGACTCTTTGGCCTTAGCGAGGTGAGCAGGTGCATTCTTTGCCACATGCCGCCCGACATTCCAAAGCGTTTTACCCAGAAGCTTTGCTGTGGCAGTCGCTTTTGACTTAGTAGTGCCTGATTGGAATTCGCCTTTCATGTCTTCCCAAGCATCTTTGAGGCTGAAGCTTGAGAAGAACTCCTGAGATGGAAGTGGATCATCCTGATCATTCATGCAGGATATCTCAACCAATCGGGCTGATTTGGATTCGCTTGCTTCGGCACACGGCCTTAGGACACGCGTTAGGGGTTCCGTACCCCGCCTTGCTAGTCCACTCGTGTTTGCAATCCAGACATTTTGCGCGATAGATGACGCTCATGTTGTCGCTCCTTGCTTAGGTGTGATGGCACTTTATCATCACAAAAAAACATTGAACAGTCCGACAACCGCGCCATTAACTCATTGATATATATAAATATTTTATGAGAAGAATAGAGATGGAAAAGTATTATCCATATAAATCAACACGTTACAGTTGAGTAAAGTTTAAATATTCATCACTCTCCAGGCTTAAGCGGACAATGCCTGGATGACGTGCTTCGGATCGTTATGAATTGCGCGCAACAGCGCCTTTGCCGGTCCGGTCGGCTCGCGTCGACCTTGTTCCCAGTTCCGCAGCGTACCCAGTTGAACATCGATCATCGCTGCGAATTTGGCCTGGGTCAGACCAGTTGCCTTGCGGATCTCCTTCACCTGCAGCGAGTCCACGACGAATTCCCGCGAGGGCTGACGTTCGCCACGGTGAATCTCGTCCATCTGCTGGACGCTTTCCAGAAGGTCTTCGAAGAATTTGCTCATGGTGATTACCTCCACCGTTCGATGATTTGCTTGAGCACCTTGCGCTCGTCTGCCGTCAGGTCGTCCTTCTCGTTCTTCGGATAGATCAGCAGTAATGCGATCTGCGAAGCCACCGTGAAGTGGTAGTAGATGACCCTGGACCCGCCTCGCTTGCCGTGACCGCCAGACGCAACGCGAACTTTGCGAATGCCGCCAGTACCTTCAATCACATCGCCCATGTCCGGCCGGTCAGCCAGTTGCCGCTGAAACTCCGCGTAGCTGTCATCGCTAAGCAGATCCCGCAGGCGCTTGGTGAAGATCGGTGTCTCGATAAAGATCATAAACGAATAGTACGCCAGTGGCGCACCTCCTTCAATTGATTCGATTACTGGCAGGCGAGCGGTAACGTGATGCCGGCCAACGGCCCTAACCTGATCGCATCGTTCAAATGCTCAGGCGCGAGGTGGGCATACCTCATTGTCATGTTCAGCGAGGCATGACCCAGGATCTCTTTCAGCGTCACGATATGGCCACCGCCCATGATGAAGTGAGCTGCGAACGTGTGCCGCAGGATGTGGCTTGCTTGTCCGCGTGGTGGCTTGATCGAGGTCGAGAGCAGGACCAGCCGAAACACGCCAATGCAGTTGGTGAACGGCCCGTAGGTTTGCCAGTGCTTCTTGATCGCCGCCACCAGCTCGGGCGTTACCGGGACCATCCGCACCCGCTTCGACTTGGTATTAGCGAACACCAACGCATTGCCTCGAATCCGCTCCGGTCGAAGTGCTTGAGCCTCACCCCACCTCGCCCCGGTCGCCAGACAGATCCGCGCCACCATCGCCGGATGTGGAGACGTGGTCCGCGCCTGGAGTGCATCGAGCAGCTCGGATATCTGCGGCTTGGTCAGGTAGGCCAAGGGCCGCTCTTGCAGCCGAACCGGGCGAATACGTGTGAACGGACAGGGATAATCGATCACGTCGAGTTTGTGCAGCTCGTTGTAAACCGCTTTCAGGTAGCCAAGGCGATTGTTCGCTGTCTTGCCGGTGACGCCTGCTGACATCCAACGCGCGCGTGTGGCGGCGATCTTCGCGCCATCGACCATACGAGCTATCGGGTCGCCCATCGCCTTTGCACACGCCCGCAGGATCGCCACACGTCGAACGCCATCGGAGAGCGAGACGCCGTGGAGATCGAACCACAGCCCGACCAGCTCTGACAGCCTGCGTTTATCCTTTGGCCGCGGTGCCCAATCGTTCGATTCGCTGCACTTGGCTCGACAGGTCGCCTCGAAGCGCATTGCCTCGGCCTTGGTCTTCAGCGTCTTGCGAAACCGCTTGCCCTTGACCGGCTCAACATCGACCCGCCAGCGACCGTCAGAGAGCTGCTGGATCGCCATCAGACTGCTCTACCCCATCGAACATGGCGCTCTTGAAGCAACGTTTTGATGTGCTTGTACAGATCACGCTCGCTCATATCCTTGGCGGCGTAGTGGTCACGAATGACCGGCCAGCATTCCCATTCCTTCAGTCGATCAAATGCGGTTTTAGCGCCCACTCGCTCCCGTGCCAGCAGGCTTACGAAGTTTCCCAGGAACAGTTCCACGTTCTTGCCGGAGAAGCCCCTTGAGGTCTTGTAGTAGCGTTTGTATTCCGTTTCATCGACCAGGGAATCGACCGCCACATCGACCCGCACGTCATCACGCATCAGCGTCCAGATCGGTTCGTACTGCCCTGGCCGATGCAGCAACTTGAACTGGCACAGACCGTAGCGCCACAGGCCGTCCAAATGGGCGGAGAACGCCGCAAACGAATCCGTTTCAATGGCCTCGCCGGTCTTGGCACTGATCGACCCGCTGGCGAACTGCTGGATGACCGAATGGTGATAGCGCAGCTCGACCCGCCAGACGTCCGCCTCAGGATCGTAGTTATCAGGATCGGCCGCATCGAACGAATCACGCCGACGCCAGACGCTTTCCCAGAAGTCGAGCTTATCGGTCGCGCGGGCCTGTTCTGTTTTGTTGTAGATGCAGAGCTGAACGCCCCCAGCTGAGCCAAACATGGATGTTTCGCCACGACCGTAGACGCTGGACTTGGTCGCCCAGTTGATCTCGTTGATACCCGAGATATCCCGGTGCGTCCGCGCGCGACAGTGTAGGCGTGCCACCAGATCCACCGGAGGCTTCCAGCCCTGGAGATCCAACGCCAGATGGACAGCGCACTGGTTGCGTTCGCGGTGTGTCATCACGGCCGCGGCGTAGTAGTCCATCCGCTCTTGCAAACGCTCAGGCGACAGTGCGTCGATCGCGTGCGGTGACACCTCGATTTTCAGATGTGGGCCGATGTTCTCAAGCTTCGCGTTGAAGTTCTTGATGAGCAGGATGAACCCGAGGTCAGCGTTCTGCAGCTTGTACTGGTAGCCCGAGTCCCGCCCTACCCGTCCGGCGTGCCAGAACTCCCCGGCGAACTCGACCATAACGCCCGGCTTCTCGAACAGCGCCATGATTTCCGGGCGGATCAGTCCTCGGTACAGCTGGCGGACCGTATCGACGCCGCAACGGAGCAAGCGAACGCCTGACAGGTCAGTCAGCTTGGCCGAATGGCTATCGAAGAACAGCCGCCCGATTGGGGTTTCCTGAAAGTTCTGATCAACACGAATCTGGTCTTTAACGCTCATCTTCTTCTGCTCCAAATTGCAACGAATTGACACTGTTCAGTTGGGTTTATCTGACGTGTTACAGGGACGTCAGCGCGCGCGTTTGCACGCCGGCTCGTGCCTCGCCGCGCGTGCAAAGAGCGCGGAGCGCACGCGCGCTGACGGTCATCACCACAGGAAACGGCCTTTCTCATAGGGCACCCGCGTGACGGTGGTTCCGGCTTGCTGCTGGCTCGGTTGATAGGCCGGCGAGGTGGAAGGTGGTGGCTGCTGATTGCGCTGGTCCTGTGGCGAGCCACGGTCGGGCTTGGTGTCGTCGAAGTAGCCGTTCTGCACGACCGACATGCAGAAGCCGAACGACACTTCCAGGCGCGTGCCTTGCTGGGTGTTGCACCGACACCCCGTCAGCCCTTCATCGCTGTCACCGACCTGCATGCGCTTGTAATTGCGGGCGATCAGATCGCGGTCGGTGGTGGCGATGCACACAGGCTTGGGGAAGGTCTGCGGGCCGGTCAGGCCGTCATACACCGGCGCCGATGCCGGCAGGTCCTGCACCCTGGGTACGCGCCTGCCCAGGTACTGCTCAACGGTGAGCGGCGCGGCCTGTTCGGCGTCGGAGGCGCTTGGCCGGATGAAGGCTCCGACCGTATCCCTTACCTGATCGACCATGCTCCCGGCCGGCGCGCTGCTGGTGACTTCGAGCGCGACTTTCTCGGCGTTGTAGCGCTCATAGGCGCGATAGACGAGGATGCCCGCACCGATCAGCACGCAGATGGCCAAGATGAACTTGGTCGGCACCTTGGCCTGGAAGTGGTGCTTGGCGTTGGTGCTGGTGTACGCGCCGAAGTAGCGCTTATCCAGGCGCAGCGACTTCTTGTCGGCATCCTTGAAGCTGGTCTTCAGCTCGACCTTTTCCACCACCACTTCTGACTCGAAGCGCAGCAGCTGGGCTGACTTGAAGACGCGCCAGTAGTGAATGTGCGTATTGCACAGCCGACGCAGGTGCACATCGAGATAACGCGGGTCCTGGGTGACGAGGTGCACTTCGTGGCCCTGGTGGCGCATGGTCTCGAAGCGGGTGATGTGCTCCGGTGGCCGCGCCCGTGGATCGCGCGAGCCGAACCAGCCCTGCGCCTCGTCGACGACGATGATCGAGTCATTGGGCAGCTCGAACCACTTCTCGGGGTCTTCGAACTCGAACCACTGCGCTTGCAGCTGATCGGGCTTGAGGCCGTTGATGTTGTGGAAGTAGACGACCCGGCCTTCGGCGTGGGCCTTCTGGTCCACTTCGCGGATGGTGTTCAGGGTCTTGCCATGGCCGGGCTTGCCGGTGCGGATAACGAGCATGACGGCGCCTCCTTATGCGTCGATGGAGGTGCCGCCCGGCTTGCGCCAGACCTGATTGCGACGACGGTCGGTGGCCTTGTCGATCCCGGCGAGCATGAAGCGCGTCGAGATGGCGGCGAAGTACAGGTTCACCACCACATCGAACTTGGCCAGCCCGAGAACGCCCTGGATCACCGGCCCGACATCACCCATCAGCCCGAACAGGTAGTCCTGCGCCTGGCCAATGATGAGATTGAAGCCCAAGTAGGTGACGAAGCCGAAACCGATCATCTTCAGCACCATCTTCACCAGTGGGCCGAGGATGATGACGAGCATCTGCACGATGAATAGAAACTGCATTACTGACCTCCTACGCCGCGACCCACATACAGGGCAGCGAGAACGGTAGCCACAGCCACGAACAGGCCGCTCAGGTCACTGGCGGCGCGGCAAAGGGGCTCGTAACTGATCTGGAAGGAGCGCCCGCCACCGGTGCGCAGGCTGAAGCTTTCGGCGGCAGGGCACGTAGCCGGCAGGAAGCGAGTGCCTTGGTTGATGAAGGACGGCAGCTGGACTTCGGCGCCTTCCTCGAGCTTGAACTTGTCGCCCTGGACGGCGGATTCGATGGCCGGCTTGTGCTTTTCGAAGTCGGCCTGTTCCTCGGCGTGGCAGCGCAGCTCCTTTTGCTGGCGGAGGATCGCGCATTGAACCGCGTCGCCTTCACAGCTCAGGGTTGCATCGCAGGGCTCGCCGCCGACGCTGGACTTATCTTCGTCAGCTTCCTCATCGCCCTCGCCATCACCTGAACCATTGCCACCATCACCGCCCGAGCCGTCGCCATCCCCATCGCCCTCACCAGAGCTGCCGCCGTCACCATCCCCGTCACCCGAGCCACCACCATCAGAGCCACCGTCCGACCCTCCATCATCTGAGCCATCGCCAGGATCGCTCGGGTCCGTGGGGTCGGTCGGGTCGGTTGGGTCCGTAGGATCAGTCGGCGGTGTATCCGGTGAACAGAAGGTGCCGTTGTAGATGTACCCCTCTGGGCACTTGTCGCCATCCTCGGGCGGGGGCGTATCGTCGGGGTCCTGGGTGTCACCCTCAGAAGGGTTGCCCGGTGTCCGCAAGGTGCTTTCGCTGCACTGGATTCCGTTGCCGGTGTAGCTGTAAACACCGAACACGCCTGGCGGATTGCCGCTGGTATAGACGTAGACGTTGGAGGCCGGTGTATAGGTGAAGGCGTACTGGCAACCGTTGCCGCAAACAGACCCCGGAGGGTCAATAGTCGGCTGGCCTACTGAGGCCTTCATCAGGTGTTCGTGGCTGACTGTCTGGCCGTTCGTGGTCTCACATTGGCTGGGTTCTGGCGCATCTACGCAGCGCCCGAGATCCCAATCCCACCGCTGAGCTGTGGTGCAATTGATCGCATAACGAAGCGTTTGAAAAAGAACCGGGCCATTGTATTGGTGACAGTTGTAGCGCGTGTCGTCGACTTTGCTGACGTAGCTGACATTACTGTTCGCTGCTTTGCATGACTCAAGTGGCGTTGGCTTGGGTATACCGCCCGCATAGTTCGCCCGCCAGAAGAACTCTTCAGCCCCTGCTAGTCCTGGCACTAACGCAGCGATGAACAGCGCACAGATCCAGATTGATCGCATGATCACACCCGCCCAAAAAACACGAGATAAAACGCCAGGGTGGTGAGGATCAGGACGTACAGTTCGTAGCTCATGGCGTTTCCCTGGAAGAGAAAACCCCGCCGGAGCGGGGTTTGTTTGCTTCGGCACATGCAGTGCGCAAACCCGGTTACAGGGCGCGGCGCATGTACTTGAACGCCATCGCGGCGATGATCACGGCGAAGACCGCCCAACCGATGGTGCCGACGTCGGTGCCGGCGGTATCCAGCGCCGCGGTGGCTTCGGCCGGGACTGCCGCGTAGACGGAGCCGGCAGCAGCCGAGAGAGCAACGGCAGCGCCGAGGCCGATTTTCTTGATGAAGTGCTTGTTCAGTTGCATGGGTGATACCTCACTGTTTCAGGGCTTTTTTCAGGACCAGGAAGCCGAACACGGTGGCGAACAGAACAATCGCTTCGCCTTGCAGCTCGGAGACTTGGTCCCAGGTCAGTGCAGAGCCGTAGAGGCTTTGCATTTCCTCGACCGTGAGGGCGACCAGCGAACCGGAGCAGATGGGCGAGCCATCGGCGCCTTGCAGCCAGTCACCGTCACAGGCGAGGAAATTCATTCGCCGGCCTGCTCGAGGTCGGCGGTTTGTTCGGAGGGTTCGCAGTCGGGGCAGACGGCGAAGTGGGGCGGCAGGCTGAGGTCGGGCAGCAGGTCGCTTTGCGGCGCGGGCAGCGCCATGAGCTTGCCCATGTCGTTTCCGCAGCAGTCGCAATACACCCGGTCATCGATCAGCATGGCCGCCCCTCCCGGTTAGTTGGCCTTGGCCGGGTCGCCGGCTTTGGCCTGGGGTTGAGCTGGGGTGCGCGGGGTTTCGGCAGCGGCGCGGGTCTGGGCGGCTTCGAGCTGGAGCGCCAGATTCTTGCCCTTGTTCTGGCCACCACGCGCAATTTCGAAGTGGATGCGCACCAGTTGCAGCGGCTCGAACTGCGCGCCGGCTGCGAAGATTTCATCGGCTACTTCGTCCGCTGCTGCCATGCCGATGATCGACAGGCCGTGTTCGGTCTTGCCGTCCGGCTCATCGCCGTAGAAGACCTTGATGTACTTCTGGCCCGCTTCACCGTCGAAACGTTGAGTGCCGAGAAATGCAACTTCCATAGTCGAACGTGCCATCTTGTGTTTCCTCTCTCTAGTTGCGCTTTATTGCGCTGCTTTGCTTTCTGCAGGCCGAGCGATCCCGAGCGAGTGAAAAAGCAATTTCACTGCGACCGGCTTGTTACTTGGCTTGCGGGTTAATTCGTAGCTCTATTTATACGCGCTTGAAACAGGCTTTTTTCATACTCAAGGAATTATCATGTTGCGTGGTTTATTGGCATGAATAGCGACGAATCGACACTTACACTCCACGCTCAAAACAAAATTAATTAATAAACCTCACTCTCTAAACACCAAGGGCTTCGCCCTTGTCATCCCACTCTCGCCGCCGAGGGCTCGGGAGCGCGGGAGGGAAAAGCGCTCCCGCACTCACGAGCGGAGGCTGTTTCGGTTCGTGCAGGGTCAAGGGTGCGCTCCGCCCGTGCTTCCGTTCGCCGGATCGGTGAAGCGTGATCCGACGAGCCGGGAGCGCGGCCCTGGACCTGGACAGGTCGCGCGGGGCTGGCGAGCTGGCTCAACACGTAGCCGCCCCACTGCGTGGCGATCGCGTCAGCGATGCCCTGATAGGTACGCGAGCGGTTCTTCCAGCGATCTGGTCCGGGTGCCATGTGATGCACAGTCGGTTCGCGTCCCTCGACGATTTCGGTCGGTACCAGGAGCGGCAGGTTCTGGAGCCAGAAATGGGTTTCCTTGCGTTCGCCATGACCGAACATCCACGGCTGGATGATCTGGTCCGGTTTGCGGATCTGGCTGGAGATAACAGACTTCGGGTTTTCGAGCGCCTTGAAAGGGATCGGCGCAGCAAGCAACTCGCGCACAAAGTCCAGGGCGCGCTCTTGGCGACCATCAGCGATCTTCTCGGGAAACCAGCGGGCACCTGAGGTAGCGAGGTCGGTGCAGGGCGGATGGGCAATCAGCAGATCCCAGCCCCAGTCGAGCATCTCCAGCACATCGCACTGGATGTGCTCGCCTTCGGTTTCGGATGGCAGCAGGTCGCAGCTGACGGCGTAGAACCCGGCGCGGGTCAGCGCATCACGAACCCGCCCGGAAAACTCGCAGGCTACGAGAGCAGTTGGCTGTCTCATGCCATCACCCCACCAGCTCGAACGGTTCGTGAATCGGGACGAAGGGCGTTGGCTTGCCCGAGTCGTAGATAACGCTCCACCACTTCGCGGGGCGCTCGGGTGGCGTGTGCTTCTCGCAGATAAAGGCCGGTTCCACTTTCCAGTCCGAGAGCAGAGGCTTCCAGTTTCCACCGACGCAGCCCATTTGCAGTGTGCGAATCGGCCGAGCATATGCGGGGCGGCATTGGGCGCATGGTGTGGACCGGGAGGGAGCGGGTTTCGCCGTTTCGCGCCTGGACCAGCAGACAGAGCAGTCGCAGTCCTGGGCGTGCGGAAGGCGTTGATAGCTGGCCGGCTTCTGCATAGGTCATCCCCTCCCCTGGCTTTCCGTAGACGGCGCGGATGCGGAGCGCTCCTGTGCATTGGTGCTGGGCGCAACCTGGGCGAAGGACGCTTCCAGGCGGATGACGATTTCGGCGTTCAGGGAGCGGCGTGCAGCCCAAGCGGACCGTTCGACCTGGGCGCGGAGTGCAGCAGGCATGCGCAGCTTGAATTGCGGGTGTGTGCAGCTCATTGGCACACCCCCGGAAAACGCACCAGACGGGTTTTGCCCAGCTTCACGCTCTCGACGGCGCCAGACCTGACCCAGCCAGCGACCATATCGACGGACACACCGGCCAGAGCGGCGAATGCGGCTTGCGTATAGAGAGGAGGATTCATGCGGTCCACTCCTGCTCCAGCAGCCAGCTACGCAGTAGCGCACTGTTAATCATGCGGCGCTTGCCGAGCTTTACGGTGGGGAGGACGCCCCGGTAGACCCAGGCGCGAGCCATGGAGCAGGTCAGGCCGTTGCGTTCCGCCCAGGCTTCAACGGTTTCCACGTCCTGCTGTGGGGCGATCAGCTTTGAAGGTTCTAGCTCTTCCAGTTCCATGCTCGTTCCGTCACTATTCGTGGCAGTAGCGCCCAAGCGCTGATGAATTATTTATCACAAGGCAAATGCTATCAGTGATGAACTATTTATCAATAAATTATTCATCATTTTTTAGAGCTTTTAGGAATGATAGAAGAGCGGCTTAGAACGCTTGTTCGCCACCTAGGCGCAACCAAGCTAGCCGAAACCACCGCTATCACTGAGCGACAGCGATGGCAGACCGTAGCGACAAATCGCAAGGTGAAAGCCCGCATTGAAGATATGGAGGAGCTGCTGAAAGCCTTTCCTCAATATGAGCTTTGGCTTTGGAAGGGTGAGGTCGATCCCACAAAAGGGCAGATATCCCCTGGCTACGAAGAAGCACACTCAAACTTGCCCAGTCAAAACGCGGGATAGCGATTACAACGGAAGTAGCTAGGCGATGGTATGCCCGTTAATGGAATAGTATTTGAGGCGTCAAATGGATAAGGAAAAATCCCTCTCAATTATAAAAGTATTTAAGGATTTCCCGCTCGCTGAATACGCCGAGCTAGCGATTGATACTTCCCTAGATAATGAAGTGCTTAGTTCAGTTCCTGTGATATCAACAGCACATGGAATATACAAAACATTTAAAAGCTTTAAAAAAGTAAAGTTAAGAAAAAAAGTCAACGCATTCCTTGAGGCTGCAAGCAACGACGTAAATGACGAGGACTCGACGAATTTTGCAGCACGGCTGTCTGACGAGGAAAGGGCTGAGTTTCTAGAGGAAATATTGGACGCAATCGATAGCGCAGAGTCAGATCAAAAAGCGGCAATCATAGGAACATCCTTACGACGGCTAATCAAAGGAGATATTGAATACGGCGTATTTAAAGACCAAATTCAGCTCACGAACTATATAAAACTATCAACGATACACATGTTCATGCACGCCCACCACAATAGCTATACACTTACAGATCATTTGGGCGACGAGTTAGTAGCACACAGAATCGTGAAACGAAAAATAGAAATGGTTGAAGTAAAGCCCTTCGGGCTATCGCAGCCTGCTGAAAGCAAGATCAACGTGAGCTTCGAGATTACGAACATTGGACATTGCTACTTAGAAACGTTACATATCGCCTACAAAGATAAAATAGATAAAGAGCATTTAGTAGTTTAAAAAAGGAGAAAAAGGGGACGGAGAAAAAGGGGACAGATTTATTTAACAACCCCGATCACTGAGCAAGGAGGCGTGATGAGATCAGATTGGGATGATGCACCGGAATATCTACGTAACAGAAAGAAACCTAGCCCTTGGCGGTTCCTGGCAATCCTGGGTATCGGTTCGGCGGTGCTATCGGCACTCGCATTCACATTCGGCAACCCGGTTGTGCTGGATGTAACCCAGATCAAGCAAGGCATCCATGTCGGCGGCAAGCCTTGGTTTAACCAAGAGCCAGCGCAGCCCATGCAGCCGGTTAGCCAGCCTTCCGTTGCAAGCTACGAATCCCCAGCAGCAGAACAAGCACCAGCATCCCAGCAGCGGCCGCTGACCCAGGAAGAAATCGACTGGTTCGAAGAAGGCACCGCCCGAGCTCTACAGCAGCGCCAAACATCGTTCAACGATAGCAACTACACGCCCCGCCCCGTCGCCAACACGATGCAGCCGCCCCCGGCCCGCTACTACGCTGCCAGCTCCATCAACAGCACGCAAAAGCGCTCAGTTTCCCGCCAGACTAACCTCAGCGACTGGAGCTGGGAGAACGGCCACAACAAGCAGCGCATCAGCGGCCAGTTTGAGTGGACAGTGGTTAACGGCCAGATCGACTACAACAGCGTGTGCCAAAACTACAAACGCGGCTCCCTGGTCTACCGTGACTGCCGTAAGGGTGCGAAGGTTGCGTTTAAGAAGATGTGCAGCCGGTATGAACCAGCGTGTGCCGCTGAAAACAACTACCTTCCCTAGAAAGTAAATTAGGACAGTTTAGTGCGACCACATAGAAGAGCTGACATCTTAAGCCGACTAAGAAAGGTCGCCAACAATAAAACAATCGCCCCTACGGGGTTTAATGTTGCGGATCTATTTGAACGAAACAAGGAGTTGATCAAGACCATTGGCCAACCATTACTTGTCGCTTTCTCCCTCGCATCCGCTCATTATTTTGGCTTCATGTCGAGCGTTCCGTTTGAGATAGCGTCCGTAGTTACACTTGATTTTTTTCCGGCATTTATTACCACTTTCTCATTTTATTTTTTGCTCTGCTACACGATCTCAAGGGTCGTAGCATTCATAGCATCTCAACTTTTTTTTGCTGGAGGCCACACACTAGCAGCATTCTCATTGCAACTGAGAAAACACTGGCCGGGCCACTTCAGCCGGTCCGCAGTAAAGCTATATAAAGAATCCATAAAGTACGAAAATCCAGCATACTACACAATGCTGATACTTACTTTTCTAATCCTATTCAACTTCTCCTACCTAGAGTTAACGTATACAAGAGTTGGCGAAACTACTTGGTTATACTTATTAGTAGCAATCACAGCCATTGCCCTTAAATTTGGGTTTCTTGCTCGGTCGCCCTCAACAGTAATTAGCCGCCTTCGAGATCAAAAAAGAATTGCCTATAGGCGTCAAGCCACTAAAGCAGCAATTTATTTTGGAACTGCCATTACACTAGCGTTTTCTTATTACGCTGGAATCCTTCGATACGATAAGCTAAAGAACGAACAACCTGTAGCCATTGAAAGCGGCCAATTCACAGGCACTGCAAATATTCTATTAAAATCAGGCAATTCACAGTTGACGCTAATTCAAACCGAAGCAAAACGAGAATACGTTTTTTTCAACCAGCATCTATTGATAAGACATGAAATCAAGCGAAGCTTAGAAAAAGCGACAACCCAGCCTGAAGCCTAGCAACCCGGTACCGGCTATTAGGCAAAGCGACTGTCGATAAAGTGTCGAAAACACTGTGCCGAATAGCGACGAAACGAGCAGGCGGTTTAGCCCGGAAACCGCATAACGACACGCTTTGAGCCGAAACGACACACTAAGCAAAAGGGTTCGATTCCCTTCGCCCGCTCCAGTCATCGAAGGCCCTGCTTATGCGCGGGGCCTTTTCATTTGTGCCTGCGGATGGGCTGAGTTCGGCTACGAAGGGGCTTCATCGTCAGTTTGCTAGCCCATCAACGTACTCAGCCGCGCAAGAACGTCAGCACTCGCTGTGTAAAGGCATCGCCAGCTTCGACGTTGGATAGGTGCGCAGCCTCGAAGGCGACCAGTTCGGCGCCGGGGATATTGGCCTGGATGAACTCGCCGTGCTCGACGGTCGTCACCGGGTCCTTGGCGCCGCAAACGATCAATGTCGGTGTCTTGATCGTGGCAAGCTGCTCACGATAGTCGGCGTCGCGCACCGCCGCGCAATTGGCGGCGTAGCCGTCCGGTGAGGTGCTGGCGATCATGTCGGTGATGCGTGCCGCAACCGCCGGGTTGGCCTGAGCGAAATCTGCGGTGAACCAGCGTGCGATGGACGCATCACGCATGTCGCGCATGGTCTGTTCGCGGCCGGCCAGGACGCTGTCTATCCGCGTGTTCCACACGTCATCAGTGCCAATCTTTGCTCCGGTGTTGCACAACACCAGACGCTGTAGGCGCTCGCCAGCGTGGATGCCCAGCCACTGCCCGATCAGCCCGCCCATGGACAGACCGCAGAAAGCAAAACGCTCGATACCGAACGCATCGAGCATGCCGAGCACATCCTGGCCCAGCTGTTCGATGCTGTAGGGACCAGGCGTCACGCCGGAGCCGCCGTGTCCGCGAGTGTCATAGCGCAGCACGCGAAAATGCTCGGCAAACGCCGCAATCTGGTCGTCCCACATCTGCAGGTCGGTGCCCAGTGAATTGGAGAGCACCAGTACGGGCGCATTTTCCGCGCCATCGAATCGATAGTTCAGGCTGACATCAGCCAGTTTTACGCTCGGCATTGTTCTTCTCACTTTGCGTTATGTTCGGCAGGCCGCTCTCTCAAGAGCCGTGCCTCACCAGGTGTGGGCCAATCACGCAGGCAGCTTGATACGCGCTCGCATGTCGAGAGGGTGGAGCTCAATCCGCCTGCGCATATGGCCCAGCTGCCGCTACAACCTGCTTGCGCTCGAGGCTCCGCGCGCGAAACTGCTCCCGCGCGCAACCGGTACTGCTTCGCTGTCAGACCCGCTCCACGACCAGCGCCAGCCCCTGCCCCACGCCGACGCACATGGTTGCCAGACCGAGACGGCCACCGGTTTTCTCCAATTGATGGACTGCCGTCAGCACCAGTCGCGCGCCGCTCATGCCTAGTGGATGGCCGAGGGCGATGGCACCGCCGTTGGGATTCACCTTCGGGCTGTCGTCGGGCAGGCCGAGGTCGCGGGTCACGGCCAACCCTTGCGCGGCAAAGGCTTCGTTGAGTTCGATCACGTCAAAATCACTCACCGCGATGTTCAGCCGCTCACACAGCTTGCGTACTGCCGGCACCGGACCATAGCCCATGATGCGCGGCGCAACGCCTGCGCTGGCCATGCCGAGCACCTTGGCGCGCGGCTTCAGTCCGTACTTCTGCACGGCTTCGGCGCTGGCAAGAATCATTGCCGCAGCACCATCGTTGACGCCCGAGGCATTGCCGGCAGTGACTGTCTTGTCCAGGCCGTTGACCGGCTTGAGCTTGGCCAGCGCCTCGACGGTAGTGTCAGCGCGCGGATGCTCGTCGCGGTCGAAGACCGTTTCGCCCTTCTTGCCCCTGATCACCACCGGGACGATTTCCTCGGCAAAGAAGCCGGCCTGCTGGGCCGCAGCGGCACGCTGCTGGCTGCGCAGGGCAAAGGCATCCTGATCCGCGCGGCTGACCTGCCACTCATCGGCGACGTTGTCGGCCGTCTGCGGCATGGCGTCGACGCCATACAACTCCTTCATCTTCGGGTTGATAAAGCGCCAGCCAATGGTGGTGTCCTCGATCTTCTGGGTGCGACCGAAGGCCGTATCAGCCTTGCCCATCACGTAGGGCGCACGGGACATCGACTCGACGCCCCCGGCGATCGCCAGCTCCAGCTCGCCGCTGGCGATGGCACGAAAGGCCGTACCGACCGCGTCCATGCCCGAGGCGCAGAGGCGGTTGAGCGTCACGCCCGGCACCGTCTCCGGCAGACCGGCGAGCAGCAAAGCCATGCGCGCGACGTTGCGGTTGTCCTCGCCGGCCTGGTTGGCGCTGCCCATGAAGACCTCATCGACCGCTGCCGGGTCAAGGCCCGGGTTGCGTTCGAGCAACGCCTTGAGCGGAATCGCCGCCAGATCGTCGGCGCGCACCGCAGCCAGCGCACCGCCAAAGCGGCCGATGGGCGTGCGCACGGCATCACAGATAAATACGTCGCGACTCATTCCTCACCTCCCAACTGACCATGAGCAGCAGCCGTGCGTGCTTCCAGGGCGCGCAACGCTTCCAGCTCCTCGGCACGCGGCGGCTCGGTGACGGCCACAGTGTCGGCGAAGCGGATCTGCCAACCGGTGTTCTCGATCACCTGCTCGCGCGCCACGCCAGGGTGCAGCGAGGTGACCACGAATTCATTGGTACCTTCTTCCGGCTCCATGATGCACAGATCGGTGATGATCGCCACCGGGCCGGCCCCCGGCAGACCGAGCTGCTTGCGGTGCTCACCGCCCTCGCCATGACCGACCGAGGTGATGAAGGCGAGCTTGTCGACAAAGGTGCGATGGGACTGCTTGAGGATGATCAGCACCTTCTTCGCGCTGCCAGCGATTTCCGGCGCGCCACCAGCGCCCGGCAGACGCACCTTGGGCTTGTGATAGTCACCGATCACCGTGGTGTTGATGTTGCCGTACTTGTCCACCTGCGCAGCCCCGAGAAAGCCGACGTCGATGCGTCCGCCCTGCAGCCAGTAGCGAAAGATTTCGCCAGTCGGCACCACGGTGTCGGCGGTTTCGGCCAATTCGCCATCGCCGATGGACAGTGGCAGCACCGACGGCTTGGCGCCGATCGGGCCCGATTCGTAGATCAGCACCACTTCCGGTGCGTGGGTCAGGCGGGCCAGATTGGCGGCCTTGGACGGCAGGCCGATGCCGACGAAACAGACGCTGCCGTTACCCAGATTGCGCGCCGCGGCTACGGTCATCATTTCGTTGGTGCTGTAGTCATTGCCGAGATGAGCGCTCATCAGTTGGCCTCCTGCTGCTGGGCAATCTTTGCGCGGTAGGCGGCGAAATCGGCGGTACCGCGAATGTAGGTATCAATCCAGGCGGTGAACGCGTCGCGGTCACGGGCGATCGGGTCCCAGGACTGGTAGAAACGGTTATCGCGCTCGTAGTAGCCGTGGGCGTAGGACGGGTGGGCGCCGCCTGGCACCAGGCACACGGCGGTCAGCGCCCAGGTTGGCAGCACGCAGGCATTCATCGGTGCTTCGAGGTCGTCGACGATCTCCTCGACGGTGACGATGCAACGCTTCGCCGCCAATGCCGCTTCCTTCTGCACGCCGAGGATGCCGCGAATCAGCACGTTGCCCTTGCGATCGGCCCTCTGCGCATGGATGACGGTGACATCCGGACGTACGCTCGGCACGGCCGCCAGCACCTCACCGGTGAAAGGACAGGTAACCGACTTGATCAGCGGGTTGACCTTCGGCAGATCGGAACCGGCGTAGGCACGCAGCACCGCAAACGGCAGACCGGACGCTCCGGCGACATAGGCGTTGGCGAGATCCGCATGGCTGTGTTCCTCGATTTCCAGAGCCTGTGGCCAGCCCTTCTCCACCGCATCGCGCAGGCGATGCAGCGAACCGACGCCAGGATTGCCGCCCCAGGAGAAGATCAGCTTCTTCGCACAGCCGGCGCCGATCAGCAGGTCATAGACCAGGTCGGGTGTCATGCGCACCAGCGTCAGATCCTGCTTGTTCTGGCGGACGATCTCATGGGCGGCAGCCGTGGGGATCAGGTGAGTAAAACCTTCCAGCGCGACGGTGTCGCCGTTCTGGACGAAGCGCTCGACGGCGTCGCGGAGCGAGAGGAATTCAGCCATGAGTCGAATCTCGTGTTGTTTTCGGTACGCTGAGTGCGTTGGGGAAAACGTTAACGGTCCGACCACCGCGCCACAATCCGATAATCGACATAGCGTTCGATTATCGAACGGATACCTATCTGGCTTCGAACACCTGCAATGAGGCTGCGTTGGTGTATCAGCGCCCCTGTCGTGGGCGCGCCGTCACTCCGAGAAGGACTTGAAGCTCGACCTCGCCACCTTCGCGGTCAATGGAACAACCGGGTGCTGAGCTCACGACTGGCCTCCAGCAACACCGGTAGAAAGCGGGTTTCCAGCTCCTGGCGCGAAACGCGTCCGGCATGGGTACCAACGTTGAGCGCAGCCAGCACCTGGCCGGCGGAGTCCTTGAGCGGCACCGCCAGCGAGCGCAATCCCACTTCCAGCTCCTGGTCGACGATGACCCAGCCCTGACGACGGATATCGTCGATGCTGCTGCGCAACGCTTCCGGTGTATGCAGGGTGCGACTGGTCTTGATCTGCAGGTCGGCACGGGCGAGGTAGTCGTCCAGCGCCGCGTCATCCAGCGCCGCGAGGAGGATGCGGCCCATGGATGTGCAGTAGGCCGGCAGCCGGCTGCCCACCGACAGATCAACGGAAATCAGCCGCTGCGGAGTCGCCGAGCGCGCCACGTAGAGCACCTCGTCGCCCTCCAGTGTCGCCATCGAGCAGGCCTCGTGCAGCTGCTCGCTGAGCCGGTCGAGGATCGGTTGCGCGGTCACCGCCAGTGGGGTCGACGACAGATAGGCGTGACCGAGCGTCAGCACCTTCGGCAGCAGCGAGTACGTACGTCCATCGGTGGTGACGTAACCCAGTTTCATCAGCGTGTGCAGGCAGCGGCGCACGGCTGCCCGCGGAATCTCGGTGCGATGGCTGATCTGGGCGATGGTGAGGTGGCGCTTGCGCTCCTGAAACGCGTGAATCACCGCCAGGCCACGCGCCAAGGATGTCATGAAGTTGGGATCCCCCGTCAGCGCGTCGATACGCTTGGCCGGCGAAGCGATGATGGGTGGTGCCATCGGCGGAAAATGGACGCGATGGTCATCGGTCATGGCAGTAATCCTCAACCTGGCAGTTCGGGCGATTATCGGCACAGCGACCGATAATCGCCAGCCCGTCATCAGCATAGCGGCCAAAGCGAGCGCCAGCATTCCGGCCTATACGGCTATAGCGGACGAATCCATCTCCGAACCGAGCTGCAAGCCGGACGTCTACTGAACAGGTGGCCGCAACGGCGCCTCTCTCTCACGGCACAACGGAGGATGGTGGATGAACGTAACCCGCGGGGTCATCTGGCTGGCACGCAGTGGCTATGCGGCACGAGGCGTGGTGTACGTGATCATTGGATTTTTCGCCATCATGGCCGCGATTGGAGCAGGAAAGACGGTAGATACTAAAGGCGCAGTCCAGCAACTGCTCGGGCAACCCTTCGGAAGCATGCTGCTCTGGCTGGTAGTGATCGGTCTGCTTGCGCATGTGGCCTGGCGACTGACCCAGGGCATCGGCGATACCGACAGGCACGGCCACGATATCAAGGGCCTGCTGATCCGCACGGGGCTGGTAAGCAGCGGTGTGGTCAACCTGCTGCTCGCACTGTTCACCCTGAGCCTGCTGGTGAGCGGGCTGGATCGTTTCTCCGAGGGCGGCGGCGGTTCGGGCAGTGACAAGACCGACAGCCTGATGCGCCTGCTGGGCCTTGAGCATTCCCACTGGCTGATCTGGGCGATCGCGCTGATCCCGCTTGGGGTCGGCATTGCGCACCTGATCAAGGCCTGGCGCGCGCATTTCGAACGCTACTTCCTGTGCGATGAACGCACCATGCAGCTGGTCCGCCCGGTTTCCCGGGTCGGTCTGGCTGCCCGTGGCTGTTCCTTTCTGATCATCGCCGGCCTGCTGTTCATGGGTGGCAGCCGCTATGAGCCCACCGATCCACCGGGCCTCAAGGAAGCATTGCAAGCCCTGCAGGGCATGCCCGCAGGCGGCGTGCTGCTGCTGGCGATCGGTGTCGGCATGCTCGCCTTCGCGGTATACAGCTTCGCGGAAGCGCGCTGGCGGCGGATCGATCTGTCGGAAGTGACGAATTGAAGCCTGGTCGGCCAAAGAGACAGGCGATACACAGGATGCGCTGAGCGTACCGCCTCAGCGTGCGACGTCGCAGCGCAGGTCGAGCGTGGCTGCTCGACCTGCGCTGCCGACTCAACCGGCGTGGTAATCCGCGTCGGCTTCCTCGAAGCGCTTGACGATGCTCGGGGCCGGCTCGGCGCCCAGCTTGCTCACGACATAGATGGCGATGCTGGCGAGGATGAAGCCCGGGATGATCTCGTACAGGCCCAGCCCGATGAACTCCTTCCACACCACCACGGTGACGGCGCCAACCAGCATGCCGACCAGTGCGCCATTGCGGGTCATGCGCTTCCACAGCAGCGAGATCAGCACCACCGGCCCGAATGCCGCGCCGAAGCCGGCCCAGGCGTAGGCCACCAGCCCCAGTACCTTGCTCTCCGGGTTGGAGGCAATGCCGATGGCGATCAGGGCGATCAACAGCACCATTCCGCGGCCGACCCAGACCAGTTCGGTCTGCGAGGCATTCTTGCGCAGCATCGCCTTGTAGAAGTCCTGCGTCAGCGCGCTGGAGCTGACCAAGAGCTGGGCACTGAGGGTACTCATCACCGCTGCCAGCACGCCGGAAAGGATGATGCCGGCCACCCACGGGTTGAACAGGATCTTCACCAACTCCATGAACACCCGCTCGCCGTTCTGGCTGACCGCACCGGCCTGCTCCGGATGGTCGGCGAAGTAGGCGATGCCGAGAAAGCCCACCGCGACCGCGCCGGCCAGGGTCAGAATCATCCAGGTCATGCCGATGCGGCGGGCGTTGGGGATGGTCTTGATCGAGTCAGCGGCCATGAAACGCACCAGGATGTGCGGCTGGCCGAAATAGCCCAGGCCCCACGCCAGCAACGAGATGATCGCGACGAAGGACAGTCCGCGGAACATGTCGAAGTTGGCCGGGTTCTGCGCCTCGATAGTCGCCATCGCCGTGCCCATGTCGCCGAGGGCGAGGATGACGAACACCGGGGTGACCAGCAGCGCGAAGATCATCAGCGTTGCCTGCACAGTGTCGGTCCAGCTCACCGCGAGGAAGCCGCCGATGAACACATAGAGGATGGTCGCCGCCGCGCCTACCCACAGTGCGTACTCGTACGGCATGCCAAAGGTGGACTCGAACAGCCGCGCACCAGCCACCACGCCTGACGCGCAGTAGATGGTGAAGAACACCAGAATCACCAGCGCGGAGAAGATCCGCAGCATGCGGCTCTCGTCCTCGAAGCGGTGCGAGAAGTAATCCGGCAGCGTCAGCGCGTTGTGGTTGTGCTCGGTGTGCACACGCAAACGCCCGGCGACGAAGATCCAGTTGAGCCAGGCGCCGACGATCAGGCCGATGGCGATCCAGCTTTCCGACAGACCAGCGACGAAGATCGCACCGGGCAGGCCCATCAGCAGCCAGCCGCTCATGTCCGAGGCACCGGCCGACAGCGCAGTGACGAAGCTGCCGAGGCTGCGGCCGCCGAGGATGTAGTCAGAGAAGTTCTTGGTGGCGCGGTAGGCGATGAAGCCGATCAGAATCATCGCCGCAATGTAGATCACGAAGGTGATCAGAGTGGGAGTGCTGACGTTCATGGGACTTGTTTTCCTTGTTGGTCCTGACGTTCCGCCACAGCCCGGGATGCGACCGGCACCCGCAACGGAGCAATCGAGGGGCGCAAGAATAGCGCGTCGCTGACATCCGCGCCCGTGACTGCGAAGTTCTCCCTCGCAGGGTCTGGCCTCTGCAAACGAAAAAGGGCCGGCAACCGGTGCCGACCCTTGCGCCGTGGCAATCAGCCGGATCAGAACGCCAGGCGCATGCCTACGGTCAGGTTGCGCCCGGGCAGCAGCACGTCGTCCTTGATGAAGGACGTGTGCTGGCGGGCCTTCTCGTCCAGCAGGTTGTTGGCCTTGAGGTAGAGCAGGTAATCGGTCTGGTTCAGCGAGCCGCTGTAACCCAGGCTGGCACCGAGCATGTTGTAGCCGCCGGTCTCGCTTTCGTAATCGGCCAGCTCGTCCTGACGCTGCACGCGATAGAACTCCAGTTGACCATTGAGCGCTGGGGTGAAGCTCTGATCCAGCCGCACGCCAAGGCGATCGGCCGGGATGCGTGGCAGGTCGCCGCCACCGTCGCGCAACTTGCCGCGCACGTGATCGCCGAACAGGGTGAAGGCGGTGGCGTCGGTCGCCTGGAAGCGCACCTCCCCTTCCGCCCCGGTGAGCACGGCGTCCTGCTGGCGGTACTCGATCTCGCGGTAGCCGCCACCGATGTCGTTGCCGGTATCGGCGGCGTAGATGAAGTCGTCCACCTCGTTGCGGAAAACGCTCAGGCTGAAGGTCGTGCGGCCGGCGAACTTGCGCAGGGTGATCTCGGCGTTGTGCGAGGTTTCCTCCTCCAGGTCGACATTACCCAGCTCGACGGTGCGGGTCGCGGCATGCGGGCCGTTGGCGTAAAGCTCTTCGGCGCTGGGCAGGCGTTGCGAGCGCGTCAGCGAGAAGCCCAGCGAGTACTGCGGAGCGAAGGTCCAGACCGCACCGGCGGACATCGAGGTGCCGCTGTGATCGGTATCCGGGCGGCCATCGGCATCGATGTCCTGCCATTCGTGACGCAGGCCGAGTTCATAGCGCCAGGCGCCGGCGGTGTATTCCTCGAGCAGGAACAGGCCGTGGTTGCGCGTCAGCGTCTGCGGCACGTAGGCCTCCTCGCCGAGGGCTTCGAAGTCACGCCGCAGGGTCTGTGCGCCGAGCACGCCGCGCCAGCCGAACAGCGGCTGATGGGTCAGTTCAAGGCGGGCGTCGGTGGCGTCATTGTTGAAGCGGGTGCCCACTTCACCGCCTTCGATTTCCTTGTGTTGATAGTCGCTGTGGCCGATGCGCAGCCGCGCCAGCTCGAAGCCCGGCAGCGGATCGCTCAGCTCGCCACGCAGATCCCAGCGCTTCTGGCGCATGTCGACATAAGGCACGCCGCCCTCGTCGTCATGATCGTCCTCATCATCGTCATCATGCTCACCGCAGTGCCACTGAATGCCGTCCAGATGACATTCGGCGTGTTCGTGGCCCAGCAGCCCGTAGCGGTTGTTCTGCTCGCCATAGGCCATGCCGATGTAGCCACGCTCGCCGATGAAACTGGCGCCCAGGTTGAAGCTGTCGGTGTCGTTGTAGGAGCCTTCCTGCTTGCTCGGTGAGCCGGGGATTTCATACGGGTCGGCCTGGCGCTTGGTGCCCTCGGCGCGCACCGCGAAGTTGCCACTACCCGCCGTGATGCCGAACACCCCTGCCCCTTCATTGGCGACGCTGTTGGCGCGCAGCTCCAGCTCGCCTTCGTAGCCCTTCTCCGGCACGCGGGTGGGAATCTTCTTGTCGATGACGTTGACCACACCGCCGATGGCGCCGCCACCGTAGAGCAGGGTTGCCGGTCCCTTGAGCACCTCGATGCGCTCAGCCAGTAGCGGTTCGCTGGTCACCGCATGGTCGGGGCTTATGGTCGAAGCATCGAGCAACTCCACGCCATCACTCAGCACCTTGACCCGCGCACCGTCCAGTCCACGAATCACCGGACGCGCCGCACCGGCACCGAAGCTGCTGGAGCGTACACCCGGCAGGCTTTCCAGCGTTTCCCCCAGCGTCGCCTCTCGACGCAGCACCAGCTCGTCTCCCTCCATCACGGCAGCCGGCGTAGTCATCTCATGGCTCTGCTTGCCCAGACCGCTGGCGCTGACCACGACCGATTGCAATTCGACCGGCTCGGCAGCCCAGGCAGCCGGAACCAGGGCCAGGCTGATCGCCCAGGCCAGGGGGTGACGCTTCAGTTTCATGTGACTCTCCAGACAGTGGCGGTTGCCTTGCGAGGCAACCGAAGACGGCTGTGCGCCGGCAACCGGTAGCGGCGCCAGCTTCGCGGGGCGAGAACTTAACATGTTATATCGTAACGTTTAACACTGTTTTTCTGACGACGATCACAACGGAAGGGCCTTAGACGTGGTCGAAATGGAAACGCCGTGCGACCCGCGCCCGGCTTTTGCACCGCTTCGGGAGACAGATCATGACCGTAGACATCGATACCACCACCGGCACCTGCGCCGTGGTTATCAACGGCAATACGCACCGCAGCGCCTTGATGGACGTCCGCATCACCACCGATCCCCAGGCACGTATGTCGGTGATGAATATCGACGGCACCAGCATCCATGTGCCGGAAGACGAAGCCGAACACCTGATCGCGGCGGGTGCGGTTGACGACCGCTCCAACCTGGTAGCGGACGACTGACCACGACCAGAAACGCAGAACCCCGGCTAGCCGGGGTTCTGGTGCTAGGGTGGATGGCCGGAACCGGCCTATGGTGGTCTAGGCGGTCATAGCCACCCTGCGCAGGTCAACCGGCGTGATAATCCGCGTCGGCTTCCTCGAAGCGCTTGATGATGCTCGGGGCCGGCTCGGCGCCCATCTTGCTCACCACGAAGATGGCGATGCTGGCAAGGATGAAGCCAGGGATGATCTCGTACAGGCCCAGACCGATGAATTCCTTCCACACCACCACAGTAACGGCACCGACCAGCATGCCGGCCAGCGCGCCGTTGCGGGTCATGCGCTTCCACAGCAGCGAGATCAGCACCACCGGACCGAACGCCGCGCCGAAGCCGGCCCAGGCGTACGACACCAGGCCCAGGACCTTGCTCTCCGGGTTGGAGGCGATGCCGATGGCGATCAGCGCGATCAGCAGCACCATCGCGCGGCCAACCCACACCAGCTCGGTCTGCGACGCGCTTTTGCGCAGCATCGCCTTGTAGAAGTCCTGGGTCAGCGCGCTGGAGCTGACCAGCAACTGCGCACTAAGCGTGCTCATCACCGCCGCCAGTACGCCGGACAGAATGATCCCCGCAACCCACGGGTTGAACAGGATCTTCACCAGCTCCATGAACACCCGCTCGCCGTTCTGGCTCACAGGACCAGCCTGCTCAGGATGGCCAGCGAAATAGGCGATACCGAAGAAGCCCACCGCCACGGCGCCCGCCAGTGTCAGGATCATCCACGCCATACCGATGCGGCGGGCGTTGGGAATGGTCTTGATCGAGTCGGCGGCCATGAAGCGCACCAGGATGTGTGGCTGTCCGAAGTAGCCCAGGCCCCAGGCCAGCAACGAGATGATCGCAACGAAGGAGAGCCCGCTGAACATGTCGAAGGCCGCCGGGTTCTGCGTGGCAATGGTGTCCATCGCGGCGCCCATGTCGCCGAGGGCGAGGATGACGAACACCGGGGTGATCAGCAGGGCGAAGATCATCAGCGTGGCCTGCACGGTATCGGTCCAGCTCACCGCGAGGAAGCCACCGATGAACACATAGAGGATGGTCGCCGCGGCGCCGATCCACAGTGCGTACTCGTACGGCACGCCGAAGCTGCTCTCGAACAGCCGCGCGCCAGCGACCACACCGGAAGCGCAGTAGATGGTGAAGAACACCAGAATCACCAGCGCGGAGAAGATCCGCAGCATGCGGCTCTCGTCCTCGAAGCGGTGCGAGAAATAGTCCGGCAACGTGAGGGCATTATGGTTGTGCTCGGTGTGCACGCGCAGACGGCCGGCGACGAACAGCCAGTTGAGCCAGGCGCCGACGATCAGGCCGATGGCGATCCAGCTTTCCGACAGGCCGGCGACGAAGATCGCGCCGGGCAGGCCCATCAGCAGCCAGCCGCTCATGTCCGAGGCACCGGCCGACAGCGCGGTGACGAAGCTGCCGAGGCTGCGACCGCCGAGGATGTAGTCGTCGAAGTTCTTGGTAGCGCGATAAGCGATGAAACCGATCAGGATCATCGCCGCGATGTAGATCAGAAAGGTGATCAGCGTGGGTGTACTGATGCTCATGTGTGTCCCTCGTTAGTTGTTGTTCGGCGCAACGCGAGCGGACCCGCATCGCACCTTGGCAGAGGGCGATGGCGACAAGGCCATCACCTGTGACAGACCCAACGGGGCCCGTCAGTGGCGGAAGAGCGTCCGCCAACTGTCCATTTGTTGTTGTGATCCGGCCGCGCGTGCGGCCGGTGACGAAGCACGGGCGGGTGTTCAGTCGTCGCCCAGCGACAGCAGCGAGGCGTTGCCGCCCACCGCGGTGGTGTTGGTGGAGGTGGTGCGTTCGTTGGCGAAACGCAGCAGATAGCTGGGCCCACCCGCCTTCGGGCCAGTACCCGACAGGCCACATCCGCCGAACGGCTGCACGCCGACCACCGCACCAATCTGGTTGCGATTGACGTAGAGGTTACCGACCCGCGCCAGTTGCTCGATGCGTTCGGCGGTTTCCTCGTTGCGGCTGTGCACGCCGAGGGTCAGGCCGTAGCCGGTACCGTTGATCGCCGCGACCACCTTTTCCAGATCCGCCGCGTCGTAGCGCACCACGTGCAGCACCGGACCGAAATGTTCCTTCTTCAGCTGGTGAATGCCGTCGATCTCGAAGGCCACCGGCGCCACGAAATGACCGTTCAGACCAGCCGGCAGTGTCGCTTCGGCGATCAGGCGCCCTTCGCTCTTGAGCTGCTGGATGTGCGCCAACAGGCCTTCGCGGGCTTCCTGATCGATCACCGGACCGATGTCGTTCTCGCGCAGATGGGTCGGGCCGACCCTGAGCTCGGCCATGGCGCCCTTGAGCAGGTCGATGACCCGGTCGGCGATGTCGCGCTGCACGTAGAGCACGCGCAACGCCGAGCAGCGCTGGCCGGCACTGGTGAAGGCGGAGCCGACGGCATCCTTGATGACCTGCTCGGGCAGCGCTGTGGAATCAACGATCATCGCGTTCTGCCCACCGGTCTCGGCGATCAGCGTCGCGATCGGGCCTTCCTTCTCGGCCAGCTGGCGGTTGATGATGCGCGCCGTGTCGGTCGAACCGGTGAAGCACACGCCGACCACGCGCGGATCGCGACAGAACACGCCACCCAGGGTGGCGCCGTCGCCGGGCAGGAAGGCGATCGCCTCCTGCGGCAGGCCGGCTTCGAACATCAGCTCCAGCGCTCGCGCGGCGATGAGGCTGGTCTGCTCGGCCGGCTTGGCCAACACGGTGTTGCCGGCCACCAGTGCCGCGGTGATCTGGCCGAGGTAGATCGCCAGCGGGAAATTCCACGGGCTGACGCAGACGAACACGCCGCGGCCTTCATGGAACAGCTCGTTACGCTCGCCGGTCGGGCCCTTGAGCTCTTCGCGGCCAAGCTTCAGCCGCGCCTGCTGGGCGTAGTAGCGGCAGAAATCCACCGCCTCGCGTACCTCATCGATGCCATCCTGCAGCGACTTGCCGGCTTCCACCGTACATAGCGCCATCAGCTCGGCGCGGTGCTGCTCCAGTAGATCGCCCAGGCGTTCCAGCACCGCAGCGCGGGTTCCCACCGGGGTGGCATTCCAGGTCGGCCAGTAGGCTGCCAGGCGATCGATGGCCTGACGCGCCTGGTCGGCGCTGGCGAACTGCGCCTGGCCGACGACCTTGTTCAGCTCATAAGGGCAACGCACCTCGGACGGCGTACCGGCAAGGGTCCGGCCGCTGATGACCGGTGCGGCTTGCCACTGGCGCTCGAGGAAGGGCTGATAGGCGCTGGCCAGTTCGGTCCATTGATTCTGGATGTTCATGTTGATCCCTTGAGAGTTCTTGCGGTTGCCGAACAGCGCCGGCGGCAGCGGAATGCGCGGGTTGCCCGGCGCGGCGAATCTGCGCAGCTGGGTGACCGGATGATCGATCAGCGATTCGACCGGCACGCGCGGGTCGACCAGCTGGTGAACGAAGGACGAGTTGGCGCCGTTCTCCAGCAGGCGACGCACCAGATAGGGAAGAAGATCCTTGTGCGCACCGACCGGCGCGTAGATGCGCACGTTCTTGCCGTACTTCTCGATCACCGTGTCGTACAGGGCATCGCCCATGCCGTGCAGGCGCTGGAACTCGAACTCACGCGGCTGCGAGGTTCCCTCGGCCATGGCCAAAATGCAGCTGACCGTATGCGCGTTGTGGCTGGCGAACTGCGGGTAAATCACCCCACGGGTGTGCTCGGACAACAGGTAGCGCGCGCACGCGAGATACGAGGTGTCGGTGCCTTCCTTGCGGGTGTAGACCGGATAGCCGTCCAGGCCCTGAACCTGGCACTGCTTGATCTCGCTGTCCCAGTAGGCGCCTTTAACCAGGCGCAGCGGAATGCGCTCGCCGAGCTCGCGACCGAGTAAGGTCAGCCAGACCAGCACCGGCAGGCAGCGCTTGGAGTACGCCTGGATCACCAGACCGAACTCGCCCCAGCCGGCGATGGCCGGGTCGCGCAGGAGCTTTTCGTACAGTTCCAGCGATAGCTCCAGGCGATCGGCCTCTTCGGCATCGATGGTGATACCGACGTTCAACCGCCGCGCGAGGATGGCCAGTTCACGGACACTGCCAAACAGCTCGGTGAGCACGCGCTCGCGCTGGGCGACTTCGTAACGTGGATGCAGCGCCGACAACTTGATCGACACCGACGGACGCGGGCCCTTGCCGACCTGCGGCTCGGCACCGACGGTTTCCACGGCCTGACGGTAGTCGGCCATGTACTTGGCGGCGTCTTCGGCGGTCAGCGCGGCCTCGCCGAGCATGTCGAAGGAGTAGGTGTAGCCCTTCTCGCGCTCGGGACGGCCGTTCTTCAAGGCTTCGGAAATGGTCCGGCCAAGCACGAACTGCTTGCCCATCAACTTCATCGCCTGATTCATCGCGCCGCGGATCACCGGTTCGCCAGAGCGTTTGAGCAGGCGACCGATGACGTTCTTCGGCCGGCCATCGGCGGTTTCCGGATCGACCACCTTGCCGGTCATCACCAGCCCCCAGGCGGCGAAGTTGACCAGCACGTTGTCGCTCTGGCCGAGGTGACGTTCCCATTCGGCGGCGTTGAGCTTGTCGCGGATCAGCGCGTCGGCGGTGGCGGCATCCGGCACCCGCAGCAGCGCTTCGGCCAGACACATCAGCATCAGCCCTTCCTGGGTATCCAGGCTGTATTGGCGCAGCAGCGCATCGAGCGTGTCGACGGCATTGTCGCGCCCGCGAACCGCTTCGATCAGGCTGCGCGCACGCTCGCGAATGGCGGCAATGCCTGCCTCGCCGGGATCGGCAAGCTGCAACAGTTCGGTGAGATATTGCGCCTCGTCAACGCTGTAGTTGGCGCTGATGGCGGGAAAGAATTCCGCGGCTTTCTGGTTGGCGAAGGCGCCATCCAGCACGTGACCGGCCTTGAACATGCGCCGCTCCTCTTGTGATTGTGTCTGCTTATAGGTCTAGTCCACGGCCAGGCTGTTGGTGCAGCACAAGACAATGAGCCAGGTCGGGAGACGGAATGTAGGGGCAGCACAGCGCGTCGTTCTTGCGCAAAACTACGGAAGTTTTACAAAAAACTACGAAAGCCGGACGCCGAAACACGGAGGCAATGAAAGCGCACCAGAATGGCGCAGGAATATGTGTCTGGTAGCTGAAGAGCCCGAAAACAGGGCGATCAGCAGTCTGACTTGCGCAATCCGCGAGGGGTCAGACCCAGATAGCGACGGGTCGCCGTGGTCAATGCGCTCTGGCTGGAGAAGCCGCACTCCTCGGCAATCCGCACCAGCGGCAGCGGCGTTTCGCGCAGCAGGCGGGCAGCACGGTCGAGGCGGGTCTTGAGCAGGTACTGGTGTGGCGTGAGGCCGACACAGTCCTTGAACTGGGCGTGGAAATGGCTGGGGCTGAGGCAGACGACCTGGGCCAGCTCGGCGACGGTGATGCGTCGCGCCAGGTTGTCCTGAATATGGCTGTCCAGCCGCTGGATATCGAGCGGTCCAACGGGGCGCTGCAGCGATTCACCAAATAGTCGCAAGTGCAGCGCCCGCAACAGCACGCCGCCCAGCGCCCGGGCCAGCAGCGGATCGCTGCCGTAGCGCGCCAGCTCGGCGCCGGCGTAGGCCAGCAGGTTCTGGAAATCGGCATCCAGCGCCGGATAGCGCGGCGCTTCGAACAGCCGAGCCAGCAGCTCCGGGTCTTCGGTGCCGACATCCTGCTCGTCCAGATCGATGATCAGCATGCGGTTGTCGCCCATGCCGGCGAAGCCGTGATCGGCATCGCCCGGCACCAGACAGGCGCGCATCCGACAAACCTCGCCGCCCGTGCCGTTGACCTCGAATTCCGCACGCCCAGAGAGCGACATCACCAGCTGGTGATAGTCGTGGGCGTGCTGGTGGGTCTGATCATCCAGGCGAAGCAGACGGGCGTTGAGCATGGTTGGCACCTGAGGCTGGGTCTGTCGCCGCGTCGTTCGGAAGCCATGCCGAAAGGGAACAGACCATCGGCACTTTACCGGACCCCGCGCGAGGTGCCCACCCCCGCGCGACGGGATTGAAATCATCCGCGCCACCACCCATCTAAGGTGCACGTATTCGCAACGGGTGCTGCATGAACGACGACGTCAATCAGGACCATATCGAGCAGGAAATCATTTCTTCCAATGGCCTCGTACTGCCTGACCAGCAGCTACCGGACAAGCTCTACATCATTCCCGTGCACAACCGGCCTTTCTTCCCGGCCCAGGTGTTGCCGGTGATCGTCAACGAAGATCCCTGGGCCGAGACCCTGGAGCGCGTGGCGAAGACGCCGCACCAGCGGGTCGCGCTGTTCTTCGTCGACTCGCCTGTGCTGGATATGGCGACCTTCGACCCTGACAGCCTGCCGGAACACGGCACTATGGTCCGCGTGCACCATGCCACCCAGGAAGGCGGCAAGCTGCAGTTCGTCGCGCAAGGCCTGGCACGGGTGCGTATCCGCGGCTGGCTGCGGCGCAAGCCGCCCTATCTGGTGGAGGTCGACTATCCGAAGAGCGATGACGATCCGCGTGACGAGGTGAAGGCCTACGGCATGGCGCTGATCAACGCGATCAAGGAGCTGTTGCCGCTCAACCCGCTGTACAGCGAAGAACTGAAGAACTACCTGAACCGCTTCAGCCCCAACGATCCGTCGCCGCTGTCGGACTTTGCCGCCGCGCTGACCACCGCGCCGGGCGTGGAATTGCAGGAAGTGCTGGATACCGTGCCGGTGTTGAAGCGCATGGAGAAGGTGCTGCCACTGCTCCGCAAGGAAGTCGAGGTGGCGCGCCTGCAGAAGGAGCTCACCGGCGAGGTGAACCGCAAGATCGGCGAGCGCCAGCGCGAGTTCTTCCTCAAGGAACAGTTGAAGATCATCCAGCGCGAGCTGGGCATCACCAAGGACGACAAGAGCGCCGATGCCGACGAGTTCCGCGCGCGACTGGAAGGCAAGGTGGTGCCGCCGGCCGCGCAGAAGCGCATCGACGAGGAACTGAACAAGCTGTCGATCCTCGAGACCGGCTCACCGGAATATGCCGTCACCCGCAACTACCTGGACTGGGCCACCGCCCTGCCCTGGGGCGTTTACGGCCAGGACAAACTCGACCTCAAGCGCGCGCGCAAGGTGCTGGACAAGCATCACGCCGGGCTTGATGACATCAAGAACCGCATCCTCGAATTCCTCGCCGTCGGTGCCTTCAAGGGCGAAATCGCCGGCTCCATCGTGCTCTTGGTCGGCCCGCCGGGCGTGGGCAAGACCAGCATCGGCAAGTCCATCGCCGAATCCCTCGGTCGGCCGTTCTATCGCTTCAGCGTCGGCGGCATGCGCGACGAGGCGGAGATCAAGGGCCACCGCCGCACCTACATCGGCGCCCTGCCCGGCAAGCTGGTGCAGGCGCTCAAGGATGTCGAGGTGATGAACCCGGTGATCATGCTCGATGAGATCGACAAGCTCAGCAGCAGCTACCAGGGTGATCCCGCCTCGGCGCTGCTGGAAACGCTGGACCCGGAACAGAACGTCGAATTCCTCGACCATTACCTGGACCTGCGCCTGGACCTGTCCAAGGTGCTGTTCGTCTGCACGGCGAACACCCTGGACTCGATTCCCGGCCCGCTGCTCGACCGCATGGAGGTGATCCGCCTGTCCGGCTACATCGCCGAGGAGAAGCTGGCGATCGCCAAGCGCCACCTGTGGCCCAAGCTGCTGGACAAGACCGGGGTGCCGAAAGCGCGACTCGCCATCAGCGACAGCGCCATGAAAGCGGTGATCGTGGGCTATGCCCGCGAGGCCGGCGTGCGTCAGCTAGAAAAGCAGCTGGGCAAGCTCGTGCGCAAGGCGGTGGTGCAGTTGCTGGAAGATCCACAAGCGGTGCTGAAGATCACGCCGAAGGACCTGGAAAGCTACCTCGGCAAGCCGGTGTTCCGCAGCGAACAGGTGCTCTCCGGGGTCGGCGTGATCACCGGCCTTGCCTGGACCAGCATGGGCGGCGCCACGCTGCCGATCGAGGCGACGCGCATCCATACGCTAAACCGCGGCTTCAAGCTCACCGGCAAGCTCGGCGAGGTGATGAAGGAGTCGGCGGAAATCGCCTACAGCTACGTCAGCTCGAACCTGAAGACCTTCAAAGGCGACCCGCAATTCTTCGATCAGGCCTTCGTCCATCTGCACGTGCCGGAAGGCGCCACGCCCAAGGACGGCCCCAGCGCCGGCATCACCATGGCCAGCGCGCTGCTCTCGCTGGCGCGCAACCAGCCGCCGAAGAAAGGCGTGGCGATGACTGGCGAGCTGACGCTGACCGGCCATGTGCTGCCGATAGGCGGGGTACGCGAAAAGGTGATCGCGGCGCGGCGGCAGAAGATTTTCGAGCTGATCTTGCCGGAAGCCAACCGCGGCGACTTCGAAGAGCTGCCGGACTACCTGAAGGAAGGGCTGACGGTGCACTTCGCCAAGCGCTTCGCCGACGTGGCCAAGGTGCTGTTCTGAAGGCAACGCCAGGTAAGCGGCACCCTTGCCTGACGGCCGCGACCAGCAGAGCCGAGCATTCGTAGCCTCGGCCACAGGGACTCAAGGCTTGGGCTGAGGCACCGGGGCAGCTATCCTCTCGGCAACCAATCCGACTGGTGCCGCTCCATGCTCTTCGTCCGTCGCGCGTTATTGCCTGCCGCCGCACTTCTGCTCAGCGCTTGCGCACAGCAGGCGCCCAATACCCTTACGCTGGATAATCAGGCCCGCAGCTGCCAGCCCATGCAGCTGAGCCAAGGTCAGGAATTCAACCTGCGACTGCCGAGCAACCCGACCACGGGCTTTCGCTGGTCGCTCCGTTCCGACGGCGCACCCCAGCTGAAGCTGCTCGGCCCCGAGGTCTACACCGTTCCCGAGAAAGCCGGAGTCGTCGGCGGTGCCGGGGTGTCGACCTGGCGTTTCCGCGCGGCCACCAGCGGCGAGGCGAACCTGGCACTCGAGTACGCCAGGCCCTGGGAGCGCGAAGTCGCCCCGGCTCAGCGCTTCGACTGCCGTATCCGTGTGAAATAATCGATACCAGCGGCACGGATCCCCAGCGCCACAGCCGAAAATCGCCTATACCGATTACAGGGACAACGTAGTCGGGGGGACATGTCATGGACGGCTTCAGATTGTGCCTGCTCTGCTGTGCGCTGCCGCTGCTTGCTGGCTGCGGCAACCTGCTACCCAGTGAACGCGCCGAGGTCAGCTCCGGTTTCCGCGACTATCTCGACGCCGAGACCAGCTTCGCCCGTGCCACCCCGGGCAGCACGACCCGCGTCGAGCTGTTCAAGCTGGGTTTCGACCCACAGCATGGCGGTAATGGCCGCATCCTCTCGTTTCTGGATGTCAGGCAGCTGTTCGTCCAACCGAACATTCCGATCGAATACCTGCCGGACAGCCTGGTGACCTGCCTCCAGGCCAAGGACCGCTGCACTGGCTACGCCTTCGAATATACCCAGACCGACAGCCAGCGCGTCGGCAGCTTCTGGGCCGACGTGCTGAACTTCCGCAAGAACCGCCAGGTGCAGGGCTGGAACCTGCGAGCGGTGTTCGTACTGGTGGACGACACGCTGGTACACAAGGTCAGCAATGGCGAACCGCAGATCCGCCGCTATCAGGTACAGCGCAATCCGCTCGGGCCACTGCAGGGTGCCGGTGAGTTTCTTTCCGACCAGCTGAAATAAGCGAACCTGACGCGCACTTGGGCTAAAATGCGCGCCTTTTTGCTTCGCCGGAACACAGCCGTGACGCAACTTCCCGACCGAATCTATGCCACCCCGCAGGCGCAGATCGCCGACTTCGTATTCAACGAGGACGTGGTGCGCGTGTTTCCCGACATGATCAAGCGCTCCGTTCCCGGCTATCCAACGATTGTCGAAAACATCGGCGTGATCGCCGCGCAGTTCGCGCAGCCACATACCCACCTCTACGACCTCGGCTGCTCGTTGGGTGCGGTCACCCAGGCTCTGCGCCGCCACGTAAAGGTCGACAACTGCCAGGTGATCGCGGTGGACAACTCAGCGGCGATGGTCGAGCGCTGCCGCGAATACCTGCACGGGCAGGATTCGATGTTCCAGGAGCTGCTGCCGGTCGAGGTTATCGAGGGCGACATCCTGGCTCTGGAGTTCCGGCCAAGTTCACTGGTGGCGTTGAACTTCACCCTGCAATTCATTGCGCCGGAACAGCGTCCTGCCCTGCTCGGCCGCATCCGCCAGGCGCTGGTACCCGGCGGGGCACTGCTCCTGTCCGAGAAACTGCGTTTCGACGATGACAGCGAACAACAACTGCTGACCGATCTGCATATCGCCTTCAAGCGTGCCAATGGCTACAGCGAACTGGAGATTGCGCAGAAACGCAGCGCTATCGAGAACGTGATGAAGCCCGATAGCTTGGAAACCCATCGCCAGCGCCTGCTCGACGCCGGCTTTTCCAAGGTCGTGCCCTGGTTCCAATGCCTGAATTTCGCTTCGCTGATCGCCCTGCCATGAATCTCGACCTGACTCCTCTCGCCTGGCGCCTGGCCGGCACCCCTCTCGCGGCCTGGGCCAACAGCGTTCAGCAGCAGCTGGATGCCAAACTTGCCGTCGGCCACGGCGACCTGCCGCGCTGGCGCCGAGCCGTCGACGCCCTGCCAGCGCTGGCGCCCGTGCAAGTCGAACTGCGTGACGGCTTCCGCCTCGACGCAATCTGTGACGACGCCACGCGCCAGGCCACCCACGATGCGCTGATGGGGTTATCGCCATGGCGCAAGGGCCCATTCGATGTGTTTGGCGTACACGTCGATACCGAATGGCGCTCGGACTGGAAGTGGGAGCGGGTTGCACCGCACCTGGATCTCGCCGGCAAACGCATCCTCGATGTCGGTTGCGGCAACGGCTACTACATGTGGCGCATGCTCGGCGCCGGCGCCGACAGCGTGGTCGGGGTGGACCCGAACTGGCTGTTCTTCTGCCAGTTTCATGCAATGAAGCGCTACCTGCAGGAGCTGCCGGTCTGGCATCTGCCGTTCGCTTTGGAAGAGCTGCCGGCCAGGCTCGAAGGCTTCGAGACGGTCTTTTCCATGGGCGTGCTCTACCATCGCCGCTCCCCCATCGATCACCTGCTCGATCTGAAGGACTGTCTGGTCCGCGGCGGCGAGCTGGTGCTGGAAACACTGGTGGTCGAGGGCGACGAGAACACCGCACTGGTACCGGAAGACCGCTACGCACAGATGCGCAACGTCTGGTTCCTGCCCTCGGTGCAAGCGCTGGAATGCTGGCTGCGCCGCGCCGGTTTCGTCGACGTGCGCTGCGTGGACGTCAGCGTGACCAGCATCGAGGAACAGCGCAGCACCGAGTGGATGCGTTATCAGTCACTGCCCGACTTCCTTGATCCAGAAGACCACGGCAAAACCATCGAAGGCCTGCCGGCACCCATGCG
This sequence comes from Pseudomonas sp. SCT, assembly GCF_003864275.1. Taxonomy (NCBI): domain Bacteria; kingdom Pseudomonadati; phylum Pseudomonadota; class Gammaproteobacteria; order Pseudomonadales; family Pseudomonadaceae; genus Pseudomonas; species Pseudomonas sp. SCT. The sequence goes on from NZ_BDJA01000006.1 coordinate 56,613, forward strand.
CGCAGTGCTGCTGGCCCGCAAGCCTTAGTCGACTAGTCGTTCAGCGCCGGCCCCTGGATGCTCGGCGCTGCGCCACCCGTTGCCGCAAGGGCATGTCGGCCATTGCGCTGATGCGTTGCCGATCCAGATCGCGCGCGGCCAGCTCGCGATCATCCAATTGCAGCAATTGCCGATACAGCCGTCGTTGCCGCCAGGCGCAAAACCAATCGTGCAAGCTGCGCTGCATATCCAGCGGCCACATGGCTGGCATATAGAAATCCGGTACCTGGGGCTCGGCTTGTTGTCGCGCGGCGTTCTTGCGTTGTTCGACCGTCATGCTCACCTCCGCTTCGCTCGGGTGACCGCTCACTGGCTGTGGCGCCACCGGTTACCGACAGGATGAGCGGGGGTTGATCGTTCAGACAAACGACTAATATGAAAGTCTTCGTTCAGAAAAACTGAAGCGCACACATGACAGCACCACTCGAACAAACGCCTGCCTCCGCTACGCCGTTGCTGGAAAGCGATGTCCTGCGTACCTTCGTCGCGATCGCGGAAAGCGGCAGCTTCACCCGTGCCGCCGGGCAGATCTATCGCAGTACCTCCGCCGTCAGCATGCAGATCAAACGCCTCGAAGAGACCCTCGGGCACTCATTGTTTGTACGCGAAGCCAGGCAGGTGCGCCTTACACCGGCCGGTGAGACGCTGCTCGGCTATGCGCGGCGCCTGCTCAAGCTCAACGAAGAAGCGGTCGCCCAGTTCCGCCAGCCGACGCTGCAGGGCCGGGTACGCTTCGGCACCCCGGCGGATGTCGGTACACGTATCCTGCCCGGCCTGCTGGCGTTATTCGCGCGCAGTCATCCCGGCGTCGAGGTGGACGTCTCGGTAGCCCGCAGCATCGACATGATCGAGCGCATCGACGCCGGTGAACTCGACCTGGCATTGGTCACCATTGGCAACCTCGGCCAGGATGATTCGCGGGGCGAACCGGTGCATAGCGAACCGCTGGTGTGGGCCGGGCGCAGCGGCGGTATCGCGGCGCTGCGCTCGCCGCTGCCCCTGGCGCTGGCCAGCCCCGATTGCGCCTGGCGTCGGCAGGCCCTGGATGCGCTCGATCGGATCGGCCGCCATTACCGTATCGCCTATTCGAGCGAGCAGACCTCCGGCCAGGAAGCGGCCATGATCGCCGATCTAGCCATCGCGCCCTACCCGGCGAGCCTGCTGCGCCCTCCCCTGCAATGCCTGGATGGGCAGTACGGACTACCGCAGTTGGGTGACTATCGAATCAACCTGCTGCGTGGCAGCAATCGGAGCGAAGCGGTCGACATCCTGGCAGAACAGGTAATCGCCGCCTTCGTCGAATATCGAAACCCGCGCGGCGGCCGTCGAGCCGAGCCAAACGAGGGAATGAAATGGCACGCTGGATGATCATCGCAGGCGCGGCACTACTCCTGCTTGGCGTTGCCTGGCACTACTTTCCCTGGTTGCTGAACTGGTTCGGCCGGCTGCCCGGCGACATTCGCATCGAGTCCGAGCGCAGCCGGGTATTCATTCCGATCACCTCAATGGTGATTTTGAGCATTGTGCTGAGCGTGCTGGTCAACCTGTTCCGTCGTTAAAGGTCGCTTTAGCACGGAAGCCTTCCTGGCTCCCCAATGCCCTGAGCAGCGGGCTTGCCCGCGCATCACTCTGGCTACCCGTGCAACCAACCTCTTGGTATCTCCGAGACTGAAGCCCCTGGTTTTTTTCAGCCCCGTGCCGCCGCGCTCAGGATCAAGTGCTTCATTTCCTTGACCGCCTGCTTGAAGCCAACGAACAGCGCATGGGCGACGATGGCGTGGCCGATGTTCAGCTCATTGACGCCACGGATGGCGGCGATGGCCTCGGCGTTGTGGTAATGCAGGCCGTGCCCGGCATTGACGATCAGCCCATGGTTCAGCCCGGCTTCGACGCCATCGCGAATGCGCGCCAGCTCGCAGGCACGCTCGGCCACGCTGTGCGCATCGGCATAGCGCCCGGTGTGCAGTTCGATGGCCGGTGCGCCGACCCGTGCGGCCGCCTCGATCTGCCGCGGATCGGCATCGATGAACAGCGAGACTTCCGCGCCACAGCCACGCAGACGCTCCACCGCCTCACGAATACGCGCCTCCTGACCGGCGACGTCCAGCCCGCCCTCGGTGGTCAGTTCCTGACGGGTTTCCGGAACCAGGCAGACGTGCTCCGGGCGCAGCTGCTCGGCAAAGGCCAGCATCGCCTCGGTCACGCCCATCTCGAAGTTCATTCGCGTCTGCAGAGCATCTTTCATCATCAGCACATCGCGTTCCTGGATATGCCGGCGATCTTCGCGCAGGTGCACGGTAATGCCGTCTGCGCCGGCTTCTTCGGCGTCCAGCGCGGCCTTGACCGGGTCCGGATAGCGGGTCCCGCGAGCCTGACGCAGGGTGGCGACATGGTCGACGTTGACGCCGAGCAGGATTCGATTGGCTTCAGTCACGCGGGGCCTCCTTCAGATTCATGAACAGTTCGCGGCTGACCAGCGGTCGGCCGCCCAGATGAGGTGCCAGGGCTTGGCGCATCAGTCGCTTGGCCGCCGCGAGCGCCCCCGGCATCTGCCAATCGGCCTCAGCCATTGCGAGAAGTTCCGCGCCGTTGAACAGCCCCGGCTGAAACCCGGCGACCGCTTCTAGGCCGGCATCAGGCAAAAGCTGGTACTGCCGCCGCGGGTCGATCGGCTCCCCGGCGATATCTACATCAAGGGCAAAACCATAGCCCAACTCGTCAAGCAGCCGCCATTCGAAGGCGCGCAGCAGCGGCTCGAGGGGGCGGTGTGCGGCCAGAGCCGGCAGGGTGGCGACGTAATGATCGAACAGCGCGGGGTGCGCGTCCTCCATCGGTAGCAGGCGTATCAGCAGCTCGTTGAGGTACATGCCGCTGAACAACGCCTGGCCATCGAGCCAGTGCGACGGCCCAGCGCTTTCGAGACGGGCAACGGTCTTCAGCTCCGATTTGCCGCGCAGCTCCACTTCGAGAGTCACGAACGGACGAATCAAGCTACCGGCCTTGCCTCGCGCTGCACGCATGACGGCACGCAGCCGACCCTGCGGGGTGAACAGGTCGACCAGCGCGCTGCTTTCCTTGTACGGGCGACTGTGCAGAACGAAAGCAGGCTGGTGCATGGCGGGCCAGAAGGTGCGCGATGCGCACGGGTGATTGCGGGTCGGCGCTTACTGGTAGCCCAGCGAATGCAGCGCACGCTCGTCGTCAGACCAGCCACCCTTCACCTTGACCCACAGGTGGAGCATGACCTTGGAGTCGAACAATACCTCCATGTCCTTGCGCGCTTCCTGGCCGATGCGTTTGATGCGCTCGCCCTTGTCCCCAATGATGATCTTCTTCTGCCCGTCACGCTCGACCAGAATCAGCGCGTGGATGTGCAGCACGCGGCCTTCCTGCTTGAAGTCCTCGATCTCCACGGTGATCTGGTAAGGCACCTCGGCACCAAGCTGACGCATGATCTTCTCGCGCACCAGCTCTGCGGCGAGGAAGCGGCTGCTGCGGTCGGTGATCTGGTCTTCCGGAAAGAAATGCTCGCTCTCTGGCAAGCGATCAGCGACCAGTTTTTCCAGCGTTTCCAGGTTCTGGCCGTGCTGCGCCGATATCGGAACGATCTCGGCATTCGGCAGCTGTTCGGCCAGCCAGCGCAGGTGCGGCAGCAGCTCGGCCTTGTCTTCGACACGGTCAGTCTTGTTGACCGCGATGATCAGCGGACCGGTGACGTACTGAACTCGCTCAAGCACCGCTTGGTCCTCGTCGGTCCAGCGGGTGCGGTCGACGACGAAGATCACCACGTCGACGTCCTTCAACGCCGATGCTGCCGTGCGGTTCATGTAGCGGTTCAGCGCGGTTTCACCGTTCTTGTGCAGCCCGGGCGTATCGACATAAACCGCCTGCACGCTGCCTTCGGTCTTGATGCCGAGCATGTTGTGGCGGGTGGTTTGCGGCTTGCGCGAGGTGATCGCGAGCTTCTGCCCGAGGATATGGTTGAGCAGCGTCGATTTGCCGACGTTCGGCCGGCCGACGATCGCCACGTAACCGCAACGGCTGACGTCTTCGGGTTGTAGCTGTTCGTCAGTCATGTCCGTTCTCCACGCCCAGGGCGATCAGTGCGGCTGCCGCGGCAACCTGTTCGGCAATGCGGCGACTGGCGCCCTGCCCATGCGTTTTTTCGTTCAGCAAAGCCACCTGACACTCGACGAAGAAGGTGCGGCAATGCGGCTCGCCCTGGATGTCCACCACCTCGTAACGCGGCAGCTCGCAGGCACGCGACTGCAGAAATTCCTGCAGCCGTGTCTTCGGGTCCTTGTTGGTATCGACCAGGGTCAGGCCCTGCAGCTCGTTAGCCAGCCAGGCAACGACCCGCTCGCGGGCAACGTCCATCCCGGCGTCAAGATAGATGGCGCCGATCAGTGCCTCGAGTGTGTCTGCCAGAATCGATTCGCGACGGTAGCCGCCGCTCTTGAGTTCACCGGAGCCCAGGCGCAGGTATTCGCCAAGCTCGAAACCACGCGCCAGCACCGCAAGCGTCTCGCCCTTGACCAGCCGAGCGCGCAGCCGCGACAGCTGCCCTTCACGAGCCTGCGGAAAATGATTGAACAGTGCCTCGCCGGCGACGAAGTTAAGGATGGCGTCGCCAAGGAACTCCAGACGCTCGTTGTTGCGTCCGGCGTAGCTACGATGGGTCAGGGCCAGGAGCATGAGCTCCTGGTCCTTGAATTGATAACCGAGCCTGCGCTCGAGACGGGCTAACGAAGTGCTCACGGCATCCTTAGGCGATATTCTTTGTCGAAGTTCGCCACCAGATCGAGATTGCGGATCAGCGGCTCGCGTTTTTCGTATTTCAGGTGCGCCCTGAACTCGTTGTTCTGGATCTCGACCTTCAGCGCATCCCTGAGATCGATGTTCTGGATGCCGTTGACCTGCATCCCCTTGCTTACATGGTTATAAAACTCCCCAACGCTGCGAATCTCAAGCGCTTCGTCGGTTTCCACGGACTGAATGATCTTGTCCATGGACATGTAGTCAAAATAATGCGGGAACATCTTGAACCCGGTGCTTGCCATAAACGCCACAACCGCCAGGACCATGATCCAGCTCAGCATGGACAGCCCTTTTTGCGAACGCGCAAAACTCATGTCGACCTCTATGTCGTTGCGATACCCACCGATCGGGGCAGGACAAATATAGCGAGCCAGGTTCGCCCAGCGAGCGCCGCAATTCACAGCTTCAGTGAATCAGGCCCACGCGGGAGAAATTCGGCAGGTTGCTGAGCTTCGGATCAGGCCAGCTCATCCAGACAGCAAAGGCCTTGCCGACGATATTGCGATCCGGGACCATGCCGGCAAGCTCGGCGGGAATCGACTCGTCCTGCCAATAGCGGCTGTCGTTCGAATTATCGCGGTTGTCACCCATCATGAAGTAATGCTCGGCCGGAACGGTCCATTGCCGGCTCGGCTCGATGCGGTAACGCCCCATTTCCTTGCGGATCAGGTGCTCGACCTCACCCAGTTTCTCGCGATACAGCACGGCGCTGCCGAGGCTACCCGGCTCTTCGCCCACCAGCGTCTCGGCAACCGGCTGATCGTTGACGAACAGACGTCGGTCGCTGCTGTAGCGCACAACGTCGCCGGGCACACCGACAACCCGTTTGATGTAGTTGATGCTCGGTTCGTTGGGATAGCGGAACACCATGACGTCGCCGCGTTTCGGATCACTGACCTCGATGACCTTGGTATCCACCACCGGCAGACGAATGCCGTAGGCAAACTTGTTCACCAGGATGAAATCGCCAACCTCCAACGTCGGGATCATCGACCCGGACGGGATCTGGAAAGGTTCGACAAGAAACGAACGCAGCACCAGCACGATGGCCAATACCGGGAAGAACGACTTGCCGTACTCGATCAGTACCGGTTCCTTGTTCAACGCGTCGAGCGTCGATGGATCGATTTCCCCGGTGCGCCCTTCATAGTTGGCGATCGCAGCCCGGCGACGAGGTGCGAAGAACAACAAATCGCTCAACGCCAACAGGCCACACACGGCCACCGCAATAACCAGCAACAACGGGAAGTTGATCGACATGTCAGCTATCCACCTTCAGCACGGCGAGGAAGGCCTCTTGCGGGATTTCGACGTTGCCGACCTGCTTCATGCGCTTCTTGCCCGCCTTCTGCTTCTCAAGCAGCTTGCGCTTACGGCTGACGTCACCACCGTAGCACTTGGCCAGAACGTTCTTGCGCAGCGCCTTGACGGTGCTGCGCGCGACAATCTGGCCGCCGAGGGCCGCCTGAATCGCCACGTCGAACATCTGCCGTGGAATCAGCTCTTTCATCTTCTCGACGAGGATGCGGCCTTTGTAATGGGCGTTGTCGCGATGAACGATCAGCGCCAGCGCGTCGACCTTGTCGCCGTTGATGAGGATGTCCAGGCGCGTCAGGTTGGCCGACTGGAAGCACTCGAAGCTGTAATCCAGCGAGGCATAGCCGCGACTGCAGGACTTCAGGCGATCGAAAAAGTCCAGCACCACCTCGCTCATCGGCAGGTCGTAGCGCACCTGCACCTGAGTGCCGAGGAACTGCAGGTCGCGCTGCACCCCGCGCTTCTCGATGCACAGCGTGATGACGTTGCCCAGATGCTCTTGCGGCACGAGGATGTTGGCGCGCACGATCGGCTCGCGCATGTCCTCGATGGACGACATATCCGGCAGCTTGGACGGACTGTCGACGTAGATGGTGTCGCCGTTCTTCAGCAGGATTTCGTAGACCACGGTCGGTGCTGTGGTAATCAGATCCAGATCGTATTCGCGCTCCAAGCGCTCCTGGATGATCTCCATGTGCAGCATGCCGAGGAAGCCGATGCGGAAGCCGAAGCCCAGCGCGTCGGAGCTTTCCGGCTCGTACTGCAGCGCCGCGTCGTTCAGGGTCAGCTTTTGCAGCGCTTCACGGAAATCCTCGAAATCGTCCGAGCTGACCGGGAACAGGCCGGCGTAGACCTGCGGCTTGACGCGCTTGAAGCCGGGCAGCATTTCCACATCGGGTGTGCTCGACAGCGTCAGAGTGTCGCCCACCGGGGCACCGTGGATATCCTTGATGCCGGCGATGATGAAGCCGACTTCACCGGCCTTCAGGTCAGCCGTGGCAGTGTGCTTGGGATTGAATACGCCGACGCTGTCCACCTGATGGACCTTGCCGGTGGATTTCACCAGCACCTTGTCGCCCTTCTTGATGCGACCGTGGCGTACCCGCACCAGCGAGACGACGCCCAAGTAGTTGTCGAACCAGGAGTCGATGATCAGCGCCTGCAAGGGCGCCTCGATATCACCGGTCGGCGGAGGAATCACTGCGACCAGTCGCTCGAGCACCTCATCGACGCCCATGCCGCTCTTGGCACTGCAGGCAACCGCGTCGGTGGCATCGATACCGATGATGTGCTCGATCTCGTCCTTGACCTTCTCCGGGTCGGCCTGCGGCAGGTCCATCTTGTTCAGCACGGGCATCACTTCCAGGCCCTGCTCGATCGCCGTGTAGCAGTTGGCGACCGACTGCGCCTCGACGCCCTGGCCGGCGTCAACCACCAGCAACGCGCCCTCGCAGGCGGCCAGCGAACGACTGACTTCATAGGTGAAGTCGACGTGACCGGGCGTGTCGATGAAGTTCAGCTGGTAGGTTTTGCCGTCGCGGGCGGGGTAATAAAGCGTGACGCTGTGGGCCTTGATGGTAATGCCGCGCTCGCGCTCGAGATCCATCGAGTCCAGCACCTGGGCTTCCATTTCACGCTCGGTCAGACCACCGCACATCTGGATGAAACGGTCTGCCAGGGTCGACTTGCCGTGATCGATATGGGCGATGATGGAAAAATTGCGGATATGACTCAGGTCACTCACAGCTCAACACTCGGAAAAGACGCGGGCCGATTGCCCGCCGAAAATAGCCGCGAAGTGTAACTGATCAGCCTCGGCAGTGCCACGCACAAGCCATCCGCGCGCCGACCGGCAGCGTTCACGCTCGTTTCAGGTACGTCGAAAACAAAAAAGGGCGGTCTGCTGACCACCCTTTCTGTTTTCCTTCACCGACGTTATTCGGCCAGCTTGAACGTGATGAAACTGGCACGCCCCTGTCGCAACACGCGCATCGAAACCGAGCGGTTCTTCGGCAGTTGCTCGGCCACCCGACCGAAGGTTGCTGCGGAGTTGATCGCCTGATTGTTCAGATGGGTGATCACATCGCCTGGGCGCAGCCCAATCATGGCCGCCGGTCCATTGAGGATCTCGGTGATCACCACGCCACCTGGCAGATCGAGGCTCTTCTTCTGTTCCTCGGTCAACTCGGTCACCTTCACGCCCAGGCGATTGTCGCTGCGCTCCTGGCCGCCACCGGACGCAGCAACCGGCTCGCCCTCTTCAGGCATGGCGCCGATGCTGACGTCCAGCATCTTGCGATCACCATCACGCACGACTTCCATTCGCGCTTTGCTGCCGGGCTTGAGCGCACCGACCAGATGCGGCAGGTCCGCGGACATGACGATCGGCTTGCCATTAAGGCTGAGGATCACATCCCCGACGCGAAGCCCACTGCGCGCAGCCGGTCCGCCATCCATCACCTGCGCCACCAAAGCACCCGCCGGTCGCTCGAGCCCGAAGGACTCGGCCAGATCCTTGTTCACTTCCTGTATCACCACGCCAAGCCAGCCACGATTGACCTTGCCGTCCGTGCGCAACTGATTGGCCACATCCATTGCCACATCAATCGGAATGGCGAAAGACAGGCCCATGAAGCCGCCAGAGCGAGTGAATATCTGCGAATTGATACCAACTACTTCGCCCTTCAGATTGAACAGCGGCCCCCCGGAGTTACCCGGATTGATCGCAACGTCCGTCTGAATGAATGGAACATAACTTTCATTGGGCAGGCTACGACCGGTGGCGCTGACAATACCGGCAGTCACCGTATGGTCGAAACCAAACGGCGAGCCAATGGCAAGCACCCACTCGCCCGCCTTCAGCTCGTCGGAGCGCCCGATCTTAACGGTCGGCAGCCCCTTGCCCTCGACCTTCAGCACCGCCACATCGGAGCGTGGATCAGCACCGATCAGCTTGGCTTCGAGTTCGCTGCGATCCGGCAGGCGCACGATGATTTCGTCGGCGCCAGCGACCACATGATTGTTGGTCAGCACGTAGCCGTCGTCGGAAATGATGAAACCCGAGCCCAGGGACTGCGCTTCACGTTGCTGCCCGCGGCCAGGCGCGCCCGGCATCTGCGGGATGCTGTGCTCGAAGAATTCACGAAAGATTGGTGGCAGGCCTTCCAGCTCTGGCATCTGGGCCGTTGCGCCCCGCGCAGGAACCTTTTGCTTGGTGCTGATATTGACTACCGCTGGCGAGGCACTCTCCACCAGCGGCGTGAAGTCAGGCAGATCCGCCTGTGCCAGCGTGGCTTGCCCAAGCAATGCCAGCCCCGCTACGAAAGCGAAGCAGCCGTTTCGATTGAACATGACTACAAGTCTCCCCACTTACAAAACAAGAAGCTCAGGGACTCGCTGGCCCCGCGAGCATGGCGCGTAAAACCACTGCCTGCAGTTTCGGATCGCTTGCTGTATGCCGGCTTCGTATACGCACGAAAAGCCAGGATACGCAGAACCCTCCGAGCCCGGCCAGAATGACAACAGGCTCACGCGCCGAAAACTGGGCCGCAGTCGCCGCCGCCGCCATCAGCATGATCAAGGGCAGAAGATAGACAAGGACAGCACCGCGCAGCAATACATCCTCGCGAATGCCAACGATTACAGAATCACCGACCTGCAGGTGAAGATCGCTCAGCGCCCGAATCAGACCGCGGCGTTCGCGCACACCCAGGCTATCCATCAGCCCTTGGCCGCAGCCACTCTTGGCAGAGCAACCGGAACAGGTGCTTTTGCGCCGCGTTTCGACCCATACGGCGCCACAATCCAGCGCAACCACCCGCCCCGGCTCTTCGATCATCGCTGCGCCTGTTCTGCACCGGTCCGCATGGAGAGCGCCACTCGTTCAGCCGTGCCGAGTGGGATTTCACCGACTACGGTCACCATCACATCGCCATCGGCGGTGCTGATTCGCTTGGACACAGCCACCGTCGGCCCCATCTGGCTGCGCGCATCTTCAACCAATGCGCCCCGCAGAGGCTCCAAAAATACAGAGAACTTCGCCAGACCATCACCGTAAGAGAGCCATGACACGGTCTCCGATGATGCAGGGCTCGGTCGCTGATTGGCGTCCAGCAGCTTGAATCCAGCTGGCAACCAATCCGATCTCCATGCGGAAGACAGATTGGCTTCTCGCTTGCTGATGGAAACCGCCTTGCAGCCGGAACTCGCGGTCAGCTGCTGCGTATCGATGTCGGTGGAAAAATGCGTGAACTGGAAGCGTTCGAGCAACTGCCCCTTTTCATTGAGCATCAGCGACTTGAGTGGCAAGGCGGTATCGCGATCAAGGTGCAGTTCAAACCCATAGCGATGCTGGTCTCGCGGAACGACAGCGAGTGCGACAGCTGGTCGGCCGGCGACCCGCGAATCGCCGATCTGGCGAAACTCGTACCATTCGGAAAGGGCTTTCGGATCGAGACGCTGTCCGTGCCATGCCTGGGCTTCACGCACCTGAGCAGCTAGCTCATCGGTCGCGCATTGCATTTGCCCGTCGACCAGCACGACTTCAGCAGGCGCGCCGTCAAGCTGCAACAAACGCTCCTGCACACGACCGGCTTCGACCTGCTGCCACACAGCATGACTGGAAAAGCTACCGTTGCGTTCGTAAACGAACGTACCTGCATAACTCTGCTTCTGCTCCGCCATTGCGAGGCGGCCCATCCAGGATTCAGCATCAGCAGCAAGGGCCGGCATCGATAGCCAGCCCCCAATCACCACATACAGCGGTAATACGCGCATGTTTCTCCCTAACGTTCTTCCATGCTGGCCGCACGAGCGTATGGCAGCGCGCTCTCCGATCCATTACTAAAGGCAGCTTGCTGCGCATGTTGGCGCACATAGGAAGGCAGACGCTCTTCGTGCCAGCGCTCAACCGGGGCGCCGTCTGCCGCAGCCTGGGCCGGGGCTTCCGCCTGCTCACTGTAACCCGCAAGCACTGTCGGCCCTTGATTGGTCTGCGGAACAGCAATGCTCGGCTGCGGTGCCTGTTGAGCAAGTTGCGGCCCCGCCACCTCGTTCTGATTGTACAGACGCACACCAGCCAGAACAGCCACGGTCACCGAAGCTGCGACTGCCAGACGACCCAGGCTCTTCCAGCCATTGCGCTGCGCCTTGACCGGGGCTGCTTCATCGGCCAGCGCAGCAGACACCGCGGAGGCGATGTCCAGACGCGGCTCAATCAACTCCTTATGCATGGCGGCACGGGCAAGTTGATAACGCGACCAGGTAGCACGCAGCTCCGGGTTGTCGCCTGCTAGCACACGACGTAATTCCAACTCGTCCGCTTCGTTATCCATCACCGCGGACAGCGATTCATGCAGGGCTTCACGACTCATGGCGGTTCCTCTCTTGGCTGTCGCCGCTGTCTCAGGATTCATGCAACAAGGGTTGCAACGCTTTATCTATGGCTTCTCGCGCTCGAAAGATTCGAGAACGCACTGTGCCCACCGGACACTGCATGACGCTCGCAATGTCTTCATAACTAAGACCATCAAATTCGCGCAGTGTTAGAGCGGTACGCAAATCTTCCGGCAAAAGTTGAATAGTTCGATGAACGGTATCTTCAATCTCATCCCTGAGCAGCGAGCGCTCCGGTGACTCGATATCCTTGAGGGCATGATCGCCTTCGTAGAACTCTGCATCCTCGGAACTCACATCACTGTCTGGCGGCCGCCTTCCACGCGCCACCAGATGATTCTTCGCCGTATTGATGGCGATGCGGTACAGCCAAGTATAAAAAGCGCTGTCACCGCGAAAATTGGCGAGTGCACGGTAGGCTTTTATAAACGCCTCTTGGGCGACATCCTGAGCTTCATGGGAGTCATGCACGAATCGCACGATCAACCCAAGGATCTTGTGCTGGTATTTCATTACCAGCAGATCAAACGCCCGCTTGTCCCCACGCTGCACTCGTTCAACCAGCTGCTGGTCCTGCTCCTGAGTCAACATGAGCGCACCTCCCCAGTAGCGGAGTGGCGTCGCTCACACCAGTGAACCGACCTGCCAGAATAGACCCGGGCTTTACGCAAAAGTTCTCCCCCTCCTAGCAAGCTATCCTGCAATACCTGACGGCGATTGCACCACAGCGTTGCGCCAGCCCTGCTGACGACGCCGTCCTGGTGTCCATAGCAAACTCGCACCGCCCATACACGATGGCCAGCTGGTTTGCGTTCATAACTGCCTATTGAGCGGCCTGATAACGAAAAGTTCCGTCCCGTTAGAAGACAACTACACAGTCCGCTATTTTGGCGCTACATCCCGTCTATATACTAGGGCTCGTTTTTCCGCGGAATTGGACATGAACCAGGTTCTACGATACGACGTATTGGTTATCGGAAGCGGTGCCGCCGGCTTGACTCTCGCGCTCAACCTGCCAGCCGATCTTCGCATCGCTGTGCTGAGCAAAGGCGATCTCTCCAACGGCTCGACCTATTGGGCCCAGGGTGGTGTGGCTGCGGTCCTCGACACAACCGACACCGTGGAATCCCACGTCGCGGATACGCTGATCGCAGGCGGAGGGCTGTGCCATGAAGATGCCGTTCGCTTCACCGTCGAGCACAGCAACGAAGCGATCCAGTGGCTGATCGAGCAAGGCGTGCCATTTACCCGGGACGATGCGCCTGATCGCGAGGATGGCAGTTTCGAGTTCCATCTGACCCGCGAAGGCGGCCATAGCCATCGGCGCATCATTCACGCCGCCGATGCCACTGGTGCGGCCATATTCAACACGCTGCTCGGCCAAGCCAGACAGAAGGACAACATCGAACTGTTGCAGCAGCGTGTCGCGGTCGACCTGATCACCGAGCACAAGCTTGGTCTGCCCGGCAGGCGCTGCCTGGGCGCATATGTGCTCAACCGCAACACCGGTGAAGTGGAAACCTTCCAGTCACGCTTCGTGGTACTGGCCACTGGCGGCGCCGCAAAGGTCTACCTCTACACCAGCAACCCTGACAGCGCCTGCGGCGACGGCATTGCCATGGCTTGGCGCGCAGGCTGCCGAGTGGGCAACCTGGAGTTCAACCAGTTTCATCCGACCTGCCTTTACCATCCGCAGGCGAAGAGCTTCCTGGTCACCGAGGCCCTGCGCGGAGAAGGCGCGTTACTCAAACTGCCGAACGGCGAACGCTTCATGCCGCGCTTCGATGCTCGCGAGGAGCTGGCGCCGCGCGACATCGTCGCCCGCGCCATCGACCATGAAATGAAGCGACTGGGCATTGATTGCGTCTATCTGGATATCAGCCACAAGCCAGCGGACTTCATCAAGAGCCACTTTCCCACCGTCTACGAACGCTGTCTGGAATATGGCATCGACATCACCAGCCAGCCGATCCCGGTGGTCCCGGCGGCCCATTACACCTGTGGCGGCGTGGTCGTGGATCAGGCCGGACGAACCGACATTCCGGGCCTGTACGCCATTGGCGAAACCAGCTTCACGGGGCTGCATGGCGCCAACCGCATGGCCAGCAACTCTCTGCTGGAGTGCTTCGTCTACGGCCGTGCCGCCGCCCAGGACATCCTCCGCGAGCTGCCCGATATTACCGACAGCACGACATTACCCACCTGGGATGCCAGCCAAGTCACCGACTCCGATGAAGACGTCATCATCGCGCACAACTGGGACGAGCTGCGGCGCTTCATGTGGGACTACGTCGGCATTGTCCGCACCAACAAGCGCCTGATGCGCGCCCAGCACCGGGTGCGCCTGCTGCTCAGTGAGATTGACGAGTTCTACAGCAACTACAAGGTCAGCCGGGATCTGCTCGAGCTGCGAAATCTCGCCCTTGTGGCCGACCTGATGATCCGCTCGGCCATGGAGCGCAAGGAAAGCCGTGGCCTGCACTACACACTCGACTATCCGCAGCTGCTACCCCAGGCGCTCGACACTATCCTGGCGCCGCCCACCTTCGCCGACTGAACTTGAGCCGAACCCGCAGGCGGCGATGCTGCTCGTGCGGCAAAGCGTCACGCGGGACGCAGATACTGTCAGCGCGGCGCCGGCCCGGCAAACGAAAGCGCAGAACCACCACCAGCGGTAACGCGAGGCTGTCAGGTAACAACTGGATTGGCTGCCAGCCTTGCTGCTGGCTCCACAGATGCCAACCGTCCTCATCGTGACGCAGACCGCGCCAGGAGCTGCGACTGGACAGCAGGATGCTGCGCGGCATCACGCAACACGCGTGTGCAAGGCATGAAATCAGGCAAATCAGCTGCAGCCAGGACGGCGCAGCCGACGTGAAGATCGCCGCCAGGGCAAGCACCTGAGCGGCAATGTAGAACGTCAACAGCAGACCGGACGACCGCCATCGGCATTCGAAGGGCGGATTACTCGGGCTGGACACGATCCAGAATCATGCGGACCATGCGCCGCAGATCCTCGTCCTCCGGCTCGCCGCGCTGCATGAACCAGCCGAACATGTCCTGATCCTCACAGCTCAGCAGCTTGCGGTAGCGGCGCTGATCTTCCTCATCAAGGCCCGGATAGACCTCTTTGACGAAAGGCACCAGCAAAACATCCAGTTCCAGCATGCCACGACGGCTCTGCCAGAACAGGCGATTGAGTTCGGATTGCTCAGCCATACATCGGCTCCTTTTGAGAAGGCGCGCATTATAGCGACTGCGCCAAGCTCATCAGGCGCTTTTTTCATTGCACGGCAAACCGGTCACCACGCAACCGTTTTCACCGGCCTGCTATGATGCCCACCCCGGATTCTGACGACGACCGATCATGACCGACACTGCTTATTTCTGCGTTCTGTCGCATGAAGGCGTCCTTGCCGTGCGCGGCCCGGATGCCAGCAAATTTCTTCAAGGTCAGCTGACCTGCAACCTCAACTACCTGAATGCCGAAACCTCCAGCCTCGGCGCACGCTGCACACCCAAGGGGCGCATGCAGTCGAGCTTTCGCATCGTGCTGGATAGCGATGGCTACCTGCTCGCCATGGCCGGCGAGCTGCTGCAGCCGCAACAGGCCGACCTGAACAAGTACGCGGTGTTCTCCAAGTCTCGCCTGAGCGACGAGAGCGGCGAATGGTGCCGATTCGGCCTTGCCGGCGGCGACGGCTCGCTGGTCAGCCTGGGCCTGGATCTTCCACAGACTGCTGATAGCGTCGTGCGCAACAACGGCATGATCGCCATCCGCCTGGCGGACGGTCGCGCAGAACTCTGGGCATCAAGCGGCGATGCGAGCCAGACTCGCATGCGCCTGGCCGCGCAATTGCAGGAAGCGCCGGTGAACCGCTGGCTGCTCGATCAAGTCCGTGCCGGCATTGGCCAGGTGTTCGGAAGCACGCGCGAGCTGTTCATTCCGCAGATGATCAATCTCCAGGCACTCGGCGGAGTGAGCTTCAAGAAAGGGTGCTACACCGGACAGGAAATCGTGGCGCGCATGCAGTATCTGGGCAAACTCAAACGCCGCCTGCATCGCCTGGTCATCGAAAGTGCCCAGGAAAATCTGCCGGCGTCGGGCGTGGAGCTTTTCTCTCCAGTGCACAGCTCCAGCGTTGGCGAGGTGGTCCTGGCGGCGACCTGTGCCGAGGGAATCGAACTGCTCGCAGTGGTACAGGAAGATGCCGCAGCCGATGGCCGCCTTTACCTCGGCTCGCCGGACGGCCTGCCCTTGAGTCTGCTCGAGATCCCCTACAGCCTGAATCCGGACCAGGAAATCCAGCGCTAGTGCGAACCGTATCCTGAAAGCAAATCCTTAGAGGCGCACCATAGGCTGATGCTAGAACCGGCTGACCAGAAGCGCCCAAGCGACACTGACCGACACATAAAGGAATGACATGAGCACCCTTGCCGAGAAAGTCCAGCGTGAACTGACCCTGGCGATCGAGAATGATGAGCTGGTTCTGCCCACCCTGCCTGAGGTCGCACTGCGGGTGCGCGAGGCAGCTGAAGATCCGGACATCAGCATTCCGGCGCTGAGCAAAGTGATCGGTAACGATGCGGCGGTTACTGCCCGCATCATCAAGGTGGTCAACAGCCCGCTGCTGCGCAGCAGCCGGGAGATCGATGACCTGCAGATGGCGATCAGCCGTCTGGGCATCAACTACACCTGCAACCTGGCCACCGGCCTGGCAATGGAGCAGATGTTTCAGGCCACCACGGACGTCGTCGACCGCAAGATGCGCGAGGTATGGAACAAGAGCACCGAGGTCGCCGCGATCAGCCACGTGCTCTGCCGACACTACACGCGACTGATGCCAGACCAGGCGACGCTTGCCGGGCTGGTGCACCAGATCGGGATACTGCCGATCCTGACCTACGCCGAAGAGCACAGCGCGTTGCTTGCAGACTCGTTCAGCCTCAACCATGTCATCGACAAAATCCACCCCCTGGTGGGGGAGAAGATCCTGCGCGCCTGGGACTTCCCTGATGCCATTGCGTCGGTCGCTGGCCAATACACCAACTTCCAGCGCGACTCGGCCAAGGTCGATTACGTCGACATCGTGCAGGTCGCAACGCTACAGAGCTACATGGGCACCCAGCATCCCTACGCGCAGCTGGACTGGAGCGAAGTTCCGGCATTCGCCAAGCTTGGGCTCGACCCAAGTGAACTGATGCAGGAAGACGAGGATCTGTCCGCTGCGATGGACGCGGCGATGACCATGCTCCAGTAAGCACGCACCTGCCACACCTTTCGCCCGAAAGCGAGGAACCGTCCCTATGGCGCCTAGTCACAAAAAGGGACGGCAATTTCGCCGCATCGCGCCTTGTGTCGAGCCTACAGGCCGACACGAGCCAGGTGAGTAGGGAGAACGCAATGACCAAAACAACTAAGACAATCTTCTCGGGTGCCTTCGCTTTGCTAGTCGGCCTGGCCGCCAACATGGCCGTGGCCGCCGAGGGCGATAATTTCGTCGACGAGGCTTCGGCCAAGGGCATCGCGGAAATCGAAACCGCCCGGATGGCGCTGGACAAGGGCACGTCCAAGGACGTGAAACAATTTGCCCAGAAAATGATCGACGACCATACCAAGGCCAATCAGCAGCTAGCTCAACTAGCCCAGCAAAAGAACCTGGAAATGTCCGACGAGGCAACCCTGATGGACAAGGCCAAGGCCATGATCCTGAAGCTGCGCGATGGCGAGAACTTCGATCAGGCCTATGCCAACAACCAGGTCGTAGCCCACGAGCAGACCATTGAGCTGTATCAGGACTATGTGAACGATGGCGAAAACGCGGACCTGAAACAGTTTGCCCAGCAGTCACTACCGAAACTGGAAGAGCATCTGAAGCACGCGAAAGATCTGCAAGCCAAACACGGCGACAAGAACTGAACCGAAGACCCGATGCCACCCGGCAGGCATCGGGTCACACCTGCGCCGGCAGTCGCCAGTCGATCGGCTGAATCCCTTGCTGGATCAGAAACTGATTGGCTCGACTGAAGTGCCCGTTACCGATGAATCCCCGGTACGCCGACAATGGCGAGGGATGTACCGACTTCAGCATCAGATGCCGTGTCGCATCGATCAGCTTTGCCTTGGACTGCGCATGCGCACCCCATAGCATGAACACCAGGTGCGGGCGTCGCTCGCCTACCACTTCGATGATCCGGTCAGTGAAGCGCTGCCAGCCCGCCTTGGCGTGCGAGCCGGCAATCCCCTGCTCGACGGTAAGAGACGTGTTGAGCATCAGCACCCCCTGCTCCGCCCAGAACTGCAGATAGCCGTGGCGTGGGATGTCCAGATTCAGATCGCGCTTCAGTTCCTTGAAGATGTTCTGTAGTGACGGCGGTGGCGTTACGCCTGGCTGTACCGAGAAGCACAGGCCGTGAGCCTGACCGGGACCGTGGTACGGATCCTGCCCGAGAATGACAATCTTGACCTGCTCCAGCGGGGTCGAGTTGAGCGCATTGAAGATCATCGGCCCCGGCGGATAGATCGTCTTGCCGGCTGCCTTCTCGTTCCGGAGAAACGCGCCGAGTTCGCGCATGTACGGCTTGTCGAACTCATCGCGCAACGCGTCCTTCCATCCTGCTTCGAGCCTGATGCGGTCGTCCTGGGTCATGAGTTATTTCCGGTTGGCCAAGCCGCCGAACCCTAAAAAACCCGCCCCTCGATGTCAACGGTAAAACTGCGCCACCGTTGCGCTACCGCAATATCAACCCCCCTCCTTTAGTCATAATCGCACCTGGCTCACGTACTGATGCGGACATGGCTTCCAGCGCTCACATAAAGAGTGACGCAAGCCCCGGCCGCAGGTTAAAAAAGCCCACTGCCAATAAACCAATAACAAAAGCGATAACAAGGAACATGCAATGAACCGGATTACCCTTTTGGCGCTAGGGCTGGGGTTCTGTCTTACGGCTCAGGCTGCCGACCCCATCACGCTCGGCCTCAACTACCCCCGTACTGGCAGCTACAAGGAAGAAGGTCTGGCGCAGATGCGTGGCGCCCTGATGGCCATCGACGAGATCAACCAGGCTGGTGGCGTTCTGGGCCGACCGCTGCAGCTGATCAGCCGCAACACCGCCTCACGTCCCGACAAGGCCATCGCCAACGTCGACAAGATGGCTGACGAGGGCGTAGCCATGCTCTTCGGCGGGGTCTCCAGCGCCGTAGCGATCGCCGCAAGCAAGCGGGCCAAGGAACGCGGCCTGCTCTACTTCGGCACGCTGACGTATTCCAACGACACCACCGGCAAGGACGGCCATCGCTACATGTTCCGTGAATGCAACAACGCCTGGATGAGCGCCCGGGTGTTGGGGCAATACCTCAACGAGAACATGCCCGGCAAAACCTATTTCTACATCACATCCGATTACACCTGGGGCCATACCAGCGAAAGCTCGCTGCGCCAGGCCACGGGCACGGTAGACCAAAACAGGCATCAAGGCGTCAAGACTGCCTTCCCCGGCGCACGTCTATCCGACTACCGTGCGGCATTGGAGAAAGCCTCGAACAGTGGTTCCGAGGTACTGGTGCTGGTCCTGTTCGGTGAAGACATGGTGCGCGCCATGCGCATCGCCGATGAACTCGGCCTGAACAAGAAGATGCAGATCGCAATTCCCAACCTGACGCTGTCGATGGTCGAGCTGGCAGGTCCCGATATCATGCGCGGCGTGCTTGGCACAGAACCCTGGACCTGGCGCGTGCCCGAGCTGGAAGGCTCCGAGCGCGGTAAAGCGTTCGTGCGCAACTTCGGCGACAGATATCAGACCCACCCCTCCAGCTCCGCCGCATCGGCCTACAGCATCGTCTACCAATGGGCGGATGCCGCCACCCGCGCCAAGAGCATCGGCAGCGAACAGGTCATCAGCGCACTGGAGAACCACAGCTATAGCCTGCTCAAGGGGCAGCAGCAGTGGCGCGGGTTCGACCACCAGAACGTGCAGACCGTCTATGCAGTTCGCGTGAAACCGCGCGAGGAAGTGCTCAAGGACCGCTTCAAGCAGGACTATTTCGAAATCGTCCACCGCCTGTCCGGCGAACAGGCCGCACCTACCTTGGCCGAGTGGCAGGAAGAGCGTCGCGCCGGCGGCCAGCCGACTAGACTACAGTGACCGATGCGGTGCGCCTGAGCGGAGATCAGGCGCACCGCCCGGCACTGCCGATGGATCGGAACGCTGCAAACCTTCGCAGCGCAGAGGGACTCTGAAGAGAAGCGGCGCTATCGTGTCGCACATCGGCCGAGCCTGACACGCTACGAGGATTTCGCCCATGAGCACTGCTGTAGAGCCCTACCAGTCCGGTGTCTTCGACCTGACACACAAACTGACCGTGGAAAAACACGGTCACACCGCCCTCATCACCATCAATCATCCACCCGCCAACACCTGGGATCGGGAGTCGCTGATCGGCCTCAAGCAGGTCGTCGAGCATCTCAACCACGATGACGATATCTATGCCCTGGTCATCAGCGGCCAGGGCGAGAAATTCTTCAGCGCAGGCGCGGATCTGAAGCTGTTTGCCGATGGCGATCGCAATCGTGCCCGCGAGATGGCCCGGCGCTTCGGCGAAGCGTTCGAGGCGCTACGGGATTTTCGCGGCGTATCCATTGCCGCCATCAACGGCTTTGCCTTGGGCGGTGGACTGGAATGTGCGCTGGCGTGCGATCTGCGTATCGCCGAGCAGCAGGCGCAGATGGGCCTGCCTGAGGCCTCCGTCGGGCTGTTGCCCTGCGCAGGAGGCACCCAGGCACTGGCTTGGCTGGTTGGCGAAGGCTGGGCCAAGCGCATGATTCTCTGTGGCGAGCGCATAACCGCCGAAACGGCACTGCGCATCGGTCTCATAGAACAGGTGGTCGAACCCGGGCAGGCCCGTGGCCACGCGCTACTGCTTGCCGCCCGCATCGCGAGGCAAAGTCCCGTGGCGGTCAGGGCCATCAAACCCTTGATTGATGGCGCGCGACAGCGCTTGCCGCATACCTTCGGGGCAGCTGAGCGCGAGGCCTTCGTCGAGCTGTTCGAGGCTGAGGACACCCTTGAGGGCGTCAACGCCTTCCTGGAAAAACGGGACCCACGCTGGCGCAACCGATGACTGCCTGAGCGGGCATTAGACTGCAAGCTCCCGGCGATGAGGATGCCCATGAACGTCATTTTCGAAGAACGCCCTGCACTACATGGCGCACGGATTGCCATAGCCACGCTGGACGCGGCGCAGCAACTCAACGCCTTGAGCCTGCCGATGATTGAAGCGTTGCTCGATCGATTCGCTCGCTGGGCCGCCGACCCGGATGTTGTCTGCGTGCTGTTGCGTGGAAACGGCATAAAGGCATTCTGCGCAGGTGGTGACGCTCGCCGCCTGGCCGAGGCGTGCCGAGCGGCGCCCGGAGTCGTGCCAGCACTGGCCGAACGCTTCTTCGCCGACGAGTACCGCCTCGTCAACCTGATGCACCACTACCCCAAGCCACTGCTGTGCTGGGGCCACGGCTATGTCATGGGCGGCGGCATGGGACTGCTGCAGGGCGCAGCGATCCGTATCGTCACACCGGACAGCCGTTTGGCGATGCCGGAAGTTGCCATCGGCCTGCATACCGATGTCGGCGCGAGTTGGTTCCTGCCACGCCTGCCCGGCAAACTGGGCCTGTTTGCCGGCCTCACCGGCTTTCGGATCAATGCCCGCGACGCGCTGGATGTCGGACTTGCCGACCGCTGCCTGGTGAAGGAACAGCAACCTGACCTGATCGAAGGACTGGTGCAGATCAATTGGCAGGAGCACGCCGCCGGCCAGCTCCACAGCTTGCTGCGCGCCTTGGGCAAACAGGCGTCTGACAAGCTGCCTGAAGGGCGTTTGCTCAAGCGGCGTGACCGGATAGATGAGCTGCTGGATGTAGCCGAGTTGGCACACGCCTGGCAGGCACTGGCCTCGCTGCACAGCGACCCGGACGACGTTTTTGCCGAGGCTGCTCACGCCCTAGGCAAGGCCTGTCCGCTCAGCGCCCACCTGATATGGCACCAGCAGGCGCGCGGACGCAAGCAATCGCTGACGCAGGCGCTACAGATGGAATACGCACTCAGCCTCAACTGCTGTCGTCATCCCGAATTCGCCGAAGGCGTGCGGGCCCGGCTGGTCGACAAGGACAACCAGCCGAACTGGCACTGGCCGGCTGTGCTCAACATCCCGCAAGCGGTTATCGACGCCCATTTCCAAGCGCCATGGGCGGGGGCGCACCCTTTGGTCGATCTATAGCACTCAGCGCCGATAATGCTGGTGCCGCCCGCCTCGCTCATAGTGCGGCCGCAGTCGATAGTCGCGCCCATCCCTGATGACCGGCGGACGCTGGTGGCGATGATCCTGCCGCCAGTCCCGACGCTCGAAGCCCCGATGGCGATCGTAATACTGCGGCGGTAGCTGGCTCTGATAGCGCGGCGGCAGGTTCCGTGGATACTGCGGATAGTGAGAATAAGGGCTGCGCGGATCGTACTGCTGGGGACGGCTGTCCTGACGATAGCCCCGGTTGTAGCCCTGGCCGTAGTGACGCGAGCTCTGATTGTAGTAACGAGGGCTTTCGGCCTGGAAAACCCATACGCCATCCCGGCGGTCCGCCTGTGCCGGCAGGCTTGTGGCCAGACCGAGGCAGAGCAGGACGAATAACGAACGAATGCTCATGGATACCACCTCCGATGGTTTCACAGGCTTCGAATCATCAGACCACAACCTCGCAATGCCTGCTGAAACAGCAGACAATCGGCGCGCGCAGCCTTCCTTCAGCCTCGTCCGGACGTCGCTCAATCGACGCGACGGACTGCCGCAGCTTGTATGGCCGCGGCGGCTTCCCGATAATAGCGGCCCTTTAGCCCCACGGCTCTCGCAGAGCGCGACGGAACGGGACAAATCCTAGATGACCGAACTCGCCCTGATCATGGTTAGCGCCATCCTGGTCAACAATTTCGTGCTGGTGCAGTTCCTCGGTCTGTGCCCGTTCATGGGCGTTTCGAAGAAGATCGAAACGGCCATCGGCCTGTCGCTGGCGACCACCTTTGTGCTGACGCTTGCGGCCATGTGCAGCTATCTGGTTCAGCAGTACGTGCTCAAGCCACTGGACCTGGAGTTCCTGCGTACCATCAGTTTCATTCTGGTGATCGCCGTGACCGTTCAGTTCACCGAGATGGTGGTGAACAAGACCAGCCCGCTGCTCTACCGCGTACTCGGCATCTTTCTGCCGCTGATCACCACCAACTGCATCGTGCTCGGTGTGGCGCTGCTGAATGCCAACAAGGCCGAATTCACCTTCCTCACCGCCACCGTCAACGGCTTCGCTGCGGGCCTGGGCTTCTCGCTGGTGCTGGTGCTGTTCGCCGCCATGCGTGAGCGCATCGCCATCGCCGATGTGCCCAAGTCATTCCAAGGGGCGGCGATCGGTATGGTCACGGCCGGCCTGATGTCGCTGGCATTCATGGGCTTCACCGGACTGATCAAGCTATGAGCGCAGTTCTCATTGCAGTCCTCGCGCTGCTCGCCCTGTGCCTGCTCGGCGGCGCCATTCTCGGCTTCGCCGCGGTACGCTTTCGTGTTGAAGGCGATCCGATCGCCGAGCAGATCAACGCCTTGTTGCCCCAGACCCAATGCGGCCAGTGCGGCTATCCGGGCTGCAAACCCTACGCCGAAGCCATCGCCGGCGGCGACAAGATCAACAAATGCCCTCCAGGCGGCGAAGCGACCATCCAGGCGCTGGCTGACCTGCTCGACGTCGAGGCGGAGCCGCTGGACGCCGAAGGTGGCGAGAAGCCGCAGATGGTCGCCTACATCCGCGAAGCCGAATGCATCGGCTGCACCAAGTGCATCCAGGCTTGCCCGGTGGACGCCATTGTCGGCGCCGCGCGACAGATGCATACCGTGATCATTTCCGAATGCACCGGCTGCGATCTGTGTGTCGAGCCCTGCCCGGTGGACTGTATCGACATGATCGAAGTCGGCAGCAACCTGCAGAGCTGGAAGTGGAACCGGCCGTTGGCGCCCGGCCAGCTGATCGCGACTGACCGGGAGCAGGCCGCATGACCTCATTGAAAATCTGGGACATCCACGGTGGCATCCATCCGCCGGAGCACAAGGACCTGTCCAACCGCACGCCGATTCAGCCGGCACCGTTGCCTCAACGCCTGATCCTGCCACTGGCGCAGCACCTCGGTGCCCCGGCGGAGCCTTGTGTAACGCTCGGCGAGCGAGTGCTCAAGGGTCAACAGATCGCTGTCGCCAGCGGTTTCGTCAGCGCCCCGCTGCACGCCCCAACGTCCGGCGTGGTCAGCCTTATCGGCCCACAGCCCTACCCGCATGTATCAGGCATGCTCGCCAACGCGATCGTCATCGACAGCGATGGCGAAGACAAATGGATCGAGCTGCAGCCGCAGCCGGATTACCGTGAGCTCGAGCGCCCTGCCCTGCTCGAGCTGATTCGCCAGGCCGGCATCAGCGGCCTCGGCGGCGCAGGTTTCCCCACCGCGGTGAAGCTCAGTCCACCACCGACCCAGACGATCCGCACGCTGATCATCAACGGCACCGAGTGCGAACCCTACATCACCGCCGATGACCTGCTGATGCGCGAGAAAGCCGCCCAACTGGTGGCAGGTATCGAAATCCTTGCGCACCTGATCCAACCGCAAGAGGTACTGATCGGCATCGAGGACAACAAGCCCGAAGCGATTGCTGCCGTGCGCGCAGCCATCGGCGAGCGGCCGTTCGTTCTGAAGGTATTCCCGACCAAGTATCCGTCCGGCGGTGAAAAGCAACTGATCCAGATTCTCACTGGCGAAGAAGTCCCCAGCGGCGGGCTGCCCGCGGACATCGGCATGCTCTGCCAGAACGTCGGCACCTGTGTCGCCATCCATGACGCCGTACTGCTCGGCAAACCGCTGATCTCACGCGTCACTACCCTTACCGGCGAAGCGCTGGCGCGGCCGATGAACGTCGAGGTGCTGATCGGCACCGCCGTGGATGAGCTACTGGCCTTCGCTGGTCTCGAGCAGAACAGGCTCAATCGCCTGATCATGGGCGGCCCGATGATGGGCTTCACCCTGCCATCTCTCGAGGTGCCGGTGGTCAAGACCACCAACTGCCTGCTTGCCAGTACCCTTGAGGAATTGCCGCCGCCACCGCCAGCGCTGCCGTGCATCCGCTGCGGTGAATGCGCCGAAGCCTGTCCGGTCAGCCTGCTGCCGCAGCAACTGCATTTCTTTGCCCTTGGCCAGGAGCACGAACAGCTCAAGGCCCATCATCTGTTCGACTGCATCGAGTGCGGTGCCTGCGCCTACGTCTGCCCGTCCAGCATTCCGCTGGTGCAGTACTACCGCGCCGCCAAAGGTGAAATTCGCGAACTGGAACAGAAGCAGCAGAAAGCCGAACACTCTAAGCAGCGCTTCGAACTGCGCCAGGAACGGCTGCGCCGAGCCGAAGAACAGAAGGAAGCCGAGCGCAAGGCCCGCGCCGAACGTGCAGCCCGCGCCAAAGCTACGCAAAGCGAAGCTGGAGCAGCCACCGTCACGACGGCGGCTCCGGTCCAGGTCCAGAAAGCAGGCCTTTCCGACGCGCAGAAGAAACTGAAGATCGAAGCCAGCATGGCCCAGGTTGCCTTGAAAAAGGCCGAAAAGCAGCTCGCCGCCCACGACACAGCCGAACTGCAGGCGCAGGTCGCCGATCTGCGCAAAGCCGCCGAGGCGGCGCAAAACGCGCTGGATGCCGCCATGCAGGAAAGTGCCAGTGCCGCGTCAGCACCGGCCACCACGCCGATGGACGAAGAGGCGCTGAAAAAGGCCAAGATCGAAGCAGCCATGCTCAAGGCGCAGATCCGCAAGCTGGAGAAGGTCGAGTCACCGGACGACGACCAGCAGGCCGAGCTCGCCCGCCTGCGCCAGCAACTGCACGAAGCCGAGCAGGCTCTGACCGCCGCGCAGAGTGCTGCCCCCGCCCCCGCCGCCAAGCCGGCCGCTGACGAGGCGCTTAAGAAAGCCAAGATCGAAGCGGCCATGCTCAAGGCACAGATCCGCAAGCTGGAGAAGGTCGAGACGCCGGACGACGACCAGCAGGCCGAGCTCGCCCGCCTGCGCCAGCAACTGCAGGAAGCCGAGCAGGCGCTGGCCGCCGCGCAGAGTGCTGCGCCCGCCCCCGCCGCCAAGCCGGCCGATGACGAGGCGCTGAAGAAAGCCAAGATAGAAGCGGCCATGCTCAAGGCGCAGATCCGCAAGCTGGAGAAGCTCGAGGCACCGGACGACGACCAACAGGCCGAACTCGCCCACCTGCGCCAGCAACTGCACGAAGCCGAGCAGGCTCTGGCCGCCGCGCAGAGTGCTGCACCCGCCCCCGCCGCCAAGCCGGCCGATGACGAGGCGCTGAAGAAGGCCAAGATCGAAGCGGCCATGCTCAAGGCGCAGATCCGCAAGCTGGAGAAGGTTGAGGCGCCGGACGACGATCAGCAGGCTGAGCTCGCTCGCCTGCGTCAGCAACTGCATGAGGCCGAGCAGGCCCTGGTCGCCGCGCAGAGTGCTGCGCCCGCCCCCGCCGCCAAGCCGGCCGATGACGAGGCGCTGAAGAAAGCCAAGATCGAAGCGGCCATGCTCAAGGCGCAGATCCGCAAGCTGGAGAAGGTCGAGTCACCGGACGACGACCAGCAGGCCGAGCTCGCCCGCCTGCGCCAGCAACTGCACGAAGCCGAGCAGGCCCTGGCCGCCGCGCAGAGTGCTGCACCCGCTCCCGCCGCCAAACCGGCCGATGACGAGGCGCTGAAGAAAGCCAAGATCGAGCTGGCGATGAAACGCGCCGAACTCAAGAAAGCCGAGAAAGCCGGTGCAGACGAGGCAGAGCTCAGTCGCCTGCGTGACGCACTGACCGCAGCCGAGCAGGCTTTGCATGCCGCAGAAGACGCCTCGCAAAAGCCTGCGCCGGAACTGGTACGTACCAGCAAGCCAGGCGTCGATGATCGCCAGAGAGAACTCAAGACCGAACTTGCCTTTGCCCGAGCCGACCTGCGCAAGCTGGAGCGTGACGAGAATGCAGAGCCGGGCGCGGTAGAAGCGGCCCGCACACGGTTGAGCGAAGCGGAGCGCCAACTCGCGGACTACCAACGCTCATGAGCGCTGCGCATGGAACAGGCGCAGCGCTGGCGCCATTAACGCATCTGATTCGTCGGAAGGCTGCTTAGCCTTCCAATGACAACGCTTTAGACCCGGAGAGCCAATGGCCCTGCCCCGCATCACCTCGCCCCACGCCAAGGGCCCCAGCCGTACCCAGCGGGTCATGCTGCTGGTGCTTGCAGCCACGCTGCCCGGCGTGGTTGTCCTGACCTGGCTCTACGGCGCAGGCACGCTGATCAACCTGGCCTGGGCCTGCGCCGCTGCGCTGGGTTTCGAAGCCGCGATTCTCCGGCTGCGTCAGCGTCCGGTAGGTTTCTTTTTGCGCGACGGTAGCGTGCTGGTGACCGCCGTGTTGTTGGCACTGGCTTTGCCACCCTATTCGCCCTGGTGGCTGACGTTGATTGCCACTGGCTGCGCCGTGGTTTTCGGCAAACAACTGTATGGCGGGCTCGGCCAAAACCCCTTCAACCCGGCGATGATCGGTTACGTGGTGGTGCTGATTTCCTTCCCGGTGGAAATGACCACCTGGCCGGTGCCGCACAGCGTCGGGCTGAGTGCCGGCTTGCAGCACATCCTTGGCATCGCCTCGCTGCCCGATGGCTGGACCCAGGCCACGGCGCTCGATGTACTGAAGGTGAACAAGAGCCTGACCATCGGCGAACTGTGGAGCAACCCGGCCTTCGGCCACTTCGGCGGCATCGGTTCGGAAGTGGTGAACCTGGCGTTCCTGGCTGGCGGCCTGTTCCTGCTGCACAAACGGCTGTTCAGCTGGCACGCGCCGGTCGGCATGCTTGGCGCCCTGCTATTGATGAGCCTGGTGTTCTGGAATGGCTCGGGCTCCGATAGCAACGGATCGCCGCTGTTCCACCTGCTCAGCGGTGCCACCATGCTCGGCGCATTCTTCATCGTCACCGATCCGGTCAGCAGCGCCACCAGCCCGCGCGGACGCCTTATCTTCGGCGCCGGCGTCGGTATTCTGGTGTATGTCATCCGCGCCTGGGGCGGCTACCCGGACGGTGTGGCCTTCGGCGTACTGCTGATGAATCTCGCCGCCCCCACCATCGACTACTACACCCGCCCGCGCACCTACGGTCACCGTAAGGCCGAGCGCGGCTTCAAGCTGGGCGAATGATCATGATGCTTCCGGAAATCAGTCGCTCGATGTTGAAGAACGCCGCGGTGCTGGGCCTGTTCGCAGTCGTCACGGTGGGCGCGGTGACACTGCTCCAGCAAGGCACTGCCGAACGTATCCAGGCCGCCGAACGTGCTGCACAGGTACGCGCACTAGGCGAAATTCTGCCGGCTGGCAGCTATGACAATCACCTGCTCGATAACAGCGTGCTGCTCCAGGACCGCTTGCTGGGCAACCGAAGCCCACTGCCTGCCTATATCGCCATCAAGGACGGCCGGCCGACCGCCGTGATCCTCCAGGCCATCGCCCCGGATGGCTACAGCGGCGCCATCCATCTGCTGGTCGGCATTCGCGCCGACGGCCGTGTCGCCGGTGTCCGGGTTATTGGCCACCGGGAAACGCCAGGCTTGGGTGACAAGATCGACTTGGCCAAGAGCCAATGGATTCGGGGCTTCGAAGACAAGTCGCTGGAAAACCCGCAGGCTGAGGGCTGGGCGGTGAAGAAGGATCGCGGCGAATTCGACCAGTTCGCTGGCGCCACCATCACACCGCGGGCTGTGGTCGGTGCGGTGCACCGCGCGCTGCAGTACTTCGATGCACACAAGGCCGAGCTGCTGACAACCGGCGGCGAGACGACCGAGGCCACTGGCGATGCCCTGGAAAGCCGCAGCGAACCTGAGGAAACCACCGTGCATTCCCGGGCCGGCAGTGCCGCCACGCGCGATGAACTGCGCACCACCGAGCCGGCCGCCGAGCCGCAAGGGGATCAGCCATGAGCACACCCAGTTACCGCGAACTGACCGTCAACGGCCTGTGGAAGAACAACCCGGCACTGGTGCAGCTGCTTGGCCTGTGCCCGCTGCTCGGCGTCAGCAACTCGGCGGTCAACGCCCTCGGCCTCGGCCTGGCAACCATGCTGGTACTGACCTGTTCGAATATCGGCGTCTCGCTGGTGCGCGGCGTGGTCAACACCGCGGTGCGCCTGCCGGCATTTGTGATGATCATCGCCGCGCTGACCACCTGCATCGAGCTGCTGATGCAGGCCTTCACCTATGAGCTGTATCAGATCCTCGGCATCTTCATCCCGCTGATCACGACCAACTGCGTGATCCTCGGCCGCGCCGACGGCTTCGCGGCCAAACACAACCCGCTGATCGCCGGCTTCGATGGCCTGGTCATGGGCATCGGCTTCTGCCTGGTGTTGGTAGTGCTCGGCGGCCTGCGCGAACTGTTCGGCACCGGCGCGCTGTTCGCCAACATGCATCTGCTGTTCGGCCCCATCGCCAATGACTGGCAGATCACCCTGTTCAACGACTACAAAGGCTTCCTGCTGGCCATCCTGCCGCCTGGCGCCTTCATCGTCCTCGGTCTACTGATCGCCCTGAAGAACCGGATCGACCAACAGCTCGCAGAGCGTGCCCGTGCCGCTCAGCCAGCCGCGCCGGCTGCCAGTCGCCGCGTGCGCGTAACCGGCGTGATCGAGTGAGCCTGACCGGATGAACAGCGAAAAACGCCGGGAGATTTTCCGACGCCTGCATGAAGACAACCCCGAGCCAAAGACCGAACTGGCATACAACACGCCTTTCGAGCTGCTGATCGCGGTGATTCTTTCGGCGCAGGCCACCGATGTCGGCGTGAACAAGGCCACTGCCAAGCTCTATCCGGTGACCAACACTCCAGAAGCGATCTATGCACTTGGCTACGACGGGCTGTGCGAATACATCCGCACCATCGGCCTGTATCCGAGCAAGGCGAAGAATGTCATCGAGACCTGCCGCATCCTGATCGAGAAGCATGGCGGCCAGGTGCCGGACAATCGCGAGGACCTGGAAGCACTTCCCGGGGTGGGCCGCAAGACCGCGAATGTGGTGCTCAATACTGCGTTCCGCCAGTTCACCATGGCGGTGGACACCCACATTTTCCGGGTCAGCAACCGCACCGGCATCGCTCCCGGAAAGAACGTGCTTGAGGTGGAGCGCAAGCTGATCCGCTTCGTGCCCAAGGAATATCTTCTCGACGCGCACCACTGGCTGATCCTGCATGGGCGCTATGTCTGCAAGGCGCGCAAGCCGCAATGTGGCAGCTGTCGGATCGAAGACCTGTGTGAATACAAGCACAAGACTTCCGACGATTGAGCGGGCCAGCGAAAAGCCTGTACCGCGATTGAAAAAAACTTTTTTACCGGCTTCGAAATTGCGGCTATAAGGTGCGCCAAGAGCGCCCCGTAGCCGTGGAGTGAACAAGTGGCCGAGAAAGAAGACATTCAGATCGAAGACGATTTCATCGCCGAAGATGACGACGAGAGCAGCGAAGCGCCCGTCGAGGTCGCCAAGACCAATCTGACCAAGCGCCGTATCATCGACAACCTGCTCGAGGAACGCCGCCTGCAGAAGCAGTTGAACGACTTCGACTTCGATCTATAAAGAAAAAGCCCCGAAAGGGGCTTTTTTCATATCCGCTTATTCATGCCGCCGATCAGTCGGCGCGCTTGGGCGAAAGCAGTTCAATCTTGTAACCGTCCGGATCCTCGACGAACGCCAGGATGCTGGAACCATGCATCATCGGCCCTGGTTCACGGGTGATCTTGCCACCGCGCGCCCGGATGTCTTCGCAGGCCTTGTAGACGTCCTCGACCTCCAGGGCGATATGACCATAGCCGTTGCCCAACTCGTAGGTCTCGACGCCCCAATTGTGGGTCAGCTCGATGACGCTGTTGTGCGCTTCGTCGCCGTAGCCGACGAAGGCCAGGGTGAATTTACCGTCCGGATAGTCCTTGCGGCGCAGCAGGGTCATGCCCAGCACTTCGGTATAGAAGGCGATGGACTTATCCATATCGCCGACGCGCAGCATGGTATGCAGCAGTCTCATGATTCAGATCTCCTCGTTCGGCAGCGCTTGTGGCAGTGCAGAAAGTACAACCCCGGCACATGGCCGGGGTCGGTTGGCTCAGGCGCGCCAGCTTATCAGAACTGGGTGCGGCCCTTGCCGGCAGCGATGCGCATGCGCAACGCATTTAGCTTGATGAAGCCGCCAGCGTCCGCCTGGTTGTAGGCGCCGCCGTCTTCTTCGAAGGTCGCGATGTTGGCATCGAACAGCGAGTCGTCCGACTTGCGACCGACGACGATGACGTTGCCCTTGTACAGCTTCAGACGCACCACGCCATTCACGTTGACCTGAGAGGCGTCGATCATCTGCTGCAGCATGCTGCGCTCGGGGCTCCACCAGTAGCCGTTGTAGATCAGACTGGCGTACTTGGGCATCAGCTCGTCTTTCAGGTGCGCCACTTCGCGGTCGAGAGTGATCGACTCGATGGCGCGGTGGGCCTTGAGCATGATGGTGCCGCCGGGGGTCTCGTAGCAGCCGCGCGACTTCATGCCGACGTAGCGGTTCTCGACGATGTCCAGGCGGCCGATGCCGTTCTCACCGCCGATGCGGTTCAACTCGGCCAATACCTGAGCGGGGGACATGTCCTTGCCGTCGATGGCGACGATGTCGCCCTTGCGGTAGGTCAGCTCGATATAGGTCGGCGCATCTGGAGCTGCCTCGGGAGAGACAGTCCATTTCCACATATCTTCTTCGTGCTCGGTCCAGGTGTCTTCCAGCACGCCGCCTTCATAGGAGATGTGCAGCAGGTTGGCGTCCATGGAGTACGGCGACTTCTTCTTGCCGTGGCGCTCGATCGGGATGGCATGCTTCTCGGCATAATCCATCAGCTTCTCGCGCGACAGCAGGTCCCACTCGCGCCACGGAGCGATCACCTTTACGCCGGGCTTGAGTGCATAGGCGCCCAGCTCGAAACGCACCTGGTCGTTGCCCTTGCCGGTGGCGCCGTGGGAGATGGCGTCGGCACCGGTCTCGTTGGCGATCTCGATCAGGCGCTTGGCGATCAGCGGACGGGCGATGGAGGTACCCAGCAGGTATTCGCCTTCATATACGGTGTTGGCGCGGAACATCGGGAAGACGAAATCGCGGACGAACTCTTCGCGCAGGTCATCGATGTAGATTTCCTTGACGCCCAGAGCCTGCGCCTTGGTGCGCGCCGGCTCGACTTCTTCGCCCTGGCCGAGGTCGGCGGTGAAGGTCACCACTTCACAGTTATAGGTGTCTTGCAGCCACTTGAGGATCACCGAGGTGTCCAGGCCACCGGAATAGGCCAGAACTACCTTCTTAACGTCCGCCATGCCATCAGCTCCACGGGTTTGTACGGAAAGCCTGCGATTCTACCGGTCATGGCCTGGCTTTTACAGGGGCGCGCCGTTGGCAGGCGCCTCGGACGACGGCGCGGCAGCCGTCGCTGGCGCCGGAGGGGTAGCTTCTCGAGCCAGACGCATGGTGACTCGGCGATTCTTGGCGCGGTTTGCCTCGCTGCTGTTGGCCACCAGCGGATAGCGTTCACCATGAAAGCGCAGCGTGATCTGCTCCACCGGGACGCCGTTGGCGACCAGGTATTCCTGCACCGCCAGCGCGCGACGACGTGACAGGTCGCGATTGAGCAAGCGGTTACCGCTGTTGTCGGAGTGACCGTCAAGCTCTATGCGGTTCACGCTGGGGTCGGCACGCATGTACTGCAGGATGATATCGAGCTTGGCGCGACCCAACGGATCGAGCACCACATCGCTACTGGGAAAGCCGATCTGCGACTGGCGGACCTGATCGAAGTTGACCGGCAGCAGCTTGGCCGTACAGGCGCGATAATCTTCGTAGGCCTTGCCGAAGCGCGCCGGCAACAGGCGAATCTCCAGCGTGTCGCCGCCATGCAGCGTGCGATGCCTGACGACCGGGCTACGCCCTTCGAGCAGACCGGCCAGCAACCGTCCCGCCTGTAACTGAGTGCTGTTGAACGGAATCTCGCCGCCGCCCACCGACACCACACCGAGATTGATGTCGCCACGGGCAGGCTGCCAGGGCGCAGCCGCCGCGAGCAGCGTCGCCGATCCGGCACCCAGCCAGCGTTCCGGTGATTGCAGGCGGAAAATCGCCTGCTCGCCGGCCCGCCGGACGAACTCGCCACTGCCAAAACCGGCAATCGGCTGAATCAGCCGGCACTCGAACTGATCCCCTTCCACCTGCCACTGCACACGCTCCAGCCGAGTCTGAAAGGTCAGGGCATTGGCCGGTGAAGCGAGCAGGCACAGCAGGACGAGGGGGCGCAGGCGCACGATGAGCTCCGAGAGGATGCGTATTCCTCCTAGGTATCGGTGCCAGGCCGGCAAACTTGAGCAAGCCCCCGTGGCGCCCCGCGCTTCACAGACGAAGGCAAGATGCCGCGCCCCGGCTTTTCCGGTAGCATTCGCGCACGTTTCACCCGCCTGGAAAGCCCGCATGTCCGACCGACTTACCCTGCTGCGCCCCGACGACTGGCACATTCACCTGCGCGATGGCGCCGTCCTGCCTCACACCGTCGCGGATGCTGCTCGCCAGTTCGCCCGCGCCATCATCATGCCGAATCTGGTGCCCCCGGTGCGCAATGCCGACGAGGCGGAAGGCTATCGCCAGCGCATCCTTGCGGCCCGTCCTGCAGGCAGTGACTTCGAGCCACTGATGGTGCTGTACCTCACCGACGCTACCAGTCCTGACGATATCCGCCGGGCCAAGGCCAGCGGCTTCGTGCATGCTGCCAAGCTCTATCCGGCCGGAGCGACCACCAACTCGGCATCCGGCGTGACCGCTATCGACAACATCTTCGGTGTGCTGGAAACCATGGCCGAAGTCGGCCTGCCATTGCTGGTCCACGGCGAAGTCACCCGTGGCGAGATCGATATTTTCGATCGTGAGAAATACTTCATCGACGAGCAGCTGAGCCGGGTTACCGCACGCTTCCCGACCCTGAGGGTAGTGTTCGAACACATCACCACCCGCGATGCCGTGCAATTCGTCCAGGCCGCCGACAGCAATGTCGGCGCCACCATCACGGCGCACCACCTGCTCTACAACCGCAACCACATGCTGGTCGGTGGTATTCGCCCGCATCTGTTCTGCCTGCCGGTGCTCAAGCGCAACGTCCACCAGGAAGCGCTGCTGGATGCGGCCACCAGTGGCAGCCCGAAGTTCTTCCTCGGTACCGACTCCGCACCGCATGCGCAACACGCCAAGGAAGCCGCCTGCGGTTGCGCGGGCTGCTATACCGCCCACGCGGCCATCGAACTGTATGCCGAGGCGTTCGAACAACGCCAGGCGCTGGACAAGCTGGAACCCTTCGCCAGCCACTTCGGTCCTGACTTCTATGGCCTGCCGCGCAACACCACACGGATCACCCTGGTGCGCCAGGATTGGGACGTCCCGGCGAGCCTGCCATTCGGCGAACAGGTCGTCGTGCCGCTGCGCGCCGGTGAGCGGCTGCATTGGCGTCTGGAGGCAAGCGCATGAGTGAAGATCACTTCGAAGATGAACTCGAGGAGCATCTGCCCGGCAGAGCGCGCTCGCCCATGGCGCGGCGCTTTCGTGGCTTCCTGCCCGTGGTGATCGACGTGGAATGTGGCGGCTTCAACAGCGCCACGGACGCCCTGCTGGAGATCGCCGCGGTCACCATCGGCATGGACGAACAGGGCCTGCTCTACCCGCAGGATACCCTCTTCTACCGTGTCGAGCCGTTCGCTGGCGCCAACATCGAGCCCGCGGCGCTGGAATTCACCGGGATCAAGCTCGATCATCCGCTACGCATGGCGGTACCGGAGTCCCAGGCTCTGACCGATATCTTTCGCAGTGTACGCAAGGCCGTGAAATCGGCCGGTTGCAAACGCGCCATTCTGGTGGGGCACAACAGCAGCTTCGACCTCGGCTTCCTCAACGCTGCCATCGCTCGCTGCGAGATCAAGCGCAACCCGTTCCATCCCTTCTCCAGCTTCGACACCGCCACTCTCGCCGGCCTCGCCTACGGCCAGACCGTGTTGGCGAAAGCCTGCCAGGCAGCCGGTATCGATTTCGATGGACGCGAGGCGCACTCCGCCCGCTACGACACGGAAAAAACCGCGGAGCTGTTCTGCGGCATCGTCAATCGCTGGCGGGAAATGGGCGGCTGGGAAGAGTTCGACGAGTGACGTCAGACGCACTGTGAGCACGGCCGGCGCGCTACGTAGCGCCGTTACCGTGATCGACACTTGAAACAAAAAAGGCCAGTCGTTGACTGGCCTTTTTTTTCAACTGCAGCGTTAAAGCGGCTTGCCACGGTTGCCGTGCTGGCCAACAAATGCCTGGACGGCTTTCAGCTCGTTGGGCAGCACCGTGCAGCGCTCGGCGCGCTCGAACAGATCCGCCAGGTGCGCAGGCAGAGCAAGCGCCTGACCGATACCCGCCTTCTCCACGGCATCCGGGAACTTCACCGGGTGCGCGGTACCCAGTGTCACCATCGGAATACTCAGACTGCGGCGGCATTCGCGCGCAGCGTGAACGCCGATGGCGGTGTGCGGGTCGAGCACTTCGCCCGTCTCCTTGAAGACCTGAGCGATGGTGGTGCAGGTCTGCTCGTCATCCACTGCCAACGAGTCGAACAACTTGCGCGCTTCGGTCCAGCGATCCTCTTCCACCGACAGTTTGCCGCTGGCGCGGAAGCCATCCAGCAACTCGGCTACGGCCTTGCCATTGCGGCCATGCAGGTCGAACAGCAGGCGTTCGAAGTTGGACGACACCATGATGTCCATCGAAGGCGATAGCGAAGCATGCAGCGTGTCCTTGTCGTAGCGATTGCCGGACATGAAGCGATGCAGGATGTCGTTGCGGTTGGTGGCAACGATCAGCTGGTTGATCGGCAGCCCCATGTTGCGCGCCAGATAGCCGGCAAAGATATCGCCGAAGTTACCGGTCGGCACCGAGAAGGCCACCGAGCGAGCCGGACCGCCGAGCTGCAGCGCAGCGTGGAAGTAGTAGACGATCTGGGCCATGATCCGCGCCCAGTTGATCGAGTTGACCGCGACCAGCCGGGTGCCCTTCAGGAAGCCCTGGTCGGCGAAGCTGGCCTTGACCATTTCCTGGCAGTCATCGAAGTTGCCTTCGATGGCAATGTTGTGGATGTTGTCGCCGGCAATGGTGGTCATCTGCCGCCGCTGCACTTCCGATACCCGCTGGTGCGGGTGCAGGATGAAGATGTCGACGTTCTCGCAACGACGGCAGCCCTCGATGGCGGCCGAACCGGTATCGCCAGAGGTCGCCCCCATGATCACCACACGCTCGCCGCGCTTGGCCAGCACGTAATCGAGCAGGCGACCGAGCAGCTGCAGGGCGAAGTCCTTGAATGCCAGGGTCGGACCGTGGAACAGCTCCAGCACCCACTCGTTGCCGTTCAGCTGGCGCAGCGGGGCGATGGCGCTGTGAGCGAAAACGCCATAGGTCTCTTCCAGGATCTGCTTGAAGTCGGCATCGGGAACGCTGCCGGCAACGAACGGACGCATGACCCGAAAGGCCAGCTCGTGATAAGGCAGGCCGGCCCAGGAGGCGATCTCCTCCACGGTGAAGCGCGGCAGATTCTCCGGCACGTACAGGCCGCCATCGCTGGCCAGGCCCGCCAGCAGAACGTCTTCGAAATTCAGGGCCGGCGCCTGGCCACGGGTGCTGATATAACGCATGGTTCAAACCTTCGGTGTTGGCAGCAGCGGCAGGCGGCAGGCAGAAGCTCTGCAGCCAGACACCGCTACCGGAGTTAATTCAGCTGTTCGACGCGAATACGCACGACCTTGTCCGCCACATCGTCGAGTTTTTCCAGGGCGGCGATCGCATCATCGATGCGCTGCTCGACCACTCGATGGGTAACGAGAATGACCGGCACCAGACCGTCCTGCTCCTCTGCCTCTTTCTGCATGATCGACTCGATGTTGATCCCACGCTCGGAGAGGATGCTTGCAACCTGGGCCAGCACGCCCGGATGGTCCTTGGCCTGGATGCGCAGGTAATAGGCGCTTTCGCAGGCGCTGATCGGCAGGATCGGGTGATCGGACAGGGAGTCCGGCTGGAACGCCAGATGCGGCACGCGATTGTTCGGGTCAGTGGTCAGCGCACGGGTAACATCGACCAGATCCGCCACCACCGCCGAGGCGGTTGGCTCCATGCCAGCACCCGCGCCGTAGTAGAGCGTACTGCCGACGGCATCGCCATTTACCATTACCGCATTCATTACGCCGTTGACGTTGGCGATCAGCCGGTCGGCCGGAATCAGCGTCGGGTGCACGCGCAACTCGATGCCGGCATCGGTGCGGCGAGCGACGCCCAGGTGCTTGATGCGGTAACCCAGGGCCTCGGCATAATTCACATCGGTCGTGGTCAGCCGTGCGATGCCCTCGGTGTACGCCTTGTCGAACTGCAACGGAATGCCGAAGGCGATGGAGGCCAGAATGGTCAGTTTGTGCGCGGCATCGATACCCTCGACGTCGAAGGTAGGATCGGCCTCGGCATAACCGAACTCCTGCGCTTCCTTGAGCACCTCCTCGAAGGTACGGCCCTTTTCACGCATTTCGGTAAGAATGAAATTGCCGGTGCCGTTGATGATCCCAGCCAGCCAGTTGATGCGGTTGCCAGCCAGACCTTCACGAATCGCCTTGATGACCGGAATACCACCTGCGACCGACGCCTCGAACGCGACGATGACGCCTTTCTCGCGCGCCTTGGCGAAAATCTCGTTGCCGTGCACCGCAATCAGCGCCTTGTTGGCGGTCACGACGTGCTTGCCATTGTCGATGGCCTTGAGCACCAGTTCCTTGGCAAGGGTGTAGCCGCCGATCAGCTCGACAACGATGTCGATCTCGGGATTGTTCACGACATCGAAGATGTCTGCCGTAATGGGCGTAGCACCGGTGTCGCACTTGGCATTCGGATGACGGGTGGCAATCTGCGCAACCTCGATTCCGCGCCCGGCACGGCGGGCAATCTCCTCGGCGTTGCGTTTGAGCACATTGAAGGTACCGCCACCGACGGTTCCCAGCCCACAGATGCCAACTTTCACCGGTTTCAAGCTGAACTCCCCATTCACAGCGAAACGACCGGACCTGCCGATCGACAAAAGAGTCGCACATTACGAAGCGAGCAGCTTTTAGTCAATCAGCCGAAGCCCTGCCCTGTCGCGATCAGCCGCCAAGCCCCAGTCGCTGGTGCCATTGCGCAAGCGACTCCTCCGGGTATTCGGCAAAACAGCGATCATTTCCCTGCACCTGAGGTTCCACCCAGCTTGCCTTGGAGTCGAGCATCAAGTGCGTATGTTCGGGCGGCACGGGCAGTTCGGTGTCGATGGCCGATGCGAACGGATGCACAAGATCGGGCCAGGTAGGATCCCAGAGCCACAGCGCACTGGCACAGAGTCCGCAAAAATGTCGCCGTCCTCCACTGGTGCGGACTTCTCCCGTTGCGGGGTCGGTCAAGCGCGCCTGGTAAACGGAGACATGCTCGCGACCTTCGACCTGCAAGGTGCGGTAGTCACCACCGAGGTTGATGGCATAACCACCGCCGCCCGCCGTCTTGCGGCAGATCGAGCAGTAGCAACGCATGAAAGGATAGGGCTGAGCGGATTCAAGACTGAACCGCACAGCCTGACAGTGACAGGAGCCTTCGAGCTTCATCGCGACCTACCTTGTTCAAACCCAGGATTGAACAAGGTAGGTCGCCCTGCGCCACCGAGAGCCATCAGATAAAGGCAATCGGACCAATGGCTCCGGCGAGGTCACTCGGCAGCGAGCGCCACCTCGGCGAGCTGCGCGGCCGGCTGATAGCCGGGAA
Source organism: Pseudomonas sp. SCT (assembly GCF_003864275.1). Lineage (NCBI taxonomy): Bacteria > Pseudomonadati > Pseudomonadota > Gammaproteobacteria > Pseudomonadales > Pseudomonadaceae > Pseudomonas > Pseudomonas sp. SCT. The sequence goes on from NZ_BDJA01000006.1 coordinate 95,155, forward strand.
TCATTTGGCCGTTGGCGAGAACGATGGCCGGAGTGCCCTGAACACCGATCATCTGACCCAACTGATACTGCTTGGCAATCGGCGTCTCACAGCTGGCGGCCGGCAGGTCCTCGCGAGCCTTGGCCTTGTTCATCGCATCCTGGCGGTCCTTGGCGCACCATACGCTGGTCAGCGTATTGGCCCCATGACTGCCCATGCCCTGCCGCGGGAATGCTACATAGCGCACTTCCACACCGAGACGGTTGAGCTGCGGCACTTCGCTGTGCAGCTTCTGGCAATAACCACAGTCGGTATCGGTGAACACCGTGATATGCGTCTTCGGCGCCTTGGGTGCGAATACCACCATTTCACTCGCAGGGATCGCATTGATCTGCTTGGCAACCGACTTGCTCTGCGCCTGCTCGGTCAGGTTGACGGCCTGGCCATTCTGGAACTGGTACAAATAGCCCTGGATGATGAATTGGCCATCGGCACTGGCGTACAGCTGCCGACCACCCTCCAACTGGACCTGATAAACGCCCGGCATCGGACTTTCAGCGACGGCCTCGATCGGCATGTCCGGCTGGATTTTCTGCAGGGCCTGACGAATTGCCTGATCCGGATCGGCGGCCATTGCAACGGTGCTGGCCAGACCGACGGCGGCGGCAGCGAACAAACGAATCACGCCCATGGAAACTCCTGGCAGCGACGATCAAGGGAAGGCGCAAAGACTACCATAGCCATCCCGCTCAGACTGCTAGCGGCTTCTCCAACAGACGCCACCAACCGCCACCGAGGATTCGGCCGAACCAGCCGGACCACTACCCGCGCGGATGATGCTGCGCATGCAGCTCCTGCAGGCGCGCACGGGCGATGTGGGTGTAAATCTGGGTGGTCGAGAGATCACTATGACCAAGCAGCATCTGCACGGTGCGCAGGTCCGCGCCGTGGTTGAGCAGATGCGTGGCGAAGGCGTGGCGCAAGGTATGCGGCGATATCGACGTAGCGATACCCGCAACCTTGGCGTGCAGCTTGATTCGATGCCAGAAGGTCTGACGCGTCATCTGGTCGCCACGCAGGCTGGGGAACAGCACATCGCTGGCCTTTCCACCAAGCAACTGGTCCCGCCCCTCGCGCTGATAACGCTCCAGCCAGTGCAAGGCTTCATCCCCCAGCGGCACCAACCGTTCCTTGTTGCCCTTCCCGAAGGTGCGTAACACACCCTGCCGCATGCTGACCTGCTCCAGCGTCAGGCTGATCAGCTCTGTCACGCGCAAACCACAGGCGTAGAGCACCTCGAGCATGGCTCTATCACGCAACCCAAGCGGGTCGCCAAGATCCGGCGCAGCCAGCAGCGCCTCGACATCGGCCTCGGACAGCGCCTTGGGCAAGGGGCGACCGAGACGAGGCAGGTCCACCCGCAAGGTCGGGTCGACAGCGATCTCGCCCTCACGCAGCAGGTAACGATAAAAGCCGCGCAAACCGGAGAGGAACCGTGCGGTGGAGCGCGCCTTGTATCCGTTGTTCAAGCGCCATGCGAGATGGTCGAGAATGATCTCGCGACCAGCGACGGCAAGCCGGACACCCCGCTCGCTCAACCAGCCGTTGAACAGCGCGAGGTCGCTGCGATAGGCCTCACGGCTATTATCGGCCAGTCCTTTTTCCAGCCACAGGGCGTCGAGGTAGCGGTCGATAACGGAATCGTCGAGTGCAGGCATGACAGCTTCGGGAAAAGGGAAAAGAGCAGTCTTTCATACTGGAAGCAGGCAAGCACACATGCAATCTGGGGTGAACCCGATCAACACGGCGCCATCTAGATTGCCGCTGCAGACCAAACAACGGCAGCCAGAAACGAAAAAAGCAGCCCGTAGGCTGCTTTTTTCTTTCGGAAATGCGGTCTTAGACCAGCTTTTCCTTGATGCGGGCGGCCTTGCCGGACAGCGCGCGGAGGTAGTACAGCTTGGCCTTGCGCACGTCACCGCGGCGCTTGACGCTGATGCTGTCGACCATCGGGCTGTAGCTCTGGAAGGTACGCTCGACGCCAACACCGTTGGAAATCTTGCGAACGGTGAAAGCGCTGTTCAGGCCGCGGTTACGCTTGCCAATCACGACGCCTTCGAAGGCCTGCAGACGCTGACGCTCGCCTTCCTTTACCTTCACCTGAACGATAACGGTGTCACCCGGCGCGAACGGCGGGATTTCTTTGGTCATCTGCTCGGCTTCGAGCTGCTGAATGATCTTGTTGGTCATGCTGTGCTCCTAAGGTCAACCCACCGGGTTGCCATCGATACGTTAACTATCGTCCCGCTGGCGGATGTATTCCGCCAGCAGCTTCTGTTCTTCTCCAGAAAGCGAGCGGCTATCCAGAAGATCGGCGCGTCGCTCCCAGGTCCTTCCAAGGGACTGCTGCAAGCGCCAGCGTCGGATGTGTTCATGGTTACCGCTGAGCAGCACTTCAGGAACACATTTACCCGCATACACCTCAGGTCGCGTGTAGTGCGGACAGTCGAGCAGGCCGTCGGTAAACGAGTCCTCCTCGGCGGAACCAGCATGACCCAGGGCACCCGGAAGCAGCCTGGTCACGGCATCGATCAGCACCATTGCCGGCAGCTCGCCGCCGGACAACACATAATCACCGATCGACCATTCCTCATCTACGTGCGCCTCAATGAAACGCTCGTCGATGCCTTCGTAACGACCGGCGATAAGGATAAGTGCATCCTCGTTCGCCAGCTCGCGAACGTCAGCCTGTTTCAGCTGGCGCCCCTGCGGCGACAGGTAGATCACCTTCGCCGTCTCGCCCGCGGCTTGCTTGGCGTCAGCCAGGGCAAGCTCGAGCGGCTTGATCTTCATCACCATTCCAGGACCTCCGCCGAATGGGCGGTCGTCCACTGTCTGATGGCGGTCTTCGGTGTAGCTTCGGGGGTTCCAGCAGTTCAACTGCAACAACCCCTGCTTCACTGCACGGCTGGTAATCCCGTAGTCACATATCGCTGCGAACATATCCGGGAACAGGCTGATGACCTCAACGCGCAAAGCGGCCATGCCGTTCAGAAATCCGCGTCCCAATCGACCTGCATCTCGCCCACTTCCAGATCGATCTTCAACACGCACTGATCGGTGTAAGGCAGCAGACGCTCACGATCATCCAGGCTTCCAGCACAAGGCTTTACCACCAGAACGTCGTTGGCTCCGGTTTCGAGCAGATGATCGACCTGACCGAGCAGCTGCGCGGACTGATTGATGACCTTCAAGCCCTGGAGCTGATACCAGTAGTACTCACCGTCGTCCAAGGCGGGCAGTTCGCTGCGCGGGATGCAGATTTCGAAATCCGCGTAGGTACGCGCGACTTCGCGATCATCCAAGCCCTCTAGCGTTGCCACCAGAATCTTCCCCTGGAGGCGCCCCTTGACCAACTCGACCTGCTTGACTTCGTCGCCTCGCCTCAGCGTCCAGCGTCGATAGTCCAGCAGGTTGTCGATCGGATCGGTAAAGGAGTAGACCTTCACGTCACCGCGCACGCCATGCACCGAAACGATCTTGCCGATGACAACCAAGTCATCGACCGGAGCAGACGTTGCGTTCATGCGATTCAGGCAGCGGCCTTGGCAGCTTCCTTCAGCAGCTGAGCAACACGCTCAGACGGCTGTGCGCCCTGGCTCAGCCAGTAGGTGACGCGCTCCTGATTTACAGAAAGCTTCACTTCCGCACCATTGGCGATCGGATTGAAGAAACCGATGCGCTCGACGAAGCGACCATCGCGCGGGTTGCGGCTGTTGGTCACGGTCAGGTGATAGAAAGGGCGCTTCTTGGAGCCGCCACGGGCGAGACGAATAGTTACCATGTGAACATCGTTCCTGTAGTCGGTGCTAACTTAAGGCACACACTTACTTAAAATGGGCCTAGGCCCGAAAGGCCGCACATTTTAAGGAATGCCGGGGATTTTGCAAACTCTTTTACCAAAGCGACAGGACTGCCCAGGGCTATTGCCAGCGCCGCGCGGTAGACGACCGCGCCGGCGCCCTGCCGCAGTGCTGTAATCACTAGAACTTCGGCATGCCGCCGCCGGGAAGCATCCCGCCCATGCCGCGCATCATTTTGGCCATGCCACCCTTGCCGGTGACCTTCTTCATCATCTTCTGCATCTGTTTGTGCTGCTTGATCAGCCGGCCAATATCCTGCACTTGAGTACCCGAACCCATAGCGATCCGGCGCTTGCGCGAGCCGCTGATGATATCGGGATTGCGGCGCTCTGCAGGAGTCATCGAGTTGATGATCGCTTCCATCTGCTTGAACTGCTTTTCCGCTGCGCCCTGGGCGTGGCCCATCTGCGACAGATTGACGCCACCGATGGAGGGAAGCTTGTCCATCAGCCCGCCAAGACCGCCCATGTTCTTCATTTGCTGCAGCTGATCGCGGAAGTCTTCGAGATCGAAGCCCTTGCCCTTCTTGAGCTTCTTGGTGAGCTTCTCGGCCTTTTCACGATCGAGGGTCTGCTCGGCCTGCTCGATGAGGCTGAGCACATCGCCCATACCTAGAATGCGCGAGGCAATACGATCCGGATGGAAAGGTTCCAGAGCATCGCTCTTCTCGCCCATGCCGAGGAACTTGATCGGCTTGCCAGTCACATGCCGTACCGACAGTGCCGCACCGCCACGGGCATCACCGTCGACTTTGGTCAGCACCACACCGGTCAAGGGAAGCGCCTCGCCAAACGCACGAGCAGTATTCGCCGCGTCCTGACCGGTCATGGCGTCGACGACGAAAAGCGTCTCGGCCGGATTGATCGCTGCGTGGACGGCCTGGATCTCGGCCATCATTTCGGCATCGATCGCCAAACGCCCGGCGGTATCCACCAACACCACATCGATGAACTTGAGCTTGGCTTCGCGAATTGCGGCCTGCGCGATATCTACCGGCTTCTGGCTGATATCGGACGGAAAGAAGGTGACACCGACCTCAGCCGCCAGCGTTTCGAGCTGCTTGATGGCTGCCGGGCGATACACGTCAGCCGAAACGACCAGTACGGTCTTTTTCTTACGCTCCTTGAGGAAGCGCGCCAGCTTGCCTACGGTTGTGGTCTTACCCGCACCCTGCAGGCCCGCCATGAGCACGACAGCCGGAGGCGTGACCTGAAGCGCCAGGTCTTCGTTGGCCGCCCCCATCAGTTCTTCCAGCTCGGCGCGGACGATCTTCACGAACGCCTGCCCAGGCGTCAGGCTCTTCGACACCTCGGTGCCGACGGCGCGCTCCTTTACCCGATTGACGAACTCCTTGACCACCGGCAGCGCGACGTCGGCCTCGAGCAGCGCCATGCGCACTTCGCGCAGGGTGTCCTTGATGTTGTCCTCGGTCAGCTTGGCCTTGCCGGTGACATGGCGAAGCGTTTGTGAGAGGCGGTCGGTTAGGTTTTCGAACATGAGCCATTCCACGCTGGATGTGCTGAAGGGCGGGATTATAGAAGGTGGAAGCGCCCCGCCGGTACCCCGCCCGCATTGCTTTTCGTTCCAGGCGTTCGCCGGTCACTGCTCTGCGAACGCCGCACGATGCAACAGAGAGAATCGAGAGACAACCCTGCCGCGACGATACGTAACCTTGACGCAGCTTTTGCCCCTCGGGTGTTTGTGCCACACTCACGACCTTTCGAGCCCGTTACCGGAATCTATGCACCCTCTGCTACCCAGCCTTGCCGCCGCCGCTCTTTATGCCGGCGTCACGGGTTATCAAAGTTTGCGTCTGGCACAGCGCGCCGCACCGGACAAGCGTCTCTTGCTCGGCCTCGGCCTGCTTGCCCTGCTTGCCCATGGCATCAGCCTTTTCATTCAGCTGCTCTCCCCCAGCGGCTTGCACCTCGACTTCTTCACCGCTTCGAGCCTGATCGCCGCCGCCGTCATTCTGCTGATTCTTCTGGCTCTGCATCGAATGCCAGTGGAGAACCTGCTGCTGCTTCTGTTTCCGCTGGGCTGCCTGACCGTCCTGTTCGCCCAGTTCGCGCCGTCCGGCACCGCACCAGCGATCGCCGAGGAGCCAGGGATTCTTGCGCACATCCTGCTCTCGATCCTCGCTTATGGAATGCTCACGATCGCGGTGTTCCAAGCGCTGTTGCTCTTGCTGCAGGATCATCACCTCAAGCACAAGCACTCCTCAGGACTGATCCGCAATTTTCCGCCACTGCAAACAATGGAGAGCCTGCTGTTCGGCTTTCTCTGGGCGGGCTGGGTACTGCTGTCTGCCTCATTGCTCTCGGGCTGGCTGTTTCTCGACGATCTTTTTGCCCAGCATCTGGTCCATAAGACACTCCTCTCGGTGATCGCCTGGGTCGTGTTTGGGCTACTGCTGTGGGGCCGACAGCAACTCGGCTGGCGCGGCTACAAGGCCATCCGCTGGACGCTGGCTGGCTTCTGCCTGCTGATGCTGGCGTACTTCGGCAGCAAGCTGGTCCGCGAATTCATCCTGCATATCTGACGCGAACAGGTAACCCGTGGAAAATCTCCATCCCGGCTTTCTGGTCGGACTGCTGGTCTTTCTGCTGCTGTGCTCGGCTTTCTTCTCCAGCTCTGAAACCGGCATGCTCAGCCTCAATCGCTACCGCCTAAGGCATCAAGCCAAGGAAGGCCATCGAGGCGCGCGACGCGCCAGCGAGCTGCTCGCTCACCCGGACCGCCTGCTCGGCACCATCCTGGTCGGCAACAACTTCGTCAACATCCTCGCCTCCTCCATCGCCACGGTTCTGGCCATGCAGCTCTGGGGTGAAGCAGGCATTGCGATTGCCACCATCGGCCTGACCATCATCCTGCTGATATTTGGTGAGATCACACCCAAGACTCTGGCGGCGTTGCGCCCGGAAATTGTCGCCTACCCGGTCAGCCTGCCGCTGAAGATGCTGCAGAAGGTGCTTTACCCGCTGGTCGCAATGCTGAGCTGGGTAAGCAACGGCCTACTGAAGCTGCTCGGCGTCGACCTGTCGAACAAGGGAAACGACAGCCTCTCGACCGAGGAACTGCGCAGCGTGGTGCGCGAGTCTGGCAGCGACCTGCCGTTGAATCGCCAGAGCATGCTATTGGGCATTCTCGACCTGGAACGCGTGACCGTCGACGACATCATGATTCCGCGCAACGAGGTCACCGGCATCGACCTCGACGATGACCTCGAATCGATCGTCAGCCAGCTGCGCACCACACCTCACACCCGCTTGCCGGTGTTTCGCAACGATATCAACCAGATCGAAGGCATCGTCCACATGCGGCAGATTGCACGTCTGCTCAGCCATGATCAGCTGACCAAGGACAGCTTGCTGGCCGCCTGCAGCGAGCCTTATTTCGTGCCGGAAAACACCCCTCTTTCGACCCAGCTGCTGAATTTCCAAAAGCAGAAGCGACGGATCGGCATCGTGGTAGACGAATACGGTGACGTGCGCGGCGTCGTGACGCTTGAGGACATCCTCGAAGAAATCGTTGGCGAGTTCAGCAATCAGGACGCCCTGCGCAGCCCCGATATCCACCCGCAGGACGACGGCACACTGGTCATTGACGGCGCCGCCTACATCCGTGAGGTGAACCGCGCACTGGACTGGCAGCTGCCTTGTGACGGTCCGAAGACGCTCAATGGCCTGATCACCGAAGCCCTGGAGCACATGCCGGATGCCGGCATCTGCTTGCAGATCGGCAACTACCGCCTGGAGATTCTGCAGGCAGCCGACAATCGGGTGAAGAGCGTACGCGCCTGGACGATTGGCGATGCACGGGCGGCCGACCAGCAAGCGCAATGATGGAGCCGGCAGACGCCGGCTCCACAACCTTCATAACTCGACTTTTACCGCAGCAGCAGCGCGCAGCGCCTTCTGCCTTGCTGCGTCGATGGACACGTCGCGCGCCAGCGCCACGCCCATACGCCGCTGTCCGCTGACGCCTGGCTTACCGAACAGGCGCAGCGCCGTATCCGGCTCCGCCAGCACGTCGGCCAGGTTGCCGAAGCTCACTTCGGTGGACTCGCCTTCCACCAGAATTACCGCCGACGCTGCTGGGCCGAGCTGACGGATTACCGGAATTGGCAGCCCGAGAATTGCCCGCGCATGCAGGGCGAACTCGGACAAGTCCTGCGATACCAACGTAACCAGCCCGGTATCGTGAGGGCGCGGAGAGATCTCGCAGAACCAGACCTGATCGCCTTTGACGAACAGTTCGACACCGAAGATGCCACGTCCGCCTAATGCATCGGTGACCGCCAGGGCGATCCGCCGCGCCTCGGCCATTGCCACGGCCTCCATCGGCTGGGGCTGCCAGGATTCCTGATAGTCGCCTTTCTCCTGACGATGTCCGACCGGCTCGCAAAAGCTCGTTCCGCCCGCATGCCGGACCGTCAGCAAAGTGATTTCGTAATCGAAATCGATGAACCCCTCGACGATGACCCGACCGCGACCTGCGCGTCCGCCCGCTTGCGCGTAGTCCCAGGCGGCGTCGATGTCCACCTCACTGCGCAGCACCGACTGGCCCTTGCCGGATGAACTCATCACCGGCTTGATCAAGCAAGGGAAGCCCAGCGCGCGAGCGGCTATGCGACATTCATCCAGCGAGTCGGCAAAGCGATAGGGAGAGGTCGGCAGGCCGAGTTCTTCGGCGGCGAGGCGGCGAATGCCCTCGCGATTCATTGTCAGCTGCGCAGCCCGGGCCGTGGGGATGACGCTGTAGCCTTCTTGCTCCAGCTCAACCAGCGTGGCCGTCGCGATGGCTTCGATTTCCGGAACAATGTAGTGCGGGCGCTCCTGCTCGATCACGGAGCGCAATGCGGCGCCGTCGAGCATGTCGATTACATGGCTGCGGTGCGCTACCTGCATCGCTGGTGCATTGGCGTAGCGATCTACGGCGATCACCTCGACGCCGAGGCGCTGCAGTTCGATGACCAGTTCCTTGCCCAGTTCGCCACAGCCGCAAAGCAGGACGCGCGTGGCGCTGGGAGACAACGGGGTGCCTATTCGTGGCATGGATTTCCCTCAAACGTCGAAAAACGAGCGCGCAACGCACTCTGCTACATCAGCTGGCCGCCAAGACGAGCTCTCTCACCGCAACGCTGCAGCACGTCGCGGCGCTCGTCATTGCTCATCAAACCCCAACGGCGAATCTCGTCCGCACTGCGCTGACAACCAACGCACAGGTCGTCTTCATCCAAGGCGCAGAGGCTGACACACGGCGAGGCTACTGGCTTTTCCTGCGTGCTCACTCATCGGGCTCCAGATCCCGCGCATAGCGCTGGGCGTTATGCACGTAATGGGCTGCGCTGGCTTCGAGCATCTTCTTCTGCTCATCGGTCAGTTCTCGCACCACCTTGCCCGGTGAGCCGACCACCAGAGAACCATCGGGAATCTCCTTGCCTTCCGCGATCAGCGTGTTGGCGCCGATGATGCAATGCTTGCCGATCTTCGCCCCGTTGAGCACCACAGCATTGATGCCGATCAGGCTGTAATCACCGACCGTACAACCGTGCAGCATGGCGTTGTGGCCAACGGTAACGCCGGTGCCCAGCGTCAGCGGGTGCCCCATATCGGTATGCATCACGCTGCCATCCTGGACGTTACTGTTCTCGCCGATATGGATCAGCTCGTTGTCACCGCGTAGCACGGCGCCAAACCACACGCTGGCGCCGGCATCCAGCCTGATCTTGCCGACCAACGTGGCACTGGGCGCTACCCAGCTCTGCGGATGCGCTTGGACGCGCGACTCTCCCAGACGGTATTTCACGACACACCTCTTCTTGTCAGTACGGATGGATCAGCCTAGCGGCGCGGCTCAGGGCTCGCTACGCCCGGACAGGTCGATGAAGGCAGCTGGCGCACGGCGCATTTCGATACCGGCGTCGTATATGACGTTGACCAACTCGACGATCATGATCGCCGTCAGGCCCCATATCTGGTACTCGCCATAGCGGTAGGACGGGATATACCAGCTCTGCCCCTGGTAATCGATGCGATGTGTGACTTCGCGCGGATCCTCGCAGAAGAACTCCAGCGGCACCGAGAAGACCGAGGCGATTTCCGCATCGTTGGCGCGGTACTCGACATAGTCCGGAACCAGCCCGACATAGGGCGTGACATGGATGCCATGCACCGATACCAGGCTGCTGAGCGGGCCGACGACCTCGACCATGCCAGGCGCCAGCCCGACCTCTTCCTCGGCCTCACGCAATGCGGTGTGCAACAGGTCACGGTCTTCCGGATCGCGGCGCCCGCCCGGAAAGGCCACTTCGCCACCATGGGTGGACAGACCGGCGGCACGAAGCGTCAACACCAGCTCCGGCGACTCGCTGCGGGTGATCGGCATCAGCACGGCCGCCTCGGGCAGGCGGTCTTCCGGCTCCAGAAGATGCGGAGAATAGGCGCGCACCCGGTGGAGTATTTTGTCCAGCATGAATTTTCTCGTTTCGTCTTTGACCGGCATCATGGCATGAAAGGCGCAACGGCCCAAGGCCTCGAAATAGCCAATCGAGCCGCTCGAACGGATCGTCTGAATGTCCATTGCCACAACTGCAAATCATGGGTCTGTCAGCCGACGAGGAACCCGTAACGTCCTTGCTCAATCGCCAAGGACACACCAAGATTGCCGGAACCAACAGGAATTCGCTCATGAAATACTGCAACCAGTGCGGCAACCCGGTGCTGGTCCGTATCCCCGACGGCGACAATCGTCCACGCTTCGTCTGCGACGCTTGCCAGACCGTCCACTACCAGAACCCACGCATCGTCGCCGGCTGCGTACCCGTCTGGGACGACTGCGTGCTGCTCTGCCGGCGCGCGATCGAGCCTCGGCGGGGTTACTGGACCTTGCCGGCAGGCTTCATGGAGAACGGCGAGACCCTGCAACAGGCTGCTGAGCGCGAAACACTCGAGGAAGCCTGCGCCAGGGTTCGTGACCTGCAGCTCTATACGCTGTTCGATCTGCCGCATATCAATCAGGTGTACATGTTCTTCCGCGCTCAACTGGTCGATCTGGACTTCTGCGCCGGAGATGAGAGCCTGGAAGTGAAGCTGTTTGAGCAGCAGGATATCCCTTGGTCCGAGCTGGCTTTTCCCACCATTGGCCGTACCCTAGAATGCTTCTTCGCCGACCGGGTGCAGCAGACCTTCCCGGTGCGCAATGAAGCCGTGACTGGCTATCGAAACCGCCAGCAGAACCGGATTACAGACTGACGCGTCTGTCGCCCCACTGGCACAAACTGGTCTGATGAAGTCTTTCAGGAATGCCTCGATGCGCTGGCTGTTCGCCCTGCTCTGCCTCACCTTTACTGCGCTTTCCCACGCCAATGCGACCCCTAGCCTGGGCAGCACGCCTATCGACAAGGTTCTGGTGATCAAATCCGAACGCAAGCTGCATCTGGTCAGCGCCGGCCAGACGCTCAAGAGTTATCGAGTGTCGCTGGGCAAGCAGCCAAACGGAGCAAAGCTGCGCGAAGGCGACCTGCGCACGCCCGAAGGCTTCTATTGGATCGATTGGCGCAAGACCAGCGACAAGTACAACCTGTCGATGCACATCTCCTACCCCAACGCCCGCGATCTCGCCCGCGCGCAGCAGGAGGGCGTACCGCCCGGCAACATGATCATGCTGCACGGCACACCGCTGGATGAGGAATATCCGGAGTGGTTCTTCCACACCCTCGACTGGACCGAAGGCTGCATCGCCTTGACCAACAGCGACATGCGAGAGATATGGCAACTGGTAAAGGACGGCACGCTGATCGAGATTCGTCCGTAGCAGGCCCGAGGCAGCCGCTGACAGACTTTCAAGGCGTGCCTCGAGCTGGTCAGAACTGCATGTCGGACAGCCGCCACACGTCGTATGCGGGCGTCTCGTAGGGATGGGCCTTTTTCAAGGCCCTGACACTGTCGTGAATGAGTTCATCCGCCACCACCATCTCGACCTTCCACTCGGGTACGTGCTGTACCTGCCCCGTCTGCCCGATAAATGGCTGGCTGCCCTCCAGCGGCCGATATTGTCCCTGGCCTAGCACTTGCCAGCAGCAACTGTCGTAAGCGCCTATACGCCCCGCGCCAGCCGCGAACACTGCTTTCTTGACCGCTTCCAGATGACTGTCTGGAACATAGAAGCACAGCTTGTACATCGACCTCTCCGTGCAGATGAACCCGGCCTCGTTCGGCAGGCGAAGTGGCATTCTGCCATCCATGTTCGCGCCAAATGGTGCGGCGCGTCATAGCTCAGACGACACTTAACGCTGGCGGTTCATAGACCATCGTCACAAATGAAAAAGCCCGCCGATATGCTATCGGCGGGCTTCTGGAGTGGGCTCGGTTGACCAGATCGATCAGTCCACCCAGACCCGCGCATTGCGGAACATGCGCATCCAGCCGCCGTCTTCCTGCCACTCGTCAGGGCGCCAGGAGTTGGTCACGGCGCGGAACACCCGCTCCGGGTGCGGCATCATGATGGTCACACGGCCGTCGCGGCTGCTGAGACCGGTGATACCGCGTGGCGAGCCGTTCGGGTTGGCCGGGTAGCGTTCGGTGACCTTGCCGTGATTATCCACGAAGCGCAGCGCCACGGTGCCGGAGAGATCCGCCTGCAGCATGGCCTCTTCGCTCTCGAATTCCGCATGGCCTTCGCCGTGGGCGATGGCGATAGGCAGGCGGGAGCCGGCCATGCCCTGCAGGAAGATCGAGGGCGAATCCTGCACCTGGACCATCGCCACCCGAGCTTCGAACTGCTCCGAGCGGTTGCGTACGAAGTGCGGCCAGTTCTCCGTGCCCGGGATCAGTTCGTGCAGGTTGCTCATCATCTGGCAGCCGTTGCACACGCCGAGGGCGAAGCTGTCCTTGCGCTCGAAGAAGGCCTGGAAGCCATCCCGTGCACGCGCATTGAACAGAACGGACTTGGCCCAGCCTTCACCGGCGCCGAGCACGTCGCCGTAGGAGAAGCCACCGCAGGCGACCAGGCCCTTGAACTCCTCAAGGCTGACGCGTCCGGAAAGGATGTCACTCATGTGCACGTCGACCGCAGCGAAACCGGCACGATCGAACGCCGCCGCCATTTCCACCTGACCATTGACACCCTGCTCGCGCAGCACCGCAATCTGCGGACGAACGCCACGTTTGATGTAGGGCGCCGCGATGTCTTCGTTCACGTCGAAGCTCAGCTTGGCGCTCAGACCCGGGTTGTCCTCTTCGAGCAGCGCGTCGAACTCCTGATCGGCGCACTCGGCGTTATCACGCAGGCGCTGGATCTGGTAGCTGGTTTCAGCCCACTGACGCTGCAGCAGACGGCGCTCGCCGGCGAAGACTTCCTCCTCGCCGTGCTTGATCGATACATGGCCGTTGTTGACCGGCTGACCAATGACAGCGACGCAGTCACCCAGCCCGGCAGCGCTGAACTGCGCCAGCACGATCTCGGTGTCGCCCTGACGCACCTGAATCACCGCGCCAAGCTCTTCGTTGAAGAGCATCGGGGCGACATCCACGGCGCTTTCCAGAAGACCATCGAGATTCAGACTCAGGCCGCAATGACCGGCAAAAGCCATTTCCAGCACGGTGGTCAGCAGCCCCCCATCGGAACGGTCGTGGTACGCCAGCAACAGACCGTCGGCATTCAGCCCCTGGACCACGGCAAAGAATGCCTGCAGGTCTTCGGCATCATCGACGTCGGGTGCCTGGCGACCAAGCTGACCGTATACCTGCGCGAGAATCGAAGCGCCCATGCGGTTCTGCCCGCGCCCCAGATCGATCAGAATCAGGTCGGTGGCGCCCTTGTCCAGCCGCAGCTGCGGGGTCAGGGTCTGGCGAACATCAGTTACCGGAGCGAAGCCGGAAACAATCAGCGACATCGGCGAGGTCACGCTTTTCTCTGCGCCCTCCTCGCTCCAACGGGTTTTCATCGACATCGAGTCCTTGCCCACCGGAATGGTCAGGCCCAGCTGCGGGCACAGCTCCATGCCGACGGCGCGAACGGTGTCGTACAAGCGTGCGTCTTCACCCGGATGGCCGGCAGCGGCCATCCAGTTGGCGGACAATTTGATGTCGGAAATCTTCTCGATGCGCGCCGCTGCCAGGTTGGTCAGCGTTTCGCCAATGGCCATGCGGCCCGACGCCGGGGCATCCAGCAGTGCCAGCGGCGTACGCTCGCCCATCGCCATGGCTTCGCCGGTGTAAACGTCGTAGCTGGTAGCCGTGACGGCGCAGTCGGCGACCGGCACCTGCCAAGGGCCGACCATCTGATCGCGAGCCACCTGGCCGGTAATGCTGCGGTCACCGATGGTGATCAGGAAGCTCTTGCTGGCGACAGCCGGGTGACGCAGCACGCGGGTGACGGCTTCGCTCAGATCGACCGCAGCCGCATCGAAGTCATCACCGAGCTCAGCTTCACGGCTGGCGCTGCGGTGCATGCGCGGCGGCTTGCCGAGCAGCACTTCCAGCGGCATGTCCACCGGAGTGTTGCCGAAATGGCTGTCGGTGACAGTCAGCTGTGGCTCTTCGGTCGCCTCGCCGACGACCGCGAACGGGCAGCGCTCACGTTCGCAGATGGCTTGGAAACGCTCGAAATCGACGGCGCTGACGGCCAGTACGTAACGCTCCTGGGACTCGTTGCTCCAGATCTCGTGCGGGGCCATGCCCGGCTCGTCGTTGGGCACGTTGCGCAGTTCGAAACGGCCACCGCGACCACCGTCGTTGACCAGTTCCGGGAAGGCGTTGGAGATGCCGCCAGCACCGACGTCATGGATGAAAGCAATGGGGTTCTGGTCGCCCAGCTGCCAGCAGCGATCGATGACCTCCTGGCAACGGCGCTCCATTTCCGGGTTCTCGCGCTGCACCGAGGCGAAATCCAGATCGGCAGAGCTGGCACCGGTCGCGACCGAGGATGCGGCGCCGCCGCCCAGACCGATCAGCATGGCCGGGCCGCCGAGCACGATCAGCTTGGCGCCAACGGTGATTTCGGCTTTCTGCACATGATCTTCACGGATATTGCCCAGGCCACCGGCGAGCATGATCGGCTTGTGATAACCACGCACCTCGTCGCCGCGCGGCGTGCTGATCGACTGCTCGAAGGTACGGAAGTAACCGGTCAGCGCCGGGCGACCGAATTCGTTGTTGAACGCGGCGCCACCCAGCGGGCCTTCAATCATGATGTCCAACGGCGTGACGATGCGTTCCGGCTTGCCATAGGCCTGTTCCCACGGCTGTTCGAAGCCGGGGATGTTCAGGTTGGAGACGGTGAAGCCGGTCAGGCCCGCTTTCGGCTTGGCACCACGCCCGGTGGCGCCCTCGTCGCGAATCTCGCCACCGGAACCGGTGGAAGCACCCGAGAACGGCGAAATTGCGGTCGGGTGGTTATGCGTTTCCACCTTCATCAGGATATGCACCGGCTCCTGCACCGCGCCGTACTGGCGGGTTTCAGGATTGGGGAAGAAACGTCCTGCGGTGTGGCCGACGATGACCGACGCGTTGTCCTTGTAAGCGGACAGCACGTTCTCGCTGTGCATCTGGTAGGTGTTCTTGATCATGCCGAACAGCGACTTGTCCTGGCTTTCGCCGTCGATGTCCCAGCTGGCATTGAAGATCTTGTGGCGACAGTGCTCGGAGTTGGCCTGCGCGAACATCATCAGTTCAATGTCGTGCGGATTGCGTTTGAGGCCCTGGAAGGCGCTGACCAGATAATCGATTTCATCTTCGGCCAGGGCCAGGCCGAATTCGGTGTTGGCCTTTTCCAGTGCGGCGCGGCCGCCACCGAGGATGTCCACCGCAGTCAGCGGTTTGGGCTCGGCGTGGCTGAACAGGTTGGCGGCTTCTTCGAAGCGATTCAGCACCAGCTGCGTCATGCGATCGTGCAGCGCAGCGGCAATCAGCTGTGCATCACCATCGGAAAACTCGCCCTGCACGTAGTAGGCGATGCCCCGCTCCAGCCGCTGGATCTTCTCCAAGCCGCAGTTGTGGGCGATATCGCTGGCCTTGCTTGACCACGGCGAGATGGTGCCGAAGCGAGGCACCACCAGGAACAGCCGACCAGCAGGTTCCTGCACCGGCACACTGGGGCCGTACTTCAGCAGGCGGGTCAGTACGTTCTGCTCATCCGCGCCAAGCGTGCCGGAAACCTCGGCGAAATGGGCGAACTCGGCATACAGCCCGCTGACAGCGGGGACCTTATCGGTCAGTTGTGCCAGGAGCTTGCCATGACGGAAGGCGGAAAGAGCGGGAGCGCCGCGCAGGATCAACATCGTCGGAACAGCCTCGGAGGGGGGAGCAGTCGGGGCGCGTATTCTAGCCCATGACGGCGGCCGAGGCTAAGGCTGAACACAGCCAGGCCCCGCGTGCTCCGACGGCGCGCCTGACCTGGCCTGAATCAGTGCAGGATCTGGCTGAGGAACAGCTTGGTCCTGTCGTTGACCGGGTTGGTGAAGAACAGCTCTGGCTCGGCCTGTTCGACGATCTCGCCTTTGTCCATGAAGATCACCCGATCCGCCACGGTGCGGGCGAAGCCCATCTCATGGGTCACACAGAGCATGGTCATGCCGCTTTCGGCGAGACTGACCATGGTATCCAGCACCTCCTTCACCATCTCCGGATCGAGCGCCGAGGTCGGCTCGTCGAACAGCATGATCTTCGGCTTCATGCACAGCGCGCGGGCGATCGCCACGCGCTGCTGCTGACCGCCGGAGAGCTGGCCGGGAAACTTGTTGGCCTGCTCCGGGATGCGCACGCGTTCCAGATAATGCATGGCGATTTCCTCGGCCTGGCGTCGCGGCAACTTGCGCACCCACATCGGCGCGAGGGTGCAGTTCTGCAGCACGGTCAGGTGTGGGAACAGGTTGAAGTGCTGGAACACCATGCCGACTTCGCTGCGGATCGCCTCGATCTGCTTGAGGTCGCTGGTCAGCTCCACGCCGTTGATGACGATCCGCCCCTGCTGGTGTTCCTCCAGACGGTTGAGGCAGCGAATGGTCGTGGACTTGCCGGACCCGGAAGGCCCGCACAAGACGATGCGCTCGCCCTGTCGCACGCTGAGATTGATGTCCTTGAGCACATGGAACTGGCCGAACCACTTGTGCACGCCCTGCATCTGGATGACCGGGCCGCTCGCCTGTTCGGCCTGCGCGTTTGAATCACTCATATGTCACTCCTAATGCTTGTGGCCGGTGTCCAGCTTGCGCTCCAGGCGCATGGAATAGCGGGACATGCCGAAACAGAACATCCAGTACACCAGCGCAGCGAACACGTAACCCTCAGTGGACATACCCAGCCAGGCCGGGTCCGCGGTGGCGCGCTTGATGCTGTTGAGGAAGTCGAACAGGCCGATGATGATCACCAGGCTGGTGTCCTTGAACAGGGCGATGAAGGTGTTGACGATGCCCGGAATCACCAGTTTCAGCGCCTGCGGCAGGATCACCAGTAGCGTGCTGCGCCAGTAACCCAGCCCCATTGCAGCCGCCGCCTCGTATTGCCCCTTGGGGATCGCCTGCAGGCCACCACGCACCACTTCAGCGATATAGGCAGCCTCGAAGAACACAACCATCAGCATCGCGCGCAGCAGTTTGTCCAGATTCATGCCTTCGGGCAGGAACAACGGCAGCATCACCGAAGACATGAACAACACGGTGATCAGCGGCACGCCACGCCAGAACTCGATGAAGGTTACGCAGAGCACGCGGATCGCTGGCATGTCGGAGCGTCGCCCCAGCGCCAGCAGGATGCCCAACGGCAAGGCGCCGGCAATGCCCACCGCGGCGATCACCACCGTCAGCATCAAACCGCCCCACTGACTGGTCGGCACCGTCTGCAACCCGAGGAATCCGCCATGCAGCAGCCAGTAGGCCAGCAGCGGATAGACCAGCAGGTAACCGATGCCGTAGCGCAGCTTGTGCGGCATCTGCCGCAGAAACAGTGGCGCCGCGCCGATGATCGCCAGCCAGGCTGCGGCATCGACGCGCCAGCGCAGCTCCGTGGGGTAGAAGCCGTACATGAACTGGCCGAACCGGGTCTGAATGAATACCCAGCAGGCGCCTTCGCGGCTGCAATCGGCGCGCGTCTCGCCGGTCCAGTCGGCCTTGAAGATGGCCCATTCGAGTACCGGCGGTACGATCAGCCAGAGCAGGTACAGCCCCACCAGGGTCAGCAGGGTGTTGATCCAGCTGGAGAACAGATTCGCCCGTAGCCAGCCAAGTGCACCGATGCTGATCGTCGGTGGCGGCAGGTCGGGCTTGAAGGTATGGATAGTCATGCGCTCACCGCTCGATCAGCGCAATGCGCTTGTTGTACCAGTTCATCAACAGCGAAATGCTGATGCTGATGGCCAGGTAGACGCTCATGGTGATGGCCATGGTTTCGATGGCCTGCCCGGTCTGATTGAGCACCGTACCGGCGAACAGCGACACCATGTCCGGATAGCCGATGGCAGCCGCAAGGGACGAGTTCTTCGCCAGGTTCAAATATTGGCTGGTCAACGGCGGCACGATCACCCGCAGTGCTTGCGGCACGATCACCAGCCGCAGCACCTGGCCCGGACGCAACCCGAGGGATGCGGCGGCCTCGGTCTGGCCGTGGCTGACCGACTGGATGCCCGAGCGCACGGTCTCGCCGATGAACGCAGCGGTATAGACCGACAGCGCCACGACGATCGAAACCAGCTCCGGGATCACCACCCAGCCACCGCGAATGTTGAAGCGCTGCAGCTCCGGCACTTCCCAGGTGAAAGGTGCGCCTGCAATGAAGGTCATCAGCCAGGGGATGCCGAGAAACAGCCCGAGGCTGGTCCAGAACACCGGAAACATCCGCCCGGTCGCATGTCGCCGCGCGCGAGCCCAGCGGTTGAGTAGCACCACCGCCACCAGTGCGACGAGCAGCGCCAGCCAGAACGCCCAGAATCCATCGGCAGCGCTGGGTGCCGGCATCTGCACGCCGCGGTTGTTGACGAATACAGCATCCCACAGGCTCAGGCTGTTGCGCGGCCCTGGCAGCGGGCTGATCACGGCGAAGTAGACGAAGAAGATCAGCAGCAGCGGCGGGATATTGCGGAAAACCTCGATGTAGAGCGTCGCCAGCTGGCGGATCAACCAGTTGCTGGATAGGCGCCCTACGCCGAGGATAAAGCCCATGATGGTGGCCAGAACGATCCCGATTACGCTGACCAGCAGTGTGTTGAGCAAGCCGACCCAGAAGACGCGACCGTAAGTGTCGCTCTCGCTGTAGTCGATCAGATGCTGGGAAATGCCGAAGCCGGCGGCATTGTTAAGGAAGCCGAATCCGGACGTGATGCCGCGATGGGCAAGATTGGTCTGTGTGTTATGAAACAGGTACCAGCCGAACGCCACCACCGCCAACACCGCCAGCACCTGGAACACCCAGGCGCGTATTCGTGGATCGGTGAAAGGCGAACGTCGGGGCACAGTGCCTCTGGCGATCGAACGCATCGAAATTCCTCATGCCGCATGGCCGGTCACCTGGACCGGCCATGCTCATCCGTGAAACGGGCCGGCACGAGGCCGGCCACGCGGGCTCAGCGCACCGGAGGTGCGTATTGCAGGCCACCGTTGTTCCACAAGGCATTGAGGCCGCGCTCGATCTTCAGCTCGCTGCCGGCGCCTACGTTGCGATCGAAGATCTCACCGTAGTTACCCACCTGTTTGACGATCTGCACCGCCCAGTCCTTCGGCAGCTTGAGATCCTTGCCGTATTCGCCCTCGGCGCCAAGCAGGCGCGCCACGTCAGGATTCTTGGTGCTCTTGGCCATGTCCTCGACATTCGCCGAAGTGATGCCCAGCTCCTCGGCGTTGAGCATGGCGAAAAGGCTCCAGCGCACGATATCGAACCATTCCTCGTCACCCTGACGCACCGCAGGGCCAAGGGGCTCCTTGGAGATGACCTCGGGCAGCACGACATACTGGTCGGGATTGGCCAGCTTGATGCGCTGCGCATACAGCTGCGACTGATCCGAAGTGAGCACATCGCAGCGGCCGGATTCGAGCGACTTGGCGCTTTCATCCGACGTGTCATAGGTAATCGGGGTGTATTTAAGGCTGTTGGAGCGGAAGTAGTCGGACAGATTGAGCTCGGTCGTCGTCCCGGCCTGGATGCACACGGTCGCACCATCCAGCTCCTTGGCACTGCCGACCCCTAGCTCCTTGTTCACCAGAAAGCCCTGGCCGTCGTAGTAGGTCACGCCGGTGAAATTCAGCCCCATGGCCGCGTCTCGCGAACTGGTCCAGGTCGTGTTTCGCGACAGCACGTCCACTTCGCCCGACTGCAGCGCGGTGAAGCGCTCCTTGGCGGTCAGCGGGCTGTACTTGACCTTGCTGGCGTCGCCGAAGACCGCCGCCGCTACTGCGCGGCAGACGTCGACATCGATCCCCTGGTATTTCCCCTTGGCATCGGCAAAGGAAAAGCCCGGAAGGCCATCGCTGATGCCGCACTGCACGAATCCTTTCTTCTGCACTGCATCGAGGGTCGCCCCCGCCTGCGCCAGCCCGCTGATGCCCAGCAGTGACGCAGCACCCAGCACAGCCAGTGTGGATTTCACCCTAATCATCGAAACCTCCAGTTTGCTTTCTTATTCTCGGGTTCGGGCGTTCGGCCCTTCGACGCCAGTGGCAGCAGCGAAGCGGCGGCAGCCTGACCTGAGTCTAGTCGCCCATAGGTGATCGGCAATGTTGATTGCTCACAACGCCGCGACCCGTCGCAACAGGCCATTCCGGCTGGAGCCGGACTGCATAAAGCAAGCCGCATACCAGTTCGCGGCCACGTCGCGGGCCGGCCGCAATTGCGGGTTCTATCGCCGTGCCGGAGCAGGTAACCTCGCGCCACTGCCTCGTCAGCAGCGATCCCCGCTGCCCCAACACGAGGCGACCTGCCCCCAACTGGAGCTGATTCATGAGCGAACCGTTGATCCTGGAACCCACCGGCGCTGCGGACGCCTGTGTCATCTGGCTGCACGGCCTGGGTGCCGATCGATATGACTTCCAGCCCGTCGCCGAAGCGCTGCAGCAGCGCCTGCAGAGCACCCGCTTCGTGCTGCCCCAGGCACCGACACGCCCGGTAACCATCAACGGTGGCTGGAGCATGCCGAGCTGGTACGACATCCTTGCCATGAGCCCGGCGCGCGCCATCAATCGCGAGCAGCTGGAAGCCTCTGCGCAGCAGCTCATCACGCTGATCGAGGCACAACGCGATTGCGGCATTGATCCGGCCCGCATATTCCTCGCGGGGTTTTCCCAGGGTGGCGCGGTGGTCCTGCACACCGCATTCCTTCGCTGGCGCGGTCCGCTGGGGGGAGTCATTGCCCTTTCGACGTATGCGCCGACCTTCGGCGAGTCACCGACCTTCGCCCCGGAGGCGCTGCGTTATCCGGCGCTGTGCCTGCATGGCAGCCGCGACGACGTGGTACCAACGGCGATGGGCCGTGTGGCTTACCAGTGCCTGCACGATGCGGGGGTCAAGGTCACCTGGCGCGATTACCCTATGGGGCACGAGGTGCTTGGAGAAGAAATTCAGGACATCGGCGATTGGCTCTCCACGCATCTGGACTGAGCGGCCAGCGCCCGCATAAAAGACTTAATCCCAACAGGGATATCAGGACTACGCTAGTGCGTGGAGGACCGGAGCGTCGCCCGTCCTGCCAACGATAAGCGGGAGGTCGTCATGAATGGCGCGAGGGAGGCAGACTCGTCCGGCCAGTCGCTGCCATGAAGCGAATAACCGGTATGCCGACCGTGGAACAGCTGCAAAGCATTCGACTGTTTCGCGGTGTGGAGCGCCCTGTGCTCTTGGCGCTGCTGGAAAGGCTGGAAACCTGCGAAGTCGACGCAGAGGAACTCATCCTTTCACCACATACGCTGAACCGCCATCTATATATGCTCGTGCGAGGCCAGCTAAGCGTCCAGCTGGCCTCACGAGACAACCCGCCCGTACGCTACGTTGAGGTCAACGACTGCGTTGGCGAGGTCAGCTTCTGCGATCATCGACCACCTTCTGCCTATGTCATCGCCAGCGAGCCGAGCCGTGTTCTCAGGCTGCACAGCCGGGAACTGCCTTTTCTCACGCAATCGCCCCAGCTGATGCAGAACCTGATCGAACTGCTGTGCGACCGGGTGCGGCTGACCGATCAACTGATCATCAACAGCGAGCACAACGCCAACATCGATGTGCTCACCGGCGTGTTCAACCGACGCTGGCTGGAACACATCTTCGAACGTGAAAGTGCCCGCTGTGCCTTCAACGGGCGCCCCTTGTGCATGCTGATGATCGATGTCGACGAGTTCAAGCCGTACAACGATCGCCATGGGCATATCGCTGGCGATCATGCGCTCTGCCAGGTAGCGCGGCTGCTGGGGACGCAACTGCGACCGAAGGACAGCCTGGTGCGTTTCGGTGGCGAAGAGTTCGTCATCCTGCTTCCGGAGCTGGACCTGCGCACCGCACGCCTTATTGCCGAGCGCTTGCGTCAGCGTGTCGCACAGAACGACACCATCGCCACGCCGACCGGGTCTTTGCCGGGCGTGACGATCTCGGTAGGCCTGGCGCGCATGCGCGCATCCGACACGCTGGAGGGCCTCGTAGGCCGCGCAGACAAGGCGCTGTACCTGGCCAAGGCACGGGGACGAAACCGTGTCTGCGGCTGAACGCCCATGGGCCCGCAAGCGCGATGCTTCGCCACGCCAGCGTCTTGCATTACACTGGCGCGCGACACTTTCCTAATTCGACGACGAGAAGACCGTGCTCAAAGCACTCAAGAAAATATTCGGCAAGGCCCCCGATGAGCGGGCCGGCACAATCGACAGCAGCCCGGCTGCCGTCAACGCGGCACCGCAGCAAAGCGCCCCCGCAGCGCAGCAAATTGCGACACCTGATGCTCCGTCCAAGCCGCAAGCAGCAGAGCGTACAACCGAGAAACCGCGTCGCCAGCGCAGCAAGCCAGCCAAGCCCGCAGCCCCGGCCTGGAAGCTGGAAGACTTCACCGTAGAGCCGGCCGAAGGCAAGACCCGCTTCCATGACTTCAAGCTCGCACCCGAGCTGATGCATGCCATTCACGATCTGGGCTTTCCCTACTGCACCCCGATTCAGGCTCAGGTACTGGGTTACACCCTCGCTGGCCGAGATGCCATTGGCCGCGCCCAGACCGGCACCGGCAAGACTGCCGCCTTCCTTATCTCCACCATCACGCAACTGCTCGACACACCGCCGCCGAAGGACCGCTACATGGGCGAGCCGCGTGCGCTGATCATCGCGCCGACCCGGGAGCTGGTGGTGCAGATCGCCAACGACGCGCTGGATCTGACCAAGTACACCAACCTGAACGTGATGAGCTTCGTCGGCGGCATGGATTTCGACAAGCAGCTCAAGCAGCTGGAATCGCGCTACTGCGACATCCTGGTTGCCACGCCCGGTCGCCTGCTGGACTTCAACCAGCGTGGCGAGGTGCACCTGGACATGGTCGAGGTGATGGTGCTGGACGAAGCCGACCGCATGCTCGACATGGGCTTCATTCCGCAGGTTCGCCAGATCATTCGCCAGACGCCACCCAAGAGCGAGCGCCAGACGCTGCTGTTCTCCGCCACCTTCACCGACGATGTGATGAACCTGGCACAACAGTGGACAACCAACCCCGCCATCGTCGAGATCGAACCGGAAAACGTGGCCAGCGATACCGTCGAACAGCACGTCTTCGCGGTGGCCGGCAGCGACAAGTACAAGCTGCTGTACAACCTGATCACTCAGAACGACTGGACCCGGGTAATGGTTTTCGCCAACCGCAAGGACGAGGTGCGGCGGATCGAAGAGCGCCTGACCCGCGACGGCATCAGCGCCGCGCAGATGTCCGGCGACGTGCCGCAGCACAAACGCATCCGCACGCTGGAAGGCTTCCGAGAAGGCAAGATTCGCGTGCTCGTGGCGACCGATGTCGCTGGTCGCGGCATTCATGTCGATGGCATCAGTCACGTGATCAACTTCACCCTGCCGGAAGACCCGGACGACTACGTGCACCGCATCGGTCGTACCGGACGAGCCGGCACCAGTGGCACTTCGATCAGTTTCGCCGGGGAGGATGATGCGTTCGCGCTCCCACCTATCGAAGCGCTGATCGGCCGCAAGATCCAGTGCGAGATGCCGCCGGCCGAACTGCTTGCGCCGGCTCCACACTCACGCTGAACCTCTAGGACGCGGCATTCGTCGCGTCCTTTCCATGTTCCGCCTGCCCCATCAATGACCTGAATCAGGCCGCAAACAAGGCAACGCGGCTAGAGTTGTAGCTAGATTCCGAACGCAAGGAAAAAACCAATGGATAGCATGCACTGGCTACTGTCGCTCATCGTCATTGGCTTCGTTCTGCTCTGCGTAGGGTTCAACTACCGGGACAGTAACTGGGGTGTAGGGCTGCTGGCCGTGGGTGTGCTGACCATGTTCTCGACACTGGCCTTCAAGATGTACATAACCTTCTATTGAAGGCTCAGCGCTTTTCGTCCCAGCGCTCAGCGGCTATCTGGTCGCTTGCGCGGCCCTCGACCCAGCGCGCACCAGAAGGGGTGCTCTCCTTCTTCCAGAATGGTGCCCGCGTCTTCAGATAATCCATCACGAAGCGACAGGCATCGAAGGCGGCATCGCGATGGGCACTGGCCGCACCGACGAAAACGATGGGCTCACCCGGTTCCAGCGGACCGACCCGGTGCAGCACATCGAGCCGTAGCAACGGCCAGCGCTGCTCGGCCTCGACCACGATCTTCTCCAGGGCTTTTTCGGTCATTCCCGGCGCATGCTCGAGGAACATGCCGGCAACATCCTGGCCATCATTGAAATCACGCACATACCCGACGAAGCCGGCCACCGCGCCGATACCAAGATTGGCTGCGTGCAACGCATTGAGTTCGGCGCCAGGATCGAAGGCGGCCGTCTGTACACGTACAGTCATGCTCAACCTCCGGTCACGGTTGGAAAGAAGGCCACTTCGTCGCCGTCTGACACCGGCTCGTCGAGCCCGCAAAGTTCCTGATTGCGCGCGCACATCAGATTCTGTTCAGCAAGCACCTCCCAGGCGCCTCCGCGGGCCAGAAGATGCTGGCGCACGTCGTTCACGCTGGCAAGCGATGCATCCCACTGCAGTCGCTCGCCATCACTGCCGAGCGCTTCTCGATAACGGGCAAAAAACTGGATACTGATCATGCCTGCACCTGCCAGTGACCGCTCTTGCCACCCAGTTTCTCCAGCAGACGCACGCCTTCGATAACCATGCCGCGATCCACTGCCTTGCACATGTCGTAGATGGTCAGCGCCGCGACGCTGGCAGCGGTCAACGCTTCCATCTCGACACCCGTCTGCCCGGCCAGCTTGCAGGTTGCGCGAATCAGCACGCTGTCCTCGCCCTCTGCTGCCAGCTCGACCTTGATGCTGGTGAGCAGCAGCGGATGACACAGCGGGATCAGTTCGTAGGTCTTTTTCGCTGCCTGGATGCCGGCGATGCGCGCCACGGCGAAGACGTCGCCTTTGGGATGGCCACCCTGCTGGATCATCTGCAGAGTCTGCGGCAGCATGCGCACGCGCGCCTCGGCTACCGCTTCACGGGCGGTGACGGCCTTGTCGGTGACATCGACCATGCTGGCCCGGCCTTGGGAATCGAGATGGGTGAGCATTCGGCGCTCCTGATCGGAAAATCACGAGTCTACCGCAGCCGCCGACGATGAACCCGCCCCCGTAAGAGGTACTACCGGGCATCGTCGCGCGCGTCTCCGCTACATGTGCGCTTCGGCGTATTCGGCCAGTACCGAACGCGGCACCCCCTGCAGGGTGATGTGAACGCCGTGGGAGAAGTCCTTGAAGCGTTCGGTCAGGTAGGTAAGCCCCGAACTGGTCGCCGACAGATACGGCGTGTCGATCTGCGCCAGATTACCCAGACAGACCACCTTCGAGCCGTTGCCCGCACGGGTGATGATGGTTTTCATCTGGTGCGGCGTGAGGTTCTGACATTCGTCGATCAGGATCAGGCTCTGCTGGAAGCTGCGACCGCGGATGTAGTTCAGCGATTTGAACTGCAGCGGCACCTTTTGCAGGATGTAGTCGATGCTGCCGTGGGTGTTCTCGTCCTCCATGTGCAGCGCTTCGAGGTTGTCGGTGATCGCGCCCAGCCAGGGCTCCATCTTCTCGGCCTCGGTGCCGGGCAGGAAACCGATGTCCTCGTCGAGCCCCTGTACGCTGCGGGTGGCGATGATGCGCCGGTAGCGCTTGCTCACCACGGTCTGCTCGATGGCTGCAGCCAGCGCGAGAATGGTCTTGCCGGAACCGGCCGCGCCGGACAGGTTGACCAGATGGATATCCGGATCGAGCAAGGCGAACAGCGCCAATGCCTGATGGATGTCCCGCGGGCGCAAGCCCCAGGCTTCCTGATGCAGCAGCGGCTCCTGATGGAGGTCGAGCAGCAGCAGCTCATCGGCCTTGATGCCCTTGATCCAGCCGACAAAGCCCTGTTCGTCGATGATGAACTCGTTGATATGCACTGCGGGCAGGTTGTCGGTCAGCTGTACGCGGTGCCAGGTGCGCCCATGGCCCTGATGGGTCTCGACCTTGCTCACGCGATCCCAGAACGAGCCGCTGACGCTGTGATAGCCAGGAGAAAGCTGGCCGACGTCATCGACTAGCTGATCGGTATGGTAATCCTCCGCCGCTACGCCACAGGCACGCGCCTTCAGGCGCATGTTGATGTCCTTGGTGACCAGCACTACAGGCACGCCGGGACGCTGTTTGCTCAGCTCGACCACCTGGTTGATGATCTTGTTGTCATTCAGATCTTCCGGCAATGCGTTGGGCTCGCCGCGCTTGCTCATGAGAATCGACAGGCTGCCTGACGGCCCACTCTTGCCACGCTGGATCGGCACGCCGAGTTCGACCTCTTCCGGCGTTGCATCACCGAGCAGCTTGTCGATCAGACGAATCGCCTGACGGCACTCGGCTGCCACGCTGTGCTTGCCGGCCTTGAGTTGATCGAGCTCTTCCAGCACGGTCATCGGGATGGCGACCTGATGTTCCTGGAAGTTCAGCAAAGCGTTGGGATCGTGGATCAGTACATTCGTGTCGAGGACGTAGAGCGTGGGCTGGGTCGCGCGAGATCTGCCGTAGTCATCCATACCGATCACCTTCTTCTGGGGCCAGAAACGAAGAGCCGAAAGCGCTTCGCTGCACAGTGACCGCCATGCGATTCAGGTGAGCGGACGAGGGAAGCCGGTGGATTCGGGGCTGCCCAGGAGCCGCCACCTGTGTCGCAGGGTTCGGCGGTCTGAATTCGGTAATACCGTAAAAGTTATGACAGGCAAAAGTCTTTTCAGTTGAATACGGCTTTTTTTCACGAATCGACCAAACGGCCTTGGCCCGCGCCTTTTGGGCGCGTTATTGTCGGGGATCAAGGTGTGCGCTTTCGTCGCAGCGGTTCACCTCGGCGGTCACATGCACCAGCTGGGGAAACGCCTGCAACGCCGCCTTGTACTGGTCCGCGGTATGCGTCTGGTGGGTCACAACGCTCAGGATGCAGCTGTATTGCGCCCGCCCCACTCGCCACAGGTGCAGATCGGTAACCTCGGTATCGGGTACCTGCTGCAACGCCTCCCGAATCTTGTCTACCAGCGGGTCGTCCATCTCCCGATCCAGCAATGCCTTGCCCGTGTCACGCAGCAGGCCGCGCGCCCAGACCAGAATGACCAGCGCACCGACGATCCCCATTGCCGGGTCCAGCCAGCCCCAGCCGAAGAACTTGCCACCCAGCAGCGCAACGATCGCGGCCACCGATGTCAGCGCATCGGTCAGCACATGGATGAAGGCGGCGTGCCGATTCAGGTCCTTGCCACCGCAAGCGTGCTCATGCGAATGGGCATGCGGGTGCTCACCGTGACCGTGACCGTGACCGTGACCGTGACCGTGGTCATGCTGATCGCGTAGTAACCAGGCGGACAGCAGATTCACCAGCAAGCCGATCACGGCGACCATCAGCGCCGCATCGAAACCGATCTCTGCGGGCGACCAGAATCGAATCAACGACTCGCCAATCATGAACAGCGCCACCACGACCAGCAGCAGTGCACTGGTAAAACCGGCCAGCACCTCGATTTTCCAGGTTCCGAACGCGAACCGATGGTCCGCCGCATAGCGCCGAGCCAGCAGATACGCCAGCGCCGCCAGGCCAATGGCGACCATGTGCGAGGCCATATGCCAACCGTCCGCCAGCAACGCCATGGAGTTGAACCAGTACCCGGCGACGATCTCTATCAACATGGTCAAACCGGTCAGAATGACCACTGCCCAGGTCTGACGCTCGGAGCTGTGCTCCAGCGGACGGTAGTCGTGGGGCGGTTGCCATTGCACGTGATTGCATTCAGCCATACGAACTCCTTGCTTCAACTCCCATCAGCTTGTGCCTTGCCGCGTGAGGAAGGTCAACACCGCTGCCTATGGTGCCCATAGCTGGAGCCATGTCAGCAGTACCCCTACAATCGCGCCACCAGACAGGAGACCCGTACATGCTGATGGTGATTTCCCCCGCCAAGACGCTCGACTACGAAACACCCCCGATTACCGAACGCTTCACACAACCTCAATACCTGGAGCACTCGCAGCTGCTGATCGACCAGTTGCGCGATTACTCGCCAGCGCAGATCAGCGAACTCATGCACCTGTCCGACAAGCTGGCCGCCCTGAACGTCGCGCGCTACGGCAGCTGGTCCGCTGACTTCACGCCGGAGAATGCCAAACAGGCCCTGCTCGCCTTCAAGGGCGACGTCTACACCGGACTGAGCGTCGAAGACTTCACCGACAGTGATCTGCTGTTCGCACAGCAGCACCTGCGCATGCTCTCCGGGCTCTACGGTTTGCTGCGACCGCTCGACCTGATGCAGCCGTATCGTCTGGAAATGGGTACCAAGCTGGCGAACCCGCGCGGCAAGGACCTGTATACGTTCTGGGGTGAGCGAATCAGCGAATGGCTCAACGAAGCACTCGCTGAACAAGACGATGACGTTCTTCTCAATCTGGCCTCGAATGAGTACTTCAGCGCCGTCAAGCGCAAGGCGCTGAATGCACGGGTCATCAACGTCGACTTCAAGGACATGAAGAACGGTCAGTACAAGATCATTTCCTTCTACGCGAAGAAGGCACGTGGCCTGATGGCACGCTGGGTGATCAAAGAGCGCGTCAGTGACCCAGCCCAACTGAGCGCATTCGACTACGAAGGTTATCGCTACAGCCCAGACGCATCATCCGAAGACCATCTGGTCTTTCTGCGCGACACGACTTACCAATAACTGCCAGTTCTCGGCGGCGGCCATCGGCTGCCGTCGCCTCCCCTCGATCCCGCGATGGCCGCCCGGCTTGACCAAAAGTGGCACCCGCAGTTCATCACCCTGCCCCTCCTGGATTTTCCGCCGCGTCGTGAAAACTCACCGATCAACGGTTGCCGACTTGGGAACTATCGAGCACGGCTGACAATCATAAGCGCGTACCGGCAATTCCAGGTGGAAAGGGACGTCGCACATGAACGTGCATTGGGTCATCAATCTTGTAAACCGCTCTGCCCCGGGTCGCAAAGCGGCTTCGGCGGTAGCGCAATCTCAGCCAGCTATACGGCTGAACATCCGGCCGATGGCCGAGGCGTCGACCACTGCCAAAGCGGCATCTGGTACGACCAATGCCGAGCAAGGCACGAACAGAGGGTTACGGCCATGCAAACGCACCACCCCTTTTCGACACACCTCAGATGTCGCATTCCATGCGCGACGACGGCGCTCCTCACCTCATCACGAGTCAGCCGCAGGCGTTCGATGCCCGTCGCCCGGATTGGCGCCACGCAATAGGCACATCAAGCCCTTGCCATGACGCCGCGATAACGAACTCAGCACCGATTTGAACCTCGAAGCAACGCTTCGGGCGGGACGATTTCGTTCCAGCTGGCGAGCTCGCCGGCGAACAGAACACGAACATTCAGGCGCCACGTCTGGCGCCACGGACAAGTAGAACGACCTTCGAAACGATTCAGGAGAAGCAATATGATCCCGGTTATTCTTTCAGGTGGCAGCGGCTCCCGACTGTGGCCCCTTTCCCGCAAGTCGTTCCCCAAGCAATTCCTTGCGCTGACCGGCGAACAGACACTGTTCCAGCAGACAGTCGAGCGCCTGGCCTTTGACGGCATGCAGCAGCCCCTGCTGGTGTGCAATCAGGAGCACCGTTTCATCGTCAAGGAGCAGCTGGCCGCGCGCAAACTCGGCGTTCAAGGCCTGCTGCTCGAGCCATTCGGCCGCAACACCGCACCAGCGATCGGTATCGCGGCGATGAAGCTGATCGAAGAAGGTCGCGACGAGTTGCTGCTGGTGTTGCCGGCCGACCATGTGATCGAGGATCAGAAAGCGTTCCAGCGCTCTCTGGCGCTGGCGACCAATGCTGCCGAGAACGGCGAGATGGTCCTTTTCGGCGTTCCGCCAACCCGCCCCGAAACCGGCTTCGGCTATATCAAGGCCAGCCAGGATGCCAACGCCGGTCTGCCGGATGGTATCAAGCGGGTCGCCCAGTTCGTCGAGAAGCCGGACGAGGCGCGCGCCCAGAGCTACGTCGAGTCAGGCGACTATTTCTGGAACAGCGGCATGTTCCTGTTCCGTGCCAGCGTTTTCCTGGAGGAGCTGAAAAAGCACGATCCGGATATCTATGACACCTGCTGGCTGGCGCTCGAGCGCAGCATCAAGAACGGCGATGAAGTGCTGATCGATCCGGCCACCTTTGCTTGCTGCCCGGACAACTCCATCGACTACGCGGTGATGGAAAAGACTCAGCTGGCCTGCGTGGTTCCGATGTCCGCCGGCTGGAACGACGTTGGCTCCTGGTCATCGATCTGGGACGTGCACCAGAAGGACGAGAACGGCAACGTTCTCAAGGGCGACGTGATCGCCGAAGATTCGCGCAACTGCCTGGTTCACGGCAACGGCAAGCTGGTAACTGTACTGGGGCTGGACGATATCGTTGTGGTTGAAACCAAAGACGCCATGATGGTTGCCCACAAGGACAAGGTGCAGGACGTCAAGAAGCTCGTCAGCAAACTTGACGCCCAGGACCGCAGCGAGACCAAGAACCATTGTGCCGTCTATCGTCCCTGGGGCTGGTACGACTCGGTGGACATGGGGGGCCGCTTCCAGGTCAAGCGCATCTGTGTAAACCCCGGTGCCAGCCTCTCGCTGCAGATGCACCATCATCGTGCCGAGCACTGGATCGTTGTTTCTGGGACCGCGCAGGTCACCTGCAATGACAAGACGTTCCTGCTCACCGAGAATCAGTCGACCTATATCCCGATTACCTCGGTGCACCGTCTGGCCAATCCGGGGAAGATTCCGCTGGAAATCATCGAAGTTCAGTCCGGCAGTTATCTTGGCGAGGATGACATCGAGCGCTTCGATGACGTTTATGGCCGCGCCGAACAGAGCAACGAAGTCAAAGTGGCTCGCTAACAGCCTGCAGAGTGAAAAGAAAAACCCGCCGCGGCGGGTTTTTCTAATTCTAAGTCTGGCCCAGTAACGGCATGGAAAGGCATACTTCAATGCCGCGAGACGCTGCGTCGAACTGAACACGCACTCGCACTCGCTTTTTTTTGAACTGCCCCTCGTTTTTCAAGCTTGCTCGTAAACGGAAAAAACCTTTTCAATTGCTTCTCGTCCAAACAGACGAGCAAGTGCGAGAGCGCATAGCAAATTTCCGGTTACAACTGCAGACGCATCCTTCTCAATTCAGTTGCGTCTTACAAGAACTTCCTAAGAAGGGTTGCTTACGTGACGAAAGATCAACTGCGCGCCGAACTTGAGCGCCAGGCCCAGCGCTTTACCAATGTGTACGGTGGTGAAATCACGACTTATGCCGCTGAACGTGAACCCGAGCGCAAACCATGGCGAAAAAAACCCACTGTCCTCGATCAGGTCTTCAAGCAGGAATTGCAGAAGCTCGAGCAGGAAAAGCAATCCAGTTGCGAAAGCCCAGTTACTGAACAGGCGTAATCACCTCGCCCGCTCAGACGAGTCCTGAAGTATTTTCGAGAGCCGCATTCAATTGGGCCGGTCACACTCGCCAACGATCAGCGCTTGCCACCCAATAACGAGCCGAGTAAGCCTCTGGCCAACTGACGGCCCAACTGGCTGGCTGCCTGGCTCAAGGCACTTTTCACGACACGTCCGGCCAGATCGCCCAAGTCTCCACTTGCAGTGCTCTGCCCTCGCCGACTCTTTTCGGCAACAGCTTTAGACTGCTCGACCGTTTGTGCAGCGCGCGCGGCCAGGATTTCATAGGCGGACTCCCGATCGACCGGCTTGTCATAGCGACCACGCAGCCCGGACCGCGCGATGAGCGTCGCACGCTCGGCTTCGCTGAGCGGCCCGACACGTGACTGTGGCGGGGCGATCGCCACGCGCTGCACCATTGCCGGCGTACCTTTTTCCTCAAGCCCACCGACCAGGGCCTCGCCGATCCCCAACTGGGTCAGAACATCCAGCGTCGCAAACGCGGGATTGGACCGGAAACCGTCGGCCACGGACCGCAGCGCCTTCTGCTCCCTCACGGTGTAAGCGCGCAAGCCATGCTGAATACGCAGGCCAAGCTGTGCCAACACCTGATCCGGCAGATCCGCAGGAGACTGGGTGACGAAATAGACGCCTACGCCCTTGGAGCGGATCAATCTCACAACCTGGACCAACCGCTCCTGCAACGCCTTGGGCGTATCGCCAAACAGCAGATGCGCCTCATCGAAGAACAGGGCCAGCTCGGGTTTGTCGGCGTCCCCACGCTCCGGAAGCTGTTCGAACAGCTCGGCGAGCAGCCAAAGCAGAAAGGTTGCATAGACCTTAGGTGCCTCATGCACCAGCACACTGGCGTCCAGCAGATGGATAGCGCCCCGACCGTCCGCTGCCGGACGGAGCAGGTCTTCGAGCTGCAGTGAGGGCTCACCGAACAGCGCTTCGATACCCTGCTGCTCGAGGGTCGCCAGGCGCCGCAGAAGCGCCTGAGACGAGGCGCCGGTAAACAGGGCGCTGTCCTCGCCCAGCAGCTGCGGTTCGGCCTTGAGGTGCGCCAGCAGCGCCTTGAGGTCTTTCAGATCAAGCAGCAACAGGCCTTCACGATCCGCCACTTTGAACGCGGCATACAGTGCAGCCTGCTGACTGTCGGTCAGCTGCAGCAGATTTCCGAGCAGCAATGGCCCCATCTCGCTCAGAGTGGTACGTAACGGATGGCCGGTGCGGCCATGCACATCCCAGAGAGTCACCGGATAGGCCTGCGGCTGATGATTCAGCCAGGGCATGCTGGCAATCCGCTCGGCGATCTTGCCCTGAGGCGTGCCGGCAGCACCCAGACCGCAAAGGTCACCCTTGATGTCGGCAGCGAACACCGCAACGCCCGCATCACTGAACTGCTCAGCCAGACGCTGCAGGGTCACGGTCTTGCCGGTGCCTGTAGCCCCGGCAATCAGCCCGTGTCGATTGGCCAGCCGCAGAGACTGGGTGTTCGGCTCGCCAGTCGCGTCCGCGCCGAGCATCAAACGATCCACCGCTGCGGTCATTCGCCAGCCTCCTGCCCGTCGAGCGCGCGCGCATGCTGCAGCTCAGCCTGATCCTGCTCGGCCTGCAGACGAGCCCAGAGCGCCGCGGCATCAGCGAACTCGGTGCCCTGATCGGACGACAGGGCCTGTGGATCGTATCGCTGAGTACAACCGCTACCGATGATCGGTGGCGCTTTGGCTACGGCACGCTCGAGAGGATCGGTCACGGCGACTCCGGATTGTCAGTTGAACACCATTGTCTTGTTGCTATGCACCAGCACACGGTCTTCCAAGTGATAGCGCAGGCCGCGCGAAAGCACCATCTTCTCTACGTCCTTTCCGAGACGGACCATGTCTTCGATGCTGTCGCGATGACTGACTCGGACCACGTCCTGCTCGATGATCGGGCCGGCATCGAGCTCCTCGGTAACGTAGTGACAGGTCGCCCCGATCAGCTTCACGCCACGCAGTGAGGCCTGATGATAGGGCTTGGCACCGACGAACGACGGCAGAAAGCTGTGATGGATATTGATCACGCGCTGAGCAAACTCGTCGCACAACTCCGACGGCAGAATCTGCATGTAACGCGCCAGCACAATCACATCGGCACGTTGTTCGCGAACCAGACGGGTGACTTCGGCGAAGGCCTCCTGCTTGTTGGCGGGATCGACCGGCACGTGAATGTAAGGAATGCCATGCCATTCGACCATGCTGCGCAGGTCGTCATGGTTGGAGATCACGCACGGTATGTCGCAATCCAGCTCACCGCTATGCCAGCGATGCAGCAGATCGGCGAGACAGTGCGATTCACGACTGGCCATCAGCACCACGCGTTTGCGCTGCTCGGAGTCGGTGATGCGCCACTCCATGGAGAACTCGCGCGCAATCGGCGCGAACGCCTGACGAAAACCTTCAAGATCAAAAGGAAGCGAGTCTGCGCGGATTTCATGGCGCATGAAGAACCAGCCACTCTGGTGATCCGAGTGGTGGTTGGCTTCAGTGATCCAACCGTTGTAGGTAGCGAGAAAATTACTGACCTTGGCGACAATGCCAACGCCATCGGGACAGGCAATGACCAGCCTGAAAGTGCGCATTAACGGTTACTCCGGCTCAAAGGAAACGCGGCATTCTAGCCCAGCAGTCAAAAGCGCAGCCATCGCGTTTGACGGCAAACCAGCGAAGGGCAACTAAACGGCGCGTTGGACCGGGCCGTACGCCGGCTGGGCCTCTTTGGGAAACTGCATAAACCCATCGAAAAAACTTGTCCGATAAAACAAGGATGGCGTTTGTTTTAAGGCCCAAACTCACGCATCAGTAGCGCTTGCCGCGCATGAAATATCCCTTCAAAAAAAGGGCCGTCTTTTTAACAAACTCTATATTTACTTGCCCATTACGCAGGACTATGATTGCTGCCACTTGCGTTCAAAACCTATCCCAAGGAAGTCATATGTCACTTATCAACGAGTATCGCGCCACTGAAGAGGCCATCAAGGAACTTCAGGAGCGACTGAAGTCCCTTTCCGAAGATGACAAACTGAAGAAGGAACTGGAGTTCGAAGGCAAGCTGCGCGAACTCATGGGCGAGTATCAGAAGTCGCTGCGCGACATCATCGCACTGCTCGATCCAGAAGCCTCGCGCAACAGCAAAAGCCCGCGCACTGCCAAAGCACCGGCGACCAGCAAGCGTGCTCGCCGCGTTAAGCAATACAAGAACCCGCACAGCGGCGAAGTGATTGAAACCAAAGGCGGCAATCACAAGACATTGAAAGAATGGAAAGCCCAGTGGGGCTCCGAAACCGTGGAAAGCTGGGCCACCCTGCTCGGCTAAGCGATAACGGTTTAAACCGAACGCCCGTTCTCGACATTAATCATTGCTGTCGGGAACTGGCGTTTTTTATTGCAGGCCCTCTTCCTTTACTCGGCATTACGCGCCGCCACTTCCTCAGCATCCCACCCGTATTTCAGCGAAACTAGCTGGCCAGTCCGTAACGCTCGCGCAGCCCCTGCCCGTATTCATGCCATTGCTGTAACAGTTGTTGCTGCGCCGGCGTGGCGGTAACCAAGAGCTGTTGAATACCCGCCTCGAATTGATCAAGCGTGTTGGGCGCTCCGAAGGCACCGTCGCTCAGCCGCTGCCGACAGAACTGATACCAAAGCGTCTGCTCCTCGGAGGATAGAGCCTCGGGGAAATTACGTGCGCGGTAGCGGAACAACAGTTCCTGCAGGCGGACATCGTCGAACCGGGACGGATGCCTGGCCAGTTCGGCTGGCGCAAGACCACGAATCTCGTCACACAACCGCCGGTCACGCTCGCCAAGAAAGCCGTCATATAGCTGCTGCTCGGGATCGTCGCTACCAGGGAAACCCTCCTCGCGGTAGATCTCGTCCAGCTTCTGGCTCCAGAGCTGGCGTTGCTCGCGCAATGCGGCGGCACGTTCCTGGCAGAGCGGCATATCCAGGCCCAACCGCTGAATATCGCCTTCCCGCAGCACCTTGAGCGGCGTCAGCACTGGGCACTTGTTGACATGTACCAACTTCAAAGGCACAGGCAGTTCGCCCGCTGCCAATTGATCTCGCCGGGTATATAGACGCTGCCGCAATGTTTCGGCGCTCTCCTGCAAGAGCGGCTGAGGTTCCGCCTGCAGGTCGCAGACGATCAGCGCGTTGCGGTTGCGTGGATGCCAGCCCAGCGGCAGCACCACCGAAAGAAAATGCCGCGCGGCCGAAAAACGACCAGACACATGCACCAGCGGTTCAAGCAGGGTGATCTGTTCGAGCACTGCCTGTTTACGCCGCAGGTTGTAGAGATAGTCATACAGCCGCGGTTGGCGATCACGGATGAGCCTGGCCAAGCCGATGGTGGCACGCACGTCGGAGAGGGCGTCGTGAGCATTCAGATGCTCCAGTCCGTTGGCGACGCTCAGGCGTTCGAGCTTGAGCGTCACCCGGCCATCCTCCTCCGGCCAGACGATCCCTTCCGGACGCAGCGCATATGCGGTTCGCACCAGGTCGATCAGATCCCAACGACTGTTGCCCCCCTGCCACTCCCGCGCGTAAGGATCGTAGAAATTGCGATACAGGCTGTAGCGAGTGACCTCATCGTCGAAACGCAGGCTGTTGTAGCCTGCGCCACAGGTCCCCGGGGCGGACAGCTGCTGATGCAGGCGCTGAAGGAACTCTGCCTCGCACAACCCTTTCTGTTGCAGGATCGCCGGCGTGATACCCGTAACCAGGCATGCCGCGGGATGCGGAAGGATATCGTCGGAGGGGCGACAGTAGATGTTCAGCGGCTCGCCAATTTCCTCGAGCGCCTCGTTAGTGCGGATGCCCGCCACCTGCAGCGGACGGTCGCGGCTGGGCGAAATGCCTGTGGTTTCGAAGTCGTACCAGAAGATGCTTGGAGTCACGGGAGAATCCTTCTCGATCAGCATGGCAGTCTATCAGCCGGGCCGGCACCTCGCCGACCCGACCCGACCCGCATCCAGCGTGCCGGTTGCAGATGCGTTGTAGCGACGCGCCGCTCTGCGAACGGCATCCTGCAATCGAGCAGGCATTTCGCCATAATCGCGTTCCATCTGCGCGCCGGGCTCAAGTACCAGCCTCAGGCGCATTGCCGCAGCGGCGGATGCCGCATAGCATCGCCCTTTGCCTGATCTCAGACGAACTTGCCTTTGTATTCCACACTCGACCGACAAGACCTGCTCGACACCAGCCTGCGCGTCGAGACGCCGGAAGGCATTGATCTGCTCCTGCGCCCGGCCGGACTGGTGCCCCGCGCCCTCGCCTTCGCCATCGACCTGGTGATTCGCGCCGCCATCCTGCTGGTTCTGTTTTTCACCCTCGGCCTGCTCGGCAAATTCGGCATGGGCCTGGGAACGCTACTGCTGTTCCTCGTTCAGTGGTGGTACATGGTGCTCTTCGAAGTGCTGAATCAAGGCCGCACGCCGGGAAAATACTGGCTGGGGCTACGCGTCGTGCATGACGACGGCACACCGGTCGGCTGGTCTTCCTCGCTCACCCGTAATCTGCTGCGCTTCGTCGACATGCTGCCGTTCGGCTATTTCCTCGGCGCTCTGAGTTGCCTGGGTCACCCTGCCTTCAAGCGCCTCGGCGATCTGGCGGCAGGGACACTGGTGATCTATCAGGAGAAGCCGCAGGCTCGCCCGGCGCTTCCCGACGTCGAACCGGTAGCCCCTCCCGTCGCGCTGACCCTGGATGAACAACGCGCGCTGATCGGCTTTGCCGAACGTCATGGGGCTCTTTCTGCCGAGCGCCGCCAGGAACTGGCCTCGATTCTGGCCGAGCCACTGGGGAGCAACGAAGAACATGCCGAGGCCAAAATTCACGGCATTGCCCGCTCCTTGGTGGGCTCGTCATGAAGCAGGCAGTATTCGAGCGGCAACATCAGGCCGACTGGCAGGAGTTCGCCGCTCAACTTGACGCGCTAGAGGGCGGCAAACCGCGCAGCACGCAGCCCGGAACATTTCCCGCCGCCTACCGCCGGCTCTGCCAGCAGCTGGCCTTGGCGGAGTCGCGCGGTTACAGCAGTCAACTGATCGAGCAGTTGCGGCAGCTTGCGCTGCGGGGCCATCAACAACTGTACCGCCATCGCAGCCCGCTGCTCGGTCGACTGCTGGGCTTCATCAGCGGCGGTTTCGCCCGCACGGTGCGTGCACAATGGCGCTATGTTCTGGCCGCCAGTGTGCTGTTCTACGGCAGCCTGCTCGGCATGGCCACGCTGGTTTACCTGTTTCCCGATCTGGTCTACAGCGTCCTGCCAGCCGACCAGGTCGCCCAGATGGAACAAATGTACGACCCGGACGCCAGTCGATTGGGGCGTTTTGCCGAGCGAGGCGCAGGCGACGACTGGCTGATGTTCGGCTACTACATCATGAACAATATCGGCATCGCGTTTCAGACGTTCGCCAGCGGCCTGCTGTTCGGCCTCGGCACATTGTTCTTCCTGCTGTTCAATGGCCTGACGATCGGTGCCGTGGCTGGCCACCTGAGCGGCATCGGCTATCACCAGCCGTTCTGGTCGTTCGTCATCGGTCACGGTGCCTTCGAGCTGACGGCCATCACCTTCGCGGGTGCGGCTGGGCTGCAGCTTGGCGTCGCGCTGCTCGCCCCAGGCCGACTGACGCGGGGCAATGCGCTCCGTCAGGCGGCCAGACAGGGCATACAGCTGGTCGGTGGTGCCACGCTTTTCCTTCTGATAGCCGCATTCGTCGAAGCCTATTGGTCCTCCATGACCCTCGCCACGCCCGCGATCAAGTACATCGTCGGTGCACTGCTGTGGCTGATCGTGGCCGTCTATTTCTGCCTGGCCGGGCGAGGTCAGCATGCAGCTGAGTAATGCCAGCGTCTCGATCCGTCCACGCAGCCCATGGGAGGCACTGGACCTTGGCACCCTGCTGGCCAGACGCCATGGAACGTTGCTGATGGCGACCTGGGCAGCCGTCACGCTGCCGGTTTTCGCGCTGATCAGCGTGCTGCTGTGGCAGCACCCAAGCGTGGCGTTGCTGCTGTTCTGGTGGTTGAAGCCGCTGTATGAACGGTTGCCGCTGCATATCCTGTCCAGAGCGTTGTTCGGCGAAACTCCAAATTTCAGAGAAAGCCTGAAGGCCTTCCCGGGCCTGTTGCGCTCGCAGTGGTTCGCCAGCCTGACCTGGCGCCGCCTGAGCATGACACGCAGCTTCGATCTGCCTGTGCAACAACTCGAGGGGCTCGACGGCAAAGCACGAGCCCAGCGTCTGATCACGCTCAATCTGCGCAATGGGCGCGCGGCAAGCTGGCTGACCGTGGTCGGTGTCCACCTGGAAGGTGCGCTCTGGCTCGGCCTGCTGGGGATGCTGTATTTTTTCCTGCCGGCACCGCTGGTGCAGCGCTGGAACTGGGAAGACCTGCTAGGGCTTAGCGGGGAATGGCTCTGGCTCGAGCATCTATCCAATCTGCTCTACGTTCTGGTGCTGATTGTCTGGGAGCCGATCTACGTTGCCTGCGGCTTCAGCCTCTATCTCAATCGGCGTACTCATCTGGAGGCCTGGGATATCGAACTGGCCTTCCGCCGGCTGCGCCAGCGCCTGCTCAGTGCTCTGCCGGCGTTATTGCTCGCCTGCGGCCTGCTGCTCTGGCCCGCGCAACACCAGGCTTGGGCCGCAGCCGCGGCCCAGACCGAAGAAGACCAGCCTGGCCCCGAGAGCAAGCGCCTGCTCAATCAGCCATTGACCAGCGAAGCAGCCCGCGAACGAATTGATGACTTGCTTGACCAGCCCCCCTTCCAGCACCGCGAAACAGTGACGCGCTGGCGGCTGGGCGACGCCGATGACCCACAGCAGCCCGGAGCGCTGGCACGCCTGATTGAGCGCCTGCTTCAGGGGGGCTCGTTCTGGCATGGCCTGGAGCGTCTGGCACAGATCCTCGAGGTCCTGCTCTGGACAGCCCTGGCGCTGCTCGTTGCGCTTGTGCTGTGGCGCTACCGCGAATGGTTGCAGACCTTTGGCGGCCGTGTACGACTGCCAAGCCGGCGCCGTATCGAGCCGCCGACGCAACTGTTCGGCCTAGATGTTGCCCCGCAAAGCCTGCCGGATGATATCGCCGCCGAGGCCGAACGACTCTGGCAGCTCGATCCACGCGCGGCGCTGGCACTGCTGTATCGCGGCTTGCTGTGCCGTCTGCTGCACGACTTCCAGTTGCCCTTGAAGGCGGCGCATACCGAAGGTGAGGTTCTGCAGCAGGTGCGTGATCTGCTGCTGGAGCCCCTCGCCCGATTCGCTGAGCATCTCACCGTTCAATGGCAGCGCCAGGCTTACGGGCACTACCCAGCCAACGAACAGGTGCGCGATGCGCTGTGTGCCGAATGGCGTGAGCTGTTCGCCGCGGGGCAGCCGTCATGAATCGCCTGCGCATTCGTCTTCTCGTCGCTGCGGCGATCCTGCTGCTCGGCCTGCTGACCATCTGGTTGGGTAGCCAGCTGCAGCGTTATGAAGAGGTCGTCGAACACGGTCCTGCTCCGCAGGCCCGCAGCAATGACTATCTGGCCGCCGAGCTATTCCTGCGCGATCTCGGCTTGCAGGTCGCCCGCCACGACGGCAGCGCCGGCCTGGAGGCGCTGCCCACCAGTGGCCAGACGCTGCTTTTGCTCGGTGACCGCCGCAACATGACGCCGCGGCAGACCGAACGCCTGCTCGACTGGGCTGCTGCCGGCGGGCATCTGGTGGTGGTCGCGGAGCGCCTGTGGGATGAGAAAACCGGCAAGAGCGGTGACCTGCTGCTCGATCGGCTCAACTTGCAGCAGTACTCGACCAGGGATCTGGATGAAGAGGCCCAGTCGCCTCAGTCATCCACTGCAGAACAGCATCCGCAATTGACCAAGCTGTATCTGGAGAATGAAAGCGCGCCGGCCTACCTCGCTTTCGATACGGATTTCCATCTCTACGACGCCGACAACCGCGCCCACGCCTGGGCCAACAGCGCGGGCGCGACGCACATGCTGCAACTGCAGCACGGTGAC
This sequence comes from Pseudomonas sp. SCT, assembly GCF_003864275.1. NCBI lineage: Bacteria > Pseudomonadati > Pseudomonadota > Gammaproteobacteria > Pseudomonadales > Pseudomonadaceae > Pseudomonas > Pseudomonas sp. SCT. Next base: position 136,159 of record NZ_BDJA01000006.1, read on the forward strand.
GGGTTGGTCACCGCGCTGACCGACAGCTGGATCTGGCAGAACCGCAATATCGACGAATACGACCATGCCTGGCTGCTCTGGTATCTGACTCAGGACAGCGAAGTCACCCTGGTGCACCGCAGCGAGCACGATGGCCTGCTGGCGCAGCTGCGCCAGTATTTTCCGGAAACGCTCACAGCGCTGGGCCTGCTCATACTGTTCGCGCTTTGGCACGTCGGACAGCGCTTCGGCCCGCTACTGCCCCCCGCCAACCCGGCACGTCGCCAGCTCCAGGAGCATCTACGCGGTTCGGCCGAGTTCCTGCTTCGCCATGGGCGTGAGCAAAGCCTCTTGCAGCGACTCCAGCAGGACGTTCAGCGCAGGGCCAACGTTCGCCATCCCGGCTTCGAGCAACTTCCGCTCAGCGGACAGCTGACAGTGCTCGCACAGCTCTCCAGCCTGCCGCCCACCAGCATCGAGCAGGCCATGCGCCCCACGCCGCAGCAACGCCTGTCGGCCACCGAATTCACCCGGCAGGTCGCCCACCTGCAAACCCTCAGGAATGCCTTATGAGCGAACAATCCTCCGATTCCAACAGCGCTGCTTCGAGCGCCAATCCAGTGAGCCAGCGCTTGCGCGCCAGCCAGTTGGCCCAGGCCCTGCGCGACGAACTGCACAAGGCAGTAATTGGCCAGGACGAGGTCATTGACGGTATCCTCACCGCGCTCATCGCCGGCGGCCATGTGCTGATCGAGGGCGTGCCCGGACTGGGCAAGACGTTGCTGGTTCGGGCCCTGGCGCGCTGCTTCGGCGGCGAGTTCTCGCGAATCCAGTTCACCCCGGATCTGATGCCCAGCGACGTCACCGGCCACGCGGTCTACGACATGCAGACCGAGCAGTTCAAGCTGCGCAAGGGCCCGGTCTTCACCAACCTGCTGCTGGCCGATGAAATCAATCGGGCCCCAGCCAAGACCCAAGCCGCGCTGCTCGAGGTAATGCAGGAGCGGCAGGTCACCCTCGAAGGCAAGGCCCTGGCCGTGCCACAACCGTTTCTGGTCATGGCGACGCAAAACCCCATCGAGCAGGAGGGCACCTATCCGCTGCCCGAAGCCGAGCTCGACCGCTTCATGCTGATGCTGCGCATGGATTACCCGCAAGCCGAAGAGGAACTGGAGCTGGTACGCCAGGTGACCCGTTCGGCACGGGCTGACATGCTCGATGTCAGCGCCTTGCGCCAACTGGTACAACCCCGCGATGTGCTGGCGCTGCAGAAGATCGCCAGCGAGCTGCCGCTGGACGAGCAGGTGCTGGACTATGCCGTGCGCCTGACCCGCAGCACACGCAGCTGGCCGGGCCTGGCACTGGGTGCCGGTCCGCGCGCATCGATCGCACTGGTTCGCGGCGGGCGCGCCCGGGCACTGTTGCGCGGCGCTGAGTTCGTCACGCCGGACGACATCAAGGGCTGCGCATTGGCCGTACTGCGCCACCGCGTGCGACTCTCGGCGGAGCTGGATATCGAGGGGCTGTCGGTGGACCAGGTCCTGCTGCAGGTGCTCGACCAGGTGGCGGCGCCGCGCGCATGACGCCATCCCGTCGCCTGCTCGTTGCGCTGGCAGCGATGGTGTTGCTGGCCGTCCCGCTCGGCACGCTCGCTGCCCTGGGAATCGAAGCCGAAGGCTGGCGTTCCGCCTGGTGGGGGCTTTTGCTGGCGTTGGGGATGATCGCTGCGCTCGATGCCCGCAACCTGAAGCGGTTGCCTACGCCGGCATTGCAACGCAACCTGCCGGGCAATCTGCCGCTGGGGCACTGGAGCCATGTACAGCTGCTGGCTCGCAACGACGATAGCCATCCGGTCGAACTGGAGCTATTCGACCACGTGCCGGACGGCATGCTCTTCGAGCAGTTGCCGCAACGCATACGCCTGCAACCCGGAGAGCATTGCCAGCTCAGCTACCGCCTGCGCCCGGTTCGCCGTGGACGCTTTTCCTTTCAGCGCTGCGACATACAGCTTTTCAGCCCCTTGGCGCTGTGGCGCAGCAAACGTCAGTTGCAACTGGCCGACGACACGCGGGTTTACCCCGACTTTGCCCAGCTGCACGGCGCTGGCCTGCAGGCGATCGACGTCTGGCTGAACCGTCTCGGCGTGCGCCAGCAGCCAAGACGCGGGCTGGGACTGGAGTTTCATCAGCTGCGCGAATTTCGCGAGGGCGATACGCTGCGCCAGATCGACTGGAAAGCCACAGCGCGCTCGCGAGCACCGATTGCCCGCGAGTACCAGGATGAGCAAGACCAGCAGATCGTGCTGATGTTCGATTGCGGGCGTCGTATGCGTAGCCAGGATGCGCAACTCACCCATTTCGATCACGCGCTCAACGCAGGTCTGCTGCTCGCCTACGCCGCGCTACGCCAGGGCGATGCGGTCGGCGCCTGCACCTTTGCCGGTGAACAGCCGCGGCACGTCACGCCAGCCAAGGGACAACAGCAGCTGCGCGTGCTGCTGAACGGCCTGTACGACCTGCAGCCCACCCAGCAGCCAGCTGATTACGGCGCAGCGGTCGATCAGCTACTGGCGCGGCAGCAGCGCCGGGCACTGGTGATCGTCATGAGCAATCTGCGCGACGAGGACGATGCCGAACTGCATGCCGCGCTGCGCCGACTTTCGCGCCGGCACCGGGTGCTGCTGGTGAGCCTTCGCGAAGAGGTGCTGGACCAGCTGCGCTTGCGACCGGTGCAAAGCCTGGACGACGCGCTCGATTACTGCGGTACACAGGACTACCTGAGTGCACGCCAGCAACTGCATAAACGCCTTACCGCCAATGGCCTGCCGGTGCTTGACGTCCAACCCTGCGATCTCGGGCCGGCGCTGGTCGGGCGCTACCTGGCGTGGAAGAAAACCGGAACGCTGTAGCTGCCTCAAAGGCCGTGGCAGCAATCCTTGTCGGTGAAGCGATCCGACGCCGCACTGACATGATGCGCCAATGGAATGTGCAGCATCGGCTGAAAGCTGAAGTAGTGATGCAACGCGGTGATCATCTCGCGGATCTCGCCGGGCGGCTCGATCAGGGAGAAACCGGTGTCGTAACTGCCCGGTGTAACATCCTCGCTGGACCACAGGCTGAACGCGCTGAAGTCCACATGGCGTAGCTGGCCGGTCTGGCCAGGAATCTTCAGGCGCATCTCGAAGCGGACGCCGAGCATCATCGGATAGGGGCTGATCAGCATCAGTCCGCCTTCGGAGAGATTGCCGATAAAACCCAGCGGCTTTTCAGTAAACCGGTTGAATACATTGAGGTAGTACGGCAGCTGATGCCGCTGGATACGACGCTGGTTCGCCATGTTCATGTCGTCGGAGCCTTCAACCTTGCCCTGCAATTCGAATCCCTCGGCTCAGTTGCATTCCTGGCCAATACGAGCTGCCAGGCGCTGTCGAGCCGCCTCTACTTCACTGTCACTGTAGTAGACGCGCTCTCCTGCCGCATCGTTACGAAAAAAACGTCCGCCAAGCTGCAGCTGTGACAACTGCCTGCGCAACCCTTGGCATTCCTGCTCCCGAGCCACCTGCGCCTGGCTGGCTTGCTCGCGCGCGGCCTGCTGTTCCTGCCGACGCGCATCGAAGAATCGTTCACTGCGTGCCTCGCGTGCCTCGCGTGCTCGGGTCTGCTCGTCTCGTTCGACCACTTGCGGCCGCACGTCGACCTGCTCGGCGCCGGCCGGTGGGCGCTGACCGAAATGCACGCTACCGTCGGCGTCGGTCCAACGGTAGATCTGCGCGGATGCCAGTGTCGGCAGCAGCATGACGATCAGAAGCAACGCTCGCATGTACCCTCACATGATTTTCACGACATCAGCGCTTGGCCGGCTGAGCCACCGCAGGCGGCTCGACATGATAGTGGCCAAGCTGCCTCAGCGTCTCCAGGCGCGCCCGTGCGCGATAAGCATATTCGCTGGCCGGGTAGCGCTCGACGATGAAGCGGTAGGTTTCGCCAGCGTCGACGAACAGCCCCTGCCGTTCCAGGCATTGCCCGCGCAGCAGGGAAATCTCCGGCTGCACCTGGCTACGCGGCTTGCTGCGGCGCTCCGCCTGCGACAGAGACTGCATCACTCGATCGCAGTTGTCGGCCTCGTAATGCTGGTAAGCCGCATCCAGGTGGCGATCGGAAGCATGACGGCTGCTGCAGCCGACGGTCAGAAGACTCAGAAAAATGATGATCAGGGTGCGCATGGGTTCCTCCGTATGCCTCCTTGTATCGACCGTATCGAAAAAACCTGCAGACAGCCCGTCAGACGGGCCGAAAGAGTAGTGCCCGCCGGGCGATGACTACAACCGGCGAGCATAGTAGCCTCGGGGCCAGCCAGAAGAAGGAGCTATTGAATGATTCCGCGTCGCACCAAGATCGTCGCCACCCTCGGCCCAGCGAGCAGTTCGCCGGAGGTACTGGAAAAGATGATCGTCGCCGGGCTGGATGTCGCCCGCCTGAACTTCTCCCACGGCAGCCCCGACGAACACCGTGCCCGGGCCGAACTGGTGCGTGAAATAGCCGCCCGCCACGGCCGCTTCGTCGCGCTGCTCGGCGACCTGCAAGGCCCGAAGATCCGCATCGCCAAGTTCACCGACAAGCGCATCGAGCTGAAGGAAGGCGACCGCTTCCGCTTCTCCGTGACCCACCCGCGTGATGCCGGTAACCAGGAAGTGGTCGGCATCGACTACCCGGACCTGGTCAAGGATTGCGGCGTCGGCGATGAGCTCTTGCTCGACGACGGTCGTGTGGTGATGCGCGTCGACAACGCCACCGCGGACGAGCTGCACTGCACCGTGCTGATCGGCGGCCCGCTGTCGGACAACAAAGGCATCAACCGCCGCGGTGGCGGCCTGACCGCACCGGCGCTGACCAACAAGGACAAAGCCGACATCAAATTGGCCGCGGACCTGGAGCTGGATTACCTGGCCGTCTCGTTCCCGCGCGATGCGGCTGACATGGACCTGGCCCGCCGTCTGCGCGACGAAGCCGGTTCGGATGCCTGGCTGATCGCCAAGATCGAGCGGGCCGAGGCGGTTGCGGACGACGCGGCACTGGACGGCCTGATTCAGGCCAGCGACGGCGTGATGGTGGCGCGCGGTGACCTGGGCGTCGAAATCGGTGACGCCGAGCTGGTCGGTATCCAGAAGAAGATCATTCTGCACGCCCGCCGCCACAACAAGGTGGTGATCACCGCGACGCAGATGATGGAGTCGATGATCCACAGTCCGATGCCGACCCGCGCCGAGGTATCCGATGTAGCCAACGCGGTGCTCGACTACACCGACGCGGTGATGCTCTCGGCCGAGAGCGCCGCTGGCGAATATCCGATCGAAGCGATCAAGGCGATGGCGCGAGTCTGCTGCGGCGCGGAGAAGCATCCGACCAGCACCAAGTCCGGTCACCGCCTCGGCCAGCAGTTCGAGCGCTGCGACGAGAGCGCAGCGCTGGCCGCGATGTACACCGCCAACCACTTCCCGGGCGTCAAGGCGATCATCGCCCTGACCGAGAGTGGTTACACGCCGCTGATCATGTCGCGCATCCGTTCTGCGGTTCCAATCTTCGCCTTCTCGCCGCACCGCGAGACCCAGGCGCGCGTTGCGCTGTTCCGTGGCGTCCAGACCGTACCTTTCGATCCGGCCGCGATGCCGGCAGACAAGGTCAGCCAGATGGCGGTCGAGGAGCTCCTCAAGCGCAACATCGTGCAGCCGGGTGACTGGGTGATCCTGACCAAGGGCGACAGCTACCACGACAGCACGGGCGGCACCAACACCATGAAGATCCTGCGCGTCGGCGATCAGTAAGCTCGACGGGTTCGACACGAGGCCGGCTTATGCCGGCCTCGTGCTTTCCATGATCAGCAATTGATCCGCTTACGGCGGAGGACTTGCGCCAACGAAGGCATCGCTGAAAATCTGCCCGCGCGGCAAGCCGGCAAGAAACAGCTGGCGCGCACACGCTTCGACAAACGCCGAACCACCGCACAGCAATGCGATCTCCTGACGCGCTACGGGTCGCAACGCCCCTAACGCGCGGTCACGCTCACCGGCGTCAATCCACTCCAGTTGCAGGTTCGCATGCCTGCTCGCCAGCTCTTGCAGTGGCTCGCGCAGGTAGTGGCCATCGCTACCGACATGCAACAGCCTGATCGGCGCGCTATGGCCGTGCCGCAGACTCTCGCGCAACAGCCCCCACAAAGGCGCCAACCCGGTTCCAGCCGCCAGTAGCAACAGAGGCCGCTCGGACCAGTCCGGCTCGTAGTGCAATGCCCCGCCATGCAGATCACCCAGCTGCAACGCATCGTCCGGACGCAGCTGCCGAGCGATATCGCAGAAAGCGCCCGGGCGGCTGCAGTCGAGGTGGAACTCCAGCCATGGATCATCACCGGGCAGGCTGGCCAGTGAATAAGGTCGAGCGATACCGGTTGCCGTCCATAACAGCAGATGCTGCCCTGCGCGATAGCGCAGCGGGCGCTCCGGTACCAGACGCAGGCGCAGCACGTTGCTACTCAACCATTGCACGCTCTCGACCCGCGCGGCCTGTCCGTCGCGGCGAGGATCGAAGATTTGCACGCCAAGGTCGCCCGCGATGCGGCACTGGCAGGCCAGTCGCCAGCCTGCCCCGCGCTGTTCGGGCGACAGCAGGTCCGGCTGGAGATCGTTCGGCTCCCCGTCGACACAGCGCACCAGACAGGCATGGCAGCTCCCGGCACGGCAGCTGTACGGCACCGGCACACCCGCGTCGATCAGTGCATCGAGCAGAATCGTACCCGGCGCAACCGTCCAGCCTCGTCCGGCATAACGCAGCTCAGGCATCGCTGGTAATCCATGCCGGCTCGCAGCGATTGCGCCCGGCACGCTTGGCGCGATAGAGCGCTTCGTCGGCACGTTGCAACGCTGCATCCAGATCGTCCCCGGCGTTCACCAGGGTAAGGCCGATGGACAGGCTGAGATGCCCGGCAGCAATATCGACCTCCTCCGGCTCCGCCTTGGAAAAGGCTTCACGCAGGCGCTCGCAACAGGCGCTGAACTGCTCGGCATCGGTGTCCGGCAACAGCAGCACGAACTCCTCGCCACCGTAACGGGCCAGCACGTCAGCATCACGCAGGCAGGAACGCGCCACACTGGCGAAAGTCTGCAGCACTCGATCTCCAGCGGCGTGGCCATGAATGTCGTTGACGCGCTTGAAATGGTCCAGATCGATCAGCGCCAGCCCGAACTGGTGGCCCTTGCGCAGCCGGCTCAACTCCCCTTCTGCGATGCGCAGGAAGCGCCGACGGTTGTACAGGCCGGTCAGCTCGTCGGTAGAGGCCAGATCCTCGAGCTGGCGCATCATGCCGCGCAGGGTGTCCTGGTGCGCCTGCAGGGCAAAGCGCCGCTGACGCATGCGCTGGCGCAGACGATAGACGTGCCCGGCAAACAGACACATCCAGATCAGTGTCACCAGCAGGACGCTGGCCTGAAGCAGGAACACCGTGGAGTCCACGGCACGCTGCAGGTAGTAGTCCAGCGCGGCCAGTCCGACGAAGCTGAGAAAGGCCAAGGCGGCGTAGCGGATAAACACCTTTGGCGGCAGGAAGACGGCAAACATCAACACGAGCAGATAGAGCACCAGCAGCGAACCACGCGCGCTGCCGAGGTTGAACAGGAAATAGGTCAGCCACAGCAACGCCACCAGCACCTGTGGCTCGGTCAGGCTGGGGTCCTTGAAACGCAGATTGATGCCGCGGTGAAAAAGCCAGAAAAACAGCAGCTGGCTCACCACGATCAACGCTGAATGAGTGATTGCACTGGCTGTGGACGCCTCGTAAAAGCCACTCGCCACCGCTACCCAGGTCAGCATCAGAGCGAGGCAATAGGTCACCGAAGCCATTGCGAATCGCCGGGTGACTAGCTGCTGAATGGCCAGCTCCCCGGTCTCTTCCCGCATCGCGCTCATAGGGATCCGTCCCGCTGTGGCAATTTGCCGCACTTTACGCTTACCGAAAACAAAAACCTAGCTGGCATTCCCATCGCTCCTGGTCCATCCGTGTACCGCGCAGCTCGACGCGTTATACTGCCGCGCATTTTTTCGCGGCGCGTCGACTGCCACTCCCGATGCGCCTCTTACCGCCCCGCCATGAGGACGCGCTGCATGACCGTGATCAAGCAAGACGACCTGATTCAAAGCGTCGCTGACGCTTTGCAGTTCATTTCGTACTACCACCCCGTGGATTTCATTCAGGCGATGCACGAGGCCTACCTGCGTGAAGAATCCCCGGCCGCGCGCGACTCCATGGCGCAGATCCTGATCAACTCGCGCATGTGCGCCACCGGCCACCGCCCGATCTGCCAGGACACCGGCATCGTTACCGTCTTCGTTCGCGTCGGCATGGACGTGCGCTGGGACGGCGCGACCATGAGCCTGGACGACATGATCAACGAGGGCGTCCGCCGCGCCTACAATCTGCCGGAAAACGTCCTGCGTGCTTCGATCCTGGCCGACCCAGCAGGTTCCCGCAAGAACACCAAGGACAATACGCCAGCCGTCATCCATTACTCCATCGTCCCCGGCGACAGAGTGGAAGTGGACGTCGCAGCCAAGGGCGGCGGTTCCGAGAACAAGTCGAAGATGGCCATGCTCAACCCGTCCGACTCTATCGTCGACTGGGTGTTGAAGACCGTGCCGACCATGGGCGCTGGCTGGTGCCCGCCGGGCATGCTCGGTATCGGCATCGGTGGTACCGCCGAAAAGGCCGCGGTCATGGCGAAAGAAGTGTTGATGGATCCGATCGATATCCACGAGCTCAAGGCTCGCGGCCCGCAGAACCGCATCGAAGAAATGCGTCTGGAGCTGTTCGACAAGGTCAACCAGCTCGGCATCGGCGCTCAGGGCCTGGGCGGCCTGACCACCGTGCTCGACGTCAAGATCATGGACTACCCGACCCACGCGGCCTCGCTGCCGGTGTGCATGATCCCCAACTGTGCGGCCACCCGCCACGCGCACTTCGTGCTCGATGGTTCCGGCGCCGCCGAACTGACCCCGCCGCCGCTGGACGCCTATCCGGAAATCGTCTGGGAAGCCGGTCCGAGCGCCCGTCGCGTCAACCTCGATACCATCACGCCGGAAGAAGTGCAGAGCTGGAAGCCGGGCGAAACCATCCTGCTCAACGGCAAGATGCTCACCGGCCGCGACGCTGCGCACAAGCGCATGGTCGACATGCTGAACAAAGGCGAAGAGCTGCCGGTGGACCTCAAGGGCCGCTTCATCTACTACGTCGGCCCGGTCGATCCGGTTGGCGATGAAGTGGTTGGCCCGGCCGGCCCGACCACCGCGACCCGCATGGACAAGTTCACCCGCCAGATCCTGGAAAGCACAGGCCTGCTGGGCATGATCGGCAAGTCCGAGCGTGGCCCGATCGCCATCGAAGCGATCAAGGACAACAAGGCCGTGTACCTGATGGCCGTCGGCGGCGCCGCCTACCTAGTCGCCCAGGCGATCAAGAAGTCCAAGGTGCTGGCCTTCGCCGAACTGGGTATGGAAGCGATCTACGAGTTCGAAGTGCAGGACATGCCGGTCACTGTGGCCGTCGATACCAAAGGCGAGTCGGTGCACATCACCGGCCCGGCGATCTGGCAGAAGAAGATCGCCGACAGCCTGGCGGTCGAAGTGCAGTAATCGCATCAGCGGAAAAACGAAAAGCCCGGCCTAGTGCCGGGCTTTTTGCTTGCCCATCACGCTAGACGAATCAGCCGCGGCGACGCAGCTGCACAAACAGCGCTTCCACTTTCTGCCGCGCCCAAGGCGTACGACGCAGGAAGGTCAGACTCGACTTGATGCTCGGCTCGCTCTTGAAGCAGCGAACATCCACACGCTGGGCCAAGCCATCCCAGCCATAGTGGGCTTGCAGCTCGGTGAGCATGGTTTCGAGGGTGACACCGTGCAGCGGATCGTTGGGGGTAGCAGACACAGACAGCGCTCTTGCTGGGGCGGCCAAAGCCGCCGATGTTGATTGGCGTGGCCGCCCCGCGGCTTGCGGAGCGGCACGAAGCGCATCCTACAGTTTTATCTCGGTGCCAAGCAGCTTGAGAAAGCCTGCCAGCCAGGCCGGATGCGCTGGCCACGCCGGCGCGCTGACCAGATTGCCTTCGGTATGCGCCTGGTCAACCGGGATATCCACGTAATCGCCCCCGGCCAGTTTCACTTCCGGCGCACAAGCGGGATAGGCACTGCAGGCGCGCCCCTTCAGCACCCCGGCAGCAGCGAGCAGCTGCGCGCCGTGGCAAACAGCGGCGATCGGCTTCCTGGCTTCATCGAATGCACGCACCAGTGCCAGCACCTGCTCATTCAGGCGCAGGTATTCAGGCGCTCGGCCACCGGGGATCACCAAGGCGTCATAGTCCTCGGCGCGCACGGCGGCGAAGTCAAAGTTCAGCGCAAAGTTATGACCCGGTTTTTCGCTGTAGGTCTGGTCGCCTTCGAAATCGTGAATCGCCGTACGCACGCTGTCGCCGGCCTTCTTGTCCGGGCATACCGCGTGTACACGATGACCAACCATCTGCAGCGCCTGGAACGGCACCATGGTTTCGTAGTCCTCGGCGTAGTCGCCCACCAGCATCAGAATGTTCTTTGCCGCCATTGGCTCGTCCTCCTTACGCGGTTTTGGAGCTTCGCTCCGATACGCGACAGCTTCAGCCGCCGCGATTGAAGATGTTCACCAGCAAACGATCCATCAACCCCCACATCCGCTGATACAGCCGCAGGTGCAGAGGCCGGGCGTACCAGCTGGCCAGGTCGATTTCGATGCTGTCCTGAAAGTCGCGCTCGAAACACGCCTGCACCTGCCCGCTCAGCGAAGCGTCGATCGCCTCGAGGTTCGCTTCCAGATTCCAGCGCAGGTTCCAGTGATCGAAATTGCACGAACCGACGCTGACCCAGTCATCGACCAGTACCATTTTCAGGTGCGAGAAGTGTGGCTGATATTCGTGGATTCGCACGCCGGCCCGCAGCAGGCGCGGATAGAAGCGCTGCCCGGCGTAACGCACCGGCGGATGATCGGTATTACGGCTGGTCAGCAGCAGACGCACATCAACGCCGCGGCGTGCCGCGCGGATCAGCGCCCGCCTCACCTTGCCGGTGGGCAAAAAATACGGCGTTGCCAGCCAGATGCGTGTCTGCGCGCGACGCAGGTTACGCAACAGGCTGAGCAGGACGTCGCGGTGCTGGCGCGCTGCGGAATAGGCGACGCGCCCGAGCCCGGAGCCATCAGGCAGCAGCGGTATGCGCGGCGCCCTGTTCGGCAGGGGCAGCTGCCAGATCCGCCGCTTCAGGCAATGCACCCACTGGCTGTCGAACAGCTCCTGCCAGTCCTGCAGCAACGGCCCGGTCATCTCGACCATCACTTCGTGCCAATGCATGGCGGGCTCACGCGGATTCCAGAACTCGTCGGTAACGCCGGTGCCGCCGACATAGCCGATACAGCCGTCTACCAGCAGCAATTTGCGGTGGTCACGATGCAGATTGCGCAGTTTCAAACGCAGCGAAAGTGGGTTGTACAGACGCAGCTCGATGCCCGCCTGGGTCAGCCGATCCCGGTTGGCCTGGCCCAGCTTCAGGCAACCGAAGCCGTCGAACAAGCACCGCACCCGCACGCCGCGTGACACCGCGCGCAGCAGAGGCTCCAGCAATCGATCGAGGCAGTGCCCGTCTTCCACCAGATAGAGTTCCAGGTCGATACGGCGCTCGGCGCGCTCGATCGCCTCGAACATGGCCGGGAAGAATTGTGGCCCATCGACCAACAGCCGGAAGCGATTGTCGCTGCGCCAAGGGAAAACCGATCCGGCCAACATCACAAGAATTTACCCAGAACGGAGCCGGTCGCAGGCCAAAGAAGTGTCGAGCAAGACAAGCAGCGAAATGACATGAAGTCCCTTTTTCCAGTCGGCACGCAAGGCGCAACGGAGTGATGCCACGCTCACGCATGCAAACAAAGCAAACCGCGCGGTAGCTTACCCAGTCCCTTCAGCAAGACAAGGCCGTCGCCGCTGTTGGCCTTGCGCGGCGACTCGGCCGTGGCGAGCGCCCTTATAAGGCCAGGCGCGATGGCGCAGAGTTCCCGAGACCGTTGCCGACGAATCAGCCCGCCTCGCTGAGCCCGAGCGCCACGACAGCTTGCTGCAAACGCCGCGCCTGGGCTTCACGCGCAAGGCCGAGCACCGCCCTGTCGCGCTGCCACAGCACAGCGCAGGCTCCCTCGCTAGCCGACATCACAGCGTCCAGTTCCGGCTGCAACATCGCGAACTGCTCGAGCACAGCCGCCAGCAACAGGTGACTCGCCGGTTCGCCGGCCGGCTGTCGCGCCACCTCGGCCGCCCCGCCGAGAATGCCCAACAGACGCAGCATCAAGCTGCGCGGCCAGCACTCCTGCAGCGCCACGCCGTAGAGCCAGGCGCTAAGCGCGGCTAGCACGTGGATATCTTCGTACGTACGGAAGGGTTTGACGTAATCGCGCCAGCCATCGCCGGGCAAGCGTGTGCCGACGGCCTGTTCCAGATGCAAGCGCCCATGGGCGATGTCCGGCACGATAGGCAGTTGCGGACCGGATATCAGCGATACGCCTACGGCGGCCGGTTCGACCGCGAACAGCCCGAGCCGCGGTGACTCCTCGGCACCCTCCTCCCTGGCCGATACCAACAACCATTGCACCGCATCGCCAGCGGTGACGAAATCCTTGCTGCCACTCAGATGACCGTCATCCCAGCGGGTTGCCATGTCGGCCGGGCGCAATTTGCGCCGTTCGGTCGTACAGAGTGCACCGAGCCCTGGCGGGGCGTCGGGCCAGAGCGCGCGCAGCGCAGCCTGATAGCCACCGAGAAAAGCCAATCCCGGCGTGGCCGCCAGCCGGCCACCATAGACCGCCAGGCTAAAGGGGTCGGTTGTGCCGGCGCCCTCGCATACACCCGCAAACCAGGTCGCCAGGCCAGCGTTCGCTGCAACCGGCTGCAACGGGCCGATCAGTCGTTTCCACGGCATGTTCATCTCCAAAGTCCCACGCACCCAAGCGGCCGCCCCACCGTCATCCAACCATCATCCGATCGTAACAGCGCCGACATGCCCCGCTCCTAGCCTGATCGAGCCAAACACTCGAGCCCAACGATAACAACCAGACGCTCGCGTTGCATCGCCAACCCGCCACAACCACGGCGGCCAAGGAGACAGAGCATGAATGCCATCGTCGATCCCCGCAGCACGCGTCAACTTCGAGCCGAACGCCTGGAAGGCGGTGCGGCCCTGCGCGAAGCCCAGGCTTTGCGCTATCGGGTCTTCAGCAGCGAGTTCGATGCCCGGCTGCAGGGCGCGGAGCTCGGACTGGACATGGATGACTTCGACGTTCACTGCCGGCACATCGGTGTACGTGATCTGGCAAGCGGAGAGCTGGTCGCCACCACCCGCCTGCTCGACCACCTCACCGCCAAGCAACTCGGGCGCTTCTACAGCGAAGGAGAGTTTGCCCTGCACGGCCTGGCAGACTTCAACGAACCCGTGCTGGAAATCGGCCGCACCTGCGTGGCACCGGCCTATCGTAATGGCGCGACCATCGCGGTGCTCTGGAGCGAGCTGGCAGAAGTGCTCAACGAGGGCCGTTATCGTTACCTTATGGGCTGCGCCAGCATTCCCATGCGCGACGGTGGCATCCAGGCCCGCGCGATCATGCAGCGGTTGCGCGACAGTCACCTGTGTACCGAGCTGCTGCATGCGGAGCCGCGAACGCCACTTCCTGAGCTGGAGCTGCCGGACAACGTCACTGCCCAGCTGCCGCCGCTGCTCAAGGCCTATATGCGCCTCGGCGCGAAGATCTGTGGCGAACCCTGCTGGGACCCGGACTTCCAGGTCGCCGACGTCTTCATCCTGCTCAAACGCGAGGAGCTTTGCCCGCGCTACGCCCGCCACTTCAAGGCTGCGGTATAGATGACGCGGGCGCGCCTGTACTGGCGCCTGCTGCGGGTGAGCGCCGTGATCCTGCTGGGACTACTGTTGGCGGCCGTACTGGCGCTCGGCGAGCGCCTCGCGCTACGAGCCTCTGTGCAAGGCAGACAACGGCTGACCCGCTGGTTCATGGTTCACCTGGCCACCGCGCTACCGTTCCGTGTGCAGGTGATTGGCGAGTTGCCGTCCAAGCCGATGCTGTGGGTCGCCAACCATGTGTCCTGGTGTGATATCCCGCTGCTGGGAATGCTGCGGCCGCTGTCGTTCCTGGCCAAGGCCGAAGTCGCACGCTGGCCCGTGCTTGGCTGGCTGGCGCGCCAGGCAGACACCCTGTTCATCCGCCGAGGCGCCGGCGATGCCGCGCAGATCAATCAGCAACTGGCCAACCATCTCCACCAGGGTCGTCATCTGCTGATTTTCCCCGAGGGCACCTCGACCGATGGCAGCAGCGTACGCACTTTCCACCCTCGGCTGTTCGCCTGCGCCATGCAAACCGGCTGCGCCGTTCAACCCGTTGCGATTCGCTATCTGCGCAATGGCAAGCCCGACACCGTGGCTCCCTTCATAGGCGATGACGAACTGCCTGCGCACTTGCGCAGACTGCTCGCCAGCGACGTGGCAGAAGTGGAAATCCATCTGCTGCTACCCATTGCCGCCAACACACTCAGCCGCAGAGCAATTGCCGAGCGGGCGCAACTGGCGATCGAGCGGGCACTGGCTGGGCAGGCGCAGGAGGCCGTGAGAGAGGCCGCATAGAGACCTCCTATCGAGGCTGCGCTAAGCTTGACCCATGAATTATCTTGCTCACCTTCATCTCGGCGGCCCTGGCCCAGAGGACATGCTCGGCAGCCTGTATGGCGACTTCGTCAAAGGCTCGCTGCAGGGTCGCTGGCCAGCGCGGATCGAGGCCGGCATTCGCCTGCATCGGCAGATCGATGCCTACACCGACAGCCATCCGCTGGTGCTGGAGGCGAAAGCGCGCTTTCCCAGTGAGCGCCGCCGCTACGCAGGAATCCTGCTGGATCTGTTCTTCGATCATTGCCTGGCGGCGAACTGGTCGGACTATTCCAGCGAACCGCTAGAGCTCTTTACCCAGCGGGCCTACCGGGCGCTGACCGAAGAGCCCCAGCTGCCGGGCAAGCTCGCCGTCATCGCACCGCACATGGCCGCGCACGACTGGCTGGGCAGTTATCGCGAGTTCGATGTACTGGAACGGGTGCTGGCCAACATGAGCCGCCGGCTCAGCCGGCCGGATGGCCTGGCCGGCGGGCTGGAAGAGCTGGAGCAGCTGTACGATCCGCTGCTTGAGGATTTTCGTCTTTTCTATCCGCAGCTGCAGCAGTTCGCCAAGGCGGCGATGTAGCGCAGCCGCGTCGTGTCACGCAGCATAGCCGGGACTCTGCGCATCCAGCTTGCGCAACAGACCCGGCCAGGCCAACGCGCCGCCCATGCCTGAGCGGGTACGGGTTACACCGGCAGCCATGGCCTTGGCACCCGCGAGGATCTGTTCGGGAATGGCGATCAGCTCGCTGCCGCCAGCCTGCGCCATGACCTGGATTTCGCAGGCACGCTGGAAGATGAACATCATCAGAAAGGTATCGGCGATGCTGCCACCGCAGGTCAGCAGGCCATGGTTGTGCAGCAGCATAAAGCCGGTATCACCCAGATCGGCCTGCAGGCGCGCCTTCTCGTCATGATTCAGCGCCACGCCCTCATAGCCGTGGGTGGAAAGACTGGCCAGCACGAACAGCGACTGCTGGCTGATCGGCAACACGCCCTGGCGCTGCGCCGAGACCGCCACTCCGGCGGCGGTATGGGTGTGCATGACGCAGGCGACGTCGTGCCGCACTTCATGCACGGCACTGTGGATGGTGTACCCAGCGGGATTGATCTCGTACGGGCTATCCATCACCTTGCTTCCGGCCAGATCGACCTTGACCAGGCTGGACGCGGTGATTTCGTGAAACATCAGCCCGTACGGATTGATCAGGAAGTGATCGGTTTCGGGAATCTTGGCCGAGATGTGCGTGAAGATCAGGTCATCCCAGCCATGCAGCGCGACCAGCCGGTAACAGGCCGCCAGATCGACCCGCGCCTGCCATTCGGCAGGGCTCACTTGAGATTCCAGGGAAGGCAAAGCGTGCAGCGCGGTCATCGAGGGCACCTCTTCTTATTGTCGTGGCGTTGCCCTGGATTCTAGCCAGAGCCGCTCACGCCGACAGTTGCCCTTGCAGCCAGGCCGCTGGCCTGGCGAGCCACACTCAGGCGCGCAAGGCCGCCGCGAAGGCTTCCAGCCACGGTTCGGCGTCGCTTTCCGGGGTGACTGTCTCGCTGGCGTCGAGGCGTAGCATCTCCACCACTTCCCGCACGCCCAGCTCGGCATAGAGCTCGCGAATCAGCTCTCCGCCGCCGCAGAAGGTGTCGCCATAGCTGGCATCGCCAAGCGCGATGACGCCACCGGGCAGGCCGCTCCATGCGGGAAACTGATCGCGGATGGTCGAGTACAGCGGGATGAAGCTGTCCGGCAGCTCACCCATGCCGGTGGTCGAGGTCACGACCAGCAGCGCTTCGGGTGCGAACTCTAGAATCTGCGGCAGCTGCGCGCGGGGATCGTGCCAGGTTTCGAAACCGGCAGCTTTCAGCTGGTGTTCGGCGTGACGGGCGACATCTTCGGCGGTGCCGTAGACGCTCCCGGAGAGAATGGCGACTTTCATATGCGCTCCAGGGCAATCAAAGCCGCGCATTATGCCGCATCTGGCCGTGCCGGGTTCTGCGTGGCGGAGCAACCGTACCGTATATCCAGCAAAACCGCAGAGACGGAACCAAACTGCAACTAGACTGTCCTAGGGGCGATTGCCCCACCGCGCCCGACCGGCGCAGGCGCAACGTGGCCCACGCCACGACGCCAGAACCATGGAGGCAGCATCCTCCGAGGGTATCCGCATGGCGGAAGATACGATTCTCAGCAAAGACGAACTGACCTTCATCCGCAAGTTGATGCAGCGCAACGGCGGAACCACCGCGGAGCGCGCTACAGGTTTCCGGATCGATGGCGGCGCGCCATCCAACGAACTGCTGATGCAGCTGGCCGCAAGGGCCAACCTGTCATTACAGGCTGAGTTCGAAGACTTTCGCATGTCGTTCCCGATCCAGCTTCGTGAAGATGAGCTGCACAGCCTCGATCTGCAACTGGCGCCACCGGTGATCTACGAGCGCGGGGCGACCACACGCGCCTGGCGTCTGCACCTGGATGAGCCACTTGCGCTACTGAAGAACGACGGCGGCGAAAGCTCGCTCAGCGTCCATGAGCTGTCTCCGCACGGCCTCCTGGTAGATGCCGGCAAGGATCGCAAACCGCCCAAGCACTTCCACTTGCGTCTGGCGCTTCCGGATGACACTCCGCTGGAGATCGACGCCCATCGTGTTCGTGAACTCAAGGGCGGGATGGCAGCCTACGAAGTGGAGTTCCCCCAGGAAAAGGACGCCGAACGCATCCGCTCCTTCCTCTATCGTCAGCACCAACGTTTGCACCCCGATTTGCAGCCTGAGGTGCCCGCCGATCTGGTGTAAGCTGCCACGCCTGTTAGTGACCGCCTCGCAGCTAGGCGGCCCACCCATTTCCGGCAGTGGATATACATGCACCAGGCTCCGATTCTCATCACCGGTGCCAGCCAGCGGATCGGACTGCATTGCGCCGAACGGCTGCTGGAGGACGGCTTCACGGTTATCGTCACCTACCGCCGCGAACGCGACAGTATCGACCGACTGCGCACGCTCGGCGCTTCCACGCTGAAGGCGGATTTCAGCGATGAAGCAGGTATTACGGGCTTTATCGCCGCACTCCGAGAGCAGACCGCAAGCCTGAGAGCGATCGTCCACAACGCATCCGAATGGCGCCCCGATACTCCCGGCCAGGAAGCCGAGGCGTTTCGCCAGCTGTTCCAGGTGCATATGCTCGCGCCCTACCTGATCAATCTGCACTGCGCCGACCTGCTGCGCCACGGCGGGCCGGCGGACATCGTGCACATCGGCGACGACGTCACCCGCAAGGGCAGCAAGAAACATATCGCCTATGCGGCAAGCAAGGCGGGGCTGGACAACCTCACGCTGTCCTTTGCCGCCAGCCTGGCCCCGGCGATCAAGGTCAACGGCATTGCCCCGGCGCTGATCCAGTTCAATCCGGACGACGATGAGGAATACCGGCGCAAGGCACTGGCGAAATCTGCGCTGGGCATCGAACCCGGTGCCGAGGTGATCTACCAGAGCCTGCGCTACCTGCTCGACAATCCGTATGTCACCGGCACCACACTGACCGTGAACGGCGGCCGTCATCTGATCTGAAGACTGCAAGGAGATCCCATGCCCAGACTGGAACCTGCTATGGCACGCATCCGCGTCAAGGACCTGCGGCTGCGCACCTATATCGGCATCAAGGAAGAGGAAATCCTCAACCGCCAGGACGTGCTGATCAACCTGACCATGCTCTACCCGGCCGCCGAGGCGGTGCGCGAGAACGACATCGAACAGGCGCTGAACTACCGCACCATCACCAAGGCGATCATCCAGCACGTTGAAGACAACCGCTTCGCCCTGCTCGAACGCCTGACACAGGAAATTCTCGACCTGGTCATGCGTTACCCACAGGTACGCTACGCCGAAGTGGAGGTCGACAAACCCCACGCGCTGCGCTTCGCCGAGTCGGTATCGATCACCCTGGCAGCCCACCGGGATTGACCCTGCGCAAGGCTGGCCGGCTCAACGACGCAAGGTTATGATCCGGCCGACCTCAGCCAACGCCGAGACCCACGAGATGAACGAGCAAGAACGCACCGAACTGGAAGCCGCTGCCTTCCGCCGCCTGGTCCAGCACCTGCGCACCCGCCCCGATGCCCAGAACATCGATCTGATGAACCTGGCTGGCTTCTGCCGCAACTGCCTGTCGAAATGGTACAAGGCGGCCGCAGACGATCTGGAAATCGAAGTCAGCATCGACCAGGCCCGCGAAGAGGTGTACGGCATGCCGTACAGCGAATGGAAGAAACGCTATCAGAAGGAAGCGACCACCGAGCAGCAGGCAGCTTTCGACAAGGCACAGAAAGAATGAATGACCTGAAAGACTTCCGCGCAAGCCTGCGCAATCGCAACCACGCGTTCAGCGACACCCTCGCCTTTATCGCGAGCACCTATGACTATCAGCCGAGTCGCTTCGTCAACGGCACTCTGGAAAATGCCGCTGGCGAGAACGAAGGTTCCTGCAAGACGCTAGGCATGGCTCTGCTGGAGGGGTTCAGCACGGAAGAAGCGCTGCTCGCGTTTGGCGAACATTATCAGGCGGTCCTGGCCAACCCGAACGGCAGTGATCACCGCAACATCCGCGCATTGATGGAAACCGGCCTGCCCGGCGTGCGGTTCGACGGCCAGCCGCTCAAGCGCAAGTAACGCGTATCCATTCTGCGAGCCGGCATGTCCGGCTCAATGGGAATAAAAAGGGTCATCCCAAGCACTTGGGGAAGGCTGAGAAAGCGGATGACCCGAAAACCGTAGAGCGCACCTTAGCTATCCGCCGCCTCGGCGGACAATTCAGCGTCTGCATACGTCCCATAGTCATCGACTATCCCTCGCACCATTCCCTCGAATCCGCTGTTTACAGGAGACGCCAATGCCCGTATCCGCCCTCTCCGGCCCGCAATACCTGCGCGAAGGCCTGCGACTGGTGCTCAGCCCGGGGCTGCGTCTGTTCGTGATCCTGCCGCTGACGGTCAACGTATTGCTGTTCTTCGGCCTGATCTGGTTTGCGGTCGGCCAGTTCAGCGGCTGGGTCGATACCTTCATGCCCAACCTGCCGACCTGGCTCGCGTTTCTCGAGTACATCCTCTGGCCGTTGTTCGTCGCGCTGGTGGTGTTGATGGTGTTCTTCAGCTTCACCATGCTGGCCAACATCATCGCGGCGCCATTCAACGGCTTTCTGGCAGAGAAGGTCGAAGTGGTGGTACGCGGCGAAGATGCCGCGCCACCATTCAGCTGGGCCGAGCTGCTCGCCATGCTGCCGCGCACCATTGGTCGCGAGCTGCGCAAGCTGGCCTATTTCGCGCCGCGCGCCCTGGCGCTGCTGGTGCTCTCGTTCATCCCGGTACTGAATCTGGCTGCCGCGCCCCTATGGCTGCTGTTCGGCGTGTGGATGATGGCGGTGCAGTACATCGACTACCCGGCGGACAACAACAAGCTGAGCTGGGCGGACATGATGGGCTGGTTGCGCCAGCGTCGCTGGCAGAGCCTGAGCTTTGGCGCGGTGACCTATGCGGCGCTGCTGGTGCCAGTGCTGAACCTGCTGATCATGCCGGCGGCCGTGGCGGGAGCGACGTTGTTCTGGGTAAGGGAAGGCGGGCCGAATCGGCAGTTGGACCGACCGGCATAGACGTTTGGCGTCGCGTTCGGCGGTTAAGGTTCTAGCGCTGCAAGGTGTGAGAGTTCGAGTCTCTCCGTCCGTACCATGTAACATGCTGACAGCTCAGCGCGAAGGCCTGGCGAGATTGGATGCTGCCGGGCGAGGGGGAATCGGCAGCCAGGTCACCCTGGCTGCCGCCGTCACTCAAGCCAGCGTCTTCAACGCCTCGCGACTGAACGGCAGAATATCTTCCATCCGCCCCTCACGTACCTTAACGGCCCAATCCGGATCGCAGATCAGCGCACGCCCCACCGCGACCAGGTCAAACTCCTGCTTGTTCAGACGCTCCAGCAATCCTTCGATATTGGCCGGCTGCGCCACCTTGTCGGTCTTGACCATGAACTGCAGGAACTCGCCATCGAGGCCAACGCTGCCGACAGTGATGGTTGGCTTTCCGGTCAGCTGGCGGGTCCAGCCGGCAAGGTTGAGGTCCGAGCCTTCGAACTCCGGCTCCCAGAAGCGGCGCGTCGAGCAATGGAAGATATCCACCCCGGCTTGCGACAACGGCGCCAGGAACTCGCCAAGCTCTTCGGGCGACTGCACCAGCCGTGCGGTGTAGTCCTGCTGCTTCCACTGCGAGAAGCGGAAGATGATCGGGAAGTCCGGGCCGACCGCCGCACGCACCGCCTGCACCAACTCGATGGCGAAGCGCGAGCGGTTGGCCAGGCTGCCGCCATACTCGTCGGTGCGCTGGTTGCTGCCCTCCCAGAAGAACTGATCGATCAGGTAACCGTGGGCACCGTGGATTTCCACGCCGTCCATGCCGATCGCCTGGGCATCGCGCGCAGCCTGGGCGAAAGCCTCGATCACATCCTGGATGTCCTGCTTGGTCATGCCGTGGACAACGACCTGGCCGTCCTTCTGCTTTTCCATCGGGCCGTAGCCAACCACATCCGGCTCGGGCTCGGTGCCTTTGCGGCGAACATTCCCGACGTGCCAGAGCTGCGGAACGATCTTGCCACCAGCGGCATGCACCGCGTCGACCACCGCCTTCCAGCCTGCCAGTGCATCCTCACCATAGAAACGCGGCACATGCGGATAGCCATTGGCGGCCGCATGGCCGACCGTGGTGCCTTCGGTGATGATCAGCCCGACCCCGGAAGCGGCACGGCGACGGTAGTACTCAACCACATCAGCGGTGGGCACGCCGTTGGGGGAGAACGAACGGGTCATCGGCGCCATGACCACACGGGTCGGCAAACGGAGGGCACCCAGCTCGAAGGGCTGGAACAAGGCTTGTACGCTGGCAGTCATTGATCGACTCCTGTGGCATTGGTCAAGGCAGCCGGACACTCACGGCCCGGCAGATTTGTTGCAGCCGGCGCCAACAGGCGTTCGAGCTGCTGGAGAAAAACCTGTAGCGGGGCGACGCTGCCGCAGACTTTCATGCGCAGCAGTGCGCCTTCCCAGGCATTGCTGATGAATTCGGCCAGCGCCGGGCAATTGCAGCCGGACTCGATCTCGCCAGCGCGCTGGGCCTGCTCCAGGCAGCGAGCAAGCTGCTCGACGGATTGCGCGAGTATTTCACTCAAGCGCTTTGCAATAGGTGGACACAGCTCGGCCATCTCGAAACTCAGACCGCCAATGAAGCAGTGGTATTCGGGCTTTTCCTTGCGGGCGAAGTGCGCAACGAGATCGGCGTAGTAGTCGAGGACGCGTTGCCGCGGCGCGATAGCGGCGTTGCACAATGCAGCCCGATAGCGCTCCAGCCGTGGCGCATAGATGTAGTCCAGCGCCTGCAGGGCGAAGTCTTCCTTGCTGGCGAAGTAGTGATAGAAGGACCCCTTGGGGATACCCGCGGCCTGGACGATTTCCTGGACCCCGGTGCCGTGATAGCCACGACGGGTCATCACCCGGGCGCCCTTGGAGAGGATCAGATCGCGCTTGTCGTTGCGTGCTGTATGGCTCATGCGCCGAGAATATGACCGGTCGTCTCGCCGGCACAGCATCATCCACGGCGCTTATCCAGCGCCAACACGGCAACGGTGTTTCAGGAGGGTCGCAACGGGAAAGAACGCGGCCGCAGAAATGCGGCCGCGAAATGCAGATCAGGCCAGTGCGCTTTCGATGGCATGAATCAAGGCGGGATCGTCGGGTGCGGTGCGTGGCGAGAAACGCGCCAGTACACGCCCATCCTTGCCGACCAGGAATTTCTCGAAATTCCAGGTGATGTCGCCTGGAAAGTCAGCGCCTTCGCCAGCCAGCAACCGATACAGCGGATGGCGCTGCGGACCGTTCACCTCGAGCTTGCCACTCAAGGGAAAGGTGACGCCGTAGTTGAGGCTGCAGAACGAGCGGATCTCCTCGTCGCTGCCCGGTTCCTGCGCAGCGAACTGGTTGCATGGCACGCCAAGCACGCTGAACCCACGGGACGCGTACTGCTGCTGCAGCCGTTCGAGGCCAGCGTATTGCGGCGTCAGCCCGCACTGCGAGGCGACATTGACCACCAGCGTGATCTGATCGCCGAACTGCGCCATAGGCAGTTCCTCACCGCCCAGGCCTGGCAACACCAATTGGTGGAATGCGCTCATGTCATCTCTCCTAACGAAAAAAACGCCCCGGCAAACGACCGGAGCGCTCTTCTTTCGATCGGCACAGCAGCCGTTCCTGCCGCTGTGCGTGCGGACGCCTAAACGGCGGCCGGATCAGTGGTGGTGACCACCTTCGCCATGCACATGGCCGTGAGCCACTTCTTCTTCGCTGGCGTCGCGCACGTTGACGACCTTGACGTCGAAGTTCAGACGCTGGCCCGCCAGCGGATGATTGCCGTCGACGATCACGTCATCGCCTTCCACGTCGCGGATGGTAACGATCTGCATGCCGCCGTCAGGACCGGAAGCGTGGAACTGCATGCCCACTTCCAGTTCGTCGACGCCTTCGAACATGGCGCGATTGAGGGTAGCAACCAGCTCCGGGCTGTATTCGCCATAGGCGTCCTGAGGTTCGATGGCAACCTGGATCTGGTCACCGCCCTGCTTGCCCTCGAGGGCCTTCTCCAGACCCGGAATGATGTTGCCTGCGCCGTGCAGGTAGACCAGCGGCGCGCCGCCAGCCGAGCTGTCGATCACCTCACCGGCGTCGTTGGTGAGTGTGTAGTCGATGGAGACAGCCTTGTTAGCGGCAATCAGCATGGGGCAGAACCTTTGCTTTAGAGAATGGATGTCGAAGTTTAACCATCCACCGCGCCGAATGCGAACCGGACGTGGATGAACGGACCGTTGCCGTTTGTCGCCCGAAGCGGAATGTAGTGCCATGGAATATGTGACTACAACCTTTGGATGGCATCGCTTTCACGGCCGATGTGCAAGAATCGGCGAAAAGTATCTTTGGCACCCATTTCAATAACATTAGAGAACCAAGGAGCACCGATGTCGGCTCGTAACATCCTGGTGATTAACTGTGGCAGCTCGTCGATCAAGTTCGCCCTGGTCAACGAAGCGCAAGCGACCTTCCCACTACAAGGCCTGGCCGAATGCATCGGCAGCCCGGAAGCCGTGATCCACTTCGAGAGCGCCGCTGGCAAGGAAAGCGTCAAGGTGCCCAACGCCGATCATCAGGCTGCCCTCGCCCAGATCCTGCCGCGCGTGGAAGAAGCCGCTGGCGGCCACCTCGACGGCATCGGTCACCGCGTCGTGCACGGCGGTGAGAAATTCTTCGCTTCCTCGCTGCTCAACGACGAAACCCTGGCTGGCATCGAAGCCAACATCCAGCTGGCTCCGCTGCACAACCCGGCGAACCTCAGCGGCATCCATGCTGCCATCAACCTGTTCCCCGAGCTGCCGCAGGTAGGCGTGTTCGATACCGCCTTCCACCAGACCATGCCGGAACACGCTTACCGCTACGCCGTGCCGGATGTGCTCTACAAGGAGCATGGCGTACGCCGCTATGGCTTCCATGGCACCAGCCATCGCTTCGTCAGTAAGCGCGCCGCCGAGATGGCCGGTGTTCCGGTCGAAAATAGCAGCTGGCTGGTCGCTCACCTGGGCAACGGCTGCTCCACCTGTGCGGTGGTCAATGGTGAAAGCCGCGACACCAGCATGGGCCTGACCCCGCTCGAAGGCCTGGTCATGGGCACCCGCAGCGGTGACGTCGACCCGAGCCTGCACAATTTCCTGAACAAGACGCTGGGCTGGGATCTGGCCAAGATCGACAACATGCTCAACAAGGAAAGCGGCCTGAAAGGCCTCTCCGGACTGTCGAACGACATGCGCACCCTGGCCGATGCCCGCAACGCCGGTCATCCGGGCGCCGTGCTGGCCTTCGACGTATTCTGCTACCGCCTGGCCAAGTCGCTGGCCGCCATGTCCTGTGCGCTGCCGCAGCTGGACGGCCTGGTGTTCACCGGTGGTATCGGTGAAAACTCCTCGGCTGTGCGCGAGCGCACCCTGGAACACCTCAAGCTGTTCGGCTTCAAGCTCGACGCCGAAGCCAATGCCCGTTGCACCCGTGGTGTCGCTGGCGAAATCCAGGCCGCAGGCAGCCCGCGCATCATGGTGGTTCCGACCAACGAGGAGCGTCAGATCGCCCTCGATACGCTGGCCCTGCTGGACGCCTGAGAGCGAACGCAGGCAGCGATTCAGAGACCCGACAGCCCCCGGCCGTCGGGTCTTTGCACATGAGCGCCGCGGCAATCAGGCAGTTTCCGCCCCGGCACAAGTGCCCTAGCCTAGCCGGCGCCCAGCACCGTTATCCCGAGCACCCTGTCCTCAAGGAGATGCCATGCACACAATCTTCCTCGCCCCTACCGGTTTCGGCGGCGGCCTCAATTCCATCAGCCTCGGCCTGATCCGTGCGCTGGAAAACGCTGGGCTGAAGGTCGGCTTCTTCAAGCCGATCGCGCAACCCTTCCCCGTCGACCAGGGCCGTGAGCGCTCCTGCATTCTGGTCGAGCGCACGCTGAAACTGACCTCCCCCGAGCCACTGCCACTGGAACAGGTAGAGCGCCAGCTCGCCGATGGCGAGATCGATCTGCTGCTCGAGGACGTGGTCAGCCGCTACCAGCAGGTAGCCGCCGGCAAGGACGTGGTCATCGTCGAAGGCATGGTGCCGACTCGCGAGTCGAACTACACCCAGCGCATCAACACACAACTGGCGAAGAGTCTCGACGCCGAAGTGATCCTGATCGCCGCTCAGGGCAATGACAGCCTCAAGCGTCTGGCCGAACGCATCGAGATCCAGGCGCAGCTGTATGGCGGCGCCAAGGATCCCAAGGTGCTCGGCGTCATCCTCAACAAGGTGAAGACAGAGGAAGGCCTGCCGGCATTCATCGACAGCCTGAAGCAGCACCTGCCGCTGCTGGGCAGTGCCGACTTCCAGCTGCTTGGCGCAATTCCGTTCTCGGAAGAACTCAACGCACTGCGCACCCGTGACATCGCCGAACTGCTCGGCGCGCAGGTGCTCAACGCCGGCGAAGCCGACCAGCGCCGCGTCAACAAGATCGTGCTGTGCGCACGTGCCGTCCCCAACACCGTGCAGCTGCTGCAATCCGGCGTTCTGGTGGTCACGCCTGGCGATCGCGACGACATCATCCTCGCCGCCAGCCTGGCCTCTTTGAATGGTGAGAAGCTCGCAGGCCTGCTGCTGTGCAGCGACTTCGCACCGGACCCGCGCATCCTCGAGCTGTGCAAGGCCGCCTTGGACGGCGGCCTGCCGGTGATGACCGTGGAGACCAACTCCTACGACACGGCGAACAACCTGTTCGGCCTGAACAAGGAAACCCCGGCGGACGATATCGAGCGCGCCACGCGCGTGACCGACTTCATCGCCAAGCACCTGCACCCCGAGTTCCTGCATACCCGCTGCAGCGTGCCGCGCGGTGAGCTGCGCATGTCGCCGGCAGCATTCCGCTATCAGCTGGTCAAGCGCGCCCAGGACGCCAACAAGCGCATCGTGCTGCCGGAAGGCAACGAGCCGCGCACCATCCGTGCCGCCGCCATCTGCCAGGAGCGTGGCATCGCTCGCTGCGTGCTGCTGGCCAAGCCGGAAGAAGTCCAGCAGGTCGCCCGCGAGCAAGGCATCAGCCTGCCGGCCAGCCTGGAGATCCTCGACCCGGACAGCATTGCCAACCGCTACGTCGAGCCGATGTGCGAGATGCGCAAGGCCAAGGGCCTGACCCCGGAAGATGCCCGCGAGCAGCTGAAGGACACCGTCGTCCTCGGCACCATGATGCTGGCGCTGGACGAAGTGGACGGCCTGGTTTCCGGTGCGGTGCACACCACCGCCAACACCATCCGCCCCGCGCTGCAGCTGATCAAGACAGCACCGGGCTACAGCCTCGTGTCCTCGGTATTCTTCATGCTGCTGCCGGACCAGGTACTGGTCTATGGCGACTGCGCCGTGAACCCGAATCCGAGCGCTACCGAGCTGGCCGAAATCGCACTGCAAAGTGCCGAATCCGCTGTAGCCCTGGGCGTCAACCCGCGCGTGGCGATGATCAGCTACTCCACCGGCAGCTCCGGCAGCGGTGCGGAAGTCGAGAAGGTCGCCGAAGCCACCCGTATCGCCCAGGAGCGCGCTCCTGCCCTGCCGATCGATGGCCCGCTGCAGTACGACGCCGCCTCGGTGCTGAGTGTCGGCAAGCAGAAGGCGCCGAACAGCAAGGTGGCCGGCCAGGCCACGGTGTTCATCTTCCCCGACCTGAATACCGGCAATACCACCTACAAGGCGGTACAGCGCAACGCCAACTGCCTCAGCGTCGGCCCGATGCTGCAAGGTCTGGCCAAGCCGGTTAACGATCTGTCGCGTGGCGCACTGGTGGACGACATCGTTTTCACCATCGCTCTGACCGCTCTGCAGGCCGCCAACCAGAAGGGCTGATCGACCCTCGATAACTGAAGCCGTCGCGCCTTAGAACCGACGGCTTCAGCCTTCCACACTCTCTCGATAGTTGCAGTTCAGCGCATAATCGCTACTCTTGGCGCCTCGAATCAGCCGTATCGACGAGAAATCCATGCTGAGCTTCCTCCCCGCTTCACTGCGCGGCATCCTCGCTGCCTTGCTTCTGGCTCTCAATACCCTGTTCTGGTGTTGGCCGCTGTTTGCCCTCTCGCTGCTGAAACTGGTGTTTCCGCTGCCCGCCGTGCAGCGCAGCCTGCGCTTCGGCATGCACTGGATCGCCGAGTCCTGGATCGCGGTCAACAGCTTCTGGATGGATCTGGTTCGCCCGATCCGCTGGGACGTGCAGGGGCTGGATCAGGTCGATATGCATCACTCGTATCTGGTGACCAGCAACCACCAGAGCTGGGCGGATATCCTCGTGCTGCAGTACCAGCTCAACCGGCGCATGCCGTTTCTCAAGTTCTTCCTCAAGCAGGAGCTGATCTGGGTTCCGGTGATCGGCCTGTGCTGGTGGGCGCTGGAGTTTCCCTTCATGAAGCGCTTCAGCAAGGAATACCTGGCCAAGTACCCGGAGAAACGCGGTGAGGACCTGGCAACGACGCGCAAGGCCTGCGAGCGCTATCGGACCAATCCGGTGTCGGTGTTCAACTTTCTCGAAGGCACGCGGTTCACCGAGAACAAGCACAGCGAGCAGGCTTCGCCCTACCACTACCTGCTAAAGCCCCGAGCTGGCGGTATCGCATTCGTCATCGACGCCATGGGGGAACAGCTGACAGCGCTGATCAATATCACCATCCACTATCCCGACGGCCGCCCCAGCTTCTGGGATCTGCTTGCCGGCAACATTCATCAGGTGGTGGTGCGGGTCACGGCGCAGCAGTTACCGGCCGAGTTTCTCGGCAGGAACTACGATCAGGACGAAGCGTACCGGCTGGCGTTTCAACAGTGGGTGAACGAACTCTGGAGCGAAAAGGATTTGCAGCTGGCGCAGCTGCATGAGGAGTTTCCGGTCCGACGCTGAGCGGCGTCATACCGCTCAGCAGGACTTACCAGTTGAGCCGTGAGGGAAACGCGCGGGCCTGCTCGGCCGGTACCGCAGGCGATACCAGAAAGCCCTGCATGACATCGCAACCATTCGCTATCAGCCAGTCGCGTTGAGCGACGGTTTCGACGCCCTCGGCCACCACTTCCAGCTCAAGGTTGCGACCGAGGTCGATGATGGTACTGACGACGGCTGCATCGCGTGGGGAATCCATCATGTTGGCGATGAACAGACGATCGATCTTCAGCGTATCCAGCTCGAAATGTCGAAGATAAGCCAGCGATGAATATCCGGTGCCGAAGTCGTCGATAGCCACCCGCACGCCGAGCTTGCGCAACTGGCGGAGCTTGTCGCAACTCTGCTCGAGGTCCTGCATCAGCGTACCTTCGGTCACTTCCAGCTCCAGCTGCGCCGGGTCGAGCTGATATTCATCGAGCAATCGACGAAGCGAGTCGAACAGCCCGGCGCGACTGAACTGCACCGGGCTGACATTCAGGCTGAGGATCAGGTCGCTACCGAACGACGGCAGCCATTGGCCATACTGGTTCATGCCTTCACGCAGCACCCAGTCGCCGACGCGCTCGATGAGGCGCGTCTCCTCCAGCAATGGAATGAACACGCCGGGCTCGTTTTCGCCAACATCGCCCTGCGGCCAGCGCAGCAAACCCTCGAATCCCCGGAGCTTGCCACTGGCGAGCATGACCTGCGGCTGATAGAGCAGCTCGAAATCGTTGCGCTCGGTGGCGCTGCGCAGGTTCTCCTCCATCATCAGGCGGGCATGAGCGCGCTCGTTCATGTCGCTGGAAAAGAAACGGTACTGGCGGCGACCAGCGCGCTTGGCCTCGTACATGGCCATGTCAGCCGAGCGCAACAGCTGGTCGACGCTGACGCCGCAATCGGGGAAATGCGCGATGCCGATACTGGCGCCCAGCGTTACCTCGGTTCCGTCGACCTTGTGCCGCACCGAAATCAGCTCGATCAGTTTTTCCGCCACCCGTGCCGCATCTTCGGGGTGATCCAGCGAATCCAGCAGCGCGGTGAACTCATCCCCGCCCATGCGCGCGATGATGTCGTAAGGGCGCATGCAGGTTTCCAGCAGGCGCGCCACCTTGCAGAGGATCTCATCGCCAGCATCGTGGCCGAGAGAATCGTTGATGCGCTTGAAGCCATCCAGATCGATATAGAGGATGGCCATGCGCTTGCCATTGCGGTCCACCCGCGCCAGCGAGGACTCCAGCGCCTGGTGGAAGCCACGCCGGTTCAGCAGGCCGGTCAGCGAATCGGTGACCGCCTGGGTCTCGAGCTGAACATGCAGATTGCGCACCACCGACATATCCAGCGCGATCACCACCATGGAGCGTTGCTGGCGCGGCAGCGGCGAGCTCGACAGCGCCACCGGCAGCGGCGTGCCATTGGCGGTATGCAGTTGCGCCTCGTGCAGGCGATAGGTGGAGCCGCTGCGCCAGTAGCGATAGAAGTCCGACTCGTGCCAG
Source organism: Pseudomonas sp. SCT (assembly GCF_003864275.1). Taxonomy (NCBI): domain Bacteria; kingdom Pseudomonadati; phylum Pseudomonadota; class Gammaproteobacteria; order Pseudomonadales; family Pseudomonadaceae; genus Pseudomonas; species Pseudomonas sp. SCT. The sequence continues at coordinate 165,937 of NZ_BDJA01000006.1, forward strand.
CTAGCCGGCATATCTGGCGCCGCCAGATGCGACAGCAGCGGCGTGCCCTGCAGATCCTCGACGCGACGGTGCAGCATCCCGGCGATGGCTGGATTGGCAAAGCTGATGTAACCGTCCTCGCCGACCACGAGGATGCCCTCGGCGGCATTGCTCAGCACCGAGGCATTGAAGGCGCGAGCGCTATCGAGCTGCTGGGTGAGCAGTTGCAGATCACGGCGATTGTGCTCATGGGCGAGCAAGGTATTGATCTTGTGCTTGAGCACCTGCGGATCGAATGGCTTGAGGATGAAGTCCACTGCCCCGGTGGCGTAGCCGCGCAGCACGGAATCACGGGTATGGGCAATCGCCGACACGAAGATGATCGGCGTATAGCGGGTATGCGGGCTGCCGCGCATCAACCGGGCAACCTCGAAACCGTCCATGCCCGGCATCTGCACATCCAGCAGCACCAGCTCGACGTCCAGCTCCAGCAGCGCCTTGAGCGCCGCCTCGCCGGAATTGACGGTGTGCACCTGCCAGTCACCGTCGCCCAGCAGCGCTTCCATCGCGACCAGATTCGCTTCACGGTCGTCCACCACCAGCAGCGTACGGCTGCGTGACCTGGGCTTAAGCTGCGTTTGCATTATTCGCCGATCTCCAAGCCATCCAAGTCGAAATGCCGGCAACGCGCGCCGCTCGAAGCGAGCACGCCTCGAACGCTGGATAGACGGACCACCGCCTTGGCACTGTCATGTTCAGCCTGCACCAATCGCTACTCCTTTTCCGCTTCGTCCGTACCCGATTCCAGGTCCAGCCAGCGCCGTAACAGCTCACGCAGGGCCGTCGCTTCGACCGGCTTGATCAGCACCTCATCGGCACCAGAAGCGCTACACCGTTCACGCGCGCCTTCATCGTTCGCCCCCACCAGCGCAACGATCGGCGCCTGGCAGTCGTGATCCTGCTTAAGCCGCCGCGCCAACTCCGGACCTTCCGCGCCGGGCCGGCTCATGTCCAGCACTACCAGATCGAAGGCATCCTCGTCGAAACGCTCCAACGCCTCCGCAGCACTGGTGGCAGGCACCACCTGGATGCCCAGCTCGTCCAGTTGGGCAGTCAGCGAATAGATCAGCCGCACATCCTCGTCGACCAGCAGCACTCGCTGGCCGGGCGCGGCAAGATGCAGCGAAACAGCGGCACTTGGCGCTGGCGCGGCAGGCTCCGGTCGCACCAGTGCCCCCAGGCGCTCGACCGCTTCCTCCTTGGACAGCACGGTGGCCGCGTAGCGATGCAAACGTTGCAGATCCTTTTCCGAGAGCGGCTCGCGACTGTTCACCAGCACAGTGACCCCCTCTAGCGAGCGCAGCCGCTCGAAGGCATCCAGCAGGTCCAACCCGCTGCCGTCAGCCAGCTCGCTGTCCACCACCACGACCGAGAACGTCTGCTCGGCATAGGCCAGTCGGGCGCTATCGCTGCTGCCGGCGAGCGTGACGCTGTAACCGAGCCGCTCGAAGTAGTCACGGATCAATACGCGGCGCCGCGGCTCGGCCTCTACCAGCAGCAAGCGCAGCGGGTTATGTTCGTGCCGCGCCAGTTCGATGAAAATGCGCTCCAGCTCCGATTGCGCGACCGGCTTGACCAGATAGCGCGAACCATCGTCGTGCCAGTCATGCGGCTGCGGCACACAGGAGATGATGATCACCGGCATACCCTGGTGACGCTCATCGCCACGCAGCTCGCGGTGGATCTGCCAGCCGCTGATATCCGGCAACAGGATGTCGAGGATCACCGCAGCGAAGTGCTCGCGTCTCAGTGCCTCCAGCCCTTGCTCCCCGGTATTGCAGATCAGGCTGGTGAAACCATGGCTCTGTCCGACCTCGGCGACCACGGAGGCAAAGTCCGTATCGTCCTCGATGATCAGCAGGCCGGGACCGCGACCGCGCCGCTGCGGCTGGGGTGGTAGCAATGCCTGCGTCGATGCACCCGACACCGTTGCGATAGGCAACACGACGGTGAACGTGGCGCCCTGGCCCAGCTCGCTTTCGACAGTCACCTGGCCGCCCAGCACCTCAACCAGTTGCCGGGTGATCGCGAGTCCCAGCCCGGTACCACCGTAGTGCCGGCTGATCGAGCCATCGATCTGCTGAAAGGCCTGGAAGATCCGCTCGTGCTGGTCCTTGGCAATGCCAATGCCGCTATCGCGCACCTGCAACTGCAGCGTCTGGCCTGAACCGTCTTCGGCGCAGCGGCAGCTCGCCAGCAGTTCCACCTCGCCCTGCTCGGTAAACTTCAGCGCGTTGGTGAGCAGGTTGCGCAGGATCTGCTGCAGCCGTGCGCGATCGGAATTCAGCGTGACCGGCACGTCAGCATCGACTTCGATCCTGAGCAGCAAGCCTTTCTGCTCGGCCATCGGCCCGAGCGAAGTCTGCTGTTCGGCAAGCATTTCCCGCAGGTTCAGCGGCTCCAGCTTGAGCTGCATGTGGCCGGACTCGATCTTGGCAAGATCCAGCACGTCGTTGATCAATTGCAGCAGTTCATGGCCAGCGCGGTGGATGATATCGGCATGCCGAACCTGCTTCTCGTTCAGATTGCCAGCCCCGTTCTGCCGCAACTGATCGCTGAGAATCAGGATGCTGTTGAGCGGCGTACGCAGCTCATGGGACATGTTGGCGAGGAATTCCGATTTGTAGCGGTTGGCAACGGCCAGTTGATCGGCCTGCTCGCGCAAGCGGCGCTCGGCGGCCTTGCGGTGGCTGATATCGATGATCACTGCCTGCACCAACTGCTCGTCGCCACTGCGCAAGGGCGACAGACCGATCTCCACCGGCAACGCGCTGCCATCGCGATGAAGGCCGAACAGCTCGCGATTGCTGCCCATGCGCCGTGGTTCGGGATGCTCGGTGTAGCCCTGACGCAGGCCTCGATGGGCTTCACGCAGCGCTTCGGGCAACAGTTGCTCCACTGGCTGACCGAGCAGTTCCTGGCGCGTGTAGCCGAACAGCACCTCGGTCTGACGGTTGACCATGACGATGTCGCCGTGAACATCCACCAGCACGAACGCGTTGGGGGAAGCCTCGACCACGTTGCGGAAGCGCTCCTCGTCGCGCTTGCGCGCCTGCAGATCGAGCAGGTTCAACACGTAGTACAACGCATCGTCATGGTTGAAGCTGGTCAGGCTGACCGCAACCGGTATGGGCCTGCCATCTTCGCGCTGGGCCTGCAGTTCGAGCTGACTGGTCTCACGCAGCTGTCGCAGTATCTGCTCGCCGAGTACGCCAGGCACGTAACGGCTCACCCGCTCGCCCGCAAGTAGCTCCGCCGTACTGCCAAACAGCTGTGCCGCACTCTGATTGGCCAGCTCGATACGACCGCCAGCGTTGCACAACAATGTCGCTACCGGCAGTTGCTCGATCAACTGGCGGAAACGTGCTTCGCGCTCCTGCAGTTGCAGGCTCAACGCCTGGCTGTTGCGCAGCGCGCGTTCGCGCAGATACAGGTAACCACCGACGAGCAAAGAAAACAGTGCCGCCGCGGTGAGCGCAGCCGCGAGACTGAAGGCCCGGTTGTTGTCCCGCAGCACCGCCTCGTACTCCGGTGTGCTCGCAACCTGCAGCTGCCAACTACGGCCATACATGTAGATATTGCGGATCCGCTGGAATTTGGCATCGGCGCTGACCGGTGCACGCCCGGCCAGCAACGGAGAGTCTGGATTGGCGGCATCGAACAGCTGCAGCTGCAACATCCGGCTCCGCGAGCCGAGGATGCCCTCCATCAGATCGGTGAGGCGAAACGCGCCGTGCAACGTGCCGACGAAGGCGCGCTGACGCTCTTCCTCGGTGGTTACCGGTGCAGTTGCGGCATACAGGGGGAAGAACAGCAGAACACCAACCTGGACGTTCTGCTCGGTTTCCTGCTTGAGGCGCAGCGGCCCGGTGAGCACCGGATTGCCGCTGTTACGGGTGCTGACGATCGCCTCACGACGGGTCGCCTCGCTGAACAGATCGAAGCCGAGCACCCTCCGGTTACGCCAATCGGTCGGGTGGATGTAGTCGGTCACGACATACTCGTCGCGCACGCCCGACGGATACATGCGAAAGCGCTCGCGCCCCGAGCTGCGAATCTGCTCGATAATGCCGTCAAGGGTTTCTGGAGTCGCATGGCGTGCCAGTGCCACAGCCTGGATACCGGGGTAGAAGTCCTGCAGCTGCAACTGGTCTGCGGCGCGCGCCCAGTCGTCCACCTTCACTTCGTCGCTACCCGCCACCACACCAGCAAGGCCGCGCAACACCATCTCGTAGGCACGCATTCGCTCGCGAAGGGTGTGCTCGATATCATCGACGGCAAAGGTAAAGCGCTGCTCCTGCTCAACCTTGCTGCGCTGCTCCTGGACGTGCCATTGCCAGCCAATCCATCCACCCAGCCCCGCCATCAGGGCCAGTGCGACCAGTAATGGCAACCAGGACCTGCGGGAATGGAGAGCGGGACGATCATCCATTCGACCTCCTCTGTGCCACTACTGGCGTGCTATCGAATGTCAGATTCGAATAGTGCAGAGAGGTTCAATGGCGAGAAGGATTAACGGATTAGTGGCGTCTGTTTTTCGTCGACAACGGGGCCATTGCAGCCCCGCAATCTATTAGCACTTACAGCGGACGCAGATTGATCTCGACGCGACGGTTCTGCGCGCGGCCGGCCGCAGTGTCGTTGCTGGCGATCGGCTGGCTCGGGCCGGCACCGTAGGACGAAATACGCGCGGGCGCCACACCATTGGAGACCAGATAAGACGCGACACTCTGGGCACGGCGGTTGGACAGATCCTGGTTCAGCTGCAGCGAACCAGTGCTGTCGGTATGACCGACGATATCGACGCCGTTCTTGTTGAACTCCTTGAAGACTTGCACCAGGGAATTGAGGGTCGGGTAGAAGCTGCTGGAAATGTCAGCCGAGTTGCTGGCAAAGGTAATGTTGCCGGGCATGATCAGCGTCAGGTTGTCGCCATTGCGCTGAACCTGAACACCGGTGCCTTGCAGGGTCTGGCGCAGCTTGGCTTCCTGGGTGTCGACATAGTAGCCGTAGCCACCGCCGGCAGCGCCGCCAACCGCAGCACCGATCAGTGCACCCTTGGTGCGATCCTTCTTGCTCGAAGTCGCAGCACCGATGACCGCCCCGCTGACGGCACCGATACCGCCATATACGCCCGCCTTACCAGCCTGCTGCTCGCCGGTGTAAGGGTTGGTGGTACAACCGACCAGCAGCGCAACGCCCGCTGCGAGAGCGGTCATGTTCAGCATTTTCATAGGTACTTCCTTCTCTCGTCAGTTACCAGGGCATCGCGCTTCGTAGCCACGAACCCTGAATGCAGCGCTAGATTACCACTGCCCACCAGCAGGGATAGGAACCGTGCAACAGAACCGGTCCAACGGCCGATCAGGCGCCGGCGCGCACGAAGGGATTGTCGCGCATCTCGTCGCCCAGACGGGTGTCAGGGCCGTGACCGGTGACCACCGTGGCCTCCTCGTCGAGCGTATAGAGACGCTGCTTGATGGACCGCTCGATACTCGCATAATCGCCGCCCCACAGATCCGTGCGCCCGATACCGCGGCGAAACAGCGTATCGCCGGCAATCAGCAGCTTTGCATCGGCAAACCAGAAACTCATCGAGCCAGGTGTATGCCCCGGTGTGTGCAGCGCCACGCCGCAGCCACAGGCCAGTTCCTCATCATCGGCCAGCCACTGGTCCGGCGCAGGCACCGGCGTGTAAGGCACACCGAACATGCGGCATTGCATCTCCAGGTTATCCCAGAGGAACTGGTCAGCCTTGTGCAGATGCAGCGTGGCGCCGGTCTGCTCCTTCATCCGACCGGACGCCAGAAAATGGTCCAGATGCGCATGGGTATGGATGATGCTCACCACTTTCAGGCCGTGAACATCCAGCCGCGCCATGATCTTCTCCGGGTCGCCGCCCGGATCGACGACGATGGCCTTCTTGCTCACAGGATCGCCAATGATCGTGCAGTTGCACTGCAACGGGCCGACAGGGAAGGTTTCGCGAATCAACAGCGGTTGGGTGGCAGCCATGTGGCATCCTCAGGTTTGCAATATCCACTGCGCCGGAGCGCCGGCCAGCAGGATGCCGACTGCCCGCGCTGCAGGCAATGGCACCATCGGCACAGAAGTCGCGGCTGCTCGCCTGAGCATGTCCCCAATCTGCTGATTACCGATATCAGTCTGCCGGGCGGCAGATACGGCCATCAAGTTGCCGAACAAGCGCGCCAGCTGCGGCCAGAGCTGAAGATCCTGCTCATCAGCGGCTATGCCGAGCAAGCATTGCAGGCCGGCAGCGGTGCCCAACCCGAGCACCTGCTGCGCGGCAAACCCTTCACTCTGGATGCTCTCCAGAGCCGAGTACAAACCCTACTCGATGCCGACTGAAGCCGTCGGCTCAGCTCGGCGAGGGCTGCGCCACCGCGGCGTCCTCCTGCCAACGCGCGATCTCGCTGCGGATGCGCTTCTTGTCCAGCTTGCCAACGCTGGTCTTGGGGATTTCCGAGACCACGGCGACCTGCTGCGGGATCGCCCACTTGTTGATATGCCCTTCGGCCACCGCCGGCTCGAGGAACGTCTGTAACTGGTCGGCGTTCAGCTCGCGGCCCTCGGCCAGCACCACCAGGGCGAACGGTCGCTCGCCCCAACGCTCATCCGGCACGCCGACAACCGCTACGTCGCGCACCGCCTCGTGACGGCTGATCAATCCTTCCAGGGTCAATGACGACAGCCACTCGCCGCCGGTCTTGATCACATCCTTGATGCGGTCGCGGATCTCGATATTGGCCATCTCGTCGATCACCGCCACGTCGCCAGTGTGCAGCCAGCCGTCAGCCCACAGCTCTTCGCTTTTCTCCGGTTCGTTGTAATAGCCCTGCGTAAGCCAGGGCGCACGCAGTACCAGTTCGCCCTGTGAGGTACCGTCTGCCGGCAGGAAACTGCCGTCGGCAGCCTGAATCGCCGCATCGACCAGCACCACCGGCACGCCGGCCTTGAGGTGGAAGGTGCTGCGGGTGTCCTCATCGGCTTCCAGCAACTCATCGTTGATATGTGCGCCGGAGATCAGCGGGCAGGTCTCAGACATGCCGTAGGCGGCGATCAGGTTCATGCCACGGGCCTTGGCCTGGTCATACAGGCCGCGGGTCAGCGCACTGCCGCCGATGGTGATCTTCCAGCCCTTGAAATCGGTGCCCTGCGCCGCCTTGGCGTTGAGCAGCATCTGCACGATGGTCGGCACGCAATGGGAGAAAGTCACCTGCTCACGGCGCCACAGGTCGATCAGGTACTCGGGATCGTAACGCCCGGGATAGACCTGCTTGAGGCCGAGCATGGTGGCGACGTAGGGCAAACCCCAGGCATGCACATGGAACATCGGCGTGATCGGCATGTAGACGTCGTCCGAGCCCATCAGCCGAGGATTCTCCCGGCAGCCGACGGTCACTGCCGCAGCCAGGGTGTGCAGCACCAGCTGGCGATGGGTGAAGTACACGCCCTTGGGATTGCCGGTGGTGCCGGTGGTGTAGAAGGTCGTGGCGACCGAGTCCTCGTCGAAATCCGGGAAATCGTAGCTAGGTGCAGCAGCGGCGAGCAGGCTCTCGTATTCGCCGACGCAATCCGGCAGACCGGCGTCGTGCACGTCGCCATCGGTGAGCAGCAGCGTCTTCTGCACCGTGGTCAGCTGCCCGGCAATCGCCTGGTACAGCGGCACGAACTCGCTGTTGACCAGCACGAAGCGGTCATCGGCGTGGTTCATGGTGTAGAGGATCTGATCCGGCGAGAGGCGCACGTTGATGGTATGCACCACGGCGCCGATCATCGGGATGGCGAACATGCATTCCAGATAGCGGTGGCTGTCCCAGTCCATCACCGCCACGGTGTCACCTGCCTTGACGCCTGCTGCAGTCAGCACGTTGGCCAACCGCGCGACACGTTGATTCAGGGTGCGGTAGTCGTAACGCAGCTGGTCACGGTAGACGATCTCGCGGGTGCGCTCGTAGCGCACGCCGGATAACAGCAGGCGCTTGATGAGCAGAGGGTACTGGTAAGCGTTCGCCGCGGGCTTGATGACACGGGTCTGCAGCATGAGGGGCATCCTGTTCTTGTTGGAGTTGTAAGCAGCACTCTAGAGCGTCCGCCCCCAGGCAAAATCAGTCCAAAGGATTATTTTCCGCGCACCTCGTTTCAGCGTGTTAACCGATCTCGCTTACGGCCAGACGCACGCCAAGGCCGATCAGCACCGCGCCGGTCAACCGATCGAACCAATGGCCCATCCGCGCAAAGCCAGCGCGCACGCGGCCTCGGCTGAACAACCAAGCCACCAGCAGGAACCACAGCGCGGTGGCCCCGGCGAGATAGACGCCGTAGCCCGCCTGCACCAGCAGCGGTGTATCGGGGCTGATCACGACGGTGAATAGCGAAAGGAAGAACAGCGTGGCCTTGGGATTCAGGCCGTTGGTGACGAAACCGACAACGAATGCCTGCCAGGCCGAACGACCCGCACGCGCATTCGTTTCATCGGTCACGTCCAGGCTCATCGGTCGCGCGCGCAGCGCGCGCCAGCCCAAATAGAGCAGATACCCGGCCGCCAGCCACTTGAAGAGGTTGAACAGCACAATCGACTGCGAGACGATCAGGCCAATGCCGAGCAGGGAATAGGCGACATGGACGAATATCCCGCAGCCGACACCCAAGGCAGTCCAGCTTCCGACACGTCGGCCCTGGGTCACGCTTTCGCGCACCACCACCGCAAAATCCGGTCCGGGGCTCGCCACTGCGAGTAGATGCACCAGCGCCACGGTCATAAATTCCATCCAGTACACAGTCAATCTCCACGCTATGCCGGGCCACATTGTCGACCAGCCCCGGTTTCTTCGAAAAGGTACAGTTGATGTCCAATCGCGCCGTTTTTCTCGATCTCTCTCCCCTCGAACAAGGCGATCTCGACCTCGACCCGTTGCGGAACGCTTTCAGCGAACTCGTCTGTCATGAGCAAAGCACAACCGACCAGATCGTCGAGCGCTTGCAGGGCGCCCAGGTCGCAATCGTCAACAAGGTCTCCCTCACGGCCGAAACCCTGGCTGCCTGCCCCGAGCTGAAGCTCATCCTGGTCTCGGCCACCGGGGTCAACAACATCGACCTGCAGGCCGCTCGCGAGCACGGCATCGTGGTCAGCAACTGCCAGGCCTACGGCACACCCACCGTCGCCCAGCACACATTGATGCTGCTGCTGGCGCTGGCTACGCGGTTACCCGATTACCAGGCCGCCGTCGCCCGTGGGCGCTGGCAGGAAAGCGGACAGTTCTGCCTGCTGGACTTTCCCATCGTCGAACTGGAGGGCAAGACCCTCGGCCTGCTCGGTCACGGCGAACTCGGCAGCGCCGTAGCCAGGCTGGCGGAAGCATTCGGCATGCGCGTGCTGGTCGGCAATCTGCCGGGCCGGCCGAAGCGCCCGGAGCGTCTGGACCTGGACGAGCTGCTCCCGCAGGTGGACGCACTCACGCTGCACTGTCCACTGACGGAGCAGACGCGCAACCTCATCGGCGCGCGCGAGCTGCAGCTGATGAAACCAACCGCCTTTCTGATCAACGCCGCGCGGGGCGGCCTGGTCGACGAGCACGCATTGGCTGATGCCCTGCGCCGCGGTCACCTGGGGGGCGCGGCCACCGACGTGCTGACCAGCGAGCCGCCACAGGACGATAACCCCCTGCTGGCGCCGGATCTGCCGCGACTGATCATCACCCCGCACAGCGCCTGGGGCAGCCGTGAAGCGCGTCAGCGCATCGTCGCCCAGCTGGCCGAGAACGCGACTGCCTTCTTTGCCGGCGCCCCGCTGCGCCAGGTCAACTGAGCGAAGCGACTCAGGGCAGCCATGCCGCTGCCCTGAGCTTGCGAGCAACGACCCATAGCACCTAAGCTCGCCGACTTTTTCAGGGAGACGCTCATGGACCCTCGAAGCGAAGTACTGCTGCGCCAGGCCGAGCTGTTTCAAGGACGGCTATTGCTGGCTGGACTGCCCGCCGACGATCTGCTGGGCCAGTTGCCCGGCGCCGTCGGCTGGAGTTGGCATGCCGGCGAACAGCACCTGCTGAACAAGCGCTTCAGTGGACGCTGCAGCTTTGGCGTCGCCCCACCGCCCGGCGAATATGACGCCGCCGTGCTGTTTCTGCCAAAGTCCCGCGAGTTGACTGACTACGTACTGCAGGCGCTGGCAGCACAGTTGGCAGGCCGCCCGCTTTATCTGGTCGGGGAAAAGCGCGCGGGCGTCGAACGTGCCGCAAAACAACTGGCCAGTCTCGGCCGCGCCCGCAAGCTCGACAGCGCGCGCCACTGCCAGCTCTGGCAGGGCGAGATCGAACAGACACCGGCCGCTCCGGAACTCGATGCACTGGCTCACCACTTCACGCTGGAACTGGAAGACGGACCGCTGCAGGTGATCAGCCTGCCCGGGGTATTCAGTCACGGACGACTCGACGTCGGCAGCGCCCTGCTACTTGAACACCTCGACAATCTACCCAGTGGGCGAGTGCTCGATTTCGGCTGCGGCGCCGGCATTCTCGGCGCCACGCTCAAACGCCGTTATCCGCAAAGCGAGCTGGTGCTGCTGGACGTCGACGCCTTTGCCGTCGAGAGCAGTCGCCGCACACTCGCGGCCAACGGGCTCGAAGCTGAAGTGATCGCCGGCGATGGCATCGACACCGCACCTCGGCAACTGGCGGCCATCGTCAGCAACCCACCGTTCCACCAGGGCGTGCACACCAGCTATCAGGCCAGCGAAACGCTGATCGAACGGGCCGCCGAGCATCTGTCGAGCGGCGGCGAGCTACGTTTGGTAGCCAACGCATTTCTCCGCTATCCGCCACTGATCGAGCAGCATCTCGGTGCCTGCCAGACCATCGTCGAGCGCAACGGCTTTCGCATCTACCGCGCAAAACGCCCCTGACGTCGGCGACAGGCGGTTGCACCGGCCAGCCGGTTGCGGCAAACTCGCCGCCGTCCTTGGGGGAGTAGTCTCCGACGAGCACCCCGCTCGTCCGGCATGCGTCAACATACTTGGTCCGCAGACCATGGCGCATGCGACCGGCCAGCGCGTAACGATACGCCAGGCCAGGTTTGACAAGACCCATGACATGTACACCTGACCCGGGCGGGCAGGCTGCGCATGTCATGGTGAATCTGTCGACCCGCCCTAAAGGAATGCCGCTTGGAATCGTTTTTCGTTCCCACTCTAATCGTTGCCCTGGCCGAAATCGGCGACAAGACCCAGTTGCTTGCGCTGCTGCTGGCGGCGCGCTATCGCCGTCCCTGGCCGATCATCTGGGGTATCGTCGTTGCCACCCTGGCCAACCATGCCGCCGCCGGCGCGGTCGGTAGCTGGGTATCGAGCTTGCTTTCGCCGGTTGCACTGAGCTGGATACTCGCCGCCAGCTTCGCCGCCGTCGCGCTGTGGACGCTGGTGCCGGACAAACTTGACGACGACGATGCCAGACTCGGTCGCCCCTACGGCCCGTTCGTCGCGACCACGATCGCCTTCTTCATCGCCGAGATGGGTGACAAAACCCAGGTCGCCACGGTGATGCTCGCCGCCCAGTACCCGGAGTTCGTGCTGGTCATTCTCGGCACCACGGTTGGCATGCTGCTGGCCAACGTTCCGGTGGTGCTGGTCAGTCATTTCGCGGCGGACCGACTACCGCTGACGCTGATCCGCCGAGTCGCAGCGGCTGGCTTCGCGGCTCTGGCGCTCTACGCCGGGTATCAGGCGCTGACCATGAGCACGATTGTCTCAGGCTGATACGCAGCGCAAATCTGCACATTCGGGGAGCTGATAGAGTGCGCTACCGCAGCGCACCATCAGCGCCCCGAGGAGATCAGGCTGCATGTCAGCGGATGGACGCAAGAAACGAGTCTGCAACCATATCGATCTGAGCTGGAACAAGGGCCGGCTGGCCCTCTCCGAACAGATGCAGAGCAAGTATTTCGCCTACAAGGGCTCACTCATCGGCCAGCCGCTGAACAGCGCGGGCTTCGCCGAGCTCGTGCGCAACGTGCGCAACGCCATGCCCGATCTGGAAGTGGTAGTGGACGAGTGCATTTGCGAGGGCCACAAGGTGGTTACTTCGAGCACCGTGATGGGCACGTTGGCCACCCCGCTGTTCGGCCCCTCGGTAACCGACAAGATTCTCGCCATTGCCGTCATGAGCGTCTGGACGCTCAATCCGGCCGGCGACATCGAAGAAATCAACACCCTCATCGACCTAGAGGGTGTGCACCAGCAACTGGGGATCGAGACGCCGCTGGCGGCGCTGCTGTCGCCGACCTGAAAGGCCGGCGACGGGCCAAGGGTCAACGACCGCCGCGGGCCTGCTCGTAAAGCGGCATGACTTTCGGAATGTTCGCTTTCAGCGCCGCGGCGCGAGTTGTCGACGACGGGTGCGTACTCATGAACTCGGGCGGCGCCGAACCTCCGGCGGACCCCATCTTCTCCCACAGCGTGATTGCAGCGTTCGGGTTGTAACCGGCGCGAGCGGCCAGTTCCAGACCAATCAGATCCGCCTCGTTCTCGTTGCCACGACTGTTCGGCAGGGTCATCAGGTACTCGACCCCCATGTTCGCCAGCTGCAGGCCACCGGTGCCGACGCCCATGGCCGAGCCCAGCTGAGTCGCCATCTGCACACCATAAGCCTTGGACATGGCTTCACGCCCATGCTCACGCAGTGCGTGGGCAATCTCATGGCCCATCACCGCGGCGATTTCGTCGTCAGTGAGCTTCAGCTTCTCGATCAAGCCGGTGTAGAAGATGATCTTGCCACCAGGGCCGCAGTTGGCATTGAGCTCCGGGCTGTCGATGACATTGACTTCCCAGGCCCATTGCGCCGCATCCGGACGGAACACCGGCACCTTGGCGATCAGCCGCTGGGCGATGCCATTGACGCGCTTGGCAACCGCGGTGTCCTTCTTCAGCACGCCCTGGCTCGAAGCCTTGCTGAGCGTCTCTTGGTAGGACTGGGCATACATCTGGTTGACCTGGTCGGTCGACAGCATGCTGAACATGTACTGCTTGCGTTCGACACCCACGGCACCGCCGCTGGTGGTGTTGACGGCCTGACAGCCTGCCAGCACGGCGGCGGCGATCAGCATGGACAATCTGTGCGGCTTGAACATCGAATCTCTCCGGAAAACCTCGGCCGTATCCTAGAGCGGGCCCAACGGTCAGGCAACCGGCGGCCCCGCTGTAGTTGTCGCAAATGCTGCCGATAGCCTGATTATCCGCTGCGCAACTGGAGTACGCACATGTTCAGATCCATCCAGACCGCTTTCGCGGCATTGGCCGGCGCCTGCACGCTAGCCATCATTGCGGCGCTTCTGCTGTACGCGATGGTTTCCGGCATGCGCAGCCAGGCACTGGTCGAGGAGCGGACTCGCACGCTGATCGACGGCATGGTCGAACAGCGCGTCACCGCACTGGCGCAATCCCAGGTCAGTCGCATCCAGGCACAGCTGCAGGCACCCTTGCAGATCGCCACCGGTCTCGCCCGCGTACACACCCTCACCGGTCTCAGCGACGACGAGGGTATGCCGATGGCCAACCTGACCCGCGAAGAGCTGATCAACCTGGCGCGTCAGACGCTGATCGAGAACCCCAGCCTGACTAGCACCTATATCGCCTGGGAACCCAACGGGGTGGACGCCAATGACGTGATGTACCGCGGCGATGTCCCGGGCATGCTCGAAGGCCGCTTCGCCAGCTGGATCTACCGCGACGCCAGCGGCAAGCTGCTGACCGAGCGACTCACCGATATCGAGGACACAACCCTGCTGGAAACGGGCGTCCGTGCCGGCGAGTACTACCTGTGCCCGCGTGAACAGCTCAAACCCTGCGTCGGCGACCCCGCACCGTACGAGATGAACGGGCAGACGCAGCTGCTTTCCTCCTTCAATGCGCCGATCATCATCGATGGCAAGTTTCACGGCATCGTTGGTGCGGACATCGGTGTCGACTTCATGCAGCAATTGCTGAGCAGCGCCAATAGCCAGCTGTACGGCGGAGCCGGGCAGATCGCGCTGATCTCCAATAACGGCCGTCTTGCCGCCTTCAGTCGCGACCGGAACCTGCTCGGCAAACCCGCAGCACAACTTCTGGACGCCGACGAGCAGGCCCTGGTCAAGCAGCTGCCTGCCGGCCAGACCCACTACCGGATCGATCATGCTCGCGGCCGCGTCGCACTGTTCCTGCCGTTTTCATTCCCCGGCACTGACGCACGCTGGGTGCTGATGCTGGAGCTGCCAACCGCAGAAGTGATGAAGGAGCTGGACCAGCTGATGGTCGCGCTCGGCGAGGAAAGCCGCAGCAACCTTGCCGCCATGCTCGTCATCGGCATGCTCATCGCCTTCGCCGGGCTGCTCGCGATATGGCTGATCAGCCGCCGCATCACCCGGCCGCTGCGCGACATGGTGGTCATGCTCGACAACATCAGCCAGGGCGAAGGCGACCTCACCCAGCGGCTGAATATCGACAGCCGTAACGAGCTCGGCCAGATCGCGGCCGGGTTCAACGCATTCCTGGCGCGGCTGCAGGGCATGATCAGCGAAGTGGTCAGCTCGGTGCAGAAGGTCAGCGACGCATCCGAACACACCGCGGACATCGCCATTCGAACCGACAAGGGCGTGCAGACGCAGTTGGCGGAGATCGAACTGGTCGCCACCGCCGTGCACGAGATGACCGCGACTGCCCAGGACGTGGCACGCAATGCGACCCAGGCTGCCGAAGCCGCCAACAATGCCGATCGCGCCGCCAATCAGGGCCGGCACATCGTGCAGGACACCGGCGCGACCATCGCCGAGCTGGCCAGCGAGATCGGCCGCGCCGTGGATGTGGTGCAGACGCTAGCCCGCGACAGCGAAAACATCGACGCGATCCTGGTCACCATCCGCAGCATCGCCGAGCAGACCAACCTGCTCGCCTTGAATGCCGCCATCGAGGCGGCCCGAGCCGGCGAGCAAGGCCGTGGTTTCGCCGTCGTGGCCGATGAGGTCCGCAATCTGGCGCAGAAGACACAACAGGCGACCGGCGAGATTCAGCAGATGATCCAGCAGCTGCAGGGCGGCACACGCGACGTCGTACAGGTGATGGAACAGAGCCAGAACCGCACGCGCCGCAGCGTCGAACAGGCCGATGCCGCCGCAGAAGCGCTACAGGCGATCACCCAGGCGGTCTCGCTGATCAATGACATGAACAATCAGATCGCCAGCGCCGCCGAGGAACAGAGCGCGGTGGCCGAAGATATCAACCGCAACGTCACCAATATCGGTCAGGTCGCCCAGCAGGTCGCAACCGGTGCCGACGAGGCCAGCCAGGCCAGCGCCGGACTGACACGCCTGGCCGAGCAGCAGCGCCGCCTGATCAACCAGTTCAGGGTCTGAGACGACCGGCCCGCACGCCCTCGACGTGGCCGATCAGGCCGGAGTCAGGCACTCCGGCCCATCGAGGCGCGGGTCGTTCACCAAGGTCGCCAACGGTCGTTCACGCAACGCCGGCTGGGGCTGAGCCATCAGCGCCTGCAGTGTTTCCAGCGGCGTGTCAGGGTCGAGCCAGGCGGCCTGCCCGGCCTCATCGAGCATCAACGGCCGGCGCAGCGTCGCTGCCGGCAGGGTTACCACCGCGGTGCTCAGGTAGGTATGACCCTGCACCGGGTAGGCTTCCCAGAGCGCAGCCATGTACATCAGTGAGCCTTCACTGGTCATCCAGTACGGGCGCTTGCGCGCCGTACCGCGCCATTCGTAGAACCCGTTGGCCGGCAGCAGGCCGCGACGCAGGCGAAAGGCTTCGCGAAACATGGGCTGCTCGGCAATCGTTTCCGCACGCGCCTGGGCCGGGGTTCGGGTCAGATCGGTCATCCAGGCCGGGGTCAGCCCCCAGCGCACCCGACTGAGCTGCAACTGCTGATCGATCTGGCGCAGCAACAGCACCGAAGCGCCGGGAGCGACACTCCAATGCGGCTGCTGGTCGGACGGGAAACCGGGCAAGGCGGCGAAGTCCTGGCTCCAACGGAAAAGGGCGTAGCGACCGCACATAAAAAAGACTCGTCAGCAGATCAGTTCGCCGGGGTAACTCTCCGGTTCATCGCCCGGCAACGGCTCGGCGCCATTGTACGCAGCGATCAGCTGACGCGCCCGCTCGGCATCCTCGTCCGGCACCATGAGCCCGAGCAAGCCCGCCGCCGGCAGCTCGCCCATGGCACCGATCAGATGACTCCCCGCAAGGAAAGCCTCGATGCCCTCGGCAATCAGCATGCCGCTGAGCATCTCGGCTTCAAGCAGGTCGCGCGGCTCATAGACACGCCGCATCAGTCGTCCTCCCGCAACGTTTCCAGTTGCCACTGCTCGCCGTCCGTGCGCAGATCGAACACCACTGGCCGGCAGCACACAGAGCAATCCTCGATGTACTGTTGGTCCCCTGCGCTGAGATCGAGCACAGCCTCAACCGGCTCGCCGCAGTACGGGCAATTGAAGACCTGTGTTTCGAGCATCAAACCTCCACGTGACTTGTCGCTATAATCGCCGTCTTTAAAGGTCGTCGATTCGGACCTTTATCGAAAAGACCGACTCGGCGTGCCCGATTACGGGCACCCTGGGCCGCATGCAGGCTTCACTGGCGATCAGCCGAACCAGCCGTTTACTCGATGAGTATGAGCCAGCCGGCTCCGGTCCGTTCCGTGAATCGCCGTGCCTTCCGCACTGCGGGCCCGTTCTTCGTTTCCTTTACAGAGAGCATGATGGACGAATTCGAAGCCATCCGACCCTACGCCGACGCCGAAGTACCGACGGTCATGGCACGCCTGTTCGCCGATCGCGAGTTTCTCGACATTCTGGCGCACTTCCGCTTCCCCCGTATGGCCGACAGCCTGGGCTGGCTGATCAAGCCGGTCATCTCGCGCCGGTTGCGCAAACAGTTCGCCAGTATCCACACCGTGGATGCCCTACAGCATACGATCGAAGCCTATATCGACCGGACCATCGAGCGCGCCACCGACGGCGTGACCTTTTCCGGCCTGGAACAACTGCAGCAGGGTCGGGCCTATCTCTTTCTGGCCAATCACCGCGACATTGTCATGGACCCGGCATTCGTCAATTACGCCGTGTACCAGGCCGGCATCCGCACCCCACGCATCGCGATCGGCGACAACCTGTTGCAGCGGCCCTTCGTCAGCGACCTGATGCGCTTGAACAAGAGCTTCATCGTGCGACGGTCGATTACCGGCCGACGCGAGAAGCTGGCGGCCTACCAGGTGCTGTCGGCCTACATCAACCACTCGATTCGCAATGACGGCGAATCGGTGTGGATTGCGCAGGCCGAGGGTCGGGCCAAGGACGGCGATGACCGCACCGATTCGGCGATCCTCAAGATGCTGCACATGAGCCGCAAGGACGAAGCCTTCGCCGAGACGCTCGAGGCGCTGCGGCCAGTGCCGGTGGCAATCAGCTACGAATACGACCCCTGCGATCAGGCCAAGGCCCGCGAGCTGTATATCCGCGCCACCACGGGTAGCTACAGCAAGGCCCCCGGTGAGGATGACGCCAGCATCGCCTTGGGTATCACCGGCTACAAAGGGCGCGTACACATTGCCTTTGGCACGCCGATGGACAGCGTTCCCGAGGACGCGAAGCAGATGGCGGTGGTTGTGGATCGGCAGATTCTTGGCAGCTACCGGTTGTTTCCGGTGCACTACCTGGCCTACCGCTTGTGGGATGACCAGGACCCGGAAATCCAGGTGCCCAGCGCAGCCGAGCTGTTCAGTCGTGAAGAAGTGGAGCGTGCCGAAGCGGAGTGGAGCAAGCGTCTGGCTGCCTGCCCGAGCGTACAGCAGCCCTATCTGATTCAGCAGTACGCTACCCCGGTGCGTAACCAGTACCGTCTGAACGCAGGTCTCGAGCCCTGAAAGGCAGAAGGCCCGCAGTGCATCGTGCAGCGGGCCCTGCCTTCCAACCAGCGGCGCTGGCTCAGAGCAACCTTGAAGCCGCCGACAGGCCCAGACCGAGCAGAAGGCCCGCCCAGCCGAATCGATAGAACACCTGATTGACACGCTGTGTCGCGGCAGCGCCCGCGGTGCTACGCGATGTAGTCGGAGCCTGGGCGACGACAGCCCGGCGCGAAGCGCATACCTGACGCCATTGGGTAGCCACCAGCAGCCAGCTACCGCAAAACGCACAAATCAGCGCCAATCCGTTGAGAACCAATGCAGGGGTCAGGACGATCCCCAACTGCGCATGTAACACCATTCCACCTTCCAGTTCTGCAAGCCGCTGGGCAGCCGCGCAGTTTACCCGTAAGCACGCAGCGCGTGAGATCTACCCGATCAAACGCCGCTGACCCTGCACCATCATCAGCTCAACTTATGACGTAGTGTTCACCACTCGGCCTTGACTAATGACCGGGCTCACCCGCACCCTCGACATACCTCGAAACGGCGTACTAGAGCGTGTGCGGGGACGGCAGCGAACTACGTTGGGCCTCGCCTGCGCCAAGCCTGCTTGGCCGGCGGACAGATGTCTTCGTGACCAAGATGGCTGCCGGCACAGATCGCTATGCCGTATCACTTGGCGCCGGTTGCCATCGGCGCCACGGGGAATCAGCTATTCAGAACGACAGGACGAGATAATGAAAATAAAAATGTTCACCACCGGAGCGCTCACGCTTTCACTGCTTGCCAGCAATGTCATGGCGGCGGTTTCAGAGTCGGAAGCAGCGCGCCTGGGCAATGAGCTGACGCCCATCGGCGCGGAGAAAGCCGGCAACGCAGCAGGCACCATTCCGGCATGGACCGGCGGGCTGGCGCAGGACGCCGCAGCGGTATCGGCAGACGGTTTCGTTGGCGATCCCTATCCGAACGACAAGCCAAAGTTCACCATCACGGCGAAGAACTTCGAGCAGTACAAGGACAACCTGACGCCTGGCCAGATCGCCATGTTCAAGCGTTACCCGGAGAGCTATCGCCTGCCGGTCTACGAGACCCGGCGCAGCGCAGCCATGCCGCAGCACGTGTATGACGCGGCAGCACGCAACGCCACGCAGACCAACATGGTCCGCGGTGGCAACGGCCTGGAAAACTTCGACAAGGCCATCGCGTTCCCGATCCCGAAAGACGGCATAGAAGTCATCTGGAACCACATCACCCGCTACCGCGGCGGCTCCGCGCGCCGCGTGATCGCCCAGGCTACGCCTCAGGTGAACGGTAATTTCAGCCTGGTCAAGTTCGTCGACGAAGTGGTCTACACCGACACCCTGACGGACTACAAACCCGAGAAGCATGGCAACGTGCTGTTCTACTTCAAGCAGCAGGTCACCGAGCCGTCGCGCCTGGCCGGCAACGTGCTGCTGGTACACGAGACGCTGGATCAGGTGAAGGAGCCGCGCATGGCGTGGATCTACAACGCCGGCCAGCGCCGTGTGCGCCGCGCTCCGCAGGTCGCCTATGACGGCCCGGGCACAGCAGCCGACGGCCTGCGCACCTCCGACAACCTGGATATGTTCAACGGTGCGCCGGACCGCTACGACTGGAAACTGATCGGCAAGAAAGAGCTGTACATCCCGTACAACGCCTATCGCCTGGATTCGCCGCAGCTCAAGTACAGCGACATCATCAAGGCCGGTCACATCAATCAGGATCTGACCCGCTACGAACTGCACCGCGTATGGGAAGTGGAGGCGACCCTGAAAACAGGCGAGCGCAATATCTATGCCAAGCGCCACTTCTTCATCGACGAGGACACCTGGCAGGCCGCAATCGTCGATCATTACGACGGTCGCAATCAGCTGTGGCGCGTAGCCGAAGCCCACGGTCTGCATTTCTATAACGTGCAGGTGCCGCTGTATTCGATGGAAACCCTCTACGACCTCATCTCCGGCCGCTATCTGGTCATGGGGATGAAGAACGAAGAGAAGAACCCCTACACCTACAACTACAAAGCCAACTCCAACCAGTACACCCCGGCCGCCCTGCGCAACTCCGGCGTCCGCTGACAATCGACTGGCTGCACCGACGCCCCGCTAATCGCGGGGCGTCTTCATTTCTGCGCCATGAAAATAAAAACCCTGCCAGGCTGAGCCATGGCAGGGTTTTCGGAACGGCAGTCTCGGTGCGGCTTGCGCGTTACTGCGCGAGCAAGCGACCGATATTGTCGTCGCGGAATACGCGGGTCAGTGCATCACTCAGCACATCGGTGACCAGCTTGGTGTTGGTCTGCTCGTTCGGCGCCATACCGAACCGCTGGTTCAGCGAAGCACCATAGCGGCCGTTGTAGCGCTTGCCAGCGTTCTGGACTTCGATTTTCAATGTTGCGCCGATATTGGCTTCAGTCACGTAGAGCCCTTCTTTCGGCGACTGATACTTCAGCTCTGCCAGGGTCAGGGTCAGTTGCGGGGCGTTGTACGCATTGGGCGACGGCGTGAAGCCAAGCAGGCGTACGGCGGCTTCAGCCTGCGCCTGCAGCTTGGGTATGACCTTGGCACTCGGCACGATCACCGCGCTGGTTTCCGGGTAAAGCCCGCCACGCGTGCCCAGAGTCGGCGAGGGGCGCGCGTCGACCACGCGCACGACCACGGGCTGGCCCTGGCCGACAGGATTGATGGTGCCATTGAGTTTGGGGTTCGGATCGAGCTGCTGCGGGCTATGGGCACAGCCTACGAGGCTCATTCCAAGAACGGTGACAAGACCGAACAACAGGCGTTGCAGCATGCTGCTTTCTCCAGGTTAGGGACGACGAATGCCGCGCAGTATACCCAGCGGCACGAAGCGCCGACAGTGATGAGCTTCTGACCGACGGCGATGCCGCCCCGTTCAGTTCACCGGGCTGTCACAGGCATCTGCGATAAAGGATCCAGCCCGTCACCACGAGTGAACACCCATGCGCCAGATCCTTTCACTGCTGCGCCGCCGCAAGCCCCGTCACTTCGCCCTGCTCGACGAGCACGGCCGCTGCCGCATGCTGCTCAGCAGCACCCACAGGCCCGCCGGTGCAGAATGGATTGAAGTCGAGGAGGCTCGCCTGAGCTGGATTGGCCACGAGCTCCCCGCAAAATCCCGGCACGCCGCCTGAGCGCAGCCAGGCGGTAACCATCCGCGCACAAAAAAGCCCCGCTCATTCGAGCGGGGCTTTCTCGTTCAGCGCGGAACTGGCCGTGTGGCTCAGTACTCCAGGCCCAGGCGCTTGTCGGCCATCTGGCTGATCTCACGATAGGCTGCGGCGTCGTTCTGCAGCGTGGTTTCGCGCGCTGGGAATATCTCCTGCAGCTTGCTCGACCACGCCTGGGAACGGTACTGCTCGGGGAAGCAGCGCTCGAGCAGGTCGAGCATGATCGAGACGGTGACCGACGCACCCGGCGAGGCACCGAGCAGCGCGGCGATGGTGCCGTCATTTGCCGCGACCAGCTCGGTACCGAACTGCAGGATGCCGCCTTTCTTCGGATCCTTCTTGATGATCTGCACGCGCTGGCCTGCGATCTCCAGGCGCCAGTCCTCGGCCTTGGCCTCAGGGTAGAAGCCACGCAGCGTCTCCAGGCGATCCCCCATGGACTGCATCACTTCCTTGATCAGATAGCGAGTCAGGTCCATGTTGTCGCGCGCGACCGCCATCATCGGGCCGATGTTGCTCGGGCGGATCGACAGCGGCAGGTCCATGAACGAACCGCGCTTGAGGAACTTGGTGGTGAAGCCTGCATAAGGTCCGAACAGCAGGGACTTCTTGCCGTCGACAACGCGAGTATCCAGGTGCGGCACCGACATCGGCGGCGCGCCGACCGCAGCCAGGCTGTAGACCTTGGCCTGATGCTGTTTGACGATCTCCGGGTTGTCGCAGCGCAGCCACTGGCCGCTGACCGGGAAGCCGCCGAAGCCCTTGCCCTCTTCGATACCGGACATCTGCAGCAGCGGCAATGCCGCGCCACCAGCGCCAAGGAAAACGAAGCCGGCCTGCACCTGGCGCGAATCGCCGGTGCGAGTGTTCTTGATATCGACCTTCCAGCCACTGGCCGTCCGATCGAGACCGGTGACCTTCTGGTTGTAGGAGACCTTGACGCCACCGCTACGCGCCAGATAGCCGAGCAGCTGGCTGGTCACCGCACCGAAGTTGACGTCGGTGCCGTTCATGGCACGGGTCGCGGCGATCGGCTCGTCGGCGGCGCGCCCCGGCATCATCAGCGGCATCCACTCGCCCAGCGTCGCACGATCCTCGCTGTAATCCATGTCAGCGAAGGCGTGGTGGGTCTTCAGCGCATCGAAGCGGCGCTTGAGGTAGTCGATGTTCTTGCTGCCACGCACGAAGCTCAGATGCGGCACAGCATTGATGAAATCGCGGGGAGAGCCGAAGCCTTCGCGGTCGGCGAGATAGGCCCAGAACTGCTTGGAAACCTCGAACTGGGTGTTGATCAGCACGGCCTTCTTGATGTCGATCGCGCCGTCTTTGCTGTCGGGAGTGTAGTTCAGCTCGCAAAGACCCGCGTGACCAGTACCGGCATTGTTCCACGGGTTGGAGCTTTCGATGGCTCCGGATTCCTGCAGCTCGACGATTTCCAGCTTGATATTGGGATCGAGTTCCTTGAGCAGTACCGCCAGGGTCGCACTCATGATGCCGGCTCCCACCAGCACCATATCCACTGCTTCGCTATCGTGTTGCGTCATCAACGCGTTCTCCAGAATCACAGCATTAAACTGTCGAGACCGCAGTACGCGGCCCCGTAAAACCCACCAGCCAGACGATCAGGAACGGAGCATGTGCCTGGACCGCTGCTCGGGAACATGTGCCCGAGAACAGACCACCAGAGGCAGCCTGCCAGCTGTCGGAAGGGCGGCTTTTGGCCTCCTTCCTCTCGCTACGATCCATCCGGAGCGGGCCTGGCCCAAAGCTCGACGGTGGACGCTGCGAGGAAAACGATTGCGAATCATGTTGCCGGCCCTGACCTCCGTGGCGCCGACTCGTAGCACCGAGCCGCAACGATACCCGCTGCGTTCGATACGAAACGGCGCCGCTCGGTTCAGCCGCGCATGGCCTCGATCAGTTCGATGTAGGGTCTGGCATGACGCTGGTCGGCAACCAGATCAATAAAGTCCTGCCCCATGCTGTTCCTGGCTTCGAGGTCGTAGCCAGCAGCCACGAAAAAACCGAGAAACCGCTCGAAATCATCGATGCGAAGGCCTCGATAGGCCTTGATCAGCTTGTGCAGCGAAGGGGGAGTATCGTCAGCCGGTTCAGGCTGCAGAAACAGCTTGATCGACTCGTCTGCGATCTCGTCGCCAATCACCTGCTTCTTGTCTTTACGCATGCCGCCTCCGGTCCACGGGGTCTCACGGGGGCGGCAGTTTACTCCTCGCAGGCGGCTCACTCAACGCGCCAGGGCGGCTTGCGACCAAGGTCGTACATCGCTATTCGGCCATACCGGGCGATTGTTCGGCACAAATAACAAAAGTGCTCGCGCCTATAATGGCGCCTTCGTGTACAAGGAGCGTCCCGGCATGCAGCTTCCCCCTTTGTTTTCCGCATGGCGTCAGGCCTTGCGTCTGGGGTACGGAACCCGTGCATTGCGCGGTGACATCAGTGCCGGGCTGACAGTCGGCATCATCGCCATCCCGCTGGCGATGGCGCTGGCCATTGCCGTCGGCGTGGCGCCGCAACACGGCCTCTACACCGTACTGGTGGCTGCACCGCTGATCGCGCTGACCGGAGGTTCGCGCTTCAACGTTTCCGGACCGACTGCGGCCTTCGTGGTGATCCTGCTGCCAATTACCCAGCAGTTCGGCCTTGGCGGCCTGCTGCTGTGCACCATGCTCGCCGGCCTGATCCTGATCACACTCGGGCTGCTACGCGCCGGCCGCCTGATCGCCTTCATTCCCTACCCTGTCACCCTCGGCTTCACTGCGGGCATCGGCATCGTCATCGCCACCCTGCAGATCAAGGACCTGTTCGGCCTGACCCTGACCGAGCAACCGCAGCACTACGTCGAGCAGGTCAGCCTCTTGCTGCGCTCGTTGCCGGGCGCGCAGCTTGGTGACGCCGTGGTGGCTGCGATCTGCCTGGCGGTGCTGATCATCTGGCCACGCTGGGTACCGAAAGTACCTGGCCACCTCGTGGCGCTGACCGTCGGCGCCCTGGCAGGCTTGCTGCTGGAATCGGTGGGACTGTCCGTTGCCACCCTGGGTGAACGCTTCAGCTACACGCTGGACGGCGTGACGCACCCGGGTATTCCACCGTTTCTGCCGGACTTCGCCTGGCCCTGGCTGTTGCCCGGTCCGGACGGCCAGCCGCTACAGCTGAGCTACGAGCTGTTCCGCCAGCTGCTCGCTCCGGCGTTTGCCATCGCCATGCTCGGCGCCATCGAATCGCTGCTCTGCGCGGTGGTCGCCGACGGCATGACAGGCAGCAACCATGAACCCAATGGCGAGCTGATCGGCCAGGGCCTGGGCAACCTGGTCGCGCCACTGTTCGGCGGCATCACCGCGACCGCGGCCATCGCCCGCAGCGCCACCAACGTCCGCGCCGGTGCCTTTTCGCCGCTGGCCTCGATGATCCATGCCGGCGTGGTGCTGGTCGCGATTCTCTGGCTGGCACCGCTGTTCAGCTATCTGCCGATGGCAGCCCTTGCAGCCTTGCTGGTGATGGTGGCGTGGAACATGAGCGAAGCGCCGCATGTCGTGCACGTCCTGCGCATTGCGCCGCGCAGCGACGTACTGGTGCTGCTGACCTGCCTGATTCTCACCGTGCTGTTCGACATGGTGCTGGCGGTGGGCGTTGGGCTGCTACTGGCGGCGGGGCTGTTCATCAAACGCATGAGCGAGCTGACCGACACCACAGCGCTATCGCGCGATCAACGACGGCTGCTGCAGGACATGCCCGAGCATGTCGCAACCTACGCGATCCGCGGACCACTGTTCTTCGGTGCGGCGGAAAAGGCACTGGGTGCACTGCGGCGCTTCAATCCGGAGGTCAAGGTGGTGATCGTCGACATCAGCGCGGTGCCGATGCTGGACATGACGGCACTGGCGGCGCTGGAGAACGTCCTGGTGGATTACCGGCGACTGGGCGTGACGCTGATCCTGAGCGGCAGTAATGCCCGCGTGCGCTTGAAGCTGCGCCGCGCGGGCATCCATCGACTGCAAGGGCATCTGCTCTATGTGCGCGACCTGAGCCAGGCCCGCGAAAAGGCGCTGCGCCTGCTACGCCCGGAGCCTGGGGCGGCTACCGGCTGAGCGACGCAGGATCAAGCGGCAGCGCAAATCGAGCCAGAGACGGTCAACCAGCATGCTTCTGCAGGTTGGCCATCATTTCCTTCAAGGCTTCCATGTTGTCGGCCGGGTGCGCCGCGTTCTCGAAATTACAGATCTGCTGCCACTGCGCGGCGACGTCCTCGGCATCGAAACCGGCCTTCGGGTCGAAACCGGCACCGAGACTGCGCTCCCAGCGCACCTTGCCCATCCAGCCGCCGCCCACTTCGAACAGGCCTGAGGTCTCCTGGCACTGCTCGCTGGCCAGATAGACCACCAGCGGGCTGACCAACTCCGGCTTGAGCTGCTCGAATACCTGCGGCGGAATCAGCCCCTCGGTCATCCGCGTGCCGCCGGTGGGCGCAATGGCGTTGACCAGCACATTGTTCTTGCGCCCTTCCAGCGCCAGCGTGCGAGTCAGTCCGTACAGCCCGAGCTTGGCCATGCCGTAATTGGACTGGCCGAAGTTGCCGTAGATACCGGAGGTCGACGCGGTGAAGATTACCCGTCCGTAGTTCTGCTCGCGCATATGCGGCCAGGCGGCACGGGTAACCTTGTAGGCGCCTTCGACATGCACGCGATAAACCAGATCCCAGTCGGCGTCTTCCATCTTGTGGAAGGTCTTGTCGCGCAGGATGCCGGCGTTGTTGACCACCACATCGATGCGGCCGTAGGTGTCCAGAGCCTGCTGCACGATTCGGTCGCCATCGGTGACCGAATCATGATTGGCGATGGCCGTGCCGCCTGCCTGACGAATCTCTTCGACCACCCGATCGGCTGCCGAACTGTTGGCGCCCTCGCCCTGGGTGCTGCCGCCCAGATCGTTGACCACAACCTTCGCACCGTGGCGAGCGAACAACAGGGCATGCGCCCGGCCGAGCCCACCGCCGGCCCCGGTAACGATCACTACCTTGTCTTCGAAGCGGATGGCATCAGTCATGCGGAATTCCCTCGTTCTTGTTGGAATGAAAAAGTGCAGCGAGTTTCGATCAGGTGCCAGCGCGTCACAACCAACCGACCAGAAATGAATGCCTGGGCATAAGGGGCGGGGATGCGCCCCGGCGGAGGTACGCCCCCGCTGATCGAATTTCGATCATCTGAAGCGCGGCCGCGCCATCACGAGCCTGCAATGGCATGTACCCAAACAACTCACAGAGTTTTCCACAGCACCGGTGGATAAAGGAGCAGGTGAAGCAACTGGCTGTGCCGCCCTACCTCAGCGACAAAAGTTTTGCAAAGCCTTCTGCCATGCGGCCTGGAGTCGCATCCAGGAGGCTGAGTAAAAAATGAGCACTCTGCGCAAAGGCACGTGCCGCTTCGCTTGCAGACGTTGCTCCCAAGGTTATCCACAAAGGCGCACACAGCTCCCGGGGATAACAAAGCACCCTTGCACATAGCCGAGTGCTATTGCGAAAATGCCAAGAATCTACGGGAACTGAATCTATGCTCCCTTTAGCATTGAGCTATCGCTTCTCACGGAGAGTGCCCATGTCCAGCCTTAACCTGATCGAACGCCTGTTCGCCAACTACGCCTGTGCCGCCAGTGGCGCATTGGCCGAGCGCTAGCCGCACGGCAACCCGCTTGGCCACTGGCGCGGCCCGGCGTACCCTTCCGCGAGCCCAACGAGCGGAGTAAACGATGACCTTGCGTTCCATTTGCGTTTTTTGCGGCGCCAGCCGCGGTACCAATCCGATCTATGAACAAGCTGCCCAAGACCTCGGCCGCACGCTGGCCGCCAATGGCATCCGTCTGATCTACGGCGGCGGAGCTGTCGGGCTGATGGGCGTGGTGGCAGACGCCACCATGGCTGCAGGCGGTGAGGTGATTGGAATAATCCCACAGAGCCTGAAAGATGCCGAGGTCGGCCATACCGGCCTCACTCGCCTTGAGGTGGTAGATGGGATGCACGCGCGCAAGGCGCGTATGGCAGAACTGGCGGATGCCTTTATCGCCCTGCCCGGCGGGCTGGGTACGCTGGAGGAGCTGTTCGAGGTCTGGACATGGGGTCAGCTCGGCTACCACCCCAAGCCGCTCGGGTTGCTGGATATCAATCATTTCTATAGCAAGCTCAGCCACTTCCTCGACCACCTCGTCGATGAGGGCTTCGTGCGGCCTCAACATAGGCAGATGCTGCAGCGTAGCGACCAGCCGCAGGCGCTCATCGAGTTGCTCGATGCCTGGCAGCCGCCGGCGCATAGTCGTTGGGATAAAACGGCGCCGCAGTAAATCCTGAAGACACCGATCAAAAAGCATCCAACTCGCCGCAGGCCGTACGTGATCAGGCCTGCAGCGTTGCGCCCCCATGTTATCCACATAGGAATGCACAGCTGGCGTGGATAAAGCTCTAGAGCGCTGGCAAAGCCGTCGCGAAAGTCCATTTTTTAGCCCTTTCGTGTCGCAGGAGAGCAAAAGCACAAATTTTGATCAACTGTTCGAAACGCTAGTGCCGCGGCGCCTATAGAAACTGTTACAGCTGTTATCCACAGGACGACACACAACTATCGTGGATAAGCACTCAAACGAACGAATCAATCGGTTCACACTCACAACCTGCAGGTTTCGTTGATGTAGGAGGCTTATACATGCACCAGTTGAGATGGCTTCGCCATGTGCCGTTACGCCAGGGGACTGACTCATGAGCTGGCTCGCCCTGACGCTGGTGGCATTCGTCTGCTTCGTGCTGGTTTTCTTCATCAAGAATCGCCAGCTGAACCATCCCGCCCTGCAGTACCCCTACAGCCTGAAGGTCCCGTTGTTCTCTCCAGCAGAGCGCGAGCTGCTGGACATGCTGGAACGGACATTCGCTGAGCGCTACCTCATCCTGGCGAAGGTAAGCGTCGCCGATGTCGTCGAGATCACGGCGGTGCCTCGGCGCGCCTACTGGTACCAAGCCCACAACCGCATCGCTGCGACGCGCTTTGACTTCCTGCTATGCGAGAAGAACGATCTGACACCGGTTTGCGTGATCAATCTGGACGATCCGGAAGCCGAGCAGGATTTTGTCGATCGTCTCTGTGAAACCGTCCGCTTGCCTCAGGTGCGCCTGACGGCACAGGCAGCGCGCTCTTATACGGCTGTCCGCGAGGCCATCGAGTCCGCCCTTCGCCATTGATCGACCACTGGCGGGAATGACCGCGGTAGCGGGTGGTCACAAGGCTGCATGACGTAACCACGATGTGCAGTACCGCTGCGGAATGATCCGCGAATCGACCACCGGCTACGAGTGACAGCATGAAATACGCCCTCCCCCTACTTCTCTCCCTCACCCCGCTCGCCGCACTGGCGGATGACCAAGCCTGCCAGAAGACCGACGAAGCCCAGATCAGCTCCTTGTTCGACCGCTGGAATGCCGATGTGCAATCGGGCGAACCGCAACGGGTCGTGGAAAACTATGCGCCTGATTCAATGCTGTTGCCGACGGTGTCCAACACCCCAAGGCAGACGCCGGAAGCCAAGCTGGATTACTTCGAGCATTTCCTGGCGCTGAAACCGAAAGGTGAGATTGTCGAACGGATGATCATGATCGATTGCAACAGCGCGCTCGACACCGGGCTCTACAGCTTCGAGCTGGGCGATGGCAACACAGTCCCGGCGCGCTATACCTTCACCTACAAGTGGTTCGATGACGCCGGCCAGTGGCTTATCACCAGCCATCACTCATCGGCGATGCCGCAACCGGCGCCGTCGCAAAAGCTGCCTTGAGTGGAAGACTGAACGCTCTCCACCACGGCGCTGCCGACAGCCGCAGCGCCGTCCAAACCTGACAGCGAATGCACCGACGCCGGCCCTGCGAGCAAATCTTCATCACAACAAGCTTGCGCCCGGTCTGGCGTGCTCGATACTGCAAACTGGCACGCCGTACTCGGACTGGACCCATATGTCTCTCAAACCGCTGCTGTCGCGCCTGTTCGAGCTGGTAAGCCGGCTGATTCGCCGTTACCCGGGCACTGTGGCGCTGTTCGGGTTCGCATCCGGCGTCGCCAGCTTCGTTCTGGTGGAACGCCATGCCGGTCTGGCCAAGGTCGTTGCCCTGGTGATGCTCGTCAGTTGGCTCTGGCTGGTCCTCGAATCCAGCCTGCGCCGCGCCCTGCAGCGCTGGTTCGGCTGGCAGATACCGCCACCGCTGCTGCGCTACGCGACGCAGATGGTGCATCAGGAAAGCCTGTTCTTCATCATTCCGTTCTTCGCCATCACCACCACCTGGAACAGCGGCCAGGCCCTTTTCACCGGGCTGCTTGGCGTGGCGGCACTCGTTTCGCTGATTGATCCGCTGTATTACCGATGGCTGGCGCCGCGACGCTGGGTCTATCTGGGTTTTCATGCGCTGACGCTGTTCGCCGTGCTGCTGACCGCGCTGCCGATTATCTTTCATCTGTCCACACCGCAGAGTTATCAGCTGGCGCTGGTAATCGCCGTGGTTCTGGCGCTGCCAAGCCTCAGTGGCTTGTTCCCGCGCGGGAACTGGCGCACGGTGCCCGGCATCGCGCTCCTGGCTATCGCGCTTGCCGGTGCAGGCTGGGTTGGCCGGACCTGGGTGCCGCCGGCCACGCTTTGGCTTACCGACGTCGCGGTGACCATGAGTCTCGACGATCGCCAGCGCAAACCCGGCAAGGGCCTGCGCGAGCTCAGCAGTGCGGAGCTGCACGCCAACGGCCTTTACGCCTACACCGCGATCAATGCACC
This sequence comes from Pseudomonas sp. SCT, assembly GCF_003864275.1. Lineage (NCBI taxonomy): Bacteria > Pseudomonadati > Pseudomonadota > Gammaproteobacteria > Pseudomonadales > Pseudomonadaceae > Pseudomonas > Pseudomonas sp. SCT. The sequence goes on from NZ_BDJA01000006.1 coordinate 195,889, forward strand.
CCGCGGCCTGAAAGAGCGGATCTACCATGAGTGGACGCATAACGGTCGACGCGTCGATCGAATCGCGCTGGACATCAGCGGCGGCCGCGAAGCCGGCTACCGTGCCTGGACCCACAAGCGTAACTTTCCGGCAGAGCCCTCCGGCCGCTGGCGTGTACGCGTCGTCACCGAGGCAGGCCAGATGATGGGGATGCTGCGCTTCCGCGTCACCGACTAGCGAACCCCGGCTGCCCACAACCACTCCATATCAGAACAAATGCAGCGTGGAGAACGACATGGAGTGGTGGGCGATCATTTCCAGCACCGTCGCCTCGGAGTTTTCCGACATCACCGACCTGGAAGATGCGACACGGGTCAGCAGCCGCCTGCTGATCGCATCGGTTCTGGGTGGCTTGCTCGGTTACGAGCGCGAACGCCGGCGCAAGGCAGCGGGCCTGCGCACCCACATGCTGGTGGCGCTCGGGGCCGCGCTGTTCGTGCTGGTGCCGGTGCAAGCCGGAATGACCCCGGAAGACATTTCGCGCGTGATTCAAGGGCTGGTAACCGGCATCGGTTTTCTCGGCGCTGGGACTATCCTCAAAGGCAACACCGCGGAGGACGTCAAAGGGCTGACCACCGCCGCCGGCATCTGGCTCACTGCTGCGATCGGTGTGGCCGTCGGCCTTGGACACGAAGCCACCGCCGTACTGAGCACGTTGCTGGCCCTGGCCATCTTCGTACTGATGCCACGCCTGGAGCGTCACACGGCACTGCGCGCCGCACGCAAGCGCCGTCAGGCTGGTCGCTCGCCATAGCAGACTGCGGATCGATGATCCTGGGGGAAAACATGCGCAGCGTTCTGGCTCTCTGCTTAGGTTTCGGTCTGCTTGCACTGACCGGTTGCAGCGAAACCGCAAAGCTCCCGGTGGAGTCCGGCTATGGTCCTGCGCCGACACTGCCGGAGCCGAGCCGGACCCTGTTGCCGACAGTGCATATCGCCCCGGCCAAAGGCTGGCCGCAGGGTGGAAAGCCACAAGCAGCGCCAGGTTTGCGCGTGGACGCCTTCGCCAGCGGCCTGGATCATCCTCGCTGGCTGCATGTCCTGCCCAATGGCGATGTGCTGGTAGCCGAGAGTGATGCGCCACCCAAGGAGCAGAGTCAGGGCCTGCGCGGCTGGGTCGCCAAGAAAGTCATGGCGCGCGCCGGCTCAGGTGGCCCCAGCGCCAACCGCATCACCCTGTTGCGCGACGGCGATGGCGACGGCGTACCGGAGCAGCGATCCGTTTTTCTGGACAACCTCAACTCCCCTTTCGGCATGGCGTTGGTCGGTGACGATTTCTACGTAGCCAACACCGATGCGCTCCTTCGTTTCCCGTATGAGCAAGGCGCAATCCGCATCACCGCTAGCGGCGAGAAAGTGATCGATCTACCTGCCGGGCCGATCAATCACCACTGGACCAAGAACGTCGTCGCCAGCCCGGACGGATCGCGCCTGTACGTCACCAGCGGCTCGAACAGCAACGTAGCCGAGAACGGCATGCAGGCCGAAGAGAACCGCGCGGCGATTCTCGAAGTCGACCCGCAGCGCAAGACCATGCGCCTGTTCGCATCAGGCCTGCGCAATCCCAACGGGCTGGCCTGGCAGCCTGAGAGCGACTCGCTGTGGACGACCGTCAACGAACGCGACGAGATCGGCAGCGATCTGGTACCGGACTACATGACATCGGTCCGGGACGGCGGATTCTATGGCTGGCCGTACAGCTACTTCGGCCAGCACGTTGACACGCGCGTGAAACCTCAGCGCCCGGACCTGGTCGAGCGCGCCCTCGTACCGGACTACGCCCTCGGTGCACACACCGCTTCGCTCGGCCTGGCGTTCTATGAAGGGAGCTTGCTACCGCAGCGCTACAGAAATGGTGCATTCGTCGGTCAGCATGGCTCTTGGAACCGCAGGCCGCGCAGCGGTTACAAGGTGGTTTTCGTCCCCTTCCGCGACGGCATGCCCGACGGCCAGGCAGAAGATGTGCTGACCGGCTTCGTCAACGAGGCGGGCGAAGCTCTGGGCAGACCGGTTGGGGTTGCAGTTGACCGGACAGGCGCACTGCTGGTTGCAGATGACGTGGGCAACGTCATCTGGCGCGTACGCCCGGCTGAGCAGTGACTGACGACCCTATGCGCCAGGCTGGCCGATCTGAGGGTTCTAACCCCGTACGGATTGAACCTTGCCGGCCGCCATGTGGCCATAAAAGGTACGTCTATCCGTTCCGAGGGCTTCCAAATGTTCAATCGCACCATTTACGCCATCGTTCCGACATTGTTGCTCGTCGGCTGTTCCGGCAACGTACAGAACCCGGTGGACCGGATCACGTTCCGTGATGAACCTCTGGTTCGCGATGTGGAAAACGGTATGTCCCAGGCACGGGTGCTGACGATCGGCGGCGAGCCCTCCAGGACCAGTGCTCGAACCGCAATGCCCGGCCTCTGCCACGACTACATTCTCAATCGTGCCGGCAAGCAACAGCCCTACTACGTCAGCTTCGATGGAACAGGGCGGGTGGACGGCCAGGGTTTCCTGACCTGCAAGCAGCTCGAAGAAAACCAGGTCAATAATCGCCGTTGACCAGAAAGCAGCGTCGCGAGCGCGTCAGAGCTCCGCGCCCGCTAGAAAGGAGACCGCCATGCCACGTGGGGACAAAACCAAGTACACCGACAAACAACAGCGTAAGGCCGAGCACATCGAGCAAAGCTACGAAGAACGTGGCGTACCCGAGAAGGAGGCCGAAGCACGCGCCTGGGCCACGGTCAACAAACAATCCGGTGGCGGCGAACGCAAGGGCAGTTCTGGCAGAAGCAAGAGCGAGACGGCCAAACGCGCCGACCGCAACGATTCGGCCCATCGCGCCGCCGATGCGCGCAAGGGCAAGTCGCCCAACAACGGCTCAGCGCGCAGCTCGAAGTCATCCAGTACAAGCCTTACCGATATGACCCGCGACCAGCTAATGGACAAGGCCCGCGAGCGGGACATTCGCGGCCGCTCGAAGATGCGTAAGGACGAGCTACTGAAGGCTCTCAGCTGAGCTACAACCATGACCAATCAACAGCCCCTGCCGCCGTCACCCAGCAATCCCAAGCGTGAAGACCCGGACAAGCCGGTGCCGATCGACGATCCTGCCCCCGGCCAATCGCAGCCAGAACCTCCGCCGCCGGAAAACACCGCCGGCTAAACTTTTCGCCGGCATCCCGATCTCAAATGGCGAACCGTGAAGAACCGCGACAGCGGCCAAACCAGACCAGGAGATGGCGATGAGTTATGTACAACTGAGCGACAAACAGAGCCTGCGTGAACGGGCCCGCCAACATGTCGAGAATGGCGCCGTCACCGAGAGCTATTCCGCCGACCGCGAAGTCGTGATCAATCTGCTCAACGAAGCACTGGCGACCGAGCTGGTCTGCTACCTGCGCTACAAGCGCCACTACTACATGGCCACCGGCCTCAAATCCAGCGTAGCCGCCGCCGAATTCCTCGAGCACGCCAACGAGGAACAGGAACACGCCGACCGGCTCGCCGAGCGTATCGTGCAGCTCGGTGGCGCACCCGATTTCAATCCGGACAACCTCACCGAGCGCGCTCACGCGCAATATGCCGAAGGCAACGGCCTGCGTGACATGGTCTTCGAGAACCTGGTCGCCGAGCGCATTGCGATCGATAGCTACCGCGAGATCGTCCAGTACATCGGTGACAAGGACCCAACGACTCGGCGCATCTTCGAGGACATCCTTGCTCAGGAAGAAGAGCACGCCGACGATCTGGCGGGCCTGCTTGACGGCATGAACTGACCGGGCTGCACAGCGGAGCGCTTAACGCTCCAGTAACGGCGTATAAACGGTTGAAACAGAGATAAAAAAAGGCCACCCGAGGGTGGCCTTAAATTTAGGAAGAGAGGTACAGCTTAGCCGGCTGCCACCGGACGCATGTAGGAGATCGGTGCGGTCTGCGGGTCATCGAAGGTCACCAGTTCCCACGCATCCTTTTGTTCCATCAGGGTACGTAGTAAGCGGTTGTTCAACGCGTGTCCGGATTTATAGCCGCGGAATTCGCCGATCAGACTGGTGCCCAGCAAGTACAGATCACCGATGGCATCGAGAATCTTGTGCTTCACGAATTCGTCTTCATAACGCAGACCGTCTTCGTTGAGCACACTGGTTTCGTCCACCACGATGGCGTTCTCAACACTGCCGCCGAGCGCCAGATTGTGCGAGCGGAGGAACTCGATGTCGCGCATGAACCCGAAGGTACGTGCACGGCTGACTTCCTTGACGAAGGAAGTGCTCGAGAAATCCACACTGGCAGTCTGGGTGCGACCCTTGAAAACCGGGTGATCGAAATCGATCTCGAAGCTCACCTTGAAGCCGTCGAAAGGCAGAAAGGTAGCGCGCTTGTCACCCTCCTCGACCGTCACTTCACGCTTGATGCGGATGAACTTCTTGTGGGCGTCCTGCTCCTGCAGGCCGGCGGATTGAATCAGGAATACGAATGGCCCAGCGCTGCCGTCCATGATCGGCACTTCCGACGCGGAGAGTTCGACGTAGGCATTGTCGATCCCCAGGCCGGCCATTGCCGACAGCAGATGCTCCACTGTGTCGACCTTGACGTCACCATTGACCAGCGTCGTGGACATGGTGGTTTCGCCAACGTTCTCGGCCCGCGCGGGGATCTCCACGGGCGGGTTGAGGTCGGTGCGACAGAACACGATTCCGGTGTCCACCGGTGCCGGTTTCAGGGTGAGATAAACCTTCTCTCCCGAATGCAAGCCGACGCCAGTGGCGCGAATGATGTTCTTCAGGGTGCGTTGTCTGATCATGGCCTTTTGCTTCGCTATAGCACTAGTTGCGAATAGTTTTCAACAATTGGGGGCGATAATAGCAGAAGCCCACTTTGCTGAACACCAATCACAACAATACTCCTGATAACTTCAATCAATCGGCCTGACGACGCAGAAACGCAGGAATATCCAGATAATCCAGATCTTCCTGAGGGTTCAGCTTGGCTGCAGTAGCAGCTGCATGCGCCTGATTACGCATCACGGTCGGGCGCTCCAGGTCCCGATAGTTCACTGCGGCCTGCTCATGCTGACGCGGGGCCGGAGCGGCGGAAGTGGCAACGGTGGTCTGCACGGTATTGTCGACGACCTTGACCGGCTTTTCGTTGCGCGGGCCGAGACCGGTGGCGACAACGGTGACATGCAGCTCATCGGCCATATCCGGATCGATGACAGCACCGACCTTGACGGTGGCTTCATCGGACGCGAAGGCTTCGATGATTTCACCCACTGCGGCGTATTCGCCCAGCGACAGGTCCAGACCAGCCGTGATATTGACCAGAATGCCACGTGCGCCCTGCAGGTTGACGTCTTCCAGCAGCGGGTTGCGGATAGCGGCTTCGGTCGCTTCGCGAGCACGGTTCGGGCCGGTCGAGCAACCGGTGCCCATCATCGCCATGCCCATTTCGCCCATGACAGTTTTCACGTCAGCGAAGTCAACGTTCATCAGGCCTGGACGCTGCATGATGTCGGAGATGCCACGGACCGCACCAGCCAGCACGTCGTCCGCCTTGGCGAAGGCTGCCAGCAGGCTGGCGTCCTTGCCGAGAATGGTCAGCAGCTTCTCGTTGGGAATGGTGATCAGCGAGTCGACACACTCGGACAGCGCACGGATGCCCTCATCGGCAACCTGCATGCGGCGACGGCCTTCGAAGGGGAACGGACGGGTGACCACGGCCACGGTCAGGATGCCCATTTCCTTGGCGACCGAAGCGATGATCGGGGCAGCACCGGTACCGGTACCGCCGCCCATGCCGGTGGTGATGAACACCATGTCCGCACCTTCCAGCACTTCGGCGATGCGCTCACGGTCTTCCATCGCGGCCTGGCGGCCGATGTCAGGATTGGTACCAGCGCCGAGGCCCTTGGTGATCGCGGAGCCGAGCTGCAGCACAGTGCGTGCTTCGACCTTCTTCAGCGCCTGGGCGTCGGTGTTGGCGCAGATGAATTCGACGCCTTCGACGTTGTTGCGAACCATATGGTTCACGGCATTGCCGCCACCGCCACCGACACCGATGACCTTGATGACTGCACTTTGCGGGGTATGATCTACGAGTTCGAACATTTCCCTCTCTCCTTCCAGCTTTCTAGTTTTGGTTTTACAGCGCACTGCTTAAAAATTGCCCTGAATCCAGCCTTTGAGCCGATCCAGAACAGACGTCTTTGATTCTTCGGCGAAACTGCCGATACCGGGTACGGGAATGCCGTCGGCCTGCTTGTGCAGTCCGTACAACAGCAGGCCCACGCCGGTCGAATAGATTGGATTACGTACTACGTCGCTCAGTCCCTTGACGCTGTGCGGCACGCCAAGGCGCACCGGCATGTGAAAGATTTCCTCGGCCAGGTCGACGGCTCCTTCCATCTTCGCTGTACCGCCTGTGAGAACGATCCCGGCCGGGACCAGATCCTCATAACCGCTGCGCCGCAGTTCGGCCTGGATCAGGGTGAAGAGCTCGTCATAACGTGGCTCGACCACCTCTGCCAGAGCCTGCCGCGAGAGTTCGCGCGGCGGGCGATCGCCTACGCTGGGGACCTTGATGGTCTCGCCCGCGCCGGCCAGCTTGGCAAGCGCGCAAGCATAGCGAATCTTGATCTCCTCGGCATACTGGGTCGGGGTACGCAGAGCCATGGCGATGTCATTGGTGACCTGGTCGCCAGCAATCGGGATGACCGCAGTGTGGCGGATCGCGCCTTCGGTGAAGATGCAGATGTCGGTGGTGCCACCGCCGATATCCACCAGGCAGACGCCCAGCTCTTTCTCGTCATCGGTCAGCACGGCATGCGCCGAAGCCAACTGTTCGAGAATGATGTCGTCGACCTCGAGGCCGCAGCGACGCACGCACTTCTCGACATTCTGCGCGGCGTTCACCGCACAGGTGACCACGTGGACCTTGGCTTCCAGACGCACGCCGGACATGCCCAGGGGCTCACGTACGCCTTCCTGATTGTCGATCACATAATCCTGCGGCAGGGTGTGCAGCACACGCTGGTCGGCGGGGATTGCCACGGCCTGGGCGGCATCGAGGACGCGTTCCAGGTCGGCGCTGCTGACCTCGCGATCACGGATCGCCACGATGCCGTGGGAGTTCAGACTGCGGATATGGTTACCGGCCAGACCGACAAAGGCCGAATGGATACGGCAGCCAGCCATCAGCTGGGCTTCTTCGATAGCGCGCTGGATCGACTGAACGGTGGACTCGATATTGACCACTACGCCCTTCTTCAAACCGCGTGAAGGATGGGTACCGATACCCACGATCTCCAGCTCGCCGTCCGCGGTCACTTCACCCACCAGTGCCACTACCTTGGAGGTGCCAATGTCCAGGCCGACGATCATCTTGCCGCTTTGCACGCTCGACATGTGTTTCATTCCTCAATTCCTCGCAGCGACGGTCGTATCCGTCGCAGTCGGGACCGGCTCATGCCAGGCGACGGCCAGGCCGTTCGCGTAGCGCAGATCGATCCGTGCGATTTTCTCGCTTTCCTGCTCCAGTGCCTTTTGATAGATGGCAGTGAAACGACGCATTTTTTCTACAACCTGGTCCCTGCCCAACAGCAACTCGATGCCCTGGTTGGTGGTCAGAAACCAGCTCCCGCGCTCACGCAACTCGAGACGGGAGATGGAGAACCCCAGCGGACGCAGCATCTGGCTGAGCATCTGGTACTGCTGCATGACCCGCTGCTGGGCCCGCTTCGGACCATATAAATGTGGCAAGTGTTCATATCGGCTCAGGTCATCCGGCGAGAAAGCCTGTCCTTTATTGTTAAGCAATGCTTCACCGCCCCAACGGGCGATCGGCAATTGCTCATCCAGACGCACCATTACCTGGTCCGGCCAGACGCGGCGAACTTCGACATGAGCGATCCATGGCATCTGTTCGAGTTGGTGACGCATGCCGTTCAGATCAACCTTGAAGAAGCTCTGCTCGACGAAAGGCGCGATGCGCTGCTGGACCGCCTCACGACTGACATAGCCCAGCTCGCCCTGCACGCTGACCTTGGCGATCGGCCGATCGGCGTAGGGCAGCAGGCGCTCACCCAGCTCGTACAGACCGACCGCCAGCCCGACCAGCAGCACCGGCCAGACGAAACGCTTCAGCCCGGCGAAGTTCAGCTTTGGCAGGCGCTGCGACAGCGGCTGCGGTTGCACCAGGCGGCTCGCACCCCGTTGCGCGGGCTTGCGTGAAGCGCGGCCGCTAGCGGGTTGCGAATGGCGCAGCGTGGCGATCATGGCTAGCTCCCCGCCTCGAGGCTGTCATCGAGAATGCTCAGAACCAGCTGCTGGAAATCCAGCCCAGCAGCGCGTGCCGCCATCGGCACCAGGCTGTGATCGGTCATGCCGGGCACGGTATTCACTTCCAGCAGCCAGAAATTTCCGGCGGCGTCCTGCATGACATCGACCCGCGCCCAACCGCGGATACCGACCGCCTCACAAGCGCGGGCCGAGAGAGCCTTGAGCTCGTCTTCACGAGCGGCGTCCAGGCCGCAGGGAATCCGGTATTGGGTATCGGACGCGAGGTACTTGGCGTCGTAGTCGTAGAAGCTGTGCGGTGTGCCCAGGCCAATCGGCGGCAGCACCTGGCCATGCAACACGGCCACGGTGAACTCCGGACCCTGGATCCACTGCTCGACCAGCACTTGCGAGTCGTAGCTACTGGCGGCACGCCAGGCGTCAATCAGTTCGGCGAGCGCACCAACCTTGGCCATGCCAATGCTCGAGCCTTCATGCGCCGGCTTGACGATCAGTGGAAAGCCGAGCGTTTCGGCCGCAGCCCGGCAATCGTCCTCGCTAGCCAGCACGGCATGTTGCGGCGTTGGCAGGCCAAGGCTCTGCCAGACCTGCTTGGTGCGCAGCTTGTCCATGGCCAGCGCCGAGGCCAGGATGCCGCTGCCGGTATAGGGGATGCCCGCGCACTCCAGCAGCCCCTGCATGCTGCCGTCCTCACCGCCACGGCCGTGCAGGACGATGAAGGCACGATCGATCCGTTCGTTGCTCAGACGCTGCAGCAGATCGTCACCCGCATCGATGCCAAAAGCGTCCACACCTGCTTCCTGCAAGGCAGCAAGCACTGCGGCGCCGGATTTCAGGGAGACTTCGCGTTCGGCGCTCTTGCCGCCGAAGAGCACGGCGACGCGGCCGAACGTCTTCGGATCACGAATCGAATGCAGGGCGCTCATTGGGATTTCCTCGTGGAGCCATCGCCACCGAACAGCGGGCTTCTCAGCAGTTGCGGCGCCAGTCCGCCGATATCGCCGGCGCCCTGGCAGAGCAGGATGTCGCCAGCGCGCAGCAGCGGCTTGACCAGCGGCGCCAGGTCGACGCCACGCTCGACATAGATCGGATCGAGCTGCCCGCGCTGGCGGATGCTGTGGCACAGCTGGCGGCTGTCGGCACCGGGAATCGGGTCTTCACCGGCCGGGTAGACCTCCATCAGCAGCAGCACGTTGGATTCGCCTAGTACCTGCACGAAATCGTCGTAGAGGTCACGGGTACGGCTGTAACGATGAGGCTGGTAGACCATCACCAGGCGCCGCTCCGGCCAGCCGCCACGTACGGCCTTGATCACCGCAGCCACCTCACGCGGATGGTGGCCGTAGTCGTCGACCAGCATCACGCTGCCATTCTCGACCGGCAGATCACCATAGACCTGAAAGCGACGGCCGACGCCGGCGAACTCGGCCAGGCCCTGGATGATGGCCTCGTCGTCGATGCCTTCGTCGGTGGCAATGGCAATCGTCGCCAGGGCGTTGAGCACGTTGTGATTGCCAGGCATGTGCACCGACACGTCCAGCGGCTCGCAGCCGTCGCGCAGCACGGTGAAGTAGGTGCGCATGCCTTCCTGGCGAACATTGATGGCGCGCACGTCCGCGTCTTCGCTAAAACCGTAGGTAGTGGTGGGCCGGCCGATCTGCGGAATGATCTCGCGCACCACCGGATCGTCGACACAAAGCACGGCCAGCCCGTAGAACGGCAGGTTGTGCAGGAATTCGACGAAGGTCTTCTTCAGCTTGCCGAAGTCGCCGCCATAGGTGCTCATGTGGTCGGCGTCAATGTTGGTCACCACCGCCACCATCGGCTGCAGGTGGAGGAAGCTGGCATCGCTCTCGTCCGCCTCGGCGATCAGGTAACGGCTGCTACCCAGCTGGGCGTTGGTCCCGGCCGCGGTCAGGCGACCGCCGATGACGAAGGTTGGATCAAGCCCGCCGGCAGCAAATACCGAAGCCAGCAGGCTGGTAGTGGTGGTCTTGCCATGAGTGCCGGCAACGGCAATGCCGTGGCGATAGCGCATCAGCTCGGCCAGCATCTCCGCGCGCGGCACGACCGGGATGCGCTGCTCGAGCGCCAGGGCGACTTCCGGGTTGGCCGAGTTGACGGCGCTGGACACCACCAGCACGTCAGCGCCAGCGACATTACCGGCCTGATGGCCGATGAATATCTGCGCCCCAAAGCTCTGCAGGCGGTCAGTACTGGCAGATTCCTTGAGATCGGAACCGGAAACCTCGTAGCCGAGATTGAGCAACACCTCGGCGATGCCGCACATGCCAACCCCGCCGATACCGACGAAGTGGATGCGGCGAATGCGGCGCATGCGGCGTACTTCCGCTTTCACCGCGGCGGGAGACTTAGCCATGGGCCACCTCCAGGCAGATTTCGACCACGCTGCGGGTGGCGTCGGGCCGGGCCAGGCGGCGCGCAGTGGCCCCCATGGCCTTGAGTTTTTCCGGCTGCATCATTACCTCGGTCAGCTGAGCGGCGAGCGCGGCCGCATCAGTCTTGGCTTGTGGCAGAAGAACGGCAGCGCCCTCCTTCGCCAGATATTCGGCATTGCGTGTCTGGTGATCGTCGATCGCGTGGGGCAACGGCACCAGGAACGACGGCAGGCCAGCGGCGGCCAGCTCGCAGACGGTGAGCGCACCGGCACGGCAGATCACCAGATCGGCCCAGGCATAGGCGCGCGCCATATCCTTGATGAACGGTGCGACCTCGGCCTCGACCGCAGCTTCCGCGTAGCGCTGCGTAGTCAGTTCGGCGTGCTGCTTCCCGGCCTGATGGAACACTTCCGGACGCAGCTCCACCGGCAGTTGGGCCAACGCGGCGGGCAACAGCTTGTTCACCGGTTCGGCACCCAGGCTGCCGCCCAGCACCAACAGACGGGGCCGGCGACCAATAAGGGTGTCGCGAGGGGTTTCCAGAAAAAGCTCTTCACGTACAGGATTGCCGGTGGTGCGGCGCTTGGCGCTGGCCTTGAAGGTATCCGGAAAGGCTTCGCAGACACGACTCGCCAGCGGCACCAGGCTGCGGTTGGCGGTGCCGGCCACCGCGTTCTGCTCGTGAATCACCAGTGGCACACCGGCCAGCTTGGCCGCCAGACCACCCGGACCGGTGACGTAGCCGCCCAGCCCCAGCACGCACACCGGACGCAGCTCGCGAATAATGCGGCGAGCCTGGAACAGCGAGCGGACCAGCTGCAGCGGTGCCTTGATCAGCGAGGCGAGGTTCTTGCCGCGCAAGCCGCTGATCTGAATCAGATGCAGTGGCAGCCCCGCGGCCGGGACCAGCTCGTTTTCGATGCCGCGTGGGGTGCCGAGCCAATGCACGGAATAGCCACGCGCCTGGAACTCGCGCGCGCAGGCCAGTGCCGGGAAGACGTGACCACCGGTGCCGCCCGCCATGATCAGCACATTAGCGGCCATGAGCGACCTCCTTGCTCGGCGGCTCGGCAAAATCCGCTTCATCGAACTCGGTGTCCTCGCTGCCGAGCACGGTGCGACTCTCCCACTCGATACGCAGCAGCAGCGCCATGCTGGCGCAGGTCACCACCAGCGAACTACCGCCGTAGCTGAGGAATGGCAGCGTCAGGCCCTTGGTCGGTAGCAGGCCGACATTCACCCCGACATTGATGAGGAACTGACCGAGCCAGAGGAACGCCAGGCCCCAGGCGACATAGGCGGCGAAGAACTGTCGGGCCTTCTCTGCCCAGAGGCCGATGTAGAGGGCTCGCACGCCGACGAAGGCAAACAGGGCGATGGTCGCCAGCGCACCGACCATGCCCAGCTCCTCGGCCAGCACCGAGAAGACGAAGTCGGTATGCGCTTCCGGCAGGTAGAACTGCTTCTGCACGCTGTTACCGAGGCCGACGCCGAACCACTCGCCACGCCCGAAGGCGATCAGCGCCTGGGTCAGCTGGTAGCCGGCACCGTACTGATCGGCCCAGGGGTCAGTGAAGGTGATCAGACGCTGCAGGCGATACTCCTGGGTCTGCACCAGCACTACCACCGCTCCGACCGCGGCGATCACCAGCAGGCTGAAGCGGATCATGCCTACGCCACCAAGAAACAGCATGGCCACTGCAGCGCCCATCATCACCACCGTGGCGCCGAAGTCCGGCTCCATCAGTAGCAGGAACGCCATCGGCAGCAGCACCAGGAACGGCTTGGCGAAGCCCCACAGGCTCTCGCGAACTTCCTCCTGGCGACGCACCAGATATCCGGCCAGGTAGATCACCACGAAAACCTTGGCCAGTTCTGACGGTTGCACGTTGAATGCACCGAAACCGATCCAGCGCATGGAGCCGTTCACCTCGCGGCCGATCCCTGGCAGCAGCACCAGGATCAACAGCCCGAATGCCGCCAGCAACAGCATCCAGTCCAGCCGCTGCCAGACCGAAAGCGGCACGAGCAACATCGCGGCAGCGGCACCGAGGCCGAGCAGCACATAGATCAGGTGACGAATCATGTGGTACAGCGGACTGCCGGAATTGACCGCGGCGACCTCGGAGGAAGCCGAGGTGATCATCACCAGCCCCAGACCGAGCAACGCCAGGCAACCGGCAAGCATGGGGAAGTCCAGATCCACGCCACGGCGGCCAAACAAGGGTGAAGGTGCGTTGCGCAGGAAGGCGAGCATCAGCTGAGCGCCTCCACCGCAGCGGCAAACAAACGGCCGCGCTCTTCGAAATTCTTGAACATGTCCAGGCTGGCACAAGCCGGCGAGAGCAGTACCGCATCGCCCGCCTCGGCGCAGTCGGCGGCACGCCGCACCGCTTCTTCCAGACTGGCCACATGCAGTAGCGTCGTCGCATCGTCCAGCGTGTCGGCCAGACGCTGCGCGTCGCGGCCGAGCAACACCACGGCACGGCAGTAACGTGCGACCGGTGCGCGCAATCCTGAGAAATCCGCACCCTTGCCGTCGCCACCGGCAATCAGCACCAGCTTGCCGTCGATATCGGCGCCCAGGCCTTCGATCGCGGCCAGCGCCGCGCCGACATTGGTCGCCTTGGAATCGTCGTAGTAGCTGACGTCGCCACGCTGTCCCACCCATTGGCAGCGGTGCGGCAACCCGGTGAACCGACGCAGGGTTTCGAGCATTGGCGCGAACGGCAGACCAACCGCATGCCCCAGCGCCAGCGCGGCCAGCGCGTTGGATTGATTGTGCGCGCCACGCATCTTCAGTTCGCGAACCGGCATCAGCGCTTCGAACTGGAATGCCAGGTACTTTTCGCCCTTCTCTTCGAACAGTCCGAAGCCCTTGAAATCAGGCTTGCCAAGGCCGAACGTCCAGGTAGGCACTTCGTCGCCTATCAGTGGACGGCTAAGGCGATCGTCGCGATTGACCACCACCTGCCGAGCGCCGCGGAAGATCCGATGCTTGGCCTGATGGTAAGCCGGCAGCCCGCTGTAGCGATCCATGTGGTCTTCGCTGATATTCAGGCAGGTCGCCACCTCAGCGTTGAGCTGCCCGGTGGTTTCCAACTGGAAGCTGGACAGTTCCAGGACATAGAGTTCGACATCATCAGCAAGCAGGTCGAGTGCCGGTGTACCGAGGTTACCGCCGACCGCCACCTTGCGGCCGGCCGCTGCGGCCATCTCGCCGACCAGCGTGGTCACAGTGCTCTTGGCATTGGAACCGGTGATCGCAATGATCGGGGCTTTGGCTTCGCGGGCGAACAGTTCGATATCGCCTGACAGCTTGACGCCGCGGGCGGCCGCTTCCTGCAGTGCCGGAGTGCTGACCGCGAGCCCCGGGCTCACCAGCAACTCGCTGGCAGCGCAGAGGAACTCTACATCCAGCTCGCCACAGCGCACCTGCACGTCCGGGTATTCGGCCTTGAGCGTCGCCAGTTCCGGTGGGTTCGCACGAGTATCGGCAACGGCAAACGGCAGGCCGCGGCGCGCCAGATGGCGTACCAGGGACATGCCGCTCTTGCCGAGGCCGACAACGATGCGGAACTGGTCGGAAGCGATGAGCACTCTTGATTACCTCAACTTCAGGGTGGCGAGGCCAACGAGCACCAGAATCACGGTAATGATCCAGAAGCGCACGATTACCCGAGGTTCGGGCCAGCCTTTGAGTTCGAAATGGTGATGGATCGGCGCCATGCGGAACACACGCTTGCCGGTCAGCTTGAAGCTGGCGACCTGGATCATCACCGACAGGGTTTCCATCACGAACACACCGCCCATGATGAACAGCACCACTTCCTGGCGAACGATCACCGCAATGGTGCCCAACGCGGCGCCCAGCGCCAGTGCGCCGACATCGCCCATGAAAACCTGTGCCGGATAGGTGTTGAACCAGAGGAAGCCAAGGCCGGCACCGATCAGCGCGCCGCAGAACACGATCAGTTCGCCAGCGCCCGGGATATACGGGATCAACAGGTACTCGGCGAAATTCACGTTGCCGGACAGATAGCAGAAGATGCCCAGGCCGCCGCCGACCATCACCGTCGGCATGATCGCCAGACCATCCAGTCCGTCGGTGAGATTGACCGCATTGCTCGAACCGACGATGACGAAATAGGTCAGCACCACGAAGCCGATTCCCAGCGGGATCTCGATATTCTTCAGCAGCGGCAGGATCAGCGTGGTTTCGACCGGGGTCTGCGCGGTCATATAAAGGAAGACGGCGGCGCCAAGACCGAACACCGACTGCCAGAAGTACTTCCAGCGACTAGGCAGCCCGCGGGAATTCTTCTCGATCACCTTGCGGTAGTCATCGACCCAGCCGATGGCACCGAACAGCAAGGTCACCGCCAGCACGACCCACACGTAGCGGTTGGACAGGTCGGCCCATAGCAACGTACTGATGCCGATGGCGCTGAGGATCAGCGCGCCGCCCATGGTTGGCGTGCCGGATTTCGACAGGTGAGACTGTGGCCCATCGGTACGCACCGACTGCCCGATCTGGCGCAGCTGCAGCGTGCGGATCAGCCAGGGGCCCATCCACAGCGACAGCACGAGCGCAGTGAGTACGCCGAGAATTCCACGCAGCGACAGGTACTGGAAGACCGCGAAGCCCTTGTGGAACTGTTGCAGATACTCGGCGAGCAGCAGCAGCATCAGTGTTTCTCCATGGATGGCCCGGCGAGCGCATCGACGACTTTGTCCATCGCCGCGCTACGCGAGCCCTTGATCAGAATGGTGGTGCCGCTGCCCTGTTCGGCACGCAGGCTGTCGATGAGGCTGGCCTGGTCGGCAAAATGCCGCGCCCCGGGACCGAACGCCTGAACCGCATGAGCCATCAGCGGCCCTACCGCATAGAGGGTGTCGACCTTGCCTACCGCGTACGCGCCTACTTCGCGATGGCCCTGTTCAGCCCACTCGCCCAGCTCGCCCATGTCACCCAATACCAGGATGGTGCGCCCGGCGAAGCTGGCCAGCACGTCGATCGCGGCGCAGATTGATGCCGGATTGGCGTTGTAGCTGTCGTCGATCAGACGCACGCCATTGGCCAGCATCTGCGCCACAGCGCGGCCCTTTACCGGCTGCAGCTGCTGCAACCCGGCAACCACGGCATCGGCGTCGACACCCAGCGCATAAGCCGCCGCGGCTGCCGCCAAGGCGTTGGCGACGTTGTGCCGGCCGAGCAGATTGAGCTGGATGCGAAGATTGCCCAGCGGGCCAGTCAGCACGAAGCTCGGGCAACCGCGCTGATCGTAGGCGATCGAACCGGCGGAGAAATCGGCAAGCGGGTTGTCCAGACCAAACGAAACGATGCGCTTGCCGGCGACACGCTCGGCCCAGATCGGGTAGGCCTTGTCATCACGATTCAGCACGGCAATGCCGCTTTCACTCAAACCGTCGAGAATCTCGCCTTTGGCTTCGACGATCTTGTGCGGGCCACCGAACTCACCGACATGGGCGCTCCCGGCGTTGGTGATCAGACTGACATCCGGACGCACCAGCTTCACGGTGTAGGCGATGTCACCTGGCCGCGACGCGCCGAGTTCGATAACCGCAGCACGGTGCTCGTCGCACAGCTCGAGCAGCGTCAGTGGCGCGCCCAGATCGTTATTGAGATTGCCGCGAGTCGCCAGCACGGCGTTCTGTCCGTACGCGCTACGCAGAATGCTGGCGAGCATTTCCTTGACGCTGGTCTTGCCGCTGGAGCCGGTGATCGCGGCAACCGGCCCGTTGAAGGCGTTGCGATTGCTGGCACCCAGCAGTCCGAGCGCCAGACGGGTATCGGCGACGACCAACTGAGGCAGCGTTGAGGTCTCGATTTCACGCTCGACGAGCGCAGCGACGGCACCTTTTGCAGCGACATCTGCCAGATAGGCGTGTCCATCGAAACGGGGCCCGGTCAATGCGATGAACAGCTGGCCCGGCTCGATCGCCCGGCTATCGGTACTGACCGCTGCGAAGCTGACATCCGCCCCAACCAGGCGGCCAGACAACGGCTGCTGCAGCTCGCTCAGGCGCATCGCGTCAAGCATTGGGTTTCTCCCAGATGGAAAGTGCCTTGCAGGCTTCTTCTATGTCGGAGAACGGCAGGCGCTCGCCGCGGATCTCCTGATAGTCCTCATGGCCTTTGCCAGCGAGAACCACGACATCCTCGGCGTGGGCTGTCGCTATCAGGCCGGCAATCGCCTGAGCGCGGCCATGAGCGAACGTCGCCGCCGCAGGATTGACGAAACCTGACCGGATATCCTCGACAATGCGTTCCGGCGCCTCGTTGCGCGGATTGTCATCGGTAACCACGATGCCATCGGCCAGCCGCTCGGCCACCTCGGCCATCAGTGGCCGCTTGCCGGTGTCACGGTCGCCACCACAACCGAACAGGCAGAGCAGCCGGCCACGCGCATGCGGACGCAGCGCAGTCAGGACTTTTTCAAGGGCATCGGGCGTATGCGCATAGTCGACGACGATCAGCGGATGGTCGCCGCCGCCGAGGCGCTGCATGCGTCCAGCAGGGCCCTCCAGCTCTGGCAGCACCGCGAGGATTTCATCCAGCGCATAGTCCATCCCGAGCAGAGCCCCAACGGCAGCCAGCACATTGCTCACATTGAAGCGCCCCAGCAACGGGCTGCGCATGGAGCGCTCGCCCTGCGGCGTGATCAGACGCGCATGGATGCCGTCGTCATCGAGCCGGGCCTCGGCGCAGTAGAGGTACGCCGAGGGGTCCTCCAGGCTGTAGGTAATCAGCCGCGACTCGCGATCTTCGCCGGCCAGCGCACGACCGAAGCCATCGTCGAGATTGATGACCCGGCAGCGCAGGCCGGGCACGTTGAACAGGCGCGCCTTGGCGGCCCCGTAGGCCTCCATGGTGCCGTGGTAATCGAGGTGATCACGCGACAGGTTGGTGAACACGGCGACATCGAAATCCAGTGCAGCGACGCGCCCCTGATCCAAACCATGGGACGACACCTCCATCGCCACCGCACGCGCGCCTTCCTGCTTCAGGTTGGCCAATGTCGCCTGCACGCCGATCGCGTCCGGAGTGGTATGTCGTCCCAACTCCAGCTGACCATGGAAGCCGGTGCCCAGCGTACCGATGATGCCGCAGGGCTCACCGAGACGGTCGAGCGCCTGGGCGATCAGCTGACTGACGCTGGTCTTGCCGTTGGTCCCGGTGACGCCGACCAGGCGCATGTTGCGGCTCGGCTCGCCGTAAAAGCGTCCGGCAATTGCCGACAGCTGGCTGGCCAGATGCTGCACGGGCACCATCACAGCCTCGCCGACCAAGGGCTGAACGAGGCCTTCCGCCTCATATGCAACCGCAGCAGCACCGCGAGCGATGGCATCCTGCGCGTGATCTCGGCCGTCGAACTGCAAGCCCGGTACCGCCAGGAACAGATCGCCGCCGCGGACCTTGCGACTGTCGAGCGTGAGTTCGCGGATCAGCACATCGCTGCCAGCCTGAGGCAGCAGGTGATTCAATGGCATCGGCATCAGATGCGCCCTCCCTTGCCTTTTGCCGCTTCGGCAGTCTGCAGCTCGGCAGGCGGCGGCAGATTGTCCGGTGCAACGTTCATCAGCCGCAGGGCACGGGCCATGACCTTGCCGAATACCGGCGCCGCAACCAGACCGCCGTAGTACTGACCCTTGCTTGGCTCATCCACGACGACCACCGCGGCGATCCGCGGATTGGAAAGCGGCGCAACCCCAGCAAAGAACGAGCGATAGGCGTCCTTGGTATAGCCGCCGGTGCCGGAGATCTTCTTCGCGGTACCGCTCTTGCCGCCTACCTGATAGCCAGGCACCTTGGCACGCGCGCCACCGCCACCTTCCTCTTCGACGACGGCGCGCAGCATCTGCAGAACAATGCCGGAAATGTGCTTGTCGATGACCTGCACACCATCCTGAGCCCGATCCAGGCGCAATAGAGAAAGCGGCACATTGGAGCCCTGGTTACCCAGCACCGCATAGGCATGGGCGAGCTGAACAGCCGTCACCGACAAGCCATAGCCATAGGCCAACGATGCGGTCTCGGCGTCTCGCCATTTGCGGTGATTGGGCAGGTTGCCCACCCGCTCGCCTGGGAAGCCGAGCCCGGTATCCTGGCCGAAACCAGCCTGCTGCATCACGGCATATACAGGCTCGGCGCCGATATCCAGGGCGATCTTGCTGATACCCACGTTGCTCGACTTCATCAGGATGCCGGTCAACGAAAGCATGCCGCCGCGGGAAACGTCGCGGATGGTGTAACGGCCAATGCGCATCCAGCCGGGTAGCGTGTTGACGACTGAATCCGGCTGATATTTGCCAGTGCCCAGCGCGGCGGCAATGCTGAACGGCTTGACCGTCGAGCCCGGCTCGAAGACGTCGATCATGGCGCGATTGCGCATGGCAGCCGGCTGCAAGTTGCGACGATTGTTCGGGTTGTAGGTGGGCTGGTTGGCCATGGCGAGGATTTCGCCGGTCTTGACGTCGACCATCACCAGGCTGGCGGCCTTGGCTCCGTACTCATGTACGACATTGCGCAGCTCGCTATGCGCGAGGTACTGCAGTCGAAGGTCGATCGACAACGCCATGGCCTTGCCCGCCTTGGCGTTCTTCGTTACCTGGACATCCTTGATCAGGCGTCCGCGGCGGTCCTTGAGCACCTGACGCTTGCCCGGCACGCCAGCAAGCCACTCGTCATAGGCGAGCTCCATGCCTTCGCGCCCACGATCATCGATGTCGGTGAAGCCCACTACATGCGCGGCCACTTCGCCAGCCGGATAGAAACGACGGAACTCTTCCTGGGCATAAACCCCCGGGATCTTCAGGTCGAGTATGTCCTGCCCCTGCTCAGGGGTCAGGCCGCGTACCAGATAGATGAACTCACGGGACGCCTGCGCCTGCAGACGCTCGCTAAGAGTCGCGGCATCCTGCCCCAGCGCCTTGGCCAGCTCGGGCCAGCGCGCGCGTGCCGCCTGCAGCTCTTTCGGATTACCCCAGAGCGTTGTCACCGGCGTGCTCACCGCAAGAGGCTCGCCGTTACGGTCGGTGATCAGGCCACGGTGCGCCGGAATCGGGATATGCCGAACGCTGCGCGCATCCCCCTGCCCCTTGAGGAAGCCTTGGTCCATCACCTGAAGGTCCACGATACGCCAGGAGATCGCCCCCACGAGCAGCGCCAGCAGCGTCAGTACGATGCGAAAACGCCATGGATAGAGCGCGCCCTGAAGATTCATCATGGCTTCACCAGCCTGACGTCTGCAGCCGCGGGGATATGCATGCGCAGCTGCTCGGTCGCCAGCGTTTCGATGCGGCTGTGAGCCGTCCAGGTGCTCTGCTCGAGGATCAAGCGCCCCCACTCTGCCTGCGCCTTGTCTCGCACGCTGAGCTCACCGTAAAGCTCGTTGAGCAGCTGGCGATTCCAATGCGCACAGTAAGCGACAGCAATCGCCGACAGCAAAACGCCAACGAACAGCACCAGCATCAGCAGGCTGCCGTTGGGCATGGATCGCAACATACGGCTCACCGTAGCTTCTCCGCCACGCGCATCACGGCGCTGCGGGAACGCGGGTTGGCCTTGACCTCGGCGTCCGAAGCATACTGGGGCTTGCCGAGCAGCTTCAGCCGTGGCTCGAACGCCTTCGGGATGATCGGCAGATCGCGCGGCAACTTGTCCGCCTCACCCTTTGCGTGACGGCGCATGAACTGCTTGACGATACGATCTTCCAGCGAATGGAAGCTGATGACGACCAGCCGACCGCCCACCTCCAGCGCTTCCAGCGCAGCATCGAGGCCGCGCTCCAGATCGCCCAGCTCGTTGTTGATGTAGATGCGCAACCCCTGAAAGGCCCGCGTTGCCGGATTCTTGCCCTTCTCCCAGGCGGGATTGGCCTCGGTCAGCACCTTGGCAAGATCAGCTGTACGTTCGAACGGCGCTTCTGCGCGGCGCTGTACCACAGCACGCGCCATGCGCTTGGCAAAACGCTCTTCGCCGTATTCTTTGAATACCCGCGCGATTTCTTCCTCGTCCGCCTGGGCGATCCATTCCGCGGCGCTGAGACCACGACTGGGGTCCATACGCATGTCCAGCGGACCATCATTGAGGAAACTGAACCCACGCTCCGCATCATCCAGCTGCGGCGACGAGACACCAAGATCCAGCAAAACGCCGCTGACAGTCCCGGCCCAGCCGCGTTGCGAGACTTCCTCGCCCAGCTCGGCAAAACTTCTCTGCACAACGACAAAGCGGCCGTCCTCGGCCGCCAGTGCTTGCCCCGTAGCGATGGCTAACGGGTCCTTGTCGAAGCCCAGCAATTGGCCATCAGGGCCGAGCTGCTGCAGTAGCAAGCGGCTGTGGCCGCCGCGACCGAATGTTCCATCCAGATAGCGCCCATCCGGACGCACGCTCAGCGCCGCGACGGCTTCGTCGAGCAACACGGTGATATGTCGCAGGCTGCTGATCTGGTTCACAGGATAAGGTCACGTAGTTCTTCCGGCAGACCGCCGGGTTGCTTGATGGCCGCCAGGTCCGCGTCAGAAATCGCGTTCCAGTCGTCCTCGTTCCACAGTTGAAACTTGTTCAGTTGCCCGACGAGCATCGCGCGCTTGTCCAGCCGGGCGTATTCACGAAGACGCGGCGGCACCACTACGCGACCGCTGCCGTCCATCTCCAGATCGACCGCATTGCCGATCAGCAGCCGCTGCAGACGGCGCGCCTCCTCACGAAGAGAGGGCAATTCGCGAAGCTTCGCTTCGATGAGCTCCCACTCGGGCAGGGGATAGATACAAAGGCAGCGGTCTACGGCATCGATCGTGATAATCAGCTGGCCATCACCACGGGAATTCAGCTCGTCGCGATACCGGCTGGGCATGGCTAGCCGGCCTTTGGCGTCGAGACTGATGGCGTTAGCTCCGCGAAACACGGCTGCGCTTCCCCTGAATTAGCTATCCATGCCCATATTTACCCACTTTCTGCCACTTCCTACCACTTGTGCGCACTATAGAAACGCAGCCGCCCCACCGTCAAGGCGAGCCGGAAGGGAAAAAGCCTTACGGAGCGGCAATTTAGCGACGCTAATGGGAGATGCGGACAGAACTACGGGAAGTCAGAAAGATGCTTGTCATGATGCGCAAGCACTTACCGAACAAAGTTAAAGTGCTTTGTTAAGAGCAAGAATCTTTCGGAATTAAAAACGGGTCTTAGGGAGGGGAAGTAAAGAAGGAGAGTCGATCTGTAAGCCGGGTTCTGTCGAGGACAGCCATTCCTCTACGACAGCCATCGCTGACTGCCTCTAGCAACCTACCCGGATCCAGCGCGGGCCACGCCAATGGATCCCTATTTGGTCTTGCTCCAAGTGGGGTTTACCTAGCCACGGACTGTTGCCAGCCGTGCGGTGCGCTCTTACCGCACCTTTTCACCCTTACCGGCGCCGAAACGCTTAGGCGGTTATTTTCTGTGGCACTTTCCGTAGGCTCACGCCTCCCAGGCGTTACCTGGCACTTCGCCCTATGGAGCCCGGACTTTCCTCCCTCCCTTCTTGCCGGAACAAAAAGAGACAGCGACTGTCCGATCGACTCTCCAGGCGCCAGAGTATCGTCGCAAGCCACCACCTGCAAGCACACTGCCCGAAAGTCCAAGGCCAGCCGCGATCTATTTTCGCTCCAGCGCTGCCTGGTAGAGCAGGTTCTTGCGCACACCGGTGATCTCCGCCGCTATAGCTGCCGCCCGCTTGAGCGGCATTTCAGCCAGGAGCAGATCAAGCACCCGAAGTGACTCTGCGCTCACCGCACTTTCATCCTGCGGCGCATGCCAACCCTCGACCAGCACGACACACTCGCCACGCTGCTGGTTGCTGTCAGCCTCGACCCAAGCTCGCAGCTGGCCCAACGGCAGGCCTTTCAGCGTTTCGAACGTTTTGGTCAGCTCACGCCCCAGCACAGCGACTCGGCCACCGCCAAACACATCCTCGAAATCGCGGAGCGATTCGAGTATCCGGTGCGGCGCCTCATAGAAAATCAGTGTGCGCGGCTCTTCCTTCAGCGTCTCCAGACGAGCGCGGCGAGCAGCGGCCTTGGCAGGCAGGAAGCCTTCGAAAATGAACCGATCCGACGGCAAGCCGGCCGCCGATAACGCGGCGATCAGCGCGCAAGCGCCCGGTACGGGAACAACGGCAACACCCGCAGCACGCGCCTGACGCACGAGGTGATAGCCCGGATCAGATATCAAGGGCGTACCTGCATCGGAAATCAGCGCAATATTCTCCCCGGTCTGTAGCCGGCCGAGGAATCGCCCACCCTCTTCACGCTCGTTGTGCTCGTGACAGGCGGCCAAAGGCGTTTGGATGCCAAAATGCGCAAGCAAACGGGACGAGTGCCGGGTGTCTTCCGCAGCAATCAATGACACCTCTTTCAGTACGCGCAGCGCACGGGCGCTGATGTCTTCAAGATTGCCAATTGGCGTAGCGACGACATAAAGCGTACCTACCCCGGAATTCGCACCATCACTGGCAGTCACAAGGGCTTACCTCCGTCACGGAAATGCGCATTGTAGCCCGATTCACCGCCGCAGCATCGCGGCCACTCCAGTGCTTGGGTACAATCCACCGCCAGTGCTTTCAGGAACGATCAACCAATGGCCTGCTTACGCCCACTCCTCCTTCTCTGCCTCGCTGCCATGCTCGCGGCCTGCGCCGGTTCACCCTCGTCGTCGCTTGGTGAACTGCCTCGCACTCCGCAGGCCTCGACCCAGCAACTGCTACAGAAGGCCGACCAGAGCGACCCCGAACAAGCCGCTCAACTGCGCCTGGCCGCAGCAGACCAGAGCGTGCAGCAGGGCAAACACGCTCAGGCCCGCAGCATTCTTGAACAGGTGCAGGTGGAGGCGCTGAAGCCAGCGCAGCAGATTTTTGCACTGACACTGCAGGCCGAAATTGCACTTGCGAATGCAGAGCCCGAGCAAGCCGTGCAGGCACTCCGACACCCATCGTTCGAGCGCCTGGGCGAACTCCCCGTGGAACAGCAGATTCGCAGCCAACTGGTACGCGCCGAAGCACTGGAGGCAACCAACAAGCCTCTCGCCGCTGCGCGCGAACGAGTCTTCACGGCACCCTTGCTGAGCGGCGAGCAAGCCCGAGCAAACCACGAAAGCATCTGGAAACTCGTCTCCGCCCTGCCTGAAAAACAACTGCAGAGCGCAGCGGAGGCAGACCTCGCAGGCTGGCAAGCACTCGCACTTTCACTGAAGCGGGCCGGTACGGTTGCTCAGCAGCAGCGAGCAATGGACGACTGGATCGCGCAGAATCCCCAGCACCCTGCAGCACAGCAGCTGCCAGAGCCACTGCAGAAACTACGCGAACTGGCCGATCAGCCCTTGAATCACGTCGCCCTTCTACTCCCCATGGAAGGGCAGTTGGCGAGCGTAGCCCGCGCGCTACGCGACGGGTTTCTGGCGGCCCATCTGCACGCACAACAAGCTGGGCAGGCACTGAATATCGAGCTTTACGACAGTAGCCGTATGGTTTCCATCGACGACTTCTATCGCCAAGCCCAGGCCGCCGGTGTGCAATTAGTAATCGGCCCACTGGAAAAGGATCTGGTTCGTCAGCTCGCCGAGCGAGATCAGCTACCGATCACCACATTGGCACTGAACTACAGCGACGCCGGGCAGCACACACCACCGCAGCTCTTCCAATTCGGGCTCGCCGCCGAAGACGAAGCCCGCGAGGTCGCCCGCCGCGCCTGGGCGGACGGCCATCGCCGCGCGATTGCGCTGGCGCCACGGGGCGACTGGGGCGGCCGAATTCTCGATGCATTCCGCCAGAGCTGGCAGGAAGCCGGCGGAACACTGGTAGCCGCCGAGCCGTTGGCCGAACCCGTGCAGCTTGCCAATCAGATCGCTGACCTGCTGCAACTTCGCAACAGCGAGAGCCGTGCCGGCCGAGTCAGTAGCATTACCGACGCCTCCACTGCCAGCCAACCGACCCGCCGCCAGGACGTCGATTTCATTTTTCTTGCCGCAACTCCGCAGCAGGCCCAACAGGTCAGACCCACACTGATCTTCCAGTATGCAGGCGACCTTCCGGTGTACGGCACCTCGCACCTGCACTCAGCCAGCCACGACCGCACCCAGTACCTGGACCTCGAAGGCATACGCTTCGCAGAGACACCCTGGCTGCTGGACGACCAGCTACCGCTGCGCCAGGAAGTCGAACAGAAATGGCCCCAGGCGGGCGGGAGTCTTGGCCGCCTGTACGCGATGGGCGCAGATGCCTATCTTCTGGCGCCACGCCTGAATCAACTGCTCGCACTGCCAGACACGCAGCTGGACGGACTTTCCGGGACCCTCAGCCTGAATCCCCAGCAACGCATCGAACGCCACCTCCCGTGGGCTCAATTTCGTGATGGCGCGGTCGAGCGCCTGGAAGATGCTCAGTAATGAGTGATAGCCAGAGCAGCGGACGCTCTGCCGAAAGCCTTGCGTTGCACCACCTCAGCAGCAAAGGGCTTCGCCTGCTCGAGCGCAACTGGTCCTGTCGCAGCGGCGAGCTTGATCTGGTCATGCTCGACGGCGATACAGTAGTATTCGTCGAGGTCCGCTACAGGCGCCACACCGCCTGGGGTGGAGCTCTCGAAAGCGTCGATATGCGCAAGCAGCACAAGCTGATCAAGACCGCCCAACTGTTTCTGCAGAAGGAAAGCCGCTGGGCGCGGAGCCCTTGTCGCTTTGACGTCGTCGCGATCGCCGCAACCGGAAAAACCGAGGACCTGAACTGGATCCGCAACGCATTTGACAGCTGAACGGTCATGACGCAGCGACAGCTGCTGGATCCGCCCAGCCCTAGCGAACCGCAAGCGTAACGTCCGATTGGCATCGGACGCGCCTGCCACTTGAAGGTCAATCACCGATGGACATGCAAACCCGAATCCGCCAGCTATTCCAGGCCAGCATTGAAACCAAGCAACATGCCATGGAAGTGCTAGCGCCAAGTATCGAGCAGGCCGGTCAGGTGATGGTCAACGCGCTACTGAGTGAAGGCAAGATCCTCACCTGCGGTAACGGCGGCTCCGCCGGCGATGCGCAGCATTTTTCCTCCGAGCTGCTCAATCGCTTCGAGCGCGAGCGCCCGAGCCTGCCCGCCATTGCCCTGACCACTGATAGCTCAACGATCACCTCGATCGCCAACGACTACAGCTACAACGAAGTATTTTCCAAACAGATTCGCGCCCTCGGCCAACCCGGTGACGTGCTGCTGGCCATCTCTACCAGTGGCAACTCGGCCAACGTGATCCAGGCCATTCAGGCAGCTCATGATCGCGAGATGGTGGTGGTCGCGCTTACCGGCCGAGACGGCGGCGGAATGGCCTCCCTGCTACTGCCAGAAGACGTGGAGATCCGCGTACCTGCCAAAGTCACCGCCCGCATCCAGGAAGTACACCTGCTGACCATTCACTGCCTGTGCGACCTGATCGACAACCAACTATTCGGGAGTGAGGAATGAACGCGTTCCGCTTGGCTTTCACCCTAGGGCTGTGCATCGCTGTCAGTGGCTGCAGCTCGGTGCTGACGGCAACCCGCGATGACCCAATAGCCGATAATCGGGGCACGCGCACTATTGGCAGCAAGATTGATGACTCTCTGATCGAGACCAAAGCCGCCGTCAATATTGCCAAGGCCCATCCCGATCTCGATCAGGGCTCGCATGTGGTGGTCGCCAGTTATAACGGTGTGGTACTCCTTGCCGGACAAACACCACGAGCAGAACTAAAGGAGACGGCTGAACGGGCTGCGAGCGGCGTGCAACGGGTCAAGCGCGTTCATAACGAACTGCAGATCCTGCCACCCTCCTCGGCATTGGCACGCAGTAACGATTCCTGGCTAACCACCAAGATCAAGACCCAGATGCTCGCTGATAACAGCGTGCCGGGCTCGAGAATCAAAGTGATCACGGAAAACGGGATTGTCTACCTGCTGGGATTGGTTACTCGCCAGGAAGGCAACCGCGCGACCAATCTCGTTCAGGGCGTTGCTGGCGTGCAGCGAATCGTCAAGCTGTTCGAATACATCGACTGAATCCGCCCCCACGCCCGGACAGCAGGATAGCGTCCGGGCGTCGACCGCTTACTTAACGACCTTCAGACTCGGACGGCCGCCCGGTCGCGGCCCCTCATCATCCGAACCACCGTTATTGGTCGGCGAATCGTCCTCCGGCGGGGTCGGCTCGATCTCGAACACCATACCCTGGCCATTCTCTCTGGCATAAATAGCCATCACTGCCGCAGACGGCACGTTCAGTGAATGCGAAATACCGCCGAAGCGGCCCTCGAAGCTAATAGCCTCATTATCCATGTGCAGGTGGCGAACCGCACTTGGCGCAACGTTCAACACTATCTGCCCGTCACTCGCAAAACCGGCGGGTACCTGCACCCCGGGATAGTCGACATTGACCAGCAAGTGCGGCGTGCAATCATTGTCGACGATCCACTCGTAGAGCGCTCTGACCAGATACGGGCGACTTGAATTCATGAACACATCCTCTCTCAACGCATGCTGCGCTCGACCGTGGAAAGACTGGCCTGGAAGGCCTCGCGGGCGAAATTGCGCTCCATGTAATCCAGCAGCGGCTTGGCAGCTCGCGGCAACTCGATACCGAGTCTGGGCAAACGCCAGAGGATAGGCAACAGGCAGCAGTCTACGAGACTCATCTCGTCACTCATGAAGTACGCTTTCTCCGCGAATATCGGCGACACGCCGGTAAGGCTTTCGCGAAGCTCCTTGCGCGCCTGCACACGCCCTGTTTCCGCTGTACGCTGATCAAGAATTCGATCGGCCAGCGAACACCAATCACGCTGAATGCGATGCATCAACAAACGAGTATTCGCCCGTGCAACTGGATACACCGGCAGCAATGGAGGATGCGGATAACGCTCCTCCAGATACTCCAGGATCACTCCCGGCTCGTAGAGCGCCAGATCGCGATCCACCAGCGTCGGAACAGTGGCATATGGATTCACTTCCGCCAGCTTGACTGGACACTGCCCCGCCTCAACATCGAGGATGTCGACGCTGACGCCCTTCTCGGCGAGCACGAGACGAACACGGTGGGAGTAGTGGTCGGCAGGATCGGAATAGCAGCCCAACCGATTGGTTGTAGCCATAGGTCCTTCCTCACTCTTTTATCTGAGGCAGAAAAAACACGCGCGCCCATGGGGCGCGCGCAAGGTACAGCGAATTGAAACGAAGCGCTTAGTGAACGTCTTTCCAGTACTCGCGCTTGAGCAGGTAAGCGAACACGAAGAACACCGCCAGGAACAACAGCACATAGGTGCCGATACGCTGGCTTTGCAGCTTGACCGGATTAGCCGAATAAGCGAGGAAGGTCACTAGATTCTTGATCTTCTCGTCGTACTCCGCCTCGGACAATGAGCCAGTGCCAGGCTCGACCACCATCTGATCGCACGCCTCCTGGGTAATTGGCGTGCCGGTCAGCGGATCGAACTGCTTGCGACCGTTCTCGACGACCTGAACCTGCTTACAGCCAACCACGCGACGACCCTGGAGAGGAGCCAGTACGTGAGGCATACCCACATTCGGGAAGACCGTATTGTTCACGCCATAGGGACGAGCCGGGTCTTCGTAGAAGCTACGCATATACGAGTACAGCCAGTCATTGCCACGAACGCGCGCAACCAGCGTCAGGTCAGGGGGCGCAGCGCCGAACCAGACCTTGGCATCCTCGGCCTTCATGCCGATGCTCATGTGGTCACCAAACTTGGCATCGGCGAAGACGATGTTATCCATCATCACTTCTTCCGAAATCCCCAGATCGGTCGCGACCCGCTCGTAGCGCTGGAACTTGGCACTATGGCAGCCCATGCAGTAGTTGGCGAAAGTCTTCAGGCCATCCTGCATGGCTGCCTTGTCGGTCAGGTCGATATCGACCTTATCCAGCGGAACTTCCGGACCGGCCGCGAAGGTAAAGACCGGCAAAATTGCAAGAATCAATGCAGCAAATTGCTTTTTCATCAGCCATCCACCCTTTGCGGAACCACTTTGGTCTTCTCGAGCTTGGTGTAGAACGGCATCAGGATGAAGTATCCGAAGTAGATTGCCGTACAGATCTGCGACAGCAGGGTGCGACCCGGAGTCGGAGACAGCACGCCCAGCACGCCCAGGATGACGAACGAGATGCAGAACAACAGCAACGCGACCTTGCTCATCCAGCCCTTGTACTTCATGGACTTGACCGGGCTACGGTCCAGCCAGGGCAGAACGAACAGCACGGCGATGGCAGCACCCATGGCGATCACGCCGAGCAGCTTGTCGGGTACTGCGCGCAGAATCGCGTAGAACGGCGTGAAATACCAAACAGGAGCGATGTGTGCAGGGGTTTTCAGCGCATTCGCTTCTTCGAAGTTCGGCTTTTCAAGGAAATAGCCACCCATCTCAGGGAAGAAGAACACCACGGCGCAGAAGACGAACAGGAACACTACGACACCGACAATGTCCTTCACGGTGTAGTACGGGTGGAACGGGATGCCGTCCAGCGGTACGCCGTTTTCATCCTTGGACTTCTTGATGTCCACCCCCAGCGGGTTGTTCGAGCCAACCTCGTGCAGTGCCAGGATGTGCAGCACGACCAGGCCGAGGATGACGATCGGCAGTGCAACGACATGCAAGGCGAAGAAGCGGTTCAGGGTGATGCCAGAGATCAGGTAGTCACCACGGATCCACTGGGTCAGATCCCCACCGATAACCGGGATGGCACCGAACAGCGAGATGATTACCTGGGCACCCCAGTAGGACATCTGGCCCCACGGCAGCAGGTAGCCCATGAAGGCTTCGGCCATCAGCGCCAGGTAGATCATCATGCCGAAGATCCACACCAGCTCACGCGGCTTCTGGTAGGAGCCGTAGAGGATGCCGCGGAACATGTGCAGGTAGACCACCACGAAGAATGCCGAGGCACCGGTGGAGTGCAGGTAGCGCAGAATCCAGCCGTACTCGACGTCGCGCATGATGTATTCGACGGAGGCGAAAGCACCTTCAGCGGACGGCTCATAGCTCATGGTCAGCCAGATACCGGTCAGGATCTGATTGACCAGAACCAGCAGCGCCAGCGAACCGAAGAAGTACAGCACATTGAAGTTCTTGGGCGCGTAATACTTGGAAAGATGGTCTTCCCACATTTTTGTAGCCGGGAAGCGGGCGTCAACCCATTCCATGAACTTGCTCATCAGGCGTTCTCCTGGTCCACACCGATGATGATTACACTATCGGTCTCGTACGAGTGCGGGGGCACCGGCAGGTTCAAGGGAGCTGGCTGTGCCTTGTAGACACGACCGGCCATATCGTATTTGGAGCCGTGGCAGGGGCAGAAGTAACCACCGAGCCAGTCAGCGCCGAGATCGGCCGCAGCCACCTCAGGACGGAAGGACGGCGCGCAGCCAAGGTGAGTACACAGACCAACCACCACCAGAAGCTCCGGCTTGATAGCCCGAGTCTTCGGGTCGACATAAGCAGGCTGCTCAGATGCCTTGGATTCCGGATCAGCTACCTGGCCGGCGACCTTTTCCAGATTTCCGAGAATCTCTTCAGTCCGACGCACGATAAATACCGGCTGACCGCGCCATTCGGCGACCATCTGCTGCCCCGGCTCGATCTTGCTGATATTTACCCTTACCGGCGCACCGGCAGCCTTGGCCTTGGCACTCGGGAACCACGATCCCACGAACGGGACCGCGGCACCCACCGCTCCTGCTGCGCCCACCACCGAAGTGGCGGCCACAAGGAAGCGACGCCGGCCTGCATTCACGCCGTCATTGCTCATTCAGTCGTCTCCCATCAGCTTCTTATGGCCTGCCCTAAAGCAGGCATGTACTACGTAAAATTGGGCCGCGAAAAATTCGCCAAATGGTAAAGAAAAGACCCTCTTCTGACAAGGTAATAGGCAGCCACAAAGCCTCTAACACCTAGACAGACCAGGCCTTCCAATGCGCGACACACTGTCGCACCACCATAAATCACAGCAAAAAAAAACGCCCAGCTCCGAACGAAACTGGGCGTTTCTTTTTAAAGCGCGAATTAGCGCTTGGAGTACTGCGGACGCTTGCGCGCTTTGCGCAGACCGACCTTCTTACGTTCAACTTCACGAGCATCGCGAGTGACGAATCCAGCCTTGCGCAGCGGGCTACGCAGAGTCTCGTCATACGAGATCAGAGCGCGAGTGATACCGTGACGGATCGCACCAGCCTGACCACTGACACCACCACCCAGAACGGTGACGTAGATATCGAACTTCTCGACAGTCTCGGTCAGCTCCAGCGGCTGGCGAACGACCATGCGGGCAGTTTCGCGACCGAAGAAGTTATCCAGCTCACGGTTGTTGATGGAGATCTTGCCAGTGCCCGGACGCAGGAAAACGCGCGCGGTTGCAGTCTTGCGACGGCCAGTGCCGTAATTTTGAGTCGCCGACATAATGAACTATTCCGTTAAATCTTCAGTTCTTGGGGCTGCTGAGCGGTATGCGGGTGATTGGCACCCTTGTACACCTTCAGCTTACGATACATGTCGCGACCCAGCGGGTTCTTCGGCAGCATGCCTTTGACCGCAGTCTCGATCACACGCTCGGGCGCCTTGGCGATCAACTTCTCGAAGTTGATCGACTTGATGCCACCCGGGAAACCGGAGTGAGAGTAGTACATCTTGTCGGTGGTCTTGGCACCGGTAACACGCACTTGCTCAGCATTGATCACAACGATGTAATCGCCGGTATCTACGTGAGGGGTGTATTCGGGCTTGTGCTTGCCACGCAGGCGGCTAGCGATTTCGGTTGCCAGACGACCCAGGGTCTGGCCGGCAGCGTCGACGACGAACCAGTCGCGCTTGACGGTTTCCGGTTTAGCAGTAAATGTCTTCATTCGTTATAGCCTCAGGGGCCGCCCTGAAAATAAGACGGCGAATCTTACTGAATGGTGCTCGCCCTGGCAAGACCAGGGCAGCCGGAAACAGACGCTATCGGGGGCTCGGGTCAGCGCGTCCGCTACGGCAATGATCGGTAGGCTAGGCATCCCCTACCTTTGACTTGCGTCGACAGGCTAGGCATCCCCGGCGACAGGCTGCGGAATTATCCTGATTGGCAGAAAAATAGCAACCAACATTTGCGGTTCGTCGAGCAGGCATTACGGACTTCGCGAGTAAGCTGCTACGGGCTCACTCGCAACGGGCCAACCCGAGCAAACACTTCACAGCCCCTGGCACTTCGATGCGCCCCGCTAATCTCATGACCAGAACCAGCTTGTCTTCGTTAAGCTTTGCGCACTCGCATTCTTCTGCACGAGGTATCCGATGGAATTTCGTCCACTAGGCCGCACGGACCTGAAAGTCAGCTCGCTTTGCCTGGGCACAATGACATGGGGCGAGCAGAACGCCCAAAGCGATGCATTCGCCCAGATCGACCAAGCAAAAGCCGCTGGCATAAACTTCATAGATACGGCCGAGATGTACCCGGTGCCACCTCGCCGTGAAACCTATGCCACCACCGAGCACTATATTGGCAACTATTTCAAGACACACGGCGGCCGATCCGACTGGGTCCTCGCCACGAAGATAGCCGGCCCTGGTAACGGTATAAGCCACATTCGCTACGGACGCCTCAAGTTCAATCGCGCACATATACGCGCCGCACTGGACGAGAGCCTCCGCCGACTACAGACCGACTGGATCGATCTTTACCAACTGCACTGGCCTGAACGCAGCACCAATTTCTTCGGACAGCTGGGCTATCGCCACCAGGAAGACGACTTCACCCCGATCGAAGAAACACTGGAAGCGCTGGATGACGAAGTTAGAGCCGGCAGGATTCGCCACATCGGCTTGTCCAATGAAACCCCCTGGGGTCTGACAAAGTATCTGCAACTAGCCGAAGCTCGCGGCTGGCCGCGTGCAGTCTCGATACAGAACCCTTACAACCTGCTAAATCGCAGCTTCGAGGTTGGCCTGGCAGAAATCAGCATTCGTGAGCAGTGCGGCCTGCTCGCGTACTCACCGCTGGCGTTCGGCATGCTCAGCGGCAAATACGAGGACGGCGCACGCCCCGCCAATGCGCGCCTCACGCTTTTTCAGCGCTTTGCTCGCTATAACAACGCTCAAGCGCGCGCAGCCTGTTCCCGCTATATAGCAGTCGCCCGAAAACACGGGCTGGATCCAGCACAAATGGCACTCGCCTACGTGACAGCGCAGCCCTTCGTGACCAGCAACATCATTGGCGCAACGACAATGGAGCAGCTTGAGTCGAACATCATTAGCTCCAAACTAAAGCTTTCGAGCGAAGTGCTGTCCGAAATAGAGAGCATTCACATGGAGCATCCAAATCCAGCGCCCTGACCCGCTCACCTAATCAGAATCACCACCAAAACACCCGACACACGAACATCAGCGCAAAGGACCGTAAGGATGATTGCCGCTCACCTGCTTGCCCCCGCCACGCTCTCAATAGGCTGGACAATCTACGCAGCTGCGCTGATATGGGCCGTATGGCGAGCACCATGGGTGGAATTATTCAGCGATACGCGCCGGCAGCATCTTCTGTGCGGCGCAATGCTGTCCATTTTTTTGCTCTGGCTCGTCCGACGGGATTTCGACTCAGGCCTATCCTTTCACTTTATAGGTCTGACAGCAGTTACGCTGTTGCTGGACTGGCCGCTAGCCATTCTGGCCGCCCTCGCCGCACAGCTCGGATTGACACTAACCGGCCATCAACACCTCACTGCACTCGGCATAAACGGCATTCTGCTGGTGCTGATCCCGGTCATGGTTACGGTCATTTGCGCGCGCATGGTGGAGCGCGCCCAGCCACGCAACCTATTCGTGTTCATATTCTTTGCAGGTTTTTTTCCGGCGGCACTCGCTGCGCTGGCGTGCATTCTCGCATCGCTTGGCGTACTGCTATTCGATGGCCGCTTTCCGATGCCGCCATGGCTGGAAGACTTCGCGGGGTATATCTGGCTGGTAATGTTCCCCGAGGCCTTTATCAACGGCACGGCGATCACAGCACTGGTGGTCTTCTACCCAGACTGGATGGAGAGCTTCAACCAGAGCCGCTACTTGCAGGCGCCCTGGAAGGAGGAGTAACGAAGGGCCGCAGGCAAACCCTGCAAAGGAAACCTAGTGCTCGCGCGGAGGCATGTCACCCGAAAACAGATCATCCTCCAGTTCGTTTCCCGGAATGGCATGTGCTTCGGAAGCCCATGCGCCGAGATCAATGAGTTTGCAGCGTTCGGAGCAAAATGGTCGATTCGGACTCTGCGGCCCCCACTCTACTGGCGCCCTGCAAGTGGGGCACTCAACTGTTGCGGTCATTTCTGACCTCCTTGCAATGTCAGATAAAAACGGTGCAAACGCTCGACCTCAGCTCCGAGCCAAGATAGATCGCGATCATTCACAAGCACATCATCGGCATGCTTCAGGCGCTCTTCACGCTGAACCTGAGCCTTGAGAATGGCACGCACCTGCTCCTCGCTGGCCTGATCACGAGCCGTCGTGCGTGCAATCTGGAGCACCTCTGGCACATCCACGACCAGTACTCGACCGACCTGACGATACTGCCCAGACTCGACAAGCAACGGCGAGACCATGATGGCGTAAGGCGATTCGGCCAGTGCGAGATGCCGGGCGACCTCGGTGCGAATCAATGGATGTAGGAGCTTTTCGAGCCACTGCCGCTCGGCCGGATCAACGAATACTTTCTGACGCAACCCGGCGCGGTCCAGCTCACCGCTCCGCAGTAAGACCTCTCCACCAAAGCGCTCAACGATCTGCTGCAGGGCCGGCCGCCCAGGCTCAACCACCCAGCGTGCAGCCTGGTCGGCATCGACCACATGCACACCCAAGCTGGCGAACCGATCTGCAACGGCAGTCTTTCCGCTACCGATACCGCCAGTCAATCCAAGAATCCAGGGTTTCATCCGTCAACCGCACCCTAGCCAAAAAAACAGGAC
The DNA here is from genome assembly GCF_003864275.1 of Pseudomonas sp. SCT. NCBI lineage: Bacteria > Pseudomonadati > Pseudomonadota > Gammaproteobacteria > Pseudomonadales > Pseudomonadaceae > Pseudomonas > Pseudomonas sp. SCT. The sequence goes on from NZ_BDJA01000006.1 coordinate 230,625, forward strand.
GAGCAGTAGTAACCACTCAGAGCACGAAGCGCAAGCTTATGGGTAGGCGATAAAGACGGTAGCCTGACTCATACAAACCGGCCGCCATGAGCCACCCAACATGATTGGCTCAGAAGCGCACAAACTGCAGGTAGCTTTCCGTAATCCAATCGCCCCAAAGCAATGCAATCCAGCCTGCGATAGCCAGGTATGGGCCGAAAGGAATCGGCGTATTGCTTTCCGCACGCTGCATCCGCAAGAGGATGCTACCAAGCACAGCGCCGACCACCGAAGACAACAGGATCGTCAGCGGCAGCACCTGCCACCCGCCCCAGGCGCCAAGCATGGCCAGCAGCTTGAAGTCACCGTAGCCCATACCCTCTTTACCGGTGACCACCTTGAACAGCCAGTACACCGACCAAAGACTCAGGTACCCCGCTACTGCTCCCCATAGCGCACTTTCCAACGATACGAACAAACCGAAGTTATTGAGGATAAGGCCGAGCCACAATAGCGGCAGCACCAAAACGTCAGGCAACAACTGGTGATCGACATCGATCATGCTCATCGCCAACAGGCCCCAGGTCAGCAACAGCATTGCGCCGGCCTGCCAGGAGAAGCCGAAATGCCAGGCGACATAGCCGGACAACAGCCCGCAAGCCAACTCCACCAACGGATAACGACAACTGATCGGCGCACGGCAGGATGAGCACTTGCCACGCAGGGCCAACCAGCTGACTAGGGGGATATTTTCCCAAGAGCGGATTTGGTGATTGCAATGCGGACAACGGGAGTTTGGCAGCAGCAGATTGAAGCGCTCGCCGACTGGCTCCGCCGGGCTCTCGAGATATTCAAGCGCCTGCATACGCCAATCGCGCTGCATCATAATCGGGAGGCGGTAAATTACGACATTTAGAAAGCTGCCGACCAATAAGCCGAGCACGGCAGCAGATAAAACAAAGGCCAGCACGTGGCTGGCCATTAGTTCGAGGATCATCAATTATCCAACCACGCTGCCCAGCTGGAAGATCGGCAGGTACATAGCGATGATCAAGCCACCAACCAGGACACCCAGTACCGCCATGATCAAGGGCTCCATCAGCGTCGTGAGATTGTCCACCATGTTATCGACCTCGGCCTCGTAGAAGCTGGCTAGTTTGTCCAGCATCTCGTCCAATGCCCCGGACTCCTCTCCGATGGCTGTCATCTGAATAGCCATAGAAGGGAAAATGCCGGTCGTACGCATAGAGAAATTCAGCTGCACACCAGAAGATACGTCGTTGCGGATTTTCGCGACTGCATTGCGAAACACCACATTGCCAGTTGCCCCTGCGACGGAATCCAGCGCGTCCACCAACGGAACACCTGCAGCAAATGTCGTAGACAATGTACGCGCGTAACGTGCAACTACAGACTTATAGAGGATGTCGCCCACGATGGGCGTTTTAAGCAGGATACGATCAAGCGCATCGCGAAACTTTTCCGACCGTTTGTAGCTGTGCTTGAAAACAAACGCACCCACGAGCAGCGCTGCAGCCACCAAATACCACCATTCCTGCAACCAGCGCGACAGTCCAACCACCATCTGAGTGAAAGCTGGTAACTCAGCACCAAACCCTTGGAACACGCTTTCAAATTGAGGCACGACCTTTATGAGCAAAATCGCCGAAACAATGATCGCCACAACAATGACCGCGATTGGGTATGTCATAGCTTTCTTGATCTTAGCCTTAAGCGCCTCGGTTTTTTCCTTGTAGGTCGCCACCCGATCCAGCAGCGTCTCCAGCGCTCCGGACTGCTCGCCGGATTCAACCAAATTGCAATACAGATCATCGAAGTACTGCGGTTTCTTGCGCAGCGAACCCGCGAAGCTATTACCGGCCGCTACCTCCTGCTTAATCTCATCGACCAGCTTGCGCATATTGGGGTTATCGAAACCCTCCCCAATGATGTCAAACGACTGAAGCAAGGGTACTCCCGCCTTCATCATCGTAGCCATTTGCCGGGTGAACAGAGCGATGTCCATGGGCTTGATCTTCTTGCCCACACCGAACAGCGAAACAGTCTTCTTACGTACCTTGAGCGGATTGATACCTTGCTTGCGAAGCTGCGCCTTGATCAGTGCTGGGCTCTGGCCTGGCAGCTCCCCCTTGACCTTGCCACCTTTCCGATCGGTGCCTTCCCAGGTAAACACACTGGTTTTCAACGCTTTTTCCGCCATGGTTAATCCTTGGTCACGCGGTTGACTTCTTCCAGGCTGGTAACGCCATTCATGGCTTTAACCAGACCCGAAGTGCGCAGGTCATTGAACCCATCTCTGCGCGCCTGCACGGCGATGTCGATGGAATTGCCTTCCTCCATGATAAGCCGCTGCAGTGCAGGCGTGATTTTAACCACTTCATAAATACCAACACGGCCTTTGTAACCGCTCTTGCAGCTATCACAACCTACCGGCCCATAAAGCTTGAACGAACCGATCCGCGCTTCCGGAAAACCCTCCTTGAGCAGGACATCACGCGGCACATCAACTTCCTGCTTGCAGCTAGGGCAGAGCTTGCGCGCCAAGCGCTGCGCAATGATCAGGTTCACCGAGGTAGCGATATTGAAAGCCGGCACCCCCATGTTGCGCAGCCGCGTGAGCGTTTCAGCTGCACTGTTGGTGTGCAACGTCGACATGACCATGTGACCAGTCTGCGCCGCCTTAATGGCGATTTCGGCAGTCTCCAAATCACGAATCTCGCCCACCATGATGATATCCGGATCCTGGCGAAGGAATGCGCGAAGCGCCTGAGCAAAGTCCATACCCTGCCTCGGATTGACATTGACCTGGTTGATGCCCTCCAGGTTGATTTCCACAGGGTCTTCTGCGGTGGAAATATTCACGTCCACCGTGTTGAGAATATTCAGGCCGGTATACAGCGAAACGGTCTTACCCGAGCCAGTCGGGCCGGTAACCAGAATCATCCCCTGCGGCTGCTTCAGCGCGGTCAGATACAACTCTTTCTGGTCTTCCTCGTAGCCCAGAGCATCAATGCCCATCTTGGCGCTTGACGAGTCCAGAATTCGCATAACAATTTTTTCACCCCACAGGGTGGGCAGCGTGTTGACACGGAAGTCGATGGACTTGGTTTTGGAAACCTTCATCTTGATGCGCCCGTCTTGCGGCTTGCGCCGCTCAGCGATATCGAGACTGGCCATTACCTTCAAACGCGCGGAGATTCGGCTCACCAGCTGGACCGGAGGGCGAGCGACCTCGTGCAACATGCCATCGGTACGAAAGCGCACCCGATAGGTTTTTTCATAAGGCTCAAAGTGCAGGTCTGACGAACCACCCTTGATCGCATCGAGCAACATCTTGTTGACGAAGCGTACCACTGGCGCGTCATCGGATTCGTTGTGCGGCGCATCGTCATCCTTCTTATCTCCACTGATCTCGACCTCCAGCCCATCAAGGTCAGCATCGCCGAGCCCATCAAGCGCAGTGGTTGCCGACTCGAAGAACTTCTCGATCGCCTCGCCAAGCTTGTCGTCTTCAACCAGCACCGCCTCGACCGACAGACCAGTGTTGAACTGAATGTCGCTTATCGCCTGATGGTTGGTGGGGTCAGAAACCGCCACATAGAGCTTGTTGCCACGCTTCTGTAGGGGCAATGCACGATGCTGACGCACCAGCTTTTCACTCACCAGATCTTTCGGCTGCGTCTCTTTATCCAGCGCGCCCAGGTCGAAGAACGGCACGCCGAACTGCTCGGCGGCGAGATCGCCCAGTACCCGCCCTTTGACCAGCTTGTTCTGAACCAGCCAGGTAACCAAAGGCACTTGGTTTCGCAGTGCCTGTTGCTGAGCCTGCTGAGCAATCTTTTCGTCGAGCTGGCCTGCAAGTACTAACTGACGGGCCAAGCCGCCAAGGGGCGCGTTTTCATTCATCGGGCGAGCCTGTGGAGGCGTGAAAGACCGCTGCCTTATAACTCAGTTCCATTGGCGTGCCAAACCCGCACATAGCAGGTGGCATTTTTTGTCACTTGAGGACGCAAAAGGCTACCTATCTTTATGTGATGCCATGGCAGCTCAATGAGCTTCGCCGAGATAAACAGCTGCATTGACGCTCTCTATTCATAGCTTCATGCAGCCCAAGCACCATGCCGTTCGTACCTTCGCAAGAGAGTTAGAGCGGAATGTGAAAGGGTGAGCCAGCTCACAGCTCCGACAGCTCGAGCGCAAACCAATCCGCGACTGGCACAGAAGGTGCTCATACCATGCCAGGTCCAACGACCTCACCAACAAGGAGCTTTTCAAATGAAGTCCATCAAGAAGCAAAAAGGCTTTACCCTGATCGAGCTGATGATCGTGGTTGCAATCATCGGCATTCTGGCTGCTATCGCCATTCCGCAGTTCAATGAGTACCGCGCCAAGTCGAACGATACCGTAGCCAACGCGGACGCGAAAAACACTCTTACCGTTATGTCTGCCGCACAGCTCTGATAAGGAATAACGAAATGAAGAAGATTATTGCTGGTTTTGTTATTGCCTCTGCCTTTGTTGCTGGCAATGCATTTGCCGCCCCGACCGTAATAACCTCCGGCGGAGCCATTGGTAACGCTCAGTGTGAGCTTCTGGCTGAAAATGTTGTACTTACCCTGTCAAATAACGTTCACGGCGCCTACAACTGCACCAAGAACAACAACTCGATTACCGTAGCCACTTGCCATTTTGCTGGGAGCCGCAAGGTCGGACCAGAGCGCTGCGTTGTAACAGGCGCCGATGAAGCCGGCGACCCAATCTATAACAACGCCAGCTGCCAAGGCACTGGACCAACAGACACCTTTCTCGTCGACAATAAAGGTAAAGCATTTGTGGGCTCCACTACAGGTGGGAGTATCGGCGCCACGAGCCTAACCGCATTCTGTGAAGATACATCTGTTACCGCAGCTCTTCCGCAGTAACCTCGATACCGCTGCGAATTCTTTCACAAGACTTCGCAGCGGTTCTATAGGCCTACCCCTATTAATGCCATGAAACGCGATTACGGCTTTACGCTAATCGAATTAGTTATAACAGTGGCAATTGTGGCGACTTTAGCTGCGGTTGCGTTACCGCAATTTAATGAATATCGCGCACGAAGCTCAGATGCTACAGCAGCAGCTGACGCTCGAAATTGGATCGCAGCCCTTACAGTACATATGCTACGTTAGCTAAAACTGAAAAACCGCACATTTTTCAGCCATGCAATACAAGCGTAACTCGTGCGTCCATTCAATACCCATCTCCAGCTCTGAAGCCCGTAGGGCGGGTGAAACCCGCGCGGTTACATATAACTCAACGGGCCGCACAAAAACTCTGCCATTATTGCGGAGTTTTGTTATTTTAGGGTATCTCGGGCGTCCACAATGATGTAGAGGCAAACCCTGATCGACATACGCACTCGCCCTACGTCCGGCGCGCCTTTGGTTGTGGCTACGGTGAATTCACATAACAACGTCTGTCGCCCTATACCTTGTCGCACATTGCGCATCTTGGGGCACACACACCCTCTCTCCGGCATTACACTTCCACCCACACGTTTAACCGCTATGGCTAGATAACCTTCCATGCTGTCTTTATCAAATATATCAACCGGCTTCCGACTTGCCTTCCGAGCCCGATTTGGTTGGCTGGTTGTCAGCTCTTTGCTGGTACTGACCATTGCCGCACCACTCTCCGCCCAATTCAGCGGTCGCCAATCCGCCACCGTGGCACTGGATATCGGTCTGTCGGTTATTCGCTTATTGCTGCCGCTGGTGCTGGTATTAATGACCCAGGAGCTGCTGTCACGCGAGATCGACCGGCGTTATTTTCTAAATACCCTCTCCTACCCACACCCACGACACGGCCTGTTGCTCGGTCGCTTTATCGCCGTTTCAACCCTGACGCTCGGGCTGTTGCTATTGCTTGGCAGCGCGCTGGGGCTGCTGGTCTGGTTGATTGGCCAGGGCTATGCGCAAACCACCCCCATTGCTCTGGGTCACCATTATCTCGTTACCATCACTTTTATCGGCCTCGATCTGCTGGTACTCACCGCCGTCGCCACCCTTCTCGCCGTCGTCGCTTCCACACCCAGTTTTGTTCTGATCGGCACCTTCGGCTTTATGCTGGTGGCGCGCTCCTTCGGCGCCATCATCGAGCTACTAACGCGAAACTCAACGGTAGTGGGCAATGCCGAGAGCTACCGCTCCGGTGTCGGCCTGCTGGGTTATTTGCTGCCCGACTTGGGCGCGCTGGATGTGCGCGTGGTCGCCCTCTACGGCAAGTTGGAGTTGTTGCCCGCCGACTGGCCCTGGGTGGTATTGTCCAGCCTGACCTATATGGTCGGCCTGCTGGCCTTGGCGGTGTGGGCGCTCAACCGCAAGCGTTTCGCCTGATATGCGCAAACGCACTTCGCTACTTCTTGGCCTTGTGGCGTTCGCCCTGTTCGCTGTCATCGCTGCCTGGCGCGCGCAGCAGCCGGTGCTGCTAATGCCACAGTTGTTAGCCGACCGGGTGGTGATTCCCGCACCGCTGCTGGTCGTGCTGCATGGCGGCGACCGCTTCCTGGCCGCCGATCTTGAAACCATGCGGCTATCCGCCACTGGAATGGATGATCGCGGTGTGGATACCGGCTACCTGGTCCGAGCCCAGCGTGAAGTCGCTCGCCTCAATCCCTGCCATGAAGACAATTACTACCTTGCCAACGGCCTGCTGACCTGGGGCGGCGCAGTCGAGGAAGGGAATGATGTACTGCGCGCGGCCGTTGATTGCCGCTTCTGGGACGAATTTCCGCCGTTCTTCTATGGCATCAATCTGTCGTTTTTCCAGCGCGACAATGAAGAGGCGGCGCGGGTGCTGGAGATTGGCGCCCAGCGATCGAAAGTGAACGCCGCCGCCATGCAGAAACTGGCGGTGATGCTGCGCGCCGAGCAATTTGCCGACGAACGATTGGCTTTGAATTACCTGGGCCAACAGCGCGACAGCGCTACCGACCTCAAACTGCGAGAGATGCTCGACAAACGCGTCGTCCGCCTTCAGGGTCTGGTTGATCTACGCGAGGCCCAACGGCGCTATGAAGCCGATCAAGGCCCACTAGCTGACCTGCAGCACCTGATCGAACAGGGCATCATCGCCGAGCTACCCACCGACCCACTACGCCTCGGCTATGAGCTACGCAATGGGCGCATCGAATTGAAGAAATTGAAGATTGCCGGATTGGAGGAACAGCCTTGAGCGCTGCCATTGAGTTTCAGGGCGTCAGCCACACCTTCAAGGCTAAAGGCAAAGAGGTCCAGGCTGTACGCGATGTGAGTTTCAGCCTGAGCGAGGGCGAGGTGTTCGGCTTCGTCGGCCCCAATGGCGCAGGCAAGTCCACCACGATTAAGATCATGCTGGACATCATCAACGACTATCAGGGTCAGGTGACCATTTACGGCACGGACGCGCATCGCGCCGAAGCGCGCCAAGGCCTGGCTTACGTGCCCGAAGCGCCTGCGCTGTACGAGCAATTCACGCCCCTGGAAATCCTACGCATGGGCTTGTCCATGTATGGCATCAAACGCAGTGACGCCGATGCTTGGTGTATGCAGTGGCTGGAGCGCTTCTCCATCGTGGAGTATGCCAAGCAGCGCATCCGCCAGCTCTCCAAAGGTAACGTCCAGCGGACGGCACTCGCCCACGCCATGGCGGTAGAACCGCGGCTGCTAATCCTTGACGAACCCCTATCAGGCCTTGACCCGGTGGGTCGCAAGGATGTGGTCGACATCCTCAACGAGTATAAGAAGCAAGGCGGGGCCATCTTCTTTACATCCCACGTGCTACACGATGTGGAGCGTATCGCTGATCGCTTTGGCTTTATCAACAAGGGCCAGTTGCTGACAGTTCGCTCTCCTAGAGAGCTGGCCGCAGAACGCGCCAGCCATTTCATTATCCGATATCAGGCCGACCAGCCACTCTCGCCATCCTGCTCGGCGCTGCGTCCTGGAGAGTTTGAATGCGAAATGGAGCAATCCAAACTACCAGAAGCCATCGCCCAGTTGAGCAGCACAGGCGGACACCTGCTCGCCGTGCAGCCTGCCGTCTCGCTGGAAACAGTATTCTTCCGGATTCTTGAAGAAGCGAAATGAGCACACCGAGAGCGCCCGCGCAACCGGTCAACCAGTAACGAAAAGCCCCGCATCGGCGGGGCTTTTTCTTTGGCCACGTCGATTTATATCAGGCCACGCCCACGCAGCAGATCCACCACCAGCCTAACACCCTCGTCCAGAGCCGACGTTTCGCTGTCAACCACCAGATCCGCATTAAGCGGCACATCGTAAGGGAAGGACTCGCCGGGGATGTTATCCCCACCGGCCGCATACAGGCCCTGCGGATCCCGCTGACGGCAGGCTTGCGGGGAGGCCTGAACGTACACGGTGATCAGGCGCTCAGTACCGATCAATGCCTTGGCCTGTTCGCGACCTTCTGCGTCAGGGGCGACGAACGCGGCCAGCGTGATCAGGCCTGCTTCATTGAATTGCCGAGCGACGTGCGCAGCGCGGCGCCAGTTTTCGGTGCGACCAGCGCGATCTTGCGGTAGGCCTTTGTTGAGGTCGTGGCGCAGGTTCTGGCCGTCCAGCACGTAAACCGCACGGCCCATATCGAACAGTTTGCGTTCCACCGCATAGGCCAGGGTGCTCTTGCCGGCGCCGGACAGGCCGGTGAACAACACGGTTGCCGGCTGCTGGCCGAAGCGAGTGGCGCGCTCTTCGGTAGAGACGTGGGCCAGCGCGCCATGATGGCGACCGGCGCCGTGAGCAACCGGGTCAGCGATGATCATGCCGGCGCCGACGGTGCCATTGGTGAGGCGATCAATGACGATGAAAGCGCCGGTCGTGCGGTTCTGTGCGTAGCCATCGAGCGCGATCGGCGCATCCAGGCTGACCTTGACCTTGCCGATCTCGTTGAGCTGCAGACTACTCGCAGCGCCCTTCTCCAGCGTATTCACATCCACCTTGTGGGCGATGCTGGCGATGGAGCCCGGCACGTAGCTGGTGGCGCGCTTGATGTCGTACTTCTTGCCCGGCAGCATCGGCTCTTCGCCCATCCAGACGAGCATCGCCTCGAAGCTGTCGGCGATACGCGGGCGGCTGTCGGCATGCACCAGCATGTCGCCGCGTGAGACGTCGATTTCGTCTTCCAGCGTCAGGGTGACGGCCTCACCTGGGGTCGCCTGCTCCAGCTCACCGTCGAATGTGACGATGGATTTCACGCGGCTGATTTTGCCGGACGGTAGCACAGCGATCTCGTCGCCCTTGCGCACGATGCCACTGGCCAAGGTACCGGCGAAACCGCGGAAGTTCAGGTTCGGGCGGTTGACGTACTGCACCGGGAAGCGCAGGTCATCAAAGTTGCGGTCGCCCGCAATTTCAACGCTCTCGAGGATTTCCATCAGCGACTGCCCTTCATACCAGGGTGCGCGCTCGCTGCGATTGACCACGTTGTCGCCCTTCAGCGCCGACATCGGCACGAAGTGCAGCGAGGAAGGCTTCAGCTCGATGCGATCGGCGAATGCGAGGTAGTCGGCCTTGATCCGCTCAAAGACCTCCTGATCGAAGTTCATCAGGTCCATCTTGTTGATGGCGACGACGATGTGCTTGATGCCGAGCAGCGAGGTGATGAAGCTGTGGCGCTTGGTCTGGGTCTGCACGCCGTAACGGGCATCGACCAGAATGATCGCCAAGTCGCAGGTGGATGCGCCAGTCGCCATGTTGCGCGTGTACTGCTCATGGCCAGGGGTGTCGGCAATGATGAACTTGCGCTTGGCCGTCGAGAAATAGCGGTACGCGACGTCGATGGTGATGCCCTGCTCGCGCTCGGCCTGCAGGCCGTCGACCAGCAGTGCCAGATCGACGTCTTCACCCGTGGTGCCGACCTTCTTCGAATCGCGGGTGATGGCCTCGAGGTGGTCCTCGTAGATCATCTTGGAGTCGTGCAGCAGACGGCCGATCAGCGTGCTCTTGCCGTCATCGACGTTGCCGCAGGTAAGGAAACGCAGGAGTTCCTTGCGCTCGTGTTGCGCCAGGTAGGCGAGGATGTCCTCGCTGATCAGTTCGGATTGATGACTCATGATGCGTTTCCTTAGAAGTAACCCTGGCGTTTCTTTTCTTCCATCGAGCCGGTGGCGTCATGGTCGATGACGCGCCCCTGACGCTCGGAAGTACGGGTCAGGAGCATCTCCTGAATGATCTCCGGCAAGCTGGTTGCGGTTGATTCGACGGCACCGGTCAATGGGTAACAGCCCAGGGTGCGGAAGCGCACCATCTTCTTGTGGATGCTAGCCTTCTGCTCTGGCGTCAGGTGTTGCAGGATGCGCTCGTCATCGATCATCACCAGCGTGCCGTTGAGCTCGACAACTTCCCGCTCGGCCGCGAAGTACAGCGGCACGATCGGGATCTGCTCAAGGTAGATGTACTGCCAGATGTCCAGCTCGGTCCAGTTGGATAGCGGGAAGACACGGATCGACTCGCCCTTCTTGACCTTGCCGTTGTAGAGATTCCACAGCTCGGGGCGCTGGTTCTTCGGGTCCCAGCGATGCTTGCTGTCGCGGAAGGAGTAGACACGTTCCTTGGCGCGGGATTTTTCCTCATCGCGCCGAGCACCGCCAAAAGCGGCGTCGAAGCCGTACTTGTCCAGCGCCTGCTTGAGGCCTTCGGTCTTCATCACGTCGGTGTGCTTGGCACTGCCGTAGGTGAAGGGATTCATATCCTGCGCGACGCCATCGGGATTGATGTGGGTGATTAGCTCAAGCCCCATCTCCTCGACCATTTTTGCGCGGAAGCTGTACATCTCCTGAAACTTCCAGCGTGTATCGACATGCAGAACCGGGAACGGCAGCTTGCCTGGGAAGAAGGCCTTGCGCGCCAGGTGCAGCATCACGGCCGAATCCTTGCCAATGGAATAAAGCATCACCGGGTTGCCGAATTCGGCTGCAACCTCACGGATAATGTGGATGCTTTCCGCCTCCAGCTGTTTCAGATGCGTCAGTTTGTCGACCATGGCTACTCACGATTTAGCAGGTGGACGGCCGGCGGGCCGTTGATTGGGCGCAACTCTAACACGGCCTTAGATTCTAATCAGGCCGCCATTTAGACCTAAAAGCTATAGATTTATATCGACTCGCAGGCGCGCCAAATAGCGATCTACCTGTCCATTCAAATACGCCGAGCCGCGCAAGCTGGGGCTCACGCAGGGTTAGGGCAGTCGACGAACTGGTGCTCGACGCCGAACCGGCCGGCAAGGTATTCACCGAGCGCTTGGACACCATAGCGCTCGGTGGCGTGATGCCCTGCGGCAAAGAAGCTCAGGCCATTCTCACGCGCGACATGTGCCGTCGGCTCGGATATTTCCCCGGTGAGATAGGCGTCCACGCCAGCCGCTACAGCCTGTTCGATGTACCCCTGAGCACCACCGGTGCACCAGGCTACGCGCTTGATCGGGCCATTGCCCTCGACCATCAGTGGCGCGCGGCCTAGCACATCCTGTATCCGCTGCCGGAACTCGCTTGCAGTCAGGGATTTCTCCAGGGAACCAACCAGGCCCACCGAACGGGGATTGCTCGGATCCAGCGGCCCCTCGACTTGCAGACCGAGCAGCGCGCCCAATCGCACGTTGTTACCGACTTCGGGATGCACATCGAGCGGAAGGTGATAGGCCAGCAGACTGATCCCGTTGACCAGCAGCGTCTTCAGGCGGCGCTGTTTCATGCCGATGATGCGCGCGTCCTCGTTCTTCCAGAAATAACCGTGATGCACCAGTACCACATCGGCTTTCGCCTCGACTGCCGCATCCAGCAGTGCCTGGCTGGCCGTCACGCCGCTGACGATCCGCGCTACCTGTGAACGCCCCTCGACTTGCAAACCATTAGGGCAATAGTCGGCAATCCTCGCGGCATCCAGATAGCGGTCTGCCTCCTGAACCAGAGTGGTAAGCGCAACTGACATGGGGATACCTCTTGATGGCGCGGCGGGCGCGACTGGTACTCGTCGAACCGCCACGGCAAATCATGCACGCATGAAGCTGCATTTCAGTTGCAGCTTCGTATAATGCCGCCACCTTAAGGGCCGCTTTGCGCGCCCGCAACTCTGCCCGGACCCCTGCGCGATGTTCAATGCCCTACGTTTCCTCGGCTGGCCGTTGCTGGTCGGCCTGCTCGTAGCTCTGCTGATCATCCAGCGATACCCGCAACTGGTCGGCATCAAAGAGCGCGACATCGGTTTGCGGCAGGCGCCGTTGGTTGCCACCACGCCGCAACAGGGTCCGTATTCCTATGCCAACGCGGTCGCAGGCGCCGCTCCGGCAGTTGCCAACCTCTATACCACCAAGGTCATCGAGAAGACCGAGCAGCAGGCGCCGCTGTCGAAAGACCCGCTGTTTCAACGCTTCTTCAACGACAACCTGCCGAGGCAGCGGCGGATGGAGTCGAGTCTCGGCTCAGCGGTGATCATGAGCCCGGAAGGCTATCTGCTGACCAACAACCATGTAACGGCGAACGCCGAGCAGATCGTAGTGGCGCTCAAGGATGGGCGGGAAACGCTGGCTCGGGTAATCGGCAGCGACCCGGAAACCGACCTCGCGGTATTGAAGATCGACCTGGCGGACCTGCCGGCCATCACCGTCGGCCATTCTGACCGCATACGCGTCGGCGACGTCACGCTGGCGATCGGCAACCCGTTCGGAGTCGGCCAGACGGTCACCATGGGCATCATCAGCGCCACCGGCCGCAACCAGCTGGGCCTGAACACCTATGAAGACTTCATCCAGACCGACGCAGCGATCAACCGCGGCAACTCCGGTGGCGCATTGGTGGATGCCGAGGGCAACCTGATCGGCATCAACACCGCGATCATCTCCGAGTCGGGCGGCTCGCAGGGCATTGGTTTCGCGATTCCGGTGAAACTCGCACTGGAGGTGATGAAGTCGATCATCGACCACGGCCAGGTCATCCGTGGCTGGCTGGGCGTGGAGGTGCAATCGCTTACCCAGGAGCTGGCGGAATCCTTTGGTCAGGAAGGCCGCCCCGGGATTGTCGTGGCTGGCGTCTACCGCGACGGCCCAGCCGCCCGCGCGGGGCTGCAGCCTGGAGATTTGATTTTGAGCATCGACGGGGTGCAGTCAGCCGACGGCCGCAGCTCGATGAACCAAGTCGCCCGCGCCCGCCCAGGCGACAAGATCGACATCGATATCTTGCGCAACGGCAAGCCGCTAACGCTGACCGCAGAAGTGGGCATGCGCGCCCCTGTGAGTACGGCTCCGAAATAGCGCGGCCGCAGCCCTGCGCCAGAGCCACCCAAGCGCGACGCGCTGTAGCGGCCGCGGCAGGTCTCAGGCCGGCCGCTGCCCGTCTCGCCCAGCGTTAGCCGAGCGCCTCCAACAGCGCCTGATTCTGCTCCGGCGTACCAATGGTGATACGCAGGAACTGCTCGATACGGCGCTGTTTGAAGTGTCGAACGATGACGCCTTGCTCACGCAGGCTGGCGGCGATGGTGGCCGCATCCCGCTGCGGGTGACGGGCGAAGATGAAGTTGGCCGCCGACGGCAGCACCTCGAAACCCAACCCCTGCATTGCCGCCACCACCGCTTCGCGGCTGTCGATGACCTGCTGGCAGGTCTGCTGGAAATACGCGCGATCCTCGAAAGCTGCAGCGGCCCCGGCAATGGCGATGCGATCCAGCGGATAGGAGTTGAAGCTATTCTTGATCCGCTCCAAGGCCTCGATCAGATCGGGATGACCAACCGCCAACCCTACGCGTAGCCCGGCCAGCGAGCGCGACTTGGACAGCGTCTGCGTCACCAGTAGATTCGGGTAACGATCGACCAGCGCGATGGCGGACTCACCGCCAAAATCCACATAGGCTTCATCGACCAGCACCACCGTTTCCGTGTTTGCCTGAAGCAGCCGCTCGATTGCCTCTAGCGCAAGCAGACAGCCAGTCGGAGCATTGGGATTAGGGAAGATGATGCCGCCATTCGGGCGGTTGTAGTCGGCCACATCGATCTGGAACTGCTCATCGAGCGCAACGGTTTCGTAGGCGATGCCGTACAGCCCGCAGTAGACCGGATAGAAGCTGTAGCTGATATCCGGGAACAGCAATGGGCCGGCATGCTGGAACAACCCATGAAAAGCATGCGCAAGCACCTCATCCGAGCCATTGCCGACAAATACCTGAGCCGGCTGCACACCGTAATAATCGGCTACCGCCTGCTTCAACCGTTCGCCATTGGGATCGGGGTACAGCCGCAGACTGTCGTTAAGCTCCGCCTGCATCGCGGCGATTGCACGCGGCGACGGCCCGTAGGGGTTTTCGTTGGTGTTGAGCTTGACCAGCTTGCTCAGCTTCGGCTGCTCACCCGGCACGTAGGGCACCAGGTCTTTGACGAAGGGGCTCCAGAATTTGCTCATCTGCCCTTCTCTCCTTGAATGTGATCGGTTTGCCGTGGGGGCGATAAATGGCGAAGTCTTGGCGTTTGCAAGGCGGACAAGCGGCACGCTGTTCGCCCTGCGCCAACGTTATCAGCCCTTGATGCGGTACTCGGCGCTGCGGGCGTGAGCAGTGAGCGATTCACCACGGGCCAGCACCGACGCCACCTTGCCCAGCGTCGAGGCTCCCTCGGCCGAGCAATTGATGATCGACGAACGCTTCTGGAAGTCGTACACCCCCAGTGGCGAGGAGAAGCGCGCGGTGCCCGAGGTTGGCAGTACGTGGTTTGGTCCGGCGCAGTAGTCGCCCAGCGCCTCTGCGGTGTAGCGACCCATGAAGATCGCCCCGGCATGACGAATCTGCGGCAGCCACTGCTCAGGCTCAGCGACCGACAGCTCCAGATGCTCCGGCGCGATGCGATTGGCAACTTCGATCGCCTGCTGCATATCGGCGACGAGGATCAGCGCGCCACGCCCCTCGATAGAAGTACGGGCGATATCGGCACGCTCCAGGGTGGGCAGCAAGCGAGCAATGCTTTCGGCGACTCGATCGAGAAATTCGGCATCCGGGCTGACCAGGATGGACTGGGCGTCCTCGTCATGCTCGGCCTGGGAAAACAGGTCCATCGCAATCCAGTCGGGGTCGGTCTGTCCGTCGCAGACCACCAGGATTTCCGATGGACCGGCAATCATGTCGATACCAACCTTGCCGAACACGTGACGCTTGGCGGTCGCCACGTAGATGTTCCCCGGGCCCACAATCTTGTCCACCGGCGGCACGCTCTCGGTGCCGTATGCCAGAGCAGCAACGGCCTGCGCCCCGCCAATGGTGAACACCCGATCGACGCCGGCGATGCAGGCTGCAGCAAGCACCAGCTCGTTGAGTTCGCCACGTGGAGTCGGCACGACCATGACGACTTCAGGCACACCGGCGACCTTGGCCGGAATGGCGTTCATCAATACCGACGACGGATAGGACGCCTTGCCGCCGGGCACGTAGAGCCCGGCGCGATCCAGCGGGGTGACTTTCTGCCCAAGTACCGTGCCGTCGGCTTCGGTATAGGTCCAGGAGTCCTGCTTCTGCCGCTCGTGATAGCTGCTCACGCGCTCGGCGGCGATCTCCAGGGCCTCGCGCTGCGCTGGCGTGATGCGCTCCAGAGCCTGCTCCAGGCGCGCGCGCGGCAGGATCAGATCGGCCATGGAGGCAACCTGCAGCCCATCGAAGCGCTGGGTCAGTTCGACCAGCGCCGCATCGCCGCGCTCGCGTACAGCCTTGATGATCTCCAACACCCTCTCGTTCACGCCTTCGTCGGAAACGCTTTCCCAGCTCAGCAGATGATCCAGATGACGAGCGAAATCGGCATCGGCAGCGTTGAGTCGGCGAATGGCGGAGGGAGCGGTCATAGCGGGCCTCATGGTTGGCTAGGCATCGGAAGCGGCCGGCTTCATTGCAACGGCACGAAGCGCAGGCCGGGCTCTCAGGCGCCGCTAGAATATCAAGCCCACCGTGCGGGCACCTGAGAATTTCAGCTATGACACGGATAGGCAGGCGCGGTGGTCACCGCGAGATTCATCAATGCTGATGCTGCTGGACTGCCGCGTGCAGGATGTCGATCAGCGCCTGGATACGCGCGTGCTGCATTTTCATGGAGGCCTTGTTCACTACCAGGCGGGAACTGATGTGAGCGATCAGCTCCTGGGGTTCCAGCCCGTTGGCGCGCAACGTATTGCCAGTGTCGACCACGTCGATGATCTTGTCCGCCAGCCCCACCAGCGGCGCGAGTTCCATGGAGCCGTACAGCTTGATGATGTCGACCTGACGGCCCTGCTCGGCGTAGTAGCGCTTGGCGACGTTGACGAACTTGGTTGCAACCCGCAGACGGCCCTTGGGCTCTGGCGCACCGACCTTGCCGGCAGTCATCAGTTTGCAGTTGGCGATACGCAGATCCAGCGGCTCGTATAGCCCCTGTCCACCGTACTCCATCAACACGTCCTTGCCGGCGACGCCAAGATCGGCTGCGCCATGCTCGACATAGGTAGGCACATCGGTAGCACGAACGATCAGCAGACGAACGTCATCCTGGGTAGTCGGAATGATCAGCTTGCGGCTCTTGTCCGGATTCTCGGTGGGTACGATACCGGCCGCGGCGAGCAACGGCAGGGTGTCGTCGAGGATGCGGCCTTTGGACAGGGCGATGGTGAGCATGGAGCGTTTTCCTTGAACGGCAACGGCCAACCTTGGGGGCGACCACATGACCAACTGCGATTTCGCGAGCTAGAGTCATGCAAGGCAAAAACAGGCGAGGAAGCGGAGTTTACTAGCTGTAAATGAGCATTCCGAGCCTGTTTTTAACGCAGCAGGACCGACGCGCAGCAGATCGCTATCAGCCGGGAACGCGGCGAATCTTCGCCCCCAGCAACTGCAGCTTCTCTTCGATGCACTCGTAACCACGGTCGATGTGGTAGATGCGATCGATCAGCGTATCGCCTTCGGCGACCAGGCCAGCGATCACCAGACTTGCCGAAGCGCGCAGGTCGGTTGCCATGACTGGTGCGCCCTTGAGGCGCTCGACACCGGTGACGATGGCCGTGTTGCCCTCCACCAGAATCTGCGCACCCATGCGATTCATCTCATAGACGTGCATGAAGCGGTTCTCGAAGACGGTCTCGATCACGGTACCAGTGCCTTCGGCAATGGCGTTCAGGGCAATGAACTGCGCCTGCATGTCGGTCGGGAACGCCGGGTACGGTGCCGTGCGAACGTTGACTGCCTTGGGCCGCTTGCCTTTCATGTCCAGCTCGATCCAGTCGCTGCCGGTATCGATATGTGCACCCGCTTCGACCAACTTGTGCAATACGGCTTCGAGCAGCGTCGCGTCGGTGTCCTTCAGACGAACCCGACCGCCAGTAGCGGCGGCTGCAACGAGGTAAGTGCCGGTCTCGATACGGTCAGGCATGACGCTATAGCGCCCGCCGCCGAGGCGTTTGACGCCATCGATGGTGATGGTGTCAGTGCCGGCACCGGAAACCTTGGCGCCCATGGCATTGAGGAAATTGGCGAGATCGACCACTTCAGGCTCGCGTGCGGCGTTTTCCAGCACGCTGCGGCCGTTGGCCAGCGCGGCGGCCATCATGATGTTCTCGGTACCGGTCACGCTGACCGTGTCGAAGAAGAAGTGCGCACCACGCAGACCACCAGCAGGCGCCTTGGCCTTGATGTAGCCGCCTTCGACGTCGATCTGTGCGCCCATGGCTTCCAGGCCACGGATGTGCAGGTCAACCGGTCGCGAACCGATCGCGCAGCCGCCGGGCAGAGCCACTTCGGCTTCACCGAAACGCGCCACCATCGGGCCGAGCACCAGAATCGAGGCACGCATGGTTTTAACCAGCTCATAAGGAGCAACCAGCGTCTTGATGCTGCTGGCATCAACCTCGACGCTGAGCTTCTCGTCAATGACCGGCTGCACGCCCATACGGCCGAACAGCTCGATCATCGTGGTGATGTCGTGCAGGTGCGGCAGATTGCACACCGTGACCGGAGTGTCGGCCAGCAACGTGGCGGCCAGGATCGGCAGGGCGGAGTTCTTCGCACCGGAAATGCGGATTTCGCCATCGAGGCGAATGCCGCCGGTAATGATCAATTTGTCCATGGATAATCCCATAAGCCGCAGGCTGGAAGCACTGCCAAAGGAGGCGGCGCAGTCAACGAGACGCGCTCTGCCTGGAATGATTGGTGGCGTTAGCCGGCGGCGATCAGGCGCGCCCGGCCCAGTCGGCGCGACTGAAGAACTTCATGGTGACGGCATGAATGCTGCCATCAGCGATCCAGGGATTGAGGTGTGCGTAGATCTGCTGCTGACGCTTCACCGGGCTCAGACCGGCCAGCTCGTCACTGATCACGTTGAGCTGGAAATTGCAGCCTTCACCTTCCACTTCTACCTGGGCACCTGGGATCTTCTCTTCCAGGAAACTCTTCACTTCTTGGGCCTGCATGTTCAACCTCGATCGGCGCAGCACGCGCACGGGCCGGTCATCATACAAAAAAGCCTGGAAGCTGCGAACCCCGAACCTTGCCGAACCGACGGAGATATCTCAATCAAGCGTCTCGGCACCCTGATCGCGACTGGAGCGATGCCGCGAACGACCGCTATCGCTCTGCACGGCGGGGAAACGCGAGGATGCAAAGCGCACGACCAGGATTGCCAACGCCAGCAGCAGGATCGCGCCGGAAACGTAGACCACGCCCATATCGGGCCGGTGATGATGCGAGATGTCGGAAATCAGCAAACGGGTCAGCGCGGTGATGGCCACATAGATCAGGAAACGCACCGGCATATGATTGGTCTTGAAATAGATCCCAACCATCGCGCCAAGCTCGAGGTAGATGAACAGCAGCAGGATGTCATCAACGGTGATGTGGCCCTTCTCGACCATGCCGAGAAACGCCATGACTGCCGCCCAGGCTGTGACGGCGCCAATCGCGAACAACGCCAGATAGTGAAAGCTCTCGACCAGCAGGTTGCCCAGCGACTCGGCCAGCTCATGCAAGCTGTCACGCAAGGTTTCGGCCCAACGCAGCTTCATACGACGATTCCTTTCAAGCCTGGGATGTTTCCAGCGGGAGAATATCCAACAATCCGGACACCTTGGCGATCTTCAGCATATCGGCCGGCAACGCCGCGACACGCAACCCGACCCCGGCGGCCTTGGCGTCACGCATGAAAGCCAGCAACAAGGAAAGCCCGACGCTGCTGGAGCGCTCGACCGCCGAGCAATCCAAGGTAAGCGGAACACGGCTGCCACTGATCAGCGCCCGCCCGGCCTCGCGAAGAGCCGGACCTGTACGGTAGTCCAGCACGCCGGCCAGGCATAACTCACCTTCGGCACCCGGCTCGATCCGCGCCTCACTCATCGCCAACCGCCTGCTGACCAGCCTCGGTATCCTTGGCGCGCGCTACCACCTCGGCCCAACCATTAATGGTCTTGTCCAGATCGTTGCCGTTACGCTGCATGGAGTCGGCGAACTGATCGCGGAACAGCTTGCCGATATTGATGCCATTGATGATGACGTTGCGCACGCGCCATTCGCCATCGTTGACCATGGTGTAGGACACCGGATAGATCTCGCCCTGACGCCCCACCACTTCCATACCAACACTGGTGCGCTTGGGGTCCTGCTTGCCGCTGGGCGGCAATACGCGGATCTGCTGATTGTTGTACTCCAGCAGAGCGTTGCCATAGAACTGCATCAGGCTGCGCTTGAAGTTTTCCTGGAAACGCTGCATCTGCTCGGGAGAAGCGTTGCGCGAGTATTTGACGGTCATGATGCTGCGCGAGATGCCATCAGCATCGACCACCGGACCCAGGATCTCATTGAGCGAATCGTAGAAGGCCGCTGGATCGCTGCGGTACTGCTCCTTGTTGGCCTTGAGATCAGCCAGCAACTCATCGGTGGTCTTCTGAATCACCTGATGCGCAGTCAGCGCGGCCTGGGAATACATGGGCAATATGGCCAGCAGAATCAGCAGGCCGCGACGCAAGGCAGTCATCATGTTCATATCCTTCAGTCTCTATTTACCGAATTGAGCAGGAATTTGCCGATCAGATCCTCTAGTACCAGCGAGGACTGGGTGTCCTGAATGGTGTCACCATCCTTCAGCAACTCGTCATCGCCACCCACGCTGATGCCGACGTACTTCTCGCCGAGCAGGCCGGCAGTCAGGATCGAAGCGGTAGAGTCCGCCGGCAGGATGTTCACGTCCTGCTGGATTTCCAGGGTCACCCGACCGGTGTAGCTATCACGATCCAGGTCGATCGCCGTGACCTTGCCGATCGTCACACCGGCCATGGTCACCTTGGATCGGACCGTCAAACCGGCAATGTTGTCGAAATAAGCGTACAACTTGTACGTGTCGGCGCTGCCCACACTCAACCCGCTGACGCGCAGCGACAGCAGCAACAAGGCCAGCAGGCCGGCAAGCAGGAACAGCCCGACACCCATTTCCAGTGTGCGGATACGCATCAGAAATCTCCAAACATCAACGCGGTCAAAATGAAATCGAGGCCGAGCACTGCCAGCGAGGCATACACCACGGTTCGGGTGGTGGCACGACTGATACCTTCAGAAGTGGGCTCGCAGTCGTAGCCCTGAAACACGGCAATCCAGGTGACCACCAGCGCAAACACCACGCTCTTGATCACGCCGTTGAGCACATCAGAGTGGAAGTTGACACTGTTCTGCATGTTGGCCCAGAACGAACCTTCATAGACGCCCAGCCAGTCCACTGCGACCATCGCCCCGCCCCAGATGCCGACTACATTGAAGATCAATGTCAGCAGCGGCAGCGAGATGAAGCCCGCCCACAGGCGCGGCGCGATGATGTACTTGAGCGGATCGACACCAATCATCTCCAGACTCGAGAGCTGCTCGGTGGATTTCATGTTGCCGATCTCAGCCGCCAGGGCCGAGCCGGCACGTCCGGCGAACAGCAGCGCGGTCACTACCGGCCCGAGCTCCCGCAGCAAGGTCAGCGCAACCATCTGCCCGACCGCCTGCTCGGACCCGTAGCTGCTGAGGATGTTGTAGCCCTGCAGCGCCAGCACCATGCCAATGAAAATGCCGGACACCACGACGATCGCCAGCGACAGCACACCGACCGAATAAAGTTGCTTGACCAGCAGCGAGAAGCCATTGCGCAGGCCGCTGCGGCCAAACAGGGCATGCACCAGGAAAATGGTCGAGCGCCCGAGGGCCGCCAGCACATCCAGACCGGCGCGCCCCAGCAACGCGACTCGATCCAACAAGGAACGCTTACGCATCGGTGCCTCCCAGCAGATCGTCGGCGTAAGCCGGCGCGGGAAAATGGAACGGCACCGGCCCATCGGCCGAACCCTTCATGAATTGTCGAATACGCGGATTATCCGACTCCATCAATTCGGCCGGCGTGCCTTGCCCGAGCACTTGGGAATCGCCCACCACATAGATGTAATCGGCGATGGAAGCGGTTTCGGCCAGGTCGTGTGACACCACGATACTGGTGATACCCAACGCATCGTTGAGCAACCGGATCAGGCGCACCAGCACGCCCATCGCGATCGGGTCCTGCCCTGCGAAAGGCTCGTCGTACATAAGAATCTGCGGGTCAAGCGCAATCGCCCGTGCGAGCGCGACTCGCCGTTTCATACCACCGGAGAGTTCGTCGGGCATCAGCTCGATGGCGCCGCGCAGGCCAACTGCTTCCAACTTCATCAGCACGATGTCGCGGATCATCTCGTCCGGCAGCTTGGTGTGCACGCGCAGGGGGAAGGCGACGTTTTCGAACACGTCCAGATCGGTAAAAAGTGCGCCGCTCTGAAAGAGCACGCCCATCTGCTTGCGCATGTCGAACAGCTCGCTACGCGAAAGGCTCGGCAGGTTGTTACCGGCTACCCACACCTCACCTCGCGACGGCATCAGCTGAGCGGCGATCAGCCGCAGCAGAGTCGTCTTGCCGCACCCGGACGGCCCCATGATGGCCGTGACCTTCCCTCGCGGGATCGCGATGTCGACATTATTGAAGATACTGCGCTCGCCTCGCATGAAGGTCACTCCCTTCAGCTCGACCGCGTAGTCGTTGCTGGCGCTCATCTGGTCTCCTTGCATGCAGTCTGCGAAACAGACGGTTCCCGTTGGCGCCGGGATACTTTCTGCCTGACCGTTTTCGGGCGCGCACTATAGCACCGCCCCTATGGCCGCCCAACCAATGAGCGTTTCAGCAGATGACTAGCGACACGCCCGTTCAGCCTGGGTTCAGCTGGCAGTGATCAAATCCATCAGCCGCTCCCAGCCTGACCCACCGACATTTTCCATCAGCGGCAGCCCGTTTCTCGCTATAATCCGCGCCTTTTAATCGGACGACCTCGCCAGCCATGAGCCAGAGCAGCCAGTTGATCGAAACCGCGCAACGCACCATCCGCCTGGAAATCGAGGCAGTTGAACAGCTGAACGCCAGAATCGACGCAAGCTTCGTCAGCGCATGCGAACTGATCCTGGCGTGCAAAGGCCGTGTGGTCGTGGTTGGTATGGGCAAATCCGGGCACATCGGCCGCAAGATCGCCGCGACCCTGGCCAGCACCGGCACCGCCGCCTTTTTCGTGCACCCGGCCGAAGCCAGCCATGGCGACATGGGCATGATCACGCAGGATGATGTGGTGCTGGCCCTGTCCAATTCCGGCACTACCAGCGAGATCGTCACCCTGCTGCCGCTGATCAAGCGCCTCGGCATCACGCTGATCAGCATGACCGGCAATCCCAACTCGGTACTGGCCAAGGCCGCTGCGGTAAATCTGGATGCCAGCGTCAGCATCGAAGCCTGCCCCCTCAATCTGGCACCGACCTCATCCACTACCGCGAGCCTGGTACTGGGCGATGCACTGGCCATCGCGCTGCTGGAAGCCCGCGGTTTCACCGCCGAAGATTTTGCCTTTTCCCACCCAGGCGGCGCGCTGGGCCGCCGGCTGCTGCTCAAGGTCGAGCATGTGATGCACACAGGCGAGCGCCTGCCCAGAGTGCCGCGCGGGACCTCGCTACGCGACGCCCTGCTGGAGATGACGCAAAAAGGTCTGGGCATGACCGTTATCGTCGAAACGGACGGACGGCTGGCTGGAATCTTCACCGACGGCGATCTACGCCGCGCGCTGGACAAGGGCGTGGATGTACGCCAGACCAGCATCGACGAGGTCATGACCGTTCACGGCAAGACTGCCAACGCGGAAATGCTTGCTGCCGAGGCGCTGAAGATCATGGAAGACCACAAGATCAGTTCACTGGTGGTGATCGACGATAGCGAGCTGCCGGTCGGCGCGCTGAACATGCACGACCTGCTGCGCGCGGGGGTGATGTAATGCACGAGCACCTGCTGCAACGCGCCCGCGACATCCGCCTGGCGATCTTCGATGTGGATGGCGTTCTGACCGACGGTCGCCTGTATTTTCTTACCGACGGTAGCGAGTTCAAAACCTTCAACACGCTGGATGGCCATGGCATCAAGATGCTGATCAATTCCGGCGTACGCACCGCAATCATCAGCGGCCGTAATACGCCGGTAGTGGAACGTCGCGCGCAGAATCTGGGCATCCAACATCTTTACCAGGGCCGCGAAGACAAGCTGGTCGTGCTCGACGAGCTGCTCGCCGAACTTGGCCTGAGCTACTCTGAGGTGGCTTATCTCGGCGACGATTTGCCGGACCTGCCCGTGATACGCCGTGTCGGCCTCGGCATGGCAGTCGCCAGCGCCGACTCGTTCGTCCGTGAGCATTCGCACGGTGTAACGCAAGCACGCGGCGGTGAAGGTGCGGCGCGCGAGTTCTGCGAGCTGATCATGCGCGCCCAGGGCACCCTGGCCGCCGCGCAAAACGCTTATCTGTAGAGGTCTGGATGCTTCGCAAACTGCGCTTCGCCGCCCTGCTGACCTTGATCGCTGCGCTGTTGGTAGCGATCGGCTACTGGAATATCCGTCCGGAAAGCTTCATGCAACAGCCTCCGGCCGCCACTGCCGAGACGCCTGATGTCGATTTCTACGTGATCAACTCGCGCACGGTGCAGTACCAGCCCGACGGCAAGCGCAACTACGAACTGACGGCAGACAAGCTCGAGCACATCAAGGCCAGCGATGTCAGCCTGCTGACCAAGCCCGACCTGATGTCCTATCGCGATACCGAACAGCCCTGGCACGTGCGCAGCGAGCGCGGCGAAGTATCGGCCGAGGGCGACGAGGTCCTGCTGATCGACAAGGTTCGGGTCGAGCGCACTGATGCCAAAGGCCGCCCGACGATCCTTACCACCAGCCGCCTGACGGTGTGGCCGGACAAGGATTATGCCGAGACCAACCAAGCCGTTAGAATCGAGGCCGCCAACGGCGTGACCACCGCAACCGGCATGAAAGCGTACATGGATGACGGCAGGATGCTCCTGCTGTCCAACGTAAGAGGCCAGCATGAGCTGCGTTAAGACTCTCCCCCTCCTGCTCGGTTTGAGCGCCTTCTGGCTCGGCGCCAGCGCCTGGGCGCTTCCCGAGGATCGTGAACAGCCAATCCGCGTACAGGCCGACTCCGCCGAACTCGACGACCGACAGGGCGTAGCGGTATATCGCGGCGACGTGGTCATCACCCAGGGCACGATGAAGATCACCGGTGACACGGTGACCATCACCCAGGATGGCAATGGCGATGTCGAGGTCTTCACTTCCATCGGCAAGCCGGCCTATTACGAGCAGAAACCGGCGGTGGACAAGGAGATCGTCACGGCCTACGGCCTGACCATCCAGTACTTCGCCACCAATGAGCGCATCGTCCTCATCGACCAGGCCAAGGTCGTTCAGGAAGGCAACACCTTCGAAGGCGAAAAGATTGTCTATGACACCCGTCGCCAGATCGTCAATGCCGGTCGCGCCACCAATGCCGATGTGACCACGCCGCGCCCGCGCGTCGACATGGTGATCCAGCCGCGCAAACGCGACCAAGCCACGGAGCAGCCGGAGTAATGGCCGTTCTCAAAGCCCAGCATCTGGCCAAGAGCTACAAGAGTCGTCAGGTCGTGCGCGACGTCAGCCTGTCCATCGAGAGCGGGCAGATCGTTGGCCTGCTCGGCCCGAATGGCGCTGGCAAGACCACCTGCTTCTACATGATCGTCGGCCTGGTGAATGCCGATCAGGGCCGCGTGCTGATCGATCAGAACGACGTCACCCACCTGCCGATGCACGGCCGCGCGCGCGCCGGCATTGGCTACCTGCCGCAGGAAGCGTCGATCTTTCGCAAACTCTCGGTGGCCGACAACATCATGGCCATTCTCGAGACACGCAAAGACCTGGACCGCAGCGGCCGCCAGCAGGCGCTGGAAGGCCTGCTGCAGGAGTTCCACATCAACCATATCCGTGACAGCCTCGGCATGAGCCTGTCCGGCGGCGAGCGCCGCCGGGTGGAGATCGCCCGCGCCCTGGCTACCGCGCCGAAGTTCATCCTGCTTGATGAGCCCTTCGCTGGCGTGGACCCGATCTCGGTGGGCGATATCAAACAGATCATCCATCACCTCAAGGCCAAGGGCATCGGCGTGCTGATCACCGATCACAATGTCCGTGAAACGCTGGATATCTGCGAAACCGCCTACATCGTCAATGACGGGCAACTGATCGCCGAAGGCGATGCACAGACCATCCTCAGCAACCAGCTGGTCAAGGAAGTCTACCTGGGCCACGAATTCCGGCTGTAACGCGGATTTTTTGCTCGGCTCGGCAAATCGGCTCTAGGCAAAGGCTTCGTCGGCAGGCATATAATTTGCTTTCGCCGGCGCCCCAGGCGCGGCATGTCGGAATGGGCGCGGTTGCGCCGGCATACAAGGTTCGAAGTCCTCTGCCATGAAACCATCGCTAGTCCTGAAGATGGGCCAGCAGCTGACGATGACACCGCAGCTGCAACAGGCCATACGGCTCCTCCAGCTATCCACCCTCGATCTACAACAGGAGATCCAGGAGGCGCTGGATTCCAATCCCATGCTCGAGCGCGAAGAAGACGGCGACGACTTCGACAGCTCCGACCCCATGGCCGAAGCTGCCGATCGGCCGGGTGACACCGGCACCGAGAAAAGCAGCAGCCAGGAAAGCACTTACGAGGAGCCCTCGCACAGCGGCGAAAGTGCGGACGATGGCGACTGGGGCGAGCGAATCCCCAGCGAGCTTCCGGTCGACACGGCCTGGGAAGACATCTACCAGACCAGCGCCAGCAGCCTGCCCAGCAACGATGACGACGAGTGGGACTTCACCAGCCGCACATCCAACGGCATCAGCCTGCAGAGCCATTTGCTGTGGCAGCTCAACCTGGCACCGATGAGCGACACCGACCGCCTGATCGCGACCACACTGATCGACTGCATCAACGATCAGGGCTATCTCGAGGAGACACTGCAGGAAATCGTCGACTCCTTCGACCCGGAGCTGGAAATCGAACTCGATGAGGTCGAGGTCGTCCTGCGTCGCATTCAGCAGTTCGAACCGGCCGGCATCGGCGCGCGTGATTTGCGCGAATGCCTGCTACTGCAACTGCGTCAGCTATCCGAAAGAACGCCCTGGCTGAGCGAGGCCCAGCGTCTGGTCAGCGACTACCTGGATATCCTGGGCAGCCGCGACTACAGCCTGCTGATGCGCCGGATGAAGCTCAAGGAAGACGAACTGCGCCAGGTCATCGAGCTGATCCAGAGCTTGAACCCCCGCCCCGGCTCGCAGATCGAGGCGAGCGAACCGGAATACGTGGTGCCTGACGTAATCGTACGCAAGCACAATGACCGCTGGCTGGTCGAGCTGAATCAGGAAGCCATGCCGCGTCTGCGGGTCAACGCGCAATACGCAGGCTTCGTCAAACGCGCCGACTCCAGCGCCGACAACACCTTCATGCGCAATCAGCTGCAGGAGGCGCGCTGGTTCATCAAGAGCCTGCTCAGCCGCAACGAAACCCTGATGAAGGTCGCCACCCAGATCGTCGAGCATCAGCGCGCCTTTCTCGAGCACGGTGACGAGGCAATGAAGCCGCTGGTGCTGCATGATATTGCCGAAGCGGTAGGCATGCATGAGTCGACCATTTCCCGTGTGACGACGCAGAAATACATGCACACGCCGCGCGGCATCTACGAACTCAAATACTTCTTCTCCAGCCACGTCAGCACTGCCGAAGGCGGCGAATGTTCGTCCACTGCGATCCGCGCGATCATCAAAAAGCTGGTCGCCGCGGAAAACCAGAAAAAGCCGTTGAGTGACAGCAAGATCGCTGGTTTACTGGAGGCGCAGGGCATCCAGGTGGCCCGCCGTACAGTTGCGAAATACCGTGAGTCACTCGGTATCGCACCGTCCAGCGAGCGCAAGCGTTTGCTGTGATCGGCCCCTGGTCGAACTGTATCGGCGGCAGGCCTACCACCCTGCTCTTCGCTCAAGGCAAAGGAGATAGCAGTATGCAAGTCAACATCAGCGGTGTTCATCTGGAAGTAACCGACGCCCTGCGTGACTACATCGAGGAGAAATTCGACCGGCTTGCTCGCCACTTCGACCGCATCATCAGTGTTCAGGTGATCCTGCAGGTCGAGAAGCTCAAGCAGAAAGCCGAAGCGACCCTGCACGTCGCCGGCCGCGAAGTCGTGGCCATTGCCGATCACGAAGACATGTACGCTGCCGTCGACCTGCTGGTCGACAAGCTCGATCGCCAACTGATCAAGCACAAGGAGAAGCAGCTAGACCACACTCAGGGCGCTGTCACCCGCTGACTTCAATATGATCCGACTCGAAAACATCCTCACCCCCGGACGTTCCCTGGTGAACGTCCCGGGCGGTAGCAAGAAACGCGTCCTGGAGCAGATCGCCAAGGTGATCGCCCAGGACCTTATCGATCTCGATTCCCAGACCATTTTCGAAAGCCTGATCGCCCGGGAAAAACTCGGCTCGACCGGGTTTGGTAACGGCATCGCCATTCCGCATTGCCGCATGGTCGGCTGCAGCGCGCCGCTCAGCGCCGTTCTGCGCCTGGAAACCCCCGTGGATTTCGATGCCATCGACGGCGCACCGGTGGACTTGCTGTTCGTTCTACTGGTACCTCAAGCGGCGACCGACGAGCACCTGGAGCTGCTGCGCCAGATCGCCAGCATGCTCGACCGCGAGGACGTACGCCAAAGGCTGCGCGAGGCGTCAACCAACCAAAGCCTCTATCAGGTCGTAGTCGACGTGCAGAACGGGGCCTGACGAAATGGGCAATCGATGCGGCTGATCATCGTAAGTGGGCGCTCGGGCTCGGGTAAAAGCACCGCGCTGAACGTGCTCGAAGACAACGGCTTCTACTGCATCGACAACCTGCCTGCCGGGCTGCTGCCGGAGCTTGCCGAGCGTGCCCTGTTGCATACCGAGCTACTGCACCCGCAGGTCGCCGTATCGATCGATGCGCGCAACCTGCCCAGCCAGCTCAAGCGCTTCCCGGAGCTGCTCGAAGAAGTCCGCGCCCGGCATATCCTCTGCGACGTACTCTATCTGGACGCCGATGACGAGACCCTGCTCAAGCGCTTCTCGGAAACCCGTCGCCGTCACCCACTGACCAACGAAAACCGCTCGCTGGCCGAGGCGATCCACGATGAGGAGCTGCTGCTGGCTGCGATCATCGATCACGCCGATCTGAAGATCGATACCACGCATCTAAACCTCTACCAGCTGCGTGACGTGCTCAAGCTGCGCCTGCTCAACAAGCCAGAGCCGGGCACGGCTTTTCTCATCGAGTCATTTGGATTCAAGCGGGGCATGCCCGTCGACGCCGACCTGGTATTCGACGTGCGCTGCCTGCCCAATCCGTACTGGAAGGCAGAACTGCGCGACTTCTCAGGCCTCGACCAACCGGTGATCGACTATCTCGCCGCTCAGGCCGATGTGGAGGAAATGTTCCAGGACATCCACGCCTATCTGAGCAAATGGTTGCCGCGGTTTGCCGCCAGCAACCGAGCCTACGTCACCATCGCCATTGGCTGCACCGGCGGGCATCACCGCTCGGTCTACCTCGCCGAACGGCTGGGTCAGGCCCTCAGAGAGCCGCTGAAGAACCTGCAGGTCCGTCATCGGGACCTCGCCTAGGAATACCTGTATCCATGCCCGCCCGCGAAGTAACCATCATCAACAAACTCGGCCTGCATGCTCGTGCTGCAGCCAAGTTCGTCGCCGTAGCCAACCGCTTCCCCTGCAAGATTCGCGTGGGTCGGTGCCCCGACACCCTGGTGGACGGAAAAAGCATCATGGCCGTCATGATGCTTGCGGCGAGCAAGGGTACATCCGTGCACCTGCTCACCGAGGGCGAGCAGGAAGATGACGCGTTGAATGCGCTGGTTGCGCTGATCGACGACTACTTCGAAGAAGGCGAGTAAAGCGCCGGGCCAAACAGCGCGGACCGTTTCCAGCCGCGCCACTGCGTTTGCCTCACTTACCGGCGACCATCATCCGTTCGATCAGCACCGAGCCGGTTCGCACATTGCTGCGTGTTTCCACGTCACAGCCCACCGCAACGATCTGACGGAACATGTCACGCAGGTTGCCGGCGATGGTTACCTCCTGCACCGGGAACTGGATCTCGCCGTTTTCGACCCAGTAGCCACCGGCACCACGCGAGTAGTCGCCGGTAACTAGATTCAGGCCCTGCCCCATCAGTTCGGTTACCAGCAGGCCGCGACCCATCCGACGGATGAGCGCCGCCTGATCCTCGTCGCCGTGACTGACGAACAGGTTATGCACGCCCCCCGCGTTGGCTGTGCTCGGCATGCCCAGCTTGCGCCCGGAGTAGGTCGATAGCACATAGGACAGCAGACGGCCGTTCTCCACGAACGGCTTGGCGTACGTCGCCAGGCCATCACCATCGTAGCCGGCACTGCCAAGCGCACGTGGGATGTGCGGGCGCTCATCCAGGCTTAGCCATTCGGGAAACAACGTCTGTCCAAGGGCATCCTCGAGATAAGACGCCTTGCGATACAGGTTGCCGCCGGATATCGCCGCGATGAAGTGGCCGAACAGCCCGGTCGCCAACTCAGGAGCAAACAGCACCGGCACCTCGCAAGTTGGCACCGGCCGCGCCCCGAGACGCCTTACCGCTCGCTCGGCGGCGCGGCTGCCGATCGTTTGCGGGTCCAGCAGCGCCTCACCGATGCGATTGACGTCGTAGAAGTAGTCGCGCTGCATCTGGCCTTCGCTTTCAGCGATCATCACGCAACTCAGGCTATGCCGGCTGCTGCAATAACCACCGATGAAACCGTTGCTGTTGCCATAGGCTCGGCAGCCCTGATGGGTATTGAGACTGGTGCCGTCCGCATTGCGAATACGCTGATCGACCGCAAACGCTGCGCCTTCACAGCTCAAGGCCTGTTCGATGGCCTGTTCTGGCGTGATGTTCCAGGGATGATAGAGATCCAGGTCGGGCAGCTCGCGTGCCATCAGCGCCGCATCAGCCAGCCCGGCGAACTCATCCTCGGACGCATGCCTGGCAATGGCCAGTGCGGCCGCCACGGTTTCCCGTATGGCCTCATCGCCACTACCGGTAGTGCTGGCAGAACCCTTGCTCTGACCGACATAGAGCGTAATGCCGAAGCCCTGGTCGCGGTTGAACTCGACAGTCTCGACCTCCCCCTGGCGCACCGTGGTGGACAGTCCCTGCTCCATCGAGACCGAAACCTCGCTGGCGCTGGCACCTTGCCGACGCGCTTCCTCGATGATGCGCTCGACCTTCTCGCGCAACCCGGGCAGCGCGTGCGGGCCGATGCCTTCTACTTCACTCATAAGCACTCCCAAACGACCGCAATCGAATCAAGTTGCAACCTGGCGCCGCTCCTCTGAAGCCTGCCGCCAGGGCTGCTGTTATCATGGCGGCATTTCCTAATGGACCATCCCCATGTCTGAACACTCCGATGCCGAAGATTTCGACGAAAAAAGCAAATCCCAGGTCAAGCGCGAGCTGCTTGCCCTTCAGGAACTCGGCGAGCGCCTGACCACCCTCAAGCCGGACCTCATTGCCCGCCTGCCGCTGAGCGATGCCCTGCAGAAGGCCTTGGCCGACGCCCCCAAACACAAGGCGCACATCGCCCGTAAAAGGCACATCCAGTACATCGGCAAGCTGATGCGCGATCAGGATGTCGACGCCATCCTGGCGCTGGTCGATCAGCTCGACGCCTCGACTCGCCAGTACAACGAACGCTTCCATGCACTGGAGCGCTGGCGCGACCGTCTGATCGGCGGAGATGACGCGACGCTGGAAGCCTTCGTTGCCGAATACCCCGAAACCGATCGCCAGCATTTGCGTGGGCTGATCCGTCATGCCCAGCACGAAGCGGCACGCAACAAACCGCCAGCCGCCAGCCGCAAGATCTTCAAGTACATCCGCGACCTCGACGAAACCAAGCGCGGGCTGCGCTAACGGCAGAACCGAACCGGAAGCTGCAAGCCGAGGCCGTTACGGCCCTGCGTTTGCAGCTCGGGATCAGCAGCGCCCTCAAGCGCCTGTTCCGCCTACCGTGATTTCATCGATTTTCAATGTCGGCTGACCGACGCCCACCGGCACCGACTGCCCATCCTTTCCGCAAGTACCTACACCGCTGTCCAGCGCCAGATCGTTGCCGACCATCGATACCCGGTTCATCACCTCCGGACCGTTGCCGATCAGGGTTGCGCCCTTCACCGGCGCGGTGATCTTGCCATCCTCGATCAGGTACGCCTCGCTGGTAGAGAAAACGAACTTGCCGCTGGTGATATCGACCTGCCCACCACCAAGGCTGGCGCAGTAGATGCCCTTCTTCACCGAACGGATGATCTCCTGCGGATCGCTCTCGCCGGCGAGCATGTAGGTATTGGTCATGCGCGGCATCGGCAGGTGCGCATAGGACTCGCGGCGGCCATTACCGGTCGGCGCAACACCCATCAGCCGTGCGTTGAGCTTGTCCTGGATATAACCCTTGAGAATGCCGTTCTCGATCAGCGTGGTGCACTGCGTCGGTGTGCCTTCATCATCGACGCTGAGCGAACCACGACGGTCGGCCAGGGTACCGTCGTCGACGATGGTGCAAAGACTGGACGCGACCTGCTCGCCAATCCGGCCGCTATAGGCCGAACTGCCCTTGCGGTTGAAATCACCCTCCAGGCCATGCCCCACGGCTTCGTGCAGCAGCACGCCGGACCAGCCAGGGCCGAGTACCACCGGCAACGAACCGGCCGGTGCTGGCACCGCCTCGAGGTTGACCAGCGCCTGGCGCAGGGCTTCGCGGGCGTAGCCCATGGCGCGGTCCTCGGTCAGGAAGTACTGATAGCCGGTGCGACCGCCGCCGCCCTGCCCGCCACGCTCACGCCGACCGTTCTGCTCGACGATCACGCTGACGTTGAAGCGCACCAGCGGCCGGATATCGGTCGCCATGCCGCCATCCATGCCAGCCACCAGGATGTGCTCCCAGACACCCGCCAGGCTCACAGTGACCTGCTTGATGCGCGGGTCCAGCGCACGGGTCGCGACATCGATGCGCTTGAGCAGCTCGACCTTCTCGGCGCGGCTCAGCCCATCGAGCGGATTGTCGCGGCTGTACAGCGGAGCGAATGCCGCCTTGGACAGAACCTTGACCTGGCCCTGCTGCCCGCTGCGCGCAATCGAACGCGCAGCCTGAGCGGCCTGGCGCAGCGCATCGGCGGTGATGGCATTGCTATAGGCGAAGCCGGTCTTCTCGCCAGACAGCGCACGCACGCCGACGCCCTGCTCCAGGTGGAAGCCGCCCTCCTTGACGATGCCGTCCTCGAGTACCCACGACTCGGACACCTGGTCCTGAAAATACAGGTCCGCAGCATCCACGCCGGGGCCGGCAAGCTCGCCGAGCAGGCCGGGCAGATCGTCGATACCCAGGCCGCCAGGGGTCAGCAGGCGCTCGGTGACGGGTAACAGCAGTTCACTCATATTCACTCCAAACGGTCCGTGACCAGGCACGGTACGGAAAATCGGCGGTGGCGTTGCACCGGCATGCGCTGGCGAATGGCGGCCTGTTCCGCAACATCTCGCTCGGCGAGGAGAGCAGCCGGAGCGGTTGCCTGTTCGCATAGCAGGCGGCCCCATGGGTCAACGATAGACGAATGACCATGGGTGACGCGACCGCCTGGGTGCTCGCCACCCTGTGCCGCAGCCAGGATATAGCATTGCGTCTCGATGGCGCGGGCGCGAATCAGGCTCGTCCAGTGCGCCTCGCCAGTCACTGTGGTGAAGGCCGACGGCACGCTGATCAACTCCGCACCCGCTGCGCGCAACGCCGTATACAGCTCGGCGAAGCGCAGGTCGTAGCACACGCTCATGCCCAATCGCCCAGCCGGCGTATCGACCACGACCAATCGCTCACCGGGCGCATAGTCATCGGACTCACGATACTGGCCGCGGCTGTCGGCCACCGCCGCGTCGAACAGATGCAGCTTGTCGTAGCGCGCCACGCGCTGCCCTTGATCATCGAACAATAACGAGCAGGCGTTGGGCTTGCCCTGCGGGCACTCATCCGCGGGCAACGGCAGCGTTCCGGCGACTATCCATAACCTGAGGTCACGCGCCGCCTGTTTCAACCAGGGCAGGATCGGCCCCTCACCCATCGCTTCAGCACGCCCGAGTGCCGCCGGAGCCTTGTGCCCCATGGCAGCGAAGTTCTCCGGCAGCACCGCCAGACGGGCGCCGGCCTGTGCCGCCTGCTCCAGCAACTGTCGAGCGCAGGTCAGATTGAGCGCAACGTCAGCCTGGCTGGCCATCTGTATCACGGCTAAGGACATGACTTCCCCGCTG
The DNA here is from genome assembly GCF_003864275.1 of Pseudomonas sp. SCT. Taxonomy (NCBI): domain Bacteria; kingdom Pseudomonadati; phylum Pseudomonadota; class Gammaproteobacteria; order Pseudomonadales; family Pseudomonadaceae; genus Pseudomonas; species Pseudomonas sp. SCT. The sequence continues at coordinate 264,391 of NZ_BDJA01000006.1, forward strand.
CTGAAAGACGAAGCCCGCGACTGCGGATCAGTTGGGCTTCTCGAATGGTTTGTCGAAACTGATCTTCGGCGACTGCCACGGCCCCTTGACGTCGTACTGCACGCTGGCGAAACGCGCAACGCGGTCACCCAAGAGCTTGTCCGCCACGAATAGCGCACCGCCAATTGCCGGCGCACCGACAATCAGTGCCGCCAGCGGCAGGTTGTTGCTGATCGGCAAGGTTACCAGCAGCTTGGCGTCGATCTCATCACGGGCCATATCCAGCTTGCCGTCCAGTTCGAGGTTGCTCGACGGACCGCTGACCGTGATCGGCTCGCGGGTCGTGAACACTCCGGAGCTGGCCTGCAGGTTGCCGTCCAGACGGTCGTAGCTGAGACCTTTGCTGAACAGATCGGAGAAATCCAGGCGCAGGCGGCGTCCTATCGAGTTGAAGTTCAGCACGCCGAACACGCGCAGTGCCTGAGCGCTGCCATCGATCTCGACGAACTGCCCCTTGCGTAGCCGCGGTTGCATGCTGCCGGAATAGCGCGCCATGGCGAACCAGGCCGGCGACCCCGGCCACTGGCCGTCCGCATCCAGTCGAAAGGTTTCACTGGTCACCGACGGGGCAAAGCCCCAGGCCAGCAACACGTCAGCCAGATTGCGGCCTTCGAGGCGACCTTTGTACCAGGTCTGGGTACCGTTCCAGCCGCCGACACCGGCGATCCTCAGGCCCTTCAGGTCAAGGGCGATATCGCGGAATTCGACTCCGCCGCTGACCGGGCGCAACTTCAGCGCCCAGGCACCGAGCGTGTCGTCCCCCATGGCGACCTTGTCGATGGAGACATCCATCGCCGGCAGGCTTTGCGGATCCACGTCAGCCAACGGATCCGGACGAGCACCGGCCGCCTCGCCGGTCGCCGTCGCGGCGGGCAAGCGGAGGTGTTGCAGATTGGCCACGATGACGCCGTTCTCGGCATCTGGAAGGCGGACCGCGCCGCTGATGAGCGAGCTGCGCAGGTTCAGCGCCCAGGCATTGCTCAACCGCTGCAGGTCAACGCCGAGGTTGTCGATTCGGGTGCCGAAGCCATCGAACCGGCCGACATCGACCTGCACCTGGCGCAGCAGGGAACCGGTCGCCTGCTGTGGATCACCCTTGCCGTGCTGGTCGAGCACTGCCTGCCAGGCCTTCCAATCGAGTTCAGCCAGGCGGCCTCGTACATACAGCCCGGTGCGGGCCGGCAGATTGGCCGCGCCAGCTCCCAGACGCAGCTCGCCGCGCCCTTGCGCCCAGGCACCTGGCGGTGCAGCGAAGGCCAATGCAGCGAGTGTCCCGTACTGCACACCGTAGCGCCGCTCAGCGCCCTGCAGAGACATGCGCAGCGAGGTATCACGGCGTACACCAGCCGTCTTGCCGAACGGTGCCGGCAGTTCGATGCGCAGCCCCTGCAGCGAAGAGTCAATCTGCAACTGGCTGTTCTCACCCGCCAGATCCAGTCGCAGCTGGTAAGGCAACTCACCACTGGCCGGCAATGGCTGCTCAACTTCAAGCCACTTGAGCAGCTGCTTGAGCCCCACGTCGCCACGCGCTTCGATGCGCGAGGCAGGCTTGCCGGGCGAGCCCGTCGCCACGGCCTTGCCTCTGACCGGACGGCCGAACAGGCGAGCCTGGATGTCATCTGCGCTGAGCCCTTGCGCAGTGTCGTACCGGAAGTCGCCGCGAAGCTGCTCGAAGCCAAGCGCAGGCTCGGCGATCCGCAGTGTTGCATCGCTGCTGGCGAAATCCACGATGACCCGCGGGGTGCCTTTACCCAACGGAATCTGCAGATCCAGAGCGCCATCGAGCTGCCCCTGCCCCTGCCACCCCGCGAAGATCTCTCCGGTGCCGATTGGCGCTTCCTGCAGCAGCTTCAACGCATCCGGCAGACTGCTGCTCACCTTTCCCTTGACGGACAACTGCGGCACTTTCCCACTGCCGGCATGGGGAATATCGGCTGTCGCGTCATACACGCGGCTGTCGAGAATCCTGCCTTCGGCAAGCCGCACCCGCACCCCGCTATCCTCGATCAATACCTCACCGCGCCCCTGCCGCAGCACGGGCCAGCCAGGCTGAAAGGCCAGCTCGGCGTCACGCACCTTGAAATACAGGCTCAGGCTGCGCGCACTGTCGGAAGCGTTCTTGCTCAGCGCGCCCTGGTACTGGAAATACCCCTGCTCGACGGTACCACCACGTATGGCCGCCTTGAGCCAGTCGACCAGCGCTGGGCTCAGCGCCGGCGACTTGGTGGGCAGGTACTTCTCGGTATAGCCGGCGTCGCCGTCGCTGAGGCCGACGCGCAGGTCCATGTAGTCTTCCGCCTCTGGATCCCGCATCAGGCGGATGAGGAAATCCCCGGCGATCTTGCCTTCTTCGCCATCGACGCGCAGATAGGGTGCGGCCAAGGTGAATGCCCGATCATCCAGCGTCCAGGTCAGGCGACCGGCACCGTGCCGATAGTGCCAGGGCTCGGGATACAGCGGTGCGAGGTGCAGGCTGAAGTCGTCGCTGTCCAGGCGCAGCTCGCCGCCGGCAAGATCGCCCTGAATGCTGCCGCTTGCGTTGCCAACCGCCGGAATCCAGTTCTGCGCCGCGAAGTTGATCCGATCCAGATTGGCGGCGAACCGCAGCCGCTGCGGCGAATCCATGTCAGGGTGGTAATCGAGGCGAAGATTGCGCACCGTTCCGCTGGGCTGCAGCGTCGAGAGCGTCTCGGTGGCGGCCGGCGGTAGCGGCGCCAGCCCGCCAACGAGCGTGACGATCGGCGCGATACCCAGCCGATCGGCTTGCAGCCGCCAGTGCTGCTCGCCCTGGTTCTGCTGCAGAAGGATTCGCGCGTCGCCCCAACGCTCGCCTTGCAGATCGAAGGCCAGTCGGTCGAGCAACAACCGATAGCCCTTTTCGGTGTGATCGACGTAAGCCTCGACGGCCAGGTCCTCAAGCTGCACGGGCGCACGATCGGCAAACGACGCGTTCAGCTGCGGCGCATTCAAACGCAGCACGGCACGCTCCAGCCGTTGCTTGCTCCAGCGCGCCCACAGCTCGCCGCCTGCCTGCACAGAATGCAGGTTCCAGTCGACAGTCAGGCGTCGTGGCAGCCACGCGGCCCAATCGCTTTGCGGCAGGCTCATATAAAGTTGCGCTTCGGCCTGTTGCCAGCGCTGCGCCTGCACACGCCCCTCAACGCGCAAGGCCAGGGGCTGCCCATCCGGCAGAACGCTGCGGGCATCGAGCCTAAGCCGCTCGCCGTCGACGCGCAGGCCCAGATCGGTATAGCTCAGGGTCAGCGGCGATTCGCCGAAGGGCTCGAGGGTGATCTGACTGTCCATGACGGCGAGCCGTCGCACCTGCTGCAACGCCTCGATAAGCTTCTGCGGGTCGGGCGGAGGCTGCTCGGTTCGCTCCGGCAGCCCCTCCACTCGCCATTTACCCCCGGCATCTTCGGCCACGGAGAGATGCACGCCAGCCAATTCCAGCATTGCGAGGCGCAGCCCACGCACCCAAAGGGTGGCAGCCAGATCAGGGACGATAGCGACACGGTCCAGACGCATGGCACCGTCGCCCTCACCGAGCAGCACATCATGTGCAAGCAGCTTGGGCGCGAAGCCCTCCCAGCGACCTTCCAGCCGGCCCAAGGTCACCGGCATATTCAGCGCCGCCTGCGCCTTTTCCTGCACCTCGTTTCGGTACTCGGCCACCAGGGGCACCAGTTGCCGGCCGAGGCTGACGTACAGCGCGGCCAGAATGAGCCCGAACGCTGCCAGCCAGAACAGCTGGCGCGACAGGGTCACGAGAAAAGCGGCGAGGCGGCTCATACGGGTGCACTCCGGTCATCCTGGCCCGGACGGCCTGATCTACCTCTGTTCAGAGCAACACCACGTCGTACTGTTCCTGCGAGTACATGCTTTCCACCTGGAACTTGATCGACCGACCAATGAACGCCTCGAGATCAGCCACGTTGCCTGATTCCTCGTCCAGCAGGCGATCGATCACCTTCTGGTTGGCGAGCACCCGATAGCCCTCCGCCTGGTAGGCCCGTGCCTCACGCAGGATTTCGCGGAAAATTTCGTAGCAGACGGTCTCTGGGGTCTTCAATTTGCCGCGTCCCTGGCAGCACATGCATGGTTCGCAGAGCACCTGTTCCAGGCTCTCGCGGGTGCGCTTGCGGGTCATCTGCACCAGACCGAGCTCGGTGATGCCGATGATGTTGGTCTTGGCATGGTCGCGTTCGAGTTGCTTCTCCAGCGTGCGCAGGACCTGGCGCCGGTGTTCCTCGTCTTCCATGTCGATGAAGTCGATGATGATGATGCCGCCCAGATTGCGCAGCCGGAGCTGGCGGGCAATCGCCGTGGCCGATTCGAGGTTGGTCTTGAAGATCGTCTCTTCCAACGTGCGATGGCCGACGAAGGCGCCCGTGTTGACGTCGATGGTCGTCATCGCCTCGGCCGGATCGATGATCAGGTAGCCGCCGGACTTGAGCATGACCTTGCGCTCCAGCGCCTTCTGGATCTCGTCCTCGACACCGTAGAGATCGAAGATCGGTCGCTCGCCCGGGTAGTGTTCGAGACGGTCGCCCAGTTCCGGCATCAACTCGCCGACGAACTGGGTCACCTTCTGGAAATTCTCCCGCGAATCGATACGGATCTTCTCGATCCGCGGATTGACCAGATCGCGCAGGGTGCGCATGGCCAACGAAAGATCTTCGTAGATCACCGTGGGCGCTTCGACGGTCTTGATCTGACTGGCAATCTGCTCCCACAGACGACGCAGATAACGGATATCCATGAGGATTTCGTCACTGCCGGCGCCCTCGGCCGCGGTGCGCAGGATAAAGCCGCCCGCCTCCTGAATGCCCTCGGCTGCCACGCATTCTGCAACGATCTGTTTGAGTCGTTCGCGCTCGGCCTCGTCTTCAATGCGCAGGGAAATCCCGACATGACTCGTACGCGGCATGTACACCAGATAGCGCGAGGGAATCGACAATTGCGTGGTCAGGCGTGCGCCCTTGGTGCCGATGGGGTCCTTGGTGACCTGCACCACCAGGCTCTGCCCTTCATGCACCAACGCGTTGATCGGCTCGACGGCGTTGCCTTCACGGGCGGAGATCTCCGACGCGTGGATAAAGGCGGCCCGGTCCAGGCCGATGTCGACGAAAGCCGCCTGCATACCGGGCAGCACGCGCACCACCTTGCCCTTGTAGATATTGCCGACAATGCCGCGGCGCTGAGTGCGCTCGACGTGCACTTCCTGCAGAACACCGTTTTCAACCACCGCCACCCGCGACTCCATGGGGGTGATGTTCATCAGGATTTCTTCGCTCATTCTTATTCTCGGCGGTGGCTTGATGTGCAGCGCTAGCTGGTCGTTGAGATCGATTCTAACCGGCAAGCATGCCGAAGCCACAGGCTCTAGCTTGAGCCTTTGGTCCAACGTGGAAGGCCGAACGCATCAACAAGCTGGGCCGTTTCACACAGCGGCAGGCCAACCACCGCGGAATAGCTGCCGTGCAGCTGACTGACGAAGACCGCTCCCCAACCCTGGATCGCGTAACCACCCGCCTTGTCTGCGGGCTCGCCGCTGGCCCAGTAACCCTCGGCCTCGGCTTGCTCGATGGCACGGAAGGTGACTTCGCTGATGACGACACGAACTTCGCATGCCGTGCGGCTGGCCAATGCCACCGCCGTCATGACGCGGTGCGTACGCCCGGAAAGCGCCGCCAGCATGGCGAGCCCATCAGCGCGGTCGACAGGCTTGCCGAGAATGTGTTGATCGAGCACCACGCTGGTATCAGCGCCAAGCACGCAACCGTCCTGATCACTCAGACTGGCCAGCCCGGCAAGCGCTTTCTCGCGCGCAACACGCTCGACATACGCCTCGGGGGATTCGGTCGGTGACGGTGTTTCATCGACCGACACGTCGATCAGCGAAAACGGAACACCTATCTGTGCGAGCAGTTCGCGGCGGCGGGGTGATGCCGAGGCAAGATACAAAGCGCCCATGACAGATCCTCAACGATAAATAAGCGACAGCGTCGCATATCCGCCTGGCTCGAGAAAGGCGAAAGGGACAGCCGTAAAAGGCGCAGTTGGTGCCTCAGGCCTGGCGCCAAAGCGGATCGCCAAAAGACGCGCGAGGCCTCAGTAGACGGAGAAGCGCTGACGCATGCCTTGCAAGGCCACGAAGACCCAGGGCCACAACAGTGCGCTGATCGGCACTGGCACGAGGAACAGTAACGTCGGTGGTCGGTTGCCGGTCAATGTGTTGAGCCACAGCTGAACCAGCTGGGCCAGGCCGAGCACTACCAACAACACCATGCTTTGCTGCCACAGCGGGAACATGCGCAGGCGCTGCTGCAGACTCAGCACCAGAAAGGCAATCAGAATCAGCGGCAAGGCGCTCTGGCCGAACAGGGTGCCGGCGAGCACGTCCTGGGCCAGGCCGAAACAAAACGCAGCGCCCAAGCCACCGCGATGCGGCAGGGTCAGCGACCAGAAGGCAATGACCAAGCCCAGCCACAACGGCCGAGCAAGCTCAGCGCTGCCCGGCATAGGTGCGACGCTGAGCAGCAGCGCAAGCGTCAGGCTGAACCAGATGACCCAGCCATTGTTCGGACGTCCACTGATCATTGCCCCACCTCCGCTGCAGGCGCCGCCGGTGTCTCGGCAGCTGGCGGGGCGGCGCCGGTCTCAGCTGTGCCCGGAGCCGCTGACGCCTCGCCACCTTCAGCAGCCGCCTTCTGGTCGGCGTCGGCCTGGGCTTCAGCCGCTGCAGCCGCACGCTCTTCCGGCGTGCGCGAGTCGCTGAAGACCAGCATCAGGTAGCGACTACGATTGAGCATGGCGGTAGGGACCGCGCGCACGATGGCGAACGGCTGGCCGGACCCATGCACCACCTCGGTGACTTGAGCTACCGGATAGCCGCTGGGGAAGCGCTGGCCTAGCCCGGAACTGACCAGCAGATCCCCGGCCTTGACGTCAGCCGTTTCGGCCACATGGCGCAGCTCGAGATAGTCCGGATTGCCGGTACCCACGGCGATCGCGCGCAAACCATTGCGATTGACCTGCACCGGAATGCTGTGAGTGACGTCGGTGAGCAACAATACGCGCGCAGCGTACGGCAGTACTTCGACCACCTGCCCCATCAGGCCACTGGCATCCAGCACCGGCTGCCCCATGAAGACACCATCCTTCTCGCCCTTGTCGATCAGGATGCGATGGGTGAACGGGTTCGGGTCGAGACCGATCAGCTCGGCGACGATGACCTTGTCGTCGACCAGTGCCGCCGAATTGAGCAGTTCACGCAGGCGCACGTTCTGCTCGGTGAGCATTGCCAGCTTCTGCAGGCGTCGCTGCATCAGCAACGCCTCGGCTTTGAGCTTCTCGTTCTCGGCCATCAGGCTGTTGCTGCTGGCGATCTGCTCGGTCGCGCCTCTCCAGATCCGCACCGGCATGTCGGCGACCCAGTAGAACGGCGTCAGTACCAGGCCCATCTGACTGCGTACCGTCTTCAGCGCGTCGAAGCGGGCATCCACCACCATCAGCACGACACAAAGCACGACGAACACCAGCAGGCGCACACCGAGCAGAGGTCCTTTGGCAAATAGCGGCTTGATTGCAACTACCTCACGAACAAAAGCTTGAGACTAAACGTGACAAGCCGAAAGCCGGCGCGACCGGATCTTTCGGCTTGTCATGAGCACAGCTGCGCAGGCTCACTCGGTGGACAGCAAGTCCATGGCGTGACGATCCATCATTTCCAGCGCACGACCACCACCACGGGCCACACAGGTCAGTGGTTCTTCGGCGACGATCACCGGCAGACCGGTTTCCTGAGCGAGCAGCTTGTCCAGGTCACGCAACAGCGCGCCACCACCCGTCAGCACCAGACCGCGCTCGGCGATGTCCGAAGCCAGTTCCGGCGGGGACTGTTCCAGGGCGCTCTTGACCGCCTGAACGATGGTCGCCAGCGACTCCTGCAGGGCTTCGAGCACCTCGTTGGAGTTCAGCGTGAAGCTGCGCGGCACACCCTCGGCCAGGTTGCGGCCACGCACGTCGACTTCACGCAGCTCGCCGCCCGGGAAGGCAGTTCCGATTTCCTGCTTGATGCGTTCAGCGGTGGATTCGCCGATCAGGCTGCCATAGTTGCGCCGCACATAGGTCACGATGGATTCATCGAAGCGATCGCCACCCACCCGCACGGATTCGGCGTAAACGACGCCATTGAGGGAGATCAGCGCGATCTCGGTCGTGCCACCACCGATGTCCACAACCATCGAACCACGCGCTTCGTCCACCGGCAGACCGGCGCCGATCGCGGCCGCCATCGGCTCCTCGATCAGGAACACTTCGCGGGCACCGGCACCGAGAGCCGACTCGCGAATGGCACGGCGCTCGACCTGGGTCGACTTGCAAGGCACGCAGATCAGTACGCGCGGGCTGGGCTGCAGAAAGCTGTTCTCGTGCACCTTGTTGATGAAGTACTGCAGCATCTTTTCGCAGACGCTGAAGTCGGCAATCACACCATCCTTCATCGGACGGATCGCGTTGATGTTGCCCGGGGTACGGCCCAGCATGCGCTTGGCCTCGGTGCCTACGGCGACAACGCTCTTCTGGTTGCCGTGGCTACGAATGGCGACTACAGAGGGTTCGTCGAGAACGATGCCGCGATCGCGCACATAAATAAGGGTATTGGCAGTGCCCAGGTCGATCGACAGATCACTGGAAAACATGCCACGCAGTTTCTTGAACATGGGAAAAGGGCCCTGGGGCAAACGCGTGGGGAAAAAAGTGCCGCAAACTCTAACAATGGTGCGAAGTTAGGGCAAGGCGAGAGTCCGCCCGCGTGGCGCCAGAAATGAGGCATTGCGCGCCAGGTCGCATGACGGTGGTCGCCACTCATCCTAAGGCCGCGCACCGCGTCCACGCTACCGATAACCGCCTCGGGCATGTAAGATTGACGGCTTTTCCGGGCCAGAAAGCCCATTGCCGCGGCTCGTCCCGTGCTGCCATGCACCCCGTCCAGTCGACGGAAGGTGCAGTCCCGATTCGCTTTCCGCTGGAGATACCCGATGGCGCTTGAACGCACCGAGGTGGAAAAGATCGCTCACCTGGCCCGCCTGGGCCTGTCTGAAGCCGACCTGCCCCGCACCACCGAGACCCTCAACAACATTCTGGGCCTGATCGATCGCATGCAGGCGGTCGACACCACCGGCATCGAGCCCTTGGCCCACCCGCTGGAGACGACCCAGCGACTGCGCGCCGATGCGGTCACGGAAACCAACCAGCGTGATGCCTATCAGGCCATCGCGCCTGCCGTGGAAGACGGTCTCTATCTGGTTCCGCGAGTGATCGAGTGATGAAGGACACCGACATGCACAACCTGACACTTGCCGAAATCGCCCGCAACCTTGCCGAGAAGCGCTTCTCCGCCGAAGAGCTGACGCGCACCCTGCTGGCACGCATCGAACAGCTCGATCCGCAGCTGAACAGCTTCATCAGCGTCACCGATGAACTCGCCATCGCCCAGGCCAAGGCCGCCGACGCGCGTCGCACCGCCGGTGAAAGCGGTGCGCTGCTCGGCGCGCCGATCGGCCACAAGGACCTGTTCTGCACTCAGGGCATCCGTACCAGCTGCGGCTCGAAGATTCTCGACAACTTCAAAGCCCCGTACGACGCCACCGTGGTGGAACGCCTCGCCGCTGCCGGCACGGTCACCCTCGGCAAGCTGAACATGGACGAATTCGCCATGGGCTCGGCCAACGAGTCGAGCTATTACGGCCCGGTGAAGAACCCCTGGGACCTGTCCCGCGTACCGGGCGGCTCCTCCGGCGGCTCCGCAGCGGCCATCGCGGCGCGTCTGCTGCCCGCTGCTACCGGCACCGACACCGGCGGTTCGATCCGCCAGCCAGCCGCGCTGACCAACCTCACCGGACTCAAACCGACTTACGGCCGGGTTTCGCGCTGGGGCATGGTGGCCTACGCCTCGAGCCTCGATCAGGGCGGCCCGATGGCGCGCACGGCCGAGGATTGCGCGCTGCTGCTGTCGGCCATGGCCGGCTTCGATGCCAAGGACTCCACCAGCGTCGACCAGCCGCTGGACGACTATCTCGCCGCATTGAGCCAGCCACTCGCCGGCCTGCGCATCGGTCTGCCGAAGGAGTACTTCGGCGCCGGTCTGGACCCGAAGATCGCTGACGCCGTGATGGCTTCCGTCGAGGAGCTGAAAAAGCTCGGCGCCACGGTAAAGGACATCAGCCTGCCGAACATGCAGCATGCGATTCCTTCCTATTATGTGATCGCGCCGGCCGAGGCCTCCTCCAACCTCTCGCGTTTCGATGGCGTGCGTTTCGGCTATCGCTGCGAAAACCCGGTCGACCTCACCGACCTCTACAAGCGCTCACGTGCGGAGGGCTTCGGCGACGAGGTCAAGCGACGCATCATGGTTGGCACCTACGCGCTGTCGGCCGGTTACTACGATGCCTACTACCTCAAGGCGCAGAAGATCCGCCGTCTGATCAAGCAGGATTTCGTCACTGCTTTCGAGCAGGTTGACCTGATCCTCGGCCCGACCACGCCGAACCTGGCCTGGAAGCTGGGCGAGAAGAACGCCGATCCGGTGTCCGCCTACCTCGAGGACATCTACACCATCACTGCCAACCTGGCGGGCATTCCGGGCCTGTCGATGCCGGCCGGCTTCATCGATGGCCTGCCGGTAGGCGTACAGCTGTTGGCGCCGTACTTCCAGGAAGCGCGCCTGCTGAACGTGGCGCACCAGTATCAACAAGTCACCGATTGGCACACGCGCGCCCCGGCCGGATTCTGAGGAGATTGAAGATGCAGTGGGAAACCGTGATCGGGCTGGAGATTCACGCACAGCTCGCGACCCAGTCGAAGATCTTTTCCGGCAGCGCCACCACTTTCGGCGCCGAGCCCAACACCCAGGCCAGCCTGGTCGACCTCGGCATGCCCGGCACCCTGCCGGTGCTCAATGCCGAAGCCGTGCGCATGGCCTGCAAGTTCGGCCTGGCGATCGATGCCGAGATTGCGCCGAAGAACGTCTTCGCGCGCAAGAACTACTTTTACCCTGACCTGCCCAAGGGCTACCAGACCAGCCAGATGGACCATCCCATCGTCGGCAAGGGCTATCTGGACATCACCCTGGAAGACGGCAGCAGCCGGCGCATCGGCATCACTCGTGCGCACCTGGAAGAGGACGCCGGCAAGAGCCTGCACGAAGACTTCCACGGCATGAGCGGCATCGACCTCAACCGCGCCGGCACTCCGCTGCTGGAAATCGTCTCCGAGCCGGACATCCGCTCCGCCAAGGAAGCGGTCGCCTATGTGAAGGCGATCCATGCGCTCGTCCGTTACCTCGGAATTTGCGACGGCAACATGGCCGAAGGGTCGCTGCGCTGCGACTGCAACGTCTCGGTGCGACCCAAGGGCCAGGCCGAGTTCGGCACCCGCGCCGAGATCAAGAACGTCAACTCGTTCCGTTTCATCGAAAAGGCCATCAACCACGAGGTGCAACGGCAGATCGAGCTGATCGAGGACGGCGGCAAGGTGGTACAGGAAACCCGCCTTTACGACCCGAACAAGGACGAGACGCGCTCCATGCGCAGCAAGGAAGAAGCCAACGACTACCGCTACTTCCCCTGCCCCGACCTGCTGCCGGTAGTGATCGAGCAGAGTTTCCTCGACGAAGTGCGCGCCAGTCTGCCGGAGCTGCCGGTGCAGAAGCGCGAACGCTTCGAGAACGAGTTCGGCCTGTCCGCCTACGACGCCACGGTGCTGGCCGCCAGTCGCGAGCTGGCCGACTATTTCGAACAGGTCAACGCTACCTGCGGCGATGCCAAGCTGGCGGCCAACTGGGTGATGGGCGAGTTGTCCAGCCTGCTCAACAAGGACGGCCTGGACATCGAACAGTCGCCAGTCACCGCCGAGCAGCTGGGCGGCATGATCCTGCGTATCAAGGACGACACCATCAGCGGCAAGATCGCCAAGATGGTCTTCGAGGCGATGGCCGCTGGCGAAGGCTCGGCTGACGAGATCATCGAGAAGAAAGGCCTCAAGCAGGTCACTGACTCCGGCGCCATCGAGAAGATGCTGGACGAAGTGCTCGCGGCCAACGCCGAGCAGGTCGAACAGTACCGCGCCAGCGACGAAGCCAAGCGCGGCAAGATGTTCGGCTTCTTCGTCGGCCAGGCGATGAAGGCATCCAAGGGCAAGGCCAACCCCGGCCAGGTGAACCAACTGCTGAAGAAAAAGCTCGAAGGCTAAGCTGAGCGATGACTGTCCGCGATTGCAGTCGTTGCAGTCGCGGACATCACCAGCATGCTCCCGGCACCGCAATCACGTCGCCATACCTGCCGCGGGCCATCGCCGACTCAGCGATCGACCCAACGGAAGGATTGTTCATGCGCCTGACACGCCTCACTGCCCTGCTTTTGCTCGCCATATTGGCCAGCGGATGCGCAGATCGCCAATCGACGCAACCGACCAAAGCGCCGCCCACAGCCCAGGATCGCTTCAGCCAGAGCGGCAAAGCCTCCTATTACGCACGAATGCATCATGGCCAACGCACCGCCAATGGCGAGCTGCACGATCAGAACGCCCTGGTAGCGGCGCATCGCAGCCTTCCCTTCGGCACCAGAGTGCGTGTGACCAACGAGCAGAACGGCAAGCAAGTGGTGGTGCGCATCAATGACCGCGGGCCATTCCGCCGCGGCCGAATCATCGACCTTTCACGCGCCGCCGCGATGCAACTGGACATGCTGAAAAGCGGCGTGGCCCGCGTACGTATTGAAACCCTCCCATGACCGACAAAATTCCGAATTCGACACCCGCCGTTAGCGCTGAATCTGCTTTTAAAGGAGCGCTTGTATGTCGCTGGTGACTTTCGCCTATCTGCTCGGCGGGCTGGTGCTGCTGGTGGTGGGTGCCGAATCCCTGGTACGCGGCGCAGCAAAGCTGGCCAGTCGCTTCGGCATTCCACCGCTGATCATCGGCCTGACGGTGGTCGCCTTTGGCACCAGCGCCCCCGAAACCGCCGTCAGCGTGCAGGCCTCGCTAAATGGCAGCGGTGACATCGCGGTAGGCAACGTGATTGGCAGCAACATCGCCAATATCCTGCTGATTCTCGGTCTTTCCGCACTGATAGCCCCGCTGGTGGTGTCTCGGCAACTGATCCGCCTGGACGTCCCGGTGATGATCGGTGCCGGCCTGCTCTGCTACGGCTTGGCCTGGAACGGCAGCATCAGCCGCCTGGATGGCGCGCTGCTGCTCATCACCCTGATCGGCTACACCGCGTTCCTGGTCGTCGCCAGCAAGCGAGAGAAGCCGGCCATAGACGCCGACGAGTTCGCTGCGGAATTCGGCCCCGCCGAAGCCGAAAAGCCATACGCCTGGGTGCTCCAGTTGTTTTTGATCCTGCTGGGCCTGGGCCTGCTGGTCGGCGGCTCTAATCTGCTCATCGAAGGGGCCGTCGGGCTGGCTCGCGCGCTGGGTCTGTCGGAGCTGGTCATCGGACTGACAGTCGTAGCGGTCGGCACCTCGATGCCCGAGCTCGCAACCTCCGTGCTGGCGGTTATCAAGGGTGAACGCGACATTGCCGTCGGCAATGTGGTGGGCAGCTGCATCTTCAACCTGTTGCTGGTGCTCGGCGCCGGCGCCGCGGTAGCCGCGGACGGCCTGTCCATTTCACCCAATGCGCAGTCGTTCGACTTTCCGGTGATGCTGGCGGTATTCGTTGCCTGCCTGCCGATCTTCTTTTCCGGTTACTGCATTCAACGCTGGGAAGGCATGTTGTTCTTCGCCTATTACGTCGCGTACACCCTCTACTTGGTGATGTTCGCCACGGGACTCGGTGCCATCGAATTGCTGCGCGATGCGATGCTCTGGTTCGCCTTCCCCTTGACGGCCGTCACGCTTTTGGTGATCTTCCTGCGCGCCTGGCAACACCAGCGCTGAAACACCCACTTTCTGGATTTTTTGCGGAGCGCCCCATCGTGACCCTGATGACCTTTGTCTACCTCATAGCCGGCCTGGTGCTGCTCGTTGCCGGCGCGGAGGTCCTGGTGCGAGGTGCAGCCAAACTCGCCGCCCAGTTCGGCATCTCCCCACTGGTCATTGGCCTCACCGTGGTCGCCTTCGGCACCAGCGCGCCGGAGACGGCCGTCAGCGTGCAGGCCGCACTCAATGGCAGCGGTGACATCGCGATTGGTAACGTCGTGGGCAGCAACATCGCCAACGTACTGCTGATTCTCGGCATGACCGCACTGGTCGCACCACTGGTGGTATCGCGTCAACTGATCCGCCTGGATGTGCCGATCATGATCGGCGCCAGCCTGGTGACCTTCGGCCTGGCCTGGGACGGCGAACTCAGCCGTATCGACGGTGCACTGCTGTTCACCGCGGTAGTGGTCTACACGCTGTTCCTGATCATAAGCAGTCGCCGCGAAAAAGCTGCGGAAGTCGACGACGAGTTTGCCAAGGAGTTCGGCCTGGATGAGCCGGCCAAGCCGCATGCTGGGCTGATCAACGCTGGCCTGGTGATCGCAGGCCTGGTGTTGCTGGTGGTGGGTTCCAACTTCCTCGTCGAGGGCGCCGTGGCCCTGGCCCGGGCGCTCGGCCTATCGGAGTTGGTCATTGGCCTGACCGTGATCGCCATCGGCACCTCACTGCCAGAACTGGCCACCTCGATCATGGCGGCCTTTCGCGGCGAGCGCGATATCGCCGTCGGCAACATCGTTGGCAGCAACATCTTCAACCTGCTCTGCGTACTCGGCCTGGCCTCGCTGGTGTCGCCGCAGGCGATCGGTGTGTCTTCGAACGCGCTAGCCTTTGATTTCCCGGTGATGATCGCGGTAGCGGTAACCTGCCTGCCGATCTTCTTCGCCGGCTACTGCATCAAGCGCTGGGAAGGCGCCCTGTTCGTCGCCTATTACGTGGCTTACACCCTGTACCTGGTGCTGACCAGTACCGGCCGCCCGTTCGCGGAAACCTTTGGCGACGCCATGCTGGGCTATGCACTGCCGCTGACTGCGATCACGCTGCTGGTCATCGCCGGCCGCGCCTGGAAAGCTCAGCGCGGATAACAAGCCGAGCCACCGGGCGGGCCTGTCGGGCCCGCCCTATTCAGCCTTCGCGCGCCTGCGGGCGCGGCAGCTCGAGCACCTGCGCGCTCTCCTCCGCGTCCCCCATACGGCTGAGGGTGCCATCGACCACCGCGCCGTTTTCCATGCTCAATTGGCGATAACGGATGTTGCCGCGGACCCGCGCATTGGAGTGCAGTTCGAGCAGATGCTCGACCACCAGATCGCCGACGATGGTCCCGTCGATCAGCGCATCGTAGCTACTGACGTTTCCCTCGATCCGGCCCTCGGCACTTAGCGCCAGCAGGCTGTGAGTGCCAGCCTTGTGACTGACATTGCCGCGCACCTCGCCACTGACCTTCAGCCCCTCTTCGAACGTCACATCCCCGACCAGTGCAAGATTCCCGGAGATCAGGCTGGAAAACTGGTCAATGGTGACGCGGGATTCGGACTTCTTCTTGAACATCATCTACTCCAGAAAATTAACGGGCTTTCTTCTGCTGACGAAAGAAAGCCAGGTCGGTCTGCAGGCGCTCGACCTGCGCCGATAGCGTGGCGATACGCCTGAGCAGTTGCTCTTCGATGGCCTGAGTTTCCTGGCGCTGCAGGCGAACCTGCTCCAGCTCAGCCTTCATTGCCTGAGCCTCCCGACCGAGTACCTCGACCCGCTGCGCATGCTGCGTTTGCTCCTGGCCGCGCAGATAGAGCAACGCGCCGATTACGCACAGCAACGCGAAAATGATCCAGCGGCCGGTCCGCACGCTACGAGCCGCATGTGGTCGGTGTTCGGCGCGCAGCAGTTCGCGGGTGGTCGGGCGCTTAGTCCTCAGCCATGCCATCGCTGATGCGCTCCAGATCGCCGAGGGCCAGGAAGCGCTGCGGGTCGACGAAGCGACCCTTGTGCAGCACCTCGAAATGCAGATGCGGGCCGGTCGAACGTCCGGTAGAGCCTACGGCGCCGATGCGCTGCGCCGGGGTGACCAGGTCACCCTGGCGTACATCCAGTCTCGACAGATGCGCATAGCGCGTAACCAGACGATTACCGTGGTCGATCTCCACCAGCTTGCCGTAGGCACCGCGGTAACCGGCGAAACGCACCCGACCGCCAGCCGCAGCAATGACGTCGGAGCCGGATTTCAAGGCGAAATCGACGCCCGAATGGAATGCCAGCGTCTTGCGGAAGGGATCGATACGATTGCCGAATGAAGAGCCCAGACGAGCCTCGCCCACCGGTCGTTTCGAAGGGATGGCCATCAGCGCTGCGTTACGTTCGGCGACTCGCTGCATCAGACTATCGAGCATTACGCGCATGCAGCGCGCAGACGTTTCGCTGCGCTGCAGATCGGCGAGGGTGGCGCGTTCGCTTTCGGCCGAAAGCTCGCCGGAACAACCGCGCGCAGGCAACAGCGCGCCACCCTGCCCCACGCTCCCGGCACGCGCGGGACGATCCGGCACCAGAACCGGCAACAGCGTCGGGTCCAGAGCAGACAACTGGCCGTGCAGCGTCTGCTGTTGATCCATCATCTGCTGCAGCGCGATCAGGTCGGACTCAAGGGACTTCAACCGTCCTACCACCTCGCCCACGCGGGCAATTGCGAAGCGGCCTTCGCCCTCCGACACATCGTCCAGATGCGTGATTTCGATCTGCGCGTGCCGATCAGCGCCTACCCATACCCCACCGGCGAAGCTTGCCAGACTTACGCTCAGCACGATCGCCAAAGCTGGCAGTGTCAGCCGGCGCAGGTTCACCACACGGATATCATCCCGCGTCAGTGATCGGTTCGTAGGTGTGAAAAAAGCCATGAATGATTCCCTAGAACATAGAGCGGCCGCCTCGCTAGGCAAGCCGTTGAACGTCCAGGGCAATTTGACGGAAACGCGCTTTTTTTTCTGAGGCCTGATGACCGATTACGACCATCGCGCTGCGATTCTTAAACCGAAACACCGCATTGGCGACGAACGGCGCAGAAGTGCGTCGACAGGCAGCCTAGATCCAGCCCAGCCAGCCCAGCAGGAACAGCCCCGCGTTGATGCTCAGCGCCGCCATCAGCGTCGTGATGACGATGATCGTCGCAGCAAGCTGGTGATTGGAATTCACGGCACGTGCCATGACGAAGCTCGCCGCCGCCGTCGGGCTGGCGAAATAGAGAAACAGAATGCCCAGCTCCGCGCCCCGGAAGCCACAGGCCCAGGCACCCAGCGTTGCGAGCGCCGGCAACCAGACCATCTTCATCAGGCTCGAACTCAGTGCGCTGCCGCTGCTTTTGCGCAATGCATCCAGAGAAAGCGTCGCGCCGATGCAGATTAGCGCCAGCGGCAAGGTCATCTGCGCAAAGTACTGCCCCGACGTCATCAGCCAACCAGGCAAAGCGACTTGCCAATAAGCAAACGGCACGGCCGCCACTACACCGATGATCAACGGATTGCGCAGAATGCTGAGCAGGATGTCCTTCGGCCCGACGCGTCCGTCCGGGCTGTAGATGGCCAGTACCACGGCCGAGAGGCTGTTGTAGACGAGGATCACCACACCAGCGAGCACGCCGCCGAGCGAAAGGCCGTAATCACCATAAAGACTGCTGGCCAGCGCCAGACCGACAATCCCGTTGTTGCCACGAAACGCACCCTGAACGTAAACCCCACGATCCGGAGCCGGGCAGCGCCAAAGGGCCCAGAGCCAGGCCAGGGCAAAGGTGGCTACGGTCGCGAGCACGAAATAAAGGAGCAGTGCAGGCTGCAGCGCCGCACTCAGATCGGCCTTGATGATCGAGATAAACAGCAGAGTCGGCATGGTGCCCTTGAACACCAGCGACGAGGCAGTATGGACGAACGCCGAGTCGATCCAGCGCAGGCGCATGAGCGCGACGCCAAGAAACAGCATGGCAAACACCGGAGCAGTGACGCTCAGGGTCTGCAGAACGAGGGAAAACATGGGAAAAGCCTGCAACTACGAGAGGTGCAAGCATAAAGCATGAGCTACGCGAGGGCTCGACGGCCGTGTCGCTGACGACGTCCGGCCCCCGCGCAATTGCCGCTTCGAATCAGCGTCGAACCGGACGCTTCTGCAATTTGCGCTGCAATGTCCGCCGGTGCATGCCCAGCGCGCGGGCCGTAGCGGAAATGTTGCCATCATGCTCGCTGAGCACCCGCTGGATATGCTCCCACTGCAGGCGGTCGACCGACATGGGATTTTCCGGTACCAGGCTGTCGAGGTCGGCATGCTGAGACAGCAGTGCGGCCAGCACATCGTCGGCGTCGGCAGGCTTGCACAGGTAATTGCAGGCGCCACGTTTGATCGCTTCGACCGCCGTGGCGATGCTCGAATAGCCGGTCAGGATCAGCACCCGCATCTCCGGGTCCAGCTCGAGCAGCTTGGGTAGCAGTACCAGCCCCGAATCGCCCTCCATCTTCAGGTCAAGCACTGCATAGTCGGGAATATCCTGCTTGGCCAGGGCCAGGCCCTCTTCGGCCGAACCGGCGATGCTGACCTGCAGCCCACGGCGGCTCATGGCGCGAGCCATCACCCGGGTGAACGTCGGATCGTCATCCACCAACAGCAGGTGAGGTTGTTCTTCGCCCTCTTGCTGCAACTCGTCGGTCATCTGTGCATTTCCTCGCATTGGTCACGATCAGGGTCAGGCGCGTACCGAGCCATGCGGCAAGCGCAGTTCGGTCAGTGTGCCACCTTCTTCGTGATTGTAGAGCTTCACTGTGCCACCGGCGCGCGTAACGCTGGCCTGGCTGAGAAACAGACCAAGGCCGAAACCCTTGCCCTTGGTCGTGATGAATGGCCGCCCAATCTGCTCGGCGATGGCCAGCGGCACGCCAGCACCATGATCGCGGATGGTCAGCCGAATCCACTGTGCATCCCAGTCCAGGCGAATCTCGAGATCTTCCGGACTGGCGTCGGTGGCGTTGTTCAGCAGATTGAGCAGCGACTGGCTGAGGTCCGCCGGTGGCATCAGCTTCGGCGCGCTGCCGAGGCCCACACAGTGGAAGCGGTAGGTGGCCTCGGGACGCATGAGGTGCCAGCGCTGTAGCACCGATTCGACCCATTCGCGCGCCGTCTGCTCGACTACGGCCTGCCGCCGATCCGCCTCGGCAGCACGAACCAGCTGGCGCAGGCTTTCCTTGCAAAGCTGGACCTGCGATTGCAGCAGGCCGAGATCCTCGTTCAGCTGCTCGTCGTTATATTCCTGCCGCAGTTCCTTGAGCAGCACGCTCATGGTCGCCAACGGCGTGCCCAGTTCATGGGCGGCACCGGCGGCCTGGGTCGCCACGGCCAGCAGCTGCTGGTCACGCATGCTCTCCTCACGGCGCTGGGCTTGTTGCTGTTCCTGGCGGCGCAGCTGCTCGGCCATGCGCGCGACGAAGAAGGTGATCAGCGCCGCCGCCAGGGCGAAGCTCAGCCACATGCCGTAGACCTGCAGTGTCGCGCGCTCGAATGGAGGCAGGGTGAGCGGGTCGTACCACACCAGCATGAGCGTATAGCCCAGCAGCGCCAGGCCGGAAAGCACGATGGAATACAGCCAGGGCAATGTCGCCGCGGCGATCGTCAGCGGAACCAGATAATAGGAAACGAAGGGATTGGTCGAGCCGCCCGAGTAATACAGCAGGGCGCTGTGGACCAGCAGATCGCAGCCCAGATGCACTGCATATTCGAGCTCGGTTACCGGCCAGGGTCCGCGCAAGCGCAGCGCGGTCCCCAGGCAAAGCACGGCGGACACCGCCAGGGTGATGCCCAGCGCCAGCCAGGGCAGCGTCAGCAGCTGGGTTGCGTAAGCCACACCGACCGCGCCGGACTGTGCGGCCAGCACCACGATGCGAATAAGGGTCAGAAGCCGAAGGTTCTGCCGACTGGCGGACAGCAGCGGGACGGATGCGTACATGGAGTCTCCAACAATTCGGCGGAGTATAACCAAGCCGTTCGCAAGCCAGCCCGAAATGCGGCAACTCGACGCACGGACTGCTGCACACATTCGCTGACGGAGTTAGAGTCTTGAGCTACCGCACCGTCCCGGTGCCCTTGCCAAGGACCCGTTATGCACCCATCCCTCCTCCGCCGCGCAGCCTTCGTCGCCGTGGTCGCGAGCATCACCAGCCTGCCCGCCATGGCCGAAGAGGCCCGCTACAACCAGGTTGCCCTGCGCGCCGAAGTCAGCAGCGAAGTGGCCCATGACCGCATGCACGTCACGCTCTACAGCGAAGCCCAGCACAGCGACCCCGCCGAACTCGCGGCGCAGACCACTCGCACGTTGAACCAGGCGCTGCAGACCGCTCGCCAGAACAAGGACGTGATCGTCAGCCAGGGCAGCCGCAACAGCTACCCGGTCTACGACGACAAGGGTCAGCAGATCACCGGCTGGCGAGAGCGTGCGGAGCTGCGTCTGGAAAGCGGCGATTTCGCCAGTCTGTCGAAACTGACCGCCGAACTGATGAAAAGCCTGAAGATGGGCGGCATGTATTTCAGTGTCTCCGATCCGATCCGCAAGCAGAACGAGGATGCTTTGCTCAAGGATGCCGTAGCCGCGTTCCAGGCCCGGGCGCAGCTGGCGACCGAAGCGCTCGGTGGCAGCGGTTACAAGCTGGTGAGCCTAAACCTCAACGGCGGTGGCTTTCAGCCGGTCATGCGTAGCAGCGCCATGAAGATGGACATGATGGAATCGGCTCCGGTACCGGAGATCGAGGCAGGCACTCGTCAGGTCACGATCAACGCCGACGGCGTCATCGAAATCCAGATGCCGTGAGAAAAGTTGACCATTTGGTCCGCTTGTTACATATCTGCTTACAAATTCCGAACCCACGCCATGCAAGGGCTAGAGAGCGATTCAACGAGCCAATTGAGAACGAAATGCAGTAAACCGTAAATTCTCGTTTACGAATGATTATCATGCGGGCGCCAACGAGACGGCTACAAGGAGCCCGCATGTCTATCCCCTTCTCACGTACCGCCCTGTCCTGCGCCCTCATCGGCTGCAGCTGGACGGCCTTCGCTCAGAACGCGCCTGTCACGCTCAACGACACGGTTGTCAGCGCCTCCGGCTTCGAACAGAAGATCACCGAAGCGCCGGCCAGCATCAGCGTCATCAGCCGTGAAGATCTGCAGCAGAAGCGCTACAACAACCTGGCGCAGGCTCTGGGCGACGTGGAAGGTATCGACATCGGCCAGGGTACGGGCAAGACCGGCGGTCTGAACATCAGCATCCGGGGTATGCCGAGCCAGTACACCCTGATCCTGATCGACGGGCGCCGGCAGAACGCGGCGGGCAACGTCACGCCCAACGGCTTCAACGAAACGTCCACCAGCTTCATGCCGCCGCTGTCTGCCATCGAGCGCATCGAGGTCATCCGCGGCCCGATGTCGACGCTTTATGGTTCCGACGCGATGGGTGGCGTGATCAACATCATTACCCGCAAGGTGGCCAAGGAGTGGACCGGCTCACTGACGCAGGATTACACCTACCAGGAAGATCGCGACTTCGGCGATACCCGCAACACCAGCATCTACGCCAGCGGCCCGCTGGTCGACGGCCTGCTGGGCCTGCAGCTGCGCGGAAGCCTGTTCGATCGTGAAGCGTCCGACCTGAGCTACGGCGACGGCATCGAAGTGAGCAAGCGCGGTCCCTCCCCCGTCGAGGGCCGCACGCATAACCTCGGCGCCCGCCTGACCTTGACGCCGCACGAGGATCACGATTTCGGCCTGGACGTGGAACGTGGACGCCAGGTCTACAACAACGACGAATGTCAGCTCGGCAGCCTTGATGGCCAGAATCAGGAATGCAGCGCCAGTGCGGCTACCCGGGCAAATGGTTACGACGACGAGCTCCGTTTCGAACGTGAGCAGATCGCGCTCACCCATACCGGTCGCCTGGGCTTCGGCACGCTCGAATCCAGTCTGATGCACAACACCACCGAAACCATTGGCCGCACCATTCCCGGCACCATCGACAGCCCAACCGCAGTGCCAGGTGCCATCGGCGGTGCGCCACGCGAACTGGAGACGACCAATCTGGTACTGGACACCAAACTGGTCGCACCCGTGGGTGATTCGCACATCGCCACGGTCGGCGGCCAGTGGTGGAAAGCCGAGATGGACGACGGCATCGCTCAGACGACGTTCGAGCAGAAAACCTGGGCCGTCTTCGCTGAAGATGAGTGGCGCCTGCGTGAAAATCTGGCGTTGACACTGGGTGCCCGCTACGACGATCACGAAGCCTTCGGCGGTCATGTCAGCCCACGCGCTTATCTCGTCTGGAATACGTCCGACAACTGGACCATGAAGGGCGGCGTTAGCCGCGGCTACCGTACGCCAGATCTGAACGACCTTCATTCCGGCGTGAATGGCGCCACACGTCAGGGCCAGGTCATCACCATCGGCAACTCCGATCTCGAGCCGGAAACCACGACGAGCACCGAATTCGGCGTGTATTTCGACAACCTGGCTGGCTTCAATGCCAACGCCACGCTGTTCCACAACAAGTTCAAGGACAAGATCGCCAGCGGCGACCCCATCCAGATCACCGGACGCCCAGGAATTCCCGACGGCAGTTATGCGCAGCAGATCAACATCGACGAGGCCGTCACCCAGGGTCTGGAGCTTGCCGCAAGCTGGGCATTCGCCCCAGCCTGGACGCTGAGCGCCAACTACACCTACACGGACAGCGAGCAGAAGAGCGGTGACAACAAGGGCGAACCCCTGACCAACACGCCGGAGCACCTGGCCAATGCGAAGCTGAACTGGCAGACCACCGACCGTCTGAATCTCTGGTTGAAGAGCGAGTACCGCGGCGAGCGCGCTCGCTTCACCTCCTCGTACGAGAACCTAGCCAACGCCAACGGTACCTACTCCACCAATCAGTCCATCTACGACACGTTGGGCAAGAACACCAAGGCGTACACCCTGTTCCATCTGGGCGGGTCCTTCCGCGCCTCGGAGAACCTGACCTTCAACGCGGCTATCTACAATTTGTTGGACAAGGATTTCGTCGACGGCAAGGCATACAGCACCTACTCCTCACCTAACGCAAATGGCATCGGTGGCGGCGTAGCGAACGGCACAGCCTTTGGCACCGACTTCTCCCACTCGACCGCCGGCACTACCGGGGTGATGGAAGAAGGCCGCCGTCTGTGGCTATCCGCCAACTTCACCTTCTAACCGCCTAGAAATACAACGAGCCGGGTCTATCCCGGCTTCGTTGTTTCCGGCACAGCCCTTGGCAGCCAAGACGCGAATGTATGCTGTTTGTAAATCTTTAGCATCTTCTCGTCGAGGCACCCTAGAATTCGCACCACTTTTCTCCAAGGTAAGGATCACCATGCGTCTGTGGCTCGGCACGTTGCGCCAATGGCACTGGATCAGCTCGGCGCTGTGCCTGGTTGGCATGCTGTTGTTCGCGGTCACCGGTATCACGCTCAACCACGCCGGCCAGATCGAAAGCAGACCCCAGGTGCAAAGCCGCGCCGCGCAGCTTCCTGATCCGCTGCTCGCCCAACTACAAGCCGAAGCGCCCGAGTCGGGCCTGCCCGTCGAGCTGCGCGAGTGGCTGGAGCAGACGCTGGACATTCGCCTGGCCGGACGTGAGGCCGAGTGGAGCGATGGGGAACTCTACGTCGCCCTGCCTCGCCCCGGCGGCGACGCCTGGCTGAGTCTGAGTAGCGAAAGCGGTGAACTCGAATACGAGTCGACCGACCGCGGCTGGATCGCCTACTTCAACGACCTGCACAAGGGCCGCCATACCGGCGAGGCCTGGAGCTGGTTCATCGACTTCTTCGCCGTTGCCTGTGTGGCGTTCAGCCTCACCGGCCTGCTGCTCCTGCAACGTCACGCCGGCAGCCGTCCCAGTACCTGGCCGCTGGTGGGTTTGGGGCTGGTAATTCCGCTGCTACTGGCGCTGCTCTTCATTCATTAAGGACTGCTCATGCGTAAACGCCTGTTGTTGCCCCTCGTCCTGCTCAGCGCCCCGCTATATGCGGCGGACCTGCAGCTGGACGTGGAAATCCCGCGTCTGGATGTCGCCGAGTACCACCGCCCCTATGTCGCCATCTGGCTCGAGCGCCCGGACCAGAGCCACGTTGCCAATCTGGCGGTGTGGTACGACACCAAGCTCAAGGACAAGGAAGGCGAGAAATGGCTCAAGGACCTGCGCCAGTGGTGGCGCCGTAGCGGCCGCAGCCTGGAGATGCCGGTCGATGGTGTCAGCGGTGCTACCCGCGCCGTGGGCAGCCACTCGCTGAAGTTCTCGGATCAGCATCCGGCCCTGAAGGCGCTGGAAGCTGGCGAATACCGCGTGGTGGTCGAAGCCGCCCGTGAAGTCGGCGGCCGCGAACTGCTGCGCGTTCCCTTCAGCTGGCCGCCTCAGCAGAGCGCCGAGCACCAAGCCCAGGGCCAGAGCGAGCTGGGCGCAATCACCCTCAAGCTGACCCCATGAACAGGAAGCACGCCATGAAACCCGTCATCAAATGGACCACCCTGGCGCTCGCCGTCTGTCTGCCGCTGTCGGCCCAGGCCCACCGCGCCTGGATGCTGCCCTCGGCCACCGTGCTCTCCGGCGAAGAGCCGTGGATCACCGTCGACGCTGCCGTTTCCAACGATCTGTTCTACTTCGAACACGTACCGATGCGCCTCAAAGGCATCGGCGATACAGCCCAGGCCCCGGCAGGCGGCCCGCCGGGCATGCGTCGGCCGGTTCCCGAGCTGCAGATCATCGCGCCGGATGGCTCGAAGGTCTCCGCGCAGAACGGCGCTGTCGGCCGCTACCGCAGCACCTTCGATGTGCAGCTGAGCCAGAAAGGCACCTACAAGCTGGCCGTAGCCAACAATGGCCTGTTCGCCAGCTGGAAGGAAAACGGTCAGCCGCGCCGCTGGATGGGCACCGCGGAAAGCTTCGCCAAAGATGTCCCGGCCAAGGCCGACGGGCTCAAGGTCAGCCAGACCAGCAACCGCATGGAAGTGTTCGTCACCTCCGGCGCGCCGTCCAGCGAAGTACTTGCACCGACCGGCCAGGGCCTGGAGCTCAAGCCCGTCACCCACCCCAACGACCTGTTCGCCGGCGAAGCGGCAGACTTCGTCTTCCTGCTCGACGGCAAGCCGGCCGACGATGTCGAGATCAGCGTGATTCCGGGTGGCAACCGCTACCGCGACGAGCTCGGTGAGATCAAGACGAAAACCGACAAGGACGGCAAGGTCAGCATCACCTGGCCGGAAGCCGGCATGTACTGGATGGAAGCCGAGCTGACCACCACCAAGGGCGTCAGCAAGCCGGCCACCGAGCGCCGCGCCAGCTACAGCGCAACCCTGGAAGTGCTGTCGCCCTGACGCTCAGGCAGCGACCGCTACCGCATTCCCCGCAACGAGTCCGCTTCTTGCCCAGACCTTTCCAATCCGTCCGGCGTCTGTCGCCGCTGCTCGGCTGCCTCGCCGTCGCTGCGCTGCTGCTATGGTGGCAGCCGCCACGAGCGATCAGCGCTGCCGTAGTCGTCCTCGTCTATCTGGCCATGTCGCTGTATTGCTGGCGCGGACAGCTACGCCGCAAAGCAGCATCTACCGACGCGACCTCGGCGCTTGTGGTGACCTATGCCAGCCAGGGCGGGCAAGCCCGGCTCTATGCCGAGCGCAGTGCCGAGCAGCTTCGCGAAGCGGGCATGAACGTGCAGCTGCTGCCGCTGAATGCGCTGGAGCCGAGCCGGCTGCCAGCGCGGCGCATCCTGTTCGTCGTCAGCACCTATGGCGAAGGCGAAGCGCCGGACAACGGCGCCCGCTTCGAACAGCGCCTGAACGCGGCAAATCTGCAGCTGCAGGACCTCGAGTACAGCGTGCTGGCCTTCGGTGATCGCCAGTACCGGGATTTCTGCGCCTTCGGCCGCCGCCTCGACGAGCGTCTGCGCCAGCTGGGGAGCGTGCCGCTGTTCGACCGGCTGGAAGCCGATCGCGGCGATCCTGGCGTGCTGCGTCACTGGCAACACCAGCTCGCCCACCTGAGCGGCAACAGCAATTTCAGCGACTGGCTGCCGGCACCCTATCAACCCTGGCGCCTGACCGGACGCCATCGCCTCAACCCGGGGAGTTCCGGTGCGCCGGTACATCTGCTGACCCTTGCCCCGCCGAGTGAACAGGCATCATGGCGCGCCGGCGATATCGTCGAGGTCGGCCCGCGCCACGCCCCCGCGCGCATCGAAGCCTTGTTGCACGATGTGGGTCTCGACTCTCTTGAGTTGTTCGACGGCCAAAGCCTGGCCGCACAGCTGTCCAGAAGGCATCTGCCCGCGACTGGCGACCTGCACGGCCTCGACGCCGAGGCGCTGCTGGCCTTGCCGCCGTTGCCGCACCGCGAATATTCCATCGCCTCGATACCCGCGGACGGCGCCGTGCAGCTGGTGGTGCGCGAAGCCTTCCACAGCGACGGCACTCCCGGGCTCGGTTCCGGCTGGTTATGCCGCTACGCCGCCATTGGCGAAGAGATCGATCTGCGCATCCGCAGCAACCCCTCATTCCACGGCCCGGACGCCGCCACGCCACTCATCCTGATCGGCAACGGTACGGGCATCGCCGGGCTGCGCGCGCATTTGCGCGAACGCGCGGCGCAGCCCGGCTCGCGTAACTGGCTGCTGTTCGGCGAGCGCAACGCGGCGCACGACTACCTCTTTCAGGGCGAGTTGCAGCAGTGGCGTGATGGCGGTCATCTGCAGCGGTTGGATCTGGCGTTCTCCCGTGACCAGCCCCACAAGCGCTATGTACAGGATGCACTGCGCGACGCGGCGGACGACCTGCGCCGCTGGGTCGATCAGGGCGCGGCGATCTACGTCTGCGGCAGCTTGGAAGGTATGGGGCAGGAGGTGCAGCAAATACTGCTGGGCCTGCTCGGTGAGGCGCAGCTGGAGCAACTGAGCGAACAGGGACGCTATCGGCGCGACCTGTATTGATAACCTGAGCCCCCGGATGAGCCATCAGTAGACAAAAAAAAGCAGCATCCACCGGGTGGACGCTGCTTGAAGATCCCAACGAGGAACCGGCCTAGGCCGGGGAAGCTGACGAAGCACGTCTAGTGCTGCGCCAGCAGACGGGGCGACTCAGAAAGATAGATTCGCACCAACTCCAAATGCGCGAGGTGCGCCAGGCAGAATGTTGTTGTTGCTGTGGGCGGAAGCGTAGTAGTCCTCGTTCAGCAGGTTCTCGACATTCAGCTGCAGGCGCAGGTCGGGGCTGACGGCGTAATAGACCGCAGCGTCGACGCGCACGAAGCTGGGCAGCTCGACCTTGTTGTCGGCACTGGCATACACCGCGTTCTGATAGACGGCACCAAGCCCGACGCCCCACTGGGAGTTGAAGTTGTAGCGGTTCCAGAGCGAGACGGAGTTGCGCGGTACCTGACTGAGCTTGTTGCCATCGCTCGCGCCGGGCGTTTTGATTTCGCTTTCCTGGTAGGCATAGCCACCAATGATTTGCCAGGCATCAGTCAGGTTGCCAGTCAGACCAAGCTCAACGCCATCCACGCGCTGTCCGTCAACAAGAATCGAGCGGGCGTTGTTGTCGGGATCAGTAATCGCGACGTTGGTGCGATCGAGGCGGTAGACCGCAGCGGTGGCGGCCAGACGCGGGTTGATGTCCCATTTCACGCCGACTTCACGGTTGGTGAACTCTTCCGGATCGAGCGCCTGGGTGGTGGCGGTAAGTCCGGCAAGCTGCTCGCCCGCGCGCGGCACATAGGCTTTGCTGTAGCTGGCGTAGAAGGACAGGTCATCCAGCGGCTTGTAGATCAGGCCGGCACGCGGCGACACCAGGTCGTCGGAGCTCGAAAGTTGCTGACCGTTGCGGTAGTTGCTGTGATCGATCGTTACCTTGTCGTAGCGCGCCCCAAGGATCAATTCCCACTGCGAGTTGAGCTCGATCTGGTCCTGCAGATAGAGCGCTGCGGTCTTGGTCGTACTGCGATTGTCGGTATCGGTGGCGCTCTGGCGGAAATATACCGGCCCGCTGTAGCGCGGACTCTGCGGCGTCACCTTGACAGACTTTATCTCATCGTCCTTCGGGTCGAAGAACCCTGTTTCACGGAAATTCTCGGTCACTTGGCGGCTTAGCTCGCCACCGACCAGGATGGTGTGATCCATGCCCATGGCACTGGTGGCGATGGTCACATCGGTCTGGTTGATCAGGTTGGTGCGATCGGTGGCGTTGTTGTAGGCGCCAATGCTGATCGACGAGCTGGTCGCTGCGGCGGAATCCGGGAAGACGTTCTGGTAGAACTTCTCGTAATCGGCGAAACGGGTCTGGTTGACCAGGGTGACGTTGTCGGAAAATTCATGCGTTACCCGCGCATTCAGGGCATCGACCTTCGCGGTGGCATAGCTAAGATCCGCGTTACCGACGAAGATCGACTCGTCCAGCTTCATCGGTTTGCCATTGAGCGACGGCACGCCACGGTCGACGGTGCGATCGTCATCGAAGTGCTCGTAGCCTACCTCGACGGTGGTTGCATCGCTGACGCGGAATGTGGCGGTCGGGTTGATGGCCCAACGCTCCAGATCCACATCGTCGCGGAAGCTCTCGGAGTCTTCGAACATCGCGGTCAACCGCACTGCGACGTTCTCATTGACCGCCTCATTGAAATCGCCGGTCATCCGGCGGTTCTTCCAAGAACCATAATTCAGGCCCAGTTCGTGACCATCGGTCCAGTTGGCCTGCTTGGTCACACGGTTGATCAGGCCACCGCTGGCGCCGCGGCCGAAGACCATGCCACTGGCCCCCTTGAGTACCTCGACTCGCTCGACGTTATATAGGTCGCGCAGGTACTGCACATCGTCACGCATCCCATCGACAAAAAAGTCGGCTGTCGAGGTATTGCCCCGTAGGATCGGCGCATCACGATGCCCCTCGCCCTGCGCCATCTGCACGCCAGGCACGTAGCGGACGACGTCCGCCATGCTCTGCATGTTCTGGTCCTTGATCTGCTTGTCGGTCACGACGGTGATGGACTGCGGAATGTTGCGCAGCTGCGTGTCGGTCTTGGTGGCCACCTTGGTGCGCTCGACGCGGTAGCTGTCGCGCTTCTCCACGACCTCCATCGAATCCAGCGTGACCGTATCGGCAGGCGCAGCAAGGGCGCACTGCGCCGATGCGAGCAAAGGCAACCCGTACACCGCCATTCGTACGGCAGTTGCCACTTTCGTTGTGTTGAAGCGTGACCGCTGAGACATCTCTACCCCCAATAAAAACACTCGTTATGAATGCGAATTGTTTGTGTTTATTTTTGTAATCTTAATGTCGTAAAAGGATTAAGTCTACTGGGACGGGCTTTCGCTCCCTGGAAGCATCAGCGGGGGTGGGTGGAGAGCAAGCGGAACGGTGGGCATGGGCCGTTCCTGCAGAGGGACGGACAAAAAACCCCGGCTAGGCCGGGGGTCTGGGTAGGACTGACGCGCGGGCGGGTTATCAGAAATGAAAGTTCGTGCTCAGCAGCGCGGTGCGCCCAGCGGCCACGTGTGCCATGTGGGAGCCGTAGACCTGATCGAAATAGCGCTTGTCCGTCAGATTCTGCACGTTCAGCTGCAGGTCAAGGTTCTTGCTCAGGCGATAGGCCGCCATGGCGTCGTAGCGCCAATACTCAGGTACCTCGATGTTGTTCGCCGCATCGCCGAAGCGGGAGTCGACATAGGTCGCGCCGCCACCGATGGTCAGGTCCTGGGTCAGGTTGTAGGTGTTCCAGAAGCTGAAGCTGTGCTTCGGCGTGCTGGGCACCTCGTTGCCGTCATACAGACCCTCGACGTAGATCGGATTGGCCCGCGTGCCGATATTGGCGGCGCCGGACTTGACCAGCTCGGCGTCCAGGTAGGTGTAGCTCGCGAAGACCTGCCAGTTGCGGGTGAGCTGGCCGGTCGCGCTCAGTTCCAGACCGTCGACTTGGGTTTCACCGATGCTTTCCTGGAAACCGCTGGCGTTGGTCACCCGCGCGTTGGTCTTCTCGGTGCGGAACAGTGCGGCGGTCAGGCCCAGGCGCTCGTCGAAGAAGTCCCACTTGGTTCCGATCTCGTAGTTACGGTTGCGCTCCGGATCGAGGATCTCATTGCCCACGCTGAGCGCATCGGCACCCTCGCCACCCGTCTCGCCGGACGGATTGCTGGAAGTCGACCAAGCCGCGTAGATGCTGCCGTTGGGCAGCGGATTGAAGACCAGGCCCAGCTGGTAGTTCCAGAAGTGGCTCTTGTTCTCCGGACGGGTTATCACACCGGCGTTAGAGACGGCTTTCTGCTCCGTTTCGTAGTCGTCGTAGCGCAGGCCCATGTTCAGCGACCATTGCTCATTGAACTTCAGCGTATCGAAGACATAGGCCGCCAGCGTTTCGGTGTCGGTATCGGTCGTCGCCGTGCTGCGCGCGATGCTGCCGGTCCAGGCATCCTTGGGGCTCGGGTTGGACAGGCTGGTGCAGTCGCCGGACGCCAGGTGCGCCGGCGTACAGCTGTTGCCGCCGGCGCCCGGGGTCACCACGTAAGGCCGGTTGTGCACACCGACATCGCTGATCTCCACGCCCGTTACCAGGGTGTGCTCGATGCTGCCGGTATCGAAGCGTGCGGTCAGATCGGTCTGGTTGACCCAGCTCTGTGTGTTGGAGTTGCGGCTCTTGGCAGAGCGTGAAACCAGGCCATTGGGCACGTTGCCACGCGAATCGTCTGGGTTGGTGACGATGTAGTCCAGGGTGCTGCGGGCTATACGTGTGGTGTTGGAAACGGTCAGATTCTCGTTCAGGTCGTGCTCCAAACGGATCGTGCCGGCATCCGTGGTGCTCTCGCGGAAGTCCCTGCTTTCCAGCCCGTAGAAGTTGTCGCGATCGACCTTGACCGGCTCGCGGCGCGGGTTGGTCGGCGTGGCCACGGTCAGCGGAATGCCATAGTCGGGCATGTCGTCCGTTTCCAGGTGGTAATAGGACAGCGTCGCCCGGGTCGGCGTATCGAAGCCGAAGGTGATGGTCGGCGCCACGCCCCAGCGGCTGACGTCCACGCCATCGCGGCCGGCGACATTGGCCTCGTGCTTCATCAGGTTCAGGCGGCCGGCGATGTTGTCAGCGAGTACGCGATTGACGTCCAGCGTGTAGCGACGGGTCTGATCCGAGCCAAGGGTGACGCTGGCATCGCCAAAATCGCGCTGCTTGGCTGTCTTGCTGATCAGGTTAAGGCTGCCGCCGGTGGAACCCGCCCCGCTGTAGGCCGAACCGGGCCCCTTGCTGACTTCGATGCTTTCGACGTTGAAGATCTCGCGGGTCTGCGAACCCACATCACGCAGGCCGTCGATGAAGGTATCGCTCTCGGCATTGAAGCCGCGGATGATCGGCCGATCGCCCGCCGGGTTGCCGCCCTCGCCTGCGCCGAAAGTAATGCCGGAGGTGGTGCGCAGCGCATCGACCAGCGTCAGCGATCCGGTGTCGCGAATCACCTGATCGGTAATCACGGTGACCGACTTCGGTGTTTCGCGCAGCGGTGCGGTGTATTTCTTCGAGGCGGACGTATCGGCCTTGTAAGCCTGCTCCTGCTCGCCGAGCACCGTCACTTCATCGAGCGCAACCGGCGCTTCGCTGGGCGATGACGCTGCAGGAACGACCTGAGCCATGGACGGAATGGAGAAAGCGGTAAGGGCAACACCGATAGCCGAAGCCAACACGCGAGGTGGCTGGGCCAGTTCTAAAGACTGACGCGACATGTAATGCGGATCCTTGGAAAAGTTGATGCAACTGCGAATTGCTATTATTAGCAGGTAGCATTCTGATACATTCTGTCGCACTCTGAAACACCTTGATGCAAACTAATATCATTTACCTCTTTCCACCCTCCGCCGGTGATCCATGCTTCTACGCATTGCCAATGTGTTCTCCCGAGAAGAAACCCACCGTATTCGCTCCGCGCTGGAACAGGCCGACTGGCAGGACGGTCGCGTCACGGCTGGCTATCAATCGGCCAAGGCCAAATGCAATCTGCAGCTGGCGGAGGACGACCCACTGGCCCGCGAGATTGCCGAAGCCATGCTGCAACGGCTCTGGCAGCACCCGCAGTTCATGTCTGCCGCGCTGCCGAGCAAGGTCTTTCCGCCCCTGTTCAACTGCTACACGGCAGGCGGCGAGTTCGGCTATCACATCGACAATGCGGTGCGTCAGGTACGCAACAGCGCCGAGCGCGTGCGTACCGACCTGTCCGCCACGCTGTTCTTCAGCGATCCCGACGAATACGACGGCGGCGAGCTGGTGATCCACGACACCTATGGCACGCAGCAGGTGAAGTTCGCTGCCGGCGACATGGTGCTCTACCCCAGCACCAGCCTGCACAAGGTCGAGCCGGTCACCCGTGGCGCGCGGCTGGCGTCGTTCTTCTGGATTCAAAGCCTGGTGCGCGAAGACGCCCAGCGCACGCTGCTCTACGAGATGGATCAGGCCATCCAGCAGCTGACCGCCGATGTGCCAGAGCATCCATCCCTGGTGCAGCTGACCGGCACCTATCACAACCTGCTGCGCCGCTGGGTCGAGGTCTGATGCCCCATCTTCTGCGCCGCGAGGAGACGCTCGACACCGAACAGCTCGAGTACCTCGCTGAACAACCCCAGCGTGCGGCACGGCTGGTACTGGCTGCTGCCGCAGCCGGAGAGCTGGAAGCGCAAGCCCTGCTCGGCCAGATCCTCCTGGATGGCCGTGGCATTGAGGTAGATCCTGCGCTAGCACTGACCTGGTTCAGCATCGCTGCCGATCGCGGCCATGCCATGGCCGGCAATATGGCTGGACGCTGTCACGAACATGGCTGGGGCACGCCTGCCAATCCTGCACGTGCGGCCGATTTCTACCGCCGCGCAGCAGAAATGGGCCTGGACTGGGGCATGTACAACCTGGCCAATCTGCTCGCCACCGGCCGCGGCATTCCACAGGATGAAGCCGCGGCCTATCGCCTATACCGCCAGGCGGCCGAACTCGGCCATGCCAAATCGATGAACCTCACCGGCCGCTGCCTCGAAGACGGCTGCGGCGTGACTCGGGATGTATCGGCCGCGCACGCCTGGTATCGACGTTCCGCCGAGGCCGGTGACTTTCGCGGTCAGTTCAGTCATGCCGCCGTGCTACTCGCCCAGCAGCAATGGGACGCCGCGCGGCATTGGCTGAGTCGCGCACTGGAGCTCGGCCACCTCAAGTTCATCGAGACTGCACTGGCCAGCCTGCAAGCCGCTGCGCTGCCGCAGATTGCCGATATCGTCGTGGCCTACGCGCGGCGACGCGACGAGCTACGCGCCGAGTTGCGGTGAACCAAGCGCAGAAACGAAAACGCCCCGCAGTGCGGGGCGTTCGTTCGGCGTCTACGGCTTAGATGTAGTAAGCCTTCAACGGCGGAAAGCCGTTGAATTCGACGGCGCTGTAGCTGGTGGTGTAGGCACCGGTGGAGAGCCAGTACAGGCGGTCACCGATCGCCAGGTTCAGCGGCAGGCCGTACTTGTAGTTCTCGTACATGATGTCGGCGCTGTCGCAGGTCGGACCGGCGATCACCACCTCCTCGACCTCACCCTTCTTCTCGGCGTAGATCGGGAACTTGATGGACTCGTCCATGGTTTCGATCAGGCCGCTGAACTTGCCCACGTCGACATACACCCAGCGCTCTACAGCGGTACGCGACTTGCGCGCGACCAGCACCACTTCGCTGACCAGGATGCCGGCGTTGGCGATCAGCGAGCGACCCGGCTCGAGGATGATTTCCGGCAGATCGTCGCCGAAGTCTTCCTTGAGGAAGCGGATGATTTCCTCGGCGTAGGTTTCCAGGCTGTTGGTGCGGGTGATGTAGTTGGCCGGGAAGCCGCCACCCATGTTGATCATCTTCAGCTCGATGCCGTCTTCTTCCTTCAGACGCTCGAAGATCACCTTCACCTTGGCGATGGCGGCGTCCCAAACGGAAATGTCGCGCTGCTGCGAGCCGACGTGGAAGGAGATGCCGTACGGCTCCAGTTTCAGTTGACGGGCGAGGATCAGGAGATCCATGGCCATGTCGGTCTGGCAGCCGAACTTGCGCGACAGCGGCCAATCAGCCGTGGTCGAGCCTTCGGTGAGGATACGCACATAGACTTTTGCACCCGGAGCGGCCTTGGCGATGTTGCGCAGGTCGGCCTCGGAGTCTGTGGCGAACATCCGCACGCCCTTCTCGTAGAAGTAGCGGATGTCCTTGGATTTCTTGATGGTGTTGCCGTAGCTGATGCGCTCCGGACCGACGCCGCGGGACATGACCTTGTCCAGCTCGTAGATCGAGGCGATGTCGAAACTCGAACCCTTGTCGCGCAGCAGGTCGATGATTTCCACCGCCGGGTTGGCCTTGACGGCGTAGTACACGCTGGCGAATTCGAAACCGGCGCGCAGGTCATCGTAGGCCTTGCTGATGGTTTCGGTATCGATCACCACGAATGGGGTTTCGTGCTGGTCGGCGAACGCCTTCATCTTCTGGAAGGTGGCGCGAGGGTAATAGTCTTCGATCTTGACCGTCATGCGTGGGACTCCAAAAAACGGGAAACAAAAGTCGGATGAGGGATGGAGGGCATCAGCCCTGACAAGAACGCCTGATCAGTTTCCCCACTTTGGTTCGCCTACTTCCCAAGGCATGTCGCCGAGTATCACGGTGGATCTCTCGTCGTCAGTACTTGAGCCGGATGGATCGTTGCCAGCATGGACGTTCGGGCGCGAACTTTAGGACCAAGGGGGGCATAGATCAATCAAAAAAACGTCCCGAAGGTGCATCCGTTTCGAGTTGTTGTCGATTCAAAACAAAGCGTCATGGAAACTGCACAATTCGGCGATTTCCGCAGCCGTGCGGGCCGCAGCGAAATCCATTTGCCGCTATAATCGCCGCCTTTTTTGACAGACCGACTACTCGTCGACGGGTTCCTTAATTCCGATGACCACTCAGGCCGCCGAAGTCGCGAAGCGCCGTACCTTCGCCATCATCTCGCACCCCGATGCGGGCAAGACCACCATCACCGAAAAGCTGCTGCTGATGGGCAAGGCGATTGCCGTTGCCGGTACGGTGAAGTCGCGCAAATCCGACCGCCATGCCACCTCCGACTGGATGGAAATGGAGAAGCAGCGCGGCATCTCCATCACCACCTCGGTGATGCAGTTCCCCTACCGCGAGCACATGATCAACCTGCTCGACACCCCCGGTCACGAGGACTTCTCGGAAGACACCTACCGCACCCTGACCGCGGTTGACTCGGCATTGATGGTCCTCGACGGCGGTAAAGGCGTCGAGCCGCGCACCATCGCGCTGATGGACGTCTGCCGCCTGCGCGACACCCCCATCGTCAGCTTTATCAACAAGCTCGACCGCGATATCCGCGACCCGATCGAACTGCTCGACGAGATCGAGGCGGTACTGAAGATCAAGGCCGCGCCGATTACCTGGCCGATCGGCTGCTACCGCGACTTCAAGGGTGTGTACCACCTCAAGGACGACTACATCATCGTCTACACGCCGGGGCACGGGCACGAGCGCACCGAGGTCAAGATCATCGAGAAGCTCGATTCCGACGAGGCGCGCAAGCACATCGGCGACGAGTACGAGCGCTTTCTCGAACAGCTGGAACTGGTTCAGGGCGCCTGCCACGAATTCGATCAGGACGAGTTCCTCAGCGGTCAGCTGACTCCGGTGTTCTTCGGTACTGCGCTGGGCAACTTCGGTGTGGATCACGTGCTCGACGCCGTCGTCGACTGGGCGCCCATGCCGCTCGCCCGTGCAGCCAACGAGCGCGTGGTCGAGCCGGTCGAGGAGAAATTCACCGGCTTCGTGTTCAAGATCCAGGCGAACATGGATCCCAAGCACCGCGACCGCATCGCCTTCATGCGTATCTGCTCGGGCAAGTACGAAAAAGGCATGAAGCTGCGCCACGCGCGCATCGGCAAGGATGTCCGCATCGCCGACGCCCTGACTTTCTTCTCCAGCGAGCGGGAAATGCTCGAGGAAGCCTACGCCGGCGACATCATCGGTCTGCACAACCACGGCACCATCCAGATCGGTGACACCTTCACCGAGGGCGAGAACCTTGGCTTCACCGGCATCCCGCACTTCGCACCGGAACTGTTCCGCCGCGTACGCCTGAAGGACCCGCTGAAATCCAAGCAGCTGCGTCAGGGCCTGCAGGAACTGGCCGAGGAAGGCGCCACCCAGGTGTTCTTCCCCGAGCGCAACAACGACATCATCCTCGGCGCGGTCGGCGTGCTGCAGTTCGACGTCGTCGCCAGCCGCCTGAAAGAGGAATACAAGGTCGAGTGCGCCTACGAGGCGATCAACGTCTGGTCGGCGCGCTGGATCGAGTGTGATGACAAGAAGAAGCTCGAAGACTTCAAGAACAAGGCGTACGAGAACCTCGCCATCGACGGCGGCGGCCACCTCACCTACCTGGCACCGACGCGCGTGAATCTGAGCCTGATGGAAGAGCGCTGGCCGGATGTGAAATTCCGCGCTACTCGCGAACACCACTGAAGCAATACCGTTGAACATAGCCGGCATGCCGGCTCTGCGGATCACCCCACCCGCCCGCTCAGGCTTCCTGCTGGGCGGCACAGCTCAGGCAGAACGCCGCTGCGGGCATCGCCCGCAGGCGCGATTCCGCGATCGTCTCCCCGCACCGCTGACACTGACCATAGGTCCCCTGGGCGAGGCGCTGGCGGGCCAGCCCGACCAGGCGCAACTCATCTTCAGCCTCGATCAACAGGCCGCGCAGTACGTCGTCGTTCTGCCGCTCCTGCGCCTGTTCCGCCGAATCGTGATCGTGCTCGCGCGCCAGATCACGGCGCAGCGCAGCGGCTCGCTGCAGGTATTCGCTGGATAGGCGCTCAAGCGCCTCGCTGGGGTCGAACTGGCTCATCACGAATTCTCCATGGCTGATGCGTCCAGTGTGGACCGCCGCGCAACCGCTGTACTGATGATGGTCAAGCTTCGGCTATTCAGGTTTGCGCTTGCACCATCAGCCCCTGCGGCTCCGACTGTTTGATCACCGCATAGATCACCCCGGTCACCAGGCTGCCGGCGAAGATCGCCACGAGATACAGCAGCGCGTGATTGATCGCGTTGGGAATGAGCAGCACGAACAGCCCGCCGTGGGGCGCCAGCAGCTTTGCGCCGAAGGCCATGGACAGCGCACCAGTCAGCGCACCACCGGCGATGCTCGCCGGGATCACCCGCAGCGGGTCTTTCGCGGCGAAAGGAATCGCCCCTTCGGAAATGAAGCAGCAGCCCAGCACCAGCGCGGCCTTGCCGGCTTCCCGTTCGGTCTGCGCGAATTTGCGCCGGGCGATCAGCGTGGCGATGCCCATGCCGATTGGCGGCACCATGCCGGCAGCCATGGTCGCAGCCATCGGGGCGTAGCTCTGCGAGGCGAGCAGCCCGACGGAAAAGGCATACGCCGCCTTGTTCACCGGCCCGCCGAGGTCGACGCACATCATGGTACCGAGCAGTAGCCCGAGCAGGATGGCGTTGGACGTGCCCATGGTGTCGAGGAATTCCGTCAGCCCGGCGAGCAGCTTCGCCACCGGCGTGCCGACGATGTAGATCATCACCAGACCGGTGACCAGGCTCGCCAGCAACGGAATGATCAGGATCGGCTTGAGCGATTCGATACTCGCCGGCAAGGGAATCCAGCGACTGACCGCCTTGGCCGCGTAGCCCGCTACGAAGCCGGCGATTATCCCGCCGATAAAGCCTGCGCCCAGGGTGCCCGCCAGCAGCCCGCCGATCATGCCCGGCGCCAGGCCAGGACGGTCCGCGATGGAATAGGCGATGTAACCGGCCAGCAGCGGCACCATCAGCTGGAAGGCCGTCTCGCCACCGATCTTCATCAGCGCGGCGGCCAGCGTGCCCTCCTCCTTGAATGCCTCGATGCCGAACACGAACGACAGTGCGATCAAAAGACCGCCGGCCACCACCATCGGCAGCATGTAGGACACACCCGTCAGCAGGTGCTTGTAGACACCTGGCTTCTCGCCCTTCCGCTCACCACTCGCGCTGGTTGCCACCGCATTACCGCTGAGCACCGCACCCTCTTCCAGCGCGCGGTCCAGGGTCGCCTCGGGTTGCTTGAGCGCGACGCCAGTACCGCAGCGAAATACCCGCTTGCCGGCGAAACGGGCCACGTCCACCTCGATATCGGCAGCCAGCAACACCACGTCGGCCGCGGCGATGACGTCCGCTTCCAGCACGTTACGCGCGCCCACCGAGCCGCGGGTTTCCACCTGCAGGTCGTAACCCTTGCGGATCGCGGCCTGCTGCAGGGCTTCGGCCGCCATGAAGGTGTGTGCCACGCCGGTCGGGCAGGCCGTGACGGCGACCAGCTTGGGCTTGCCGCTGGTATGCGCCGCCTCGGCTTCATCAGCCTGCTGCAGCTCGCGGGCAGTGTCAGCGGCGCTGCGCAGGAAGGCTTCGGGATCGCGCAACGCCTCGGATGGCGTGGATTGAGCGACGCGCTTGCCGATGAAGCGTTGCAGCGAGAGCGGCCCGGTCTTCACCACGACCACCAGATCGGCATTGGCAATCTGTGCCGGGGTCAGCGGCGAACCGATGGCCTTGGGATCGTGGACTTCCACGGCGGTCGACCAGCCCAGGCGATGGGCGGCCGCTTCAAGCAGGCGTGACGTCAGCACGCTGGTGACCATTCCATTGGGGCAGGCCGTGACGATGAGAAGATTCATTCCTTCACCTCTTGTTCGATTTATTGGCTCAGCGGCTGGAGACGCACTGCGGCCTGGAGTTCGGCCAGTTGCGCCGTGTCGGTGATACCAAAGCCGACCTGCCCGACCGCCTGCGCGGCAATGGCGGTGGCGTGGGTGAGCGTGCGCTCGGCCGGCCAGCCTTCCAGCAAACCGTGAAGCATCCCGGCGAGCAGCGAGTCGCCGGCACCCACAGTGCTGACGACCCGAACCTTGGGCGGACTGGCATGCAGCGCCGCGCCCGGCGAGAACCAGCTGACGCCGTCAGCACCCTGCGAAACCACTACGTGCTCGATGCCTTCGCCTTGCAGTCGCTGCGCTTCGGCCGCCAGCGCCGACGACCCGCTGAGCTCGATGCCACGGGCCTCGGTCAGCTCTTCCTCGTTGGGCTTGATCAGCCACGGTCTGGTCGCCAGCCCGTCACGCAATGCGGCGCCACTGGTATCCAGCGCCACCCGTACGCCGAGCGCTTTGAGTGTGTTCAGCATCTCCACGAACCACTGACTGTCGATGCCGCGTGGCAAGCTGCCGGCAACCACAACCAGCTCATGAGCCGGGACCAGACGCTTCAGCCGCGCCAGCAGCTCGGCGCGCTGCGCCTCGCTCACCATCAGCCCCGGGCCATTGATATCGGTGACCCGCCCATCCGCTTCGGCCAGCTTTAGGTTGCTGCGGGTTTCACCGGCAACACGGACGAATTCGTCGGCAAAGCCCCGCGCGGAGAACAGCTGCTCGAAGGCCTGCGGGTTACCGTCGCCGAGAAAGCCGGTGACGGTCAGCTGATGGCCGAGATCGGCCAGCACCTGCGCCACGTTGAGGCCCTTGCCGGCAGCATGTACCTGCAAGCTGTCGCTGCGATTGACCTCCCCAAGGCGCAGCACGGGCAGCTGCACGGTCAGGTCGAGGGCCGGGTTGAGGGTAACGGTCAGCACGCGAGCCATCAGCAGTGCTCCCCGACGAAGGCGCGCACTTCATGTGCACCCGGCAACATCAGCGCCTGCTTGGCCAGTTGCTGACAGGCGGCGAAGTCCAGTTCGCGTACCCGTGCCTTGACCAGCGCAATGCTGCGCGCCGACACGCTCAACTCATCCACGCCCAGCCCCACCAGCAGCGGCACCGCCAGCGCATCGGCGGCCAGCTCACCACAAACGCCAGCCCACTTGCCATGGGCGTGGGCGGCCTCGACGGTCATGCCGATCAAACGCAACACGGCCGGGTGCAAGCCATCGGCCTGGCCGGAAAGCGTCGGGTGGCCGCGGTCGATGGCCAGGGTGTACTGGGTGAGGTCATTGGTGCCGATGCTGAAGAAATCGACCTCCTGCGCCAGCACCGGTGCGATCAGTGCGGCGGACGGAATCTCGATCATGATGCCGACCTGCAGATCGGGCACCGGCAGCTCTACGCGCAGGCGATCGACCATGGCTTTGGCGGTGCGCCATTCGTCGATGTTGCCAACCATGGGGAACATGATCCGCAGCGGGCGGCCGTCGGCCGAGGCGAGCAAGGCGCGCAGCTGAGTTTCGAGAATGTCCGGGCGCTGCAGGCTGAGGCGAATGCCGCGCACCCCCAGGAAAGGGTTTTCCTCGGCAGGCATCGGCCAGTACGGCAGCGGCTTGTCGCCGCCGACGTCCAGCGTGCGCACCACCAGCGGTCGGCCTTCGAGCGCTTCCAGAACACGGCGGTACTCGGCTTCCTGAGTAGCCTGATCAGGCGCCTGGGAATGGTTCATGAACACCAGCTCGGTACGCAGCAGGCCGATGCCTTCGGCGCCCATCGCCACCGCTTCCGGGGTCTCGCCGGCTGCGCCGATGTTGGCGGCGATTTCCACCGGATGACCGTCGCGGGTGACGGCCGGCTCCAGGCGACGCTCATTTGCCAGGCGCTTGCGTTCTTCGCGACTGGTGCGTTCGCTGCGGGCCTGTTCCAGCTGCGCCTCGGTCGGCGACACCAGCAGTTCACCGCGCTCACCGTCTAGCAGTAGCAACGTGTTCGGCGCCAGCCCGAGCACACCCGGCCCAGCACCGACGATCGCCGGGATGCCCAGCGCGCGGGCGATGATGGCGCTGTGGGAGGTAGCACCGCCGCCAGCGGTGAGGATGCCGGCGACGCGCTGGGCGTTGAGCGTGGCGACGTCCGAAGGCGCCACCTCGTCCATCACCAGGATGTAGGGCTCGTCTGGGGCCTGATCGGCTTCCACACCAGTCAGGCAGGCCAGCACACGGCGACCCACGTCACGCAGATCCGCGGCCCGCTCGGCCAGCAGCTTGTCGTGCAGAGCCTCCTGCTGCTGCGCCGCACTCTCGATTTCCTCCATCCAGGCCGCTTCGGCGCTCAGCCCCATCTGCAGCCGCACCTGAACCTCCTCGCGCAGCGCCGGGTCTTTGAGCATCGCCTGGTGGGTAGT
Source organism: Pseudomonas sp. SCT (assembly GCF_003864275.1). Taxonomy (NCBI): domain Bacteria; kingdom Pseudomonadati; phylum Pseudomonadota; class Gammaproteobacteria; order Pseudomonadales; family Pseudomonadaceae; genus Pseudomonas; species Pseudomonas sp. SCT. The sequence continues at coordinate 305,598 of NZ_BDJA01000006.1, forward strand.
GAAGATGTCGCGAATGCTGGCGACCTGGCTTTCATCGATCAGCGTGCCGATATCCGCATGAACCTTGTCCAGCGCTGCATCCAGACGCTGCAACTCGATCACCGGCGATTCACCGCGCTTGGGGTAGTCGATCACCTGCGGCTTGCGCACCAGTACCGGGCCGATGGCGATGCCCGGCGACGCGGCGATGCCATTCACCTGATCACCAGCGCGCAGCGCAGCCTGCTCGATGGCCGATTCAGCAGGTCCTTGCGCCGTGACGGGCGGCTCGCTCGCCTCACCGGGCTCCGGCAGCGGCTCGACTTCTTCGCCCAATCCCTCTTCGACCACGCGCACCAGCGCCGGCAGCGCATCGCTGGCAATGGCAGGCTCGGCCATGAACTCCAGCAACTGGCCGCGATGTGCACCCATCGCCAGTAATTTGCTCAGGCTCTTGACCGACACGCCCGCGCTCTGGCTGCCGGCCAGGCGCACCCGGATTTCGCCTTCGAACGCCTGGGCGATCTCGGTCAGCACCTTGGCCGGACGTGCATGCAGACCATGGGCGTTGGCCAACGGCACCTGGGCACTCGGCCAGTCGGCAGGCACGTCACCGCCCAGCGCTTCGAGCACCGTGCGGCTGGAGGTCGCCTGGCTCAATTCCTGACCACGGCCCTCGATCAGCAGGTTGCACAGCCGCTCGAGCATGGCCTGATGTGCTTCACCCATGCTGGCCAGCACGAAAAGCCCATTGAGCGGCTGGCCCTGATGCTCGAGATTCGAGACTGGCGTAACAAAGGCCAGGCCCGGACGCTGCACCGACTGCTCGCTGCTCAGCCACCAGAGGCCATCCCCCAGCGGCAGCGCCTGGCCAAGCGGCAGACTGGCGTTGAAACCCGGCTCCACGCACTGCGCGCGCTTGAGCAGCTTGACGCCCTGCCAGGCCAGTTCGTCGAAATCATCCGCAGCGACACCCAACGACACCAGCTCACCATCCAGCGCTAGCGCCTGCGGTGCGCCCTGCAGCAGGCCGATGATTGCCTCCGGAGACTCCGCTTGCTGCAGCCCATCGCTCAGATCGCCCTCGCCCAAGGCCCGGGTCAGCAGCTGCAGCAGGCGCAGGTGCTCGTCGGAACGCGCAGCGATACCGATGGCCAGATACACCAGCTGACCGTTGCCCCAGTCGACGCCCGCCGGAAAATGCAGCAGCCGCACACCGGTGGTGAACACCTGATCACGGGTTTCCGGCGTGCCATGGGGGATTGCGATGCCCTGTCCGAGAAAGGTCGAGCCCTGCGCTTCGCGCGCACGCAGCCCTTCCAGATAACCGGCCGCGACCAGCCCGTCGGCGACCAGAAGCTCACCCAGCAAGGCCAGCGCGGCAGGCTTATCCGCCGCCGCCTGATGCATATGGATGTGCTGTGCATTCAACTCAAGCATGGAGAACTCCTGCGGGGCTCGCGATTGTTGTGGCCGACGGTTGCGTCGGCTTTGCCCGAATCCTGGGCTGGCGCTTCAGACCGAAACACTGCTGAAACGTTTCACCTTAAGGCTGGCACATTACGCAATATTGGGTAATTCTAGAAGCCCGAGTTCATACCACCCGTCTCAGGACCCTCTGTTGAAACTGACCGATATCGCCCGCCTCGCCAACGTTTCGGTAACCACCGCCAGCTACGTGCTCAACGGCAAGGCCGCGCAGCGCCGTATCAGCCCGGCCACGGTCGAGCGGGTGATGGCCGTGGCCGAACAGCAGGGCTTTCAGCTCGACCAGCAGGCCGCGGGCCTGCGCCGCGGGCAGTCGCGCACCCTTGGCTTCATCGTTCCGGATCTGGAAAACCCCAGCTACGCACGCCTGGCCAAGTTGCTCGAACAGCGCGCGCGGCAGCGCGGCTACCAGTTGCTGATCGCCGGCACCGACGACGAGCCGGACACCGAGCGCCAGCTCATCCAGCTGCTGCGCTCGCGCCGTTGCGATGCGCTGATCGTCGCCAGCTGCCTACCAGGCGACGACCAGAGCTACCGCAAGGTGCAGGCGGCAGGCACGCCGGTGATCGCCCTCGACCGTGCGCTGGACGCAGAGCAGTTCTGTTCGGTGGTCAGCGATGACCGCGAAGCGGCCGCCCTGCTCACCCGCTCGCTGGCAGTTCCGGCCCGGGCGCATATCGCCCTGATCAGCGCACGCCCGGCATTGCCCATCAGTCAGCAGCGTGAGGAAGGGTATCGCCAGGCACTGTCGCAGCACACGGGGCAGGTCAGCATCCTGCGTGCCGAACAGTTCAGCCGCAGCTGCGGACGCGAACAAATGCTCGCCCTGCTGGACCGCGGCCCGCTACCCGATGCGCTGATCACCACCGCCTACGTCTTGCTGGAAGGCGTTTTCGATGCGCTGCGCGAGCGCGATCTGCTCTGGCCGGAGCATCTGCGGCTGGCCACCTTTGGTGACGCGCAGTTGCTGGATTTCCTGCCGATCCGGGTCAACGCGATTTCCCAGCAGCACGAGCAGATCGCCGAGCAAACCCTGGAACAGGCGATCCGCGCCATCGAGCAGAGCGACTACCGCCCCGGCGTGATCGCCATCGAGCGCGAGCTGAAAGTGCGGCGTCCCTGATCCGCCCCTTGCGGGCGCTGCCGCGCTGACGGAAGCTTGTCGCCCCAACGAGCCCACCCCGTCCCAGATGAACATCGAACAGATCACCCAACGCCTGCATGCCATCCGCGATCAGAACGACTGGCAGCGCTTTCACAGCCCGAAAAACCTCGCCATGGCCGCGAGCGTGGAAATGGCCGAGCTGGTGGAAATCTTCCAGTGGCAGACCGAGGACGAGTCGCGCCAGCTTTCGGCCGACAAACTTGAGCATGCCGGGCAGGAAGTCGGCGACATCCTCATGTACCTGCTCTTGATGTGCAGCGAGCTGGGCATCGACATGGAACAGGCGCTGCTGGCCAAGCTGGCCGATAACGAGCGGCGGTTCGCCCGATGAGCGACCGGCATTTCGACGAGCTGGCGACGCGCTTCGCTGAAAAAATCTACGGCGGTGCCAAAGGCGCGATCCGCCTCGCCGTGCTGCAGGCCGACCTGACGGAAATCCTGCCGCCGCGCCCGCTGCGAGTACTGGATATTGGTGCCGGCCTCGGCCATATGAGCCTCTGGCTCGCACAGCAGGGCCATGATGTGACCCTGGCCGAGCCAGCCGAGCCGATGCTGGAAGGCGCTCGCAAGCAGTTTGCCGCAGCCGGCCAGCAGGCCGCCTTCATTCAGGCACCCTGGCAGGACGTGGAAAACCACGTCGAGGGCCGTTTCGATCTGGTCATCTGCCATGCGGTGCTGGAATGGCTGGCCGAGCCCCAGGCGATCCTGCCAGTGCTGCATCGCCTGGTTGCCGAAGATGGCTGGCTGTCGCTGGCCTTCTACAACCGCGACGCGCTGATCTATCGCAACCTGCTCAAGGGTCACTTCAAAAAACTGCGCAGCCAGAGCTACGCCGGCGAGCGGCAAAGCCTGACGCCACAGCAGCCGCTCGACCCACGCGAGCTGGCGGCGCAACTCGCACCGTACTGGCGGGTCGAATCAAGCAGTGGCGTGCGCGTATTCCATGACTACATGCCCGCCGATTTCCAGGCCCGCACCGAGCCGGCCGAGCTGATCGAGATGGAGCTGGCCTACCGCCGGCATCCGACCTTCAGCGGCCTGGGGCGCTACCTGCACTGGCTGTGTCGGCCACGCTGAGCCGACCGGGAGGTCTTCATGTCAATCCGCGTATTTCTGCCGCTGCTCTGCCTGAGTCTGGTGGCCTGCCAGAGCAAGAATCCCTACACCGAAGAGTCGGCGCCGATCCCACCGGCACCGCCAATCGAGAAAATCCAGTCGCCCATCTACCCGGCCGCCCCACGGGATTTCTCCAGCTACCAGAGCTGGGGCTGGCGCACACCGCCCGCCGGCACCGCGTCGATCAGCGGCGAAGAGCTGCAGGAGATGGTGGCCGGCGCGCTCGATCAGCGCGGCTTGCGACCCGCATCCGGACGCACCGGCAACGGCTCCGCAGACGTGCTGGTTTCAGCCGGCGCCAGCAAGGAGACGCGGGTGCGCCAGACCTACGATCACTATGGCCCGCAGGTCGGCGTCGGTCGCTATGGCGGCGGCTACGGCTCCGGTTATGGGGTTGGCACCAGCGTACCCATCGTGCGCAATTACGAGGAAGAAGTGGTTTCGGTGCGTATCGAGATGTTCGACGCAGCCTCGGGCCAGGCCGTCTGGAGCAACCGCGCCGAAGCGCGGATCAGTGGCAGTCGGGCCAAACAGCAGGATGCGCTGCGCCAGGCGGTGGAGCGCGCCCTCGAAGACTATCCGCCACGCTGAATGCGGCAAGCAGGCGCAGAGCACACACCGTCGCCAGGCCTAGACTGAGCAGACGCCACCCAGGAGAACGATCATGTTGCGTCGCCTTTTGCTGATACCTCTCCTCTTCGCGCTCGCCGCCTGCCAGGGCCCGCAGGTGCAGCGCGATTTCGACCCGACGCGCGACTTCTCCGCCTATCGAGCCTGGACCTGGCAGGAACCGGCGCTGCAGTATCGGCCTGACGACCCGCGAATCAAAAGCGACCTGACCGAGCAGCGCATCCGCGGCGCGATCGCCGAACAGCTCGATCAACAAGGCTTGCGGCCTGCCACGGCGGGCAAAGTGGCGGACATCAAGGTGCAGGCCTGGTACATCGTCGACCAGCGCACCCAGCAATACACCACCACCTCCGGCGCCTGGGGCAATCCCTGGTACGGCTACTGGGGCGGGCCGATGTTTACCGATACCCGCACCATCGACTACCAGGTCGGCACGCTGCAGATCGATCTGTATGACGCTGGCGACGGCAAGCTGGTCTGGCGCGGCAGCGCCGAGCAGGTGTTGCGCAGCCGGCCCGGGACACCCGACGAACGCGCCGGCAACATCCGCGAGCTGGTGATGCGGGTACTGTCGCAGTATCCGCCGCGCTGAGGTTTTCCTGACGAGTCCTTCATGGTGCTGGCGAGCCGCAGCCGTGCTCGCCATACTGTCGCGCCCCTGATTCTGGAGACCCGACATGCCTGCCGTTGCCTGGTGGTTACTCACCCTGCCGTTCATTGCCGGCGCCCTGCTGCCGCTGCAGGCGGGCATCAACGGACAGGTGGCGCGCCAACTAGGCAATGTGATGGGTGCGGCGTTGCTCTCCTTCGCCGTGGGCACCCTGGCGCTGTTCGTCATCGTGCTGGTCCAGCGTGACGTACCCGCCCTGCAGACGCTGAAGAGCCTGAACTGGTGGCACTGGTCTGGCGGTTTGCTCGGTGCATTCTTCATTGCCACGGCAGCATTCGCCGCGCCGCGCACCGGAGCGCTGCTGTTCATGGCGCTGCTACTGGCCGGTCAGCTGTTCGTCGCCCTGCTACTGGACCATTTCGGCTGGGCCGGCTTTCGCCAATCGAGCATCAGCCTGGGCAAGGTAGCCGGCCTGCTGCTGATCTTCGCCGGGGTCTGGCTGATCCAGCGCGGCTAGCAGGCAGGCGCAGGCGCTCACTCGTGCTCGAAGGCGTAGAACAGGTTGGGCTCGCTGACCAGATAGAGATTGCCCTGTCCATCGAAGGTCATCCCTTCGGCCTGCGGCACGCTGCGTTCGAGCCCGGCAAAACCGCTCCAAAGCGAGCGGAAGCTGACCAGCTCGCCTTCTGCATCGAGCTCCAGCATCATCTTCGCCTCGTCGCTGAGCAGCACCAGGTGACCGGTCTGCTCATCGAAATGCACCGACGACAGATCAGTGGCCATGTCCAGCTTCTCGATCCAGGCCTCGCGGTCGATGATCTTGATATCCATGTCACCTGCCAAGCTGCGCTTGATGCCCTGGATTTCGTAGAGCTTGCGCGGTGAATGCTCCTTGACCACAAACAGACGATCGCCCACTCGGTCGTAACCGACGCCTTCGAAACCGGAGTTCTCCGCATCGCCAAGGGCCAGGGTGATGGAGCGCCCTTCCGCACGCAGCAACGGCCCGGCAACCCTGGGGACTGCCAGGACAACCAATGACTGCTGACGCTCTTCGGTTACCACCAACAGGTCGTCGCCGAGATAGGTAATTCCCTCGACATCCTCGAACCCCTGCAACGGATAGCGCGCGATAAAGCTGCCGTCACGCCCCAGAGCGAGCAGCTCCTCAGGATTGTTGACTACCGCCCACAGATGATCGCGGCGCTCGTCATAGGTCAGCCCGGAAAGGTTGTTGTCCACCGTCGCCACCGGCAGCGCATCGATCTTTACCTGATATTCCGGTAGCCAGAGGCTGCGCCGTTCCCAGCTGGCTTCATGCCAGGTGGTTTTCAATGTGTAGAACAAGCGCTCATCGAGGTGAACGGTGGTGGCGGCGTAGAGCAACGCGAAAAGCGCGCAGCCGTACCACCAGGTCGGGCGCAGCGCCGCAACTCGTCCCAGCTGCGCTCTGGCAAGGGCTCGCATAATGGTGTTCTCGTTCAGGGGATCGTGGGCAGGTTGCCTGGGTCTTGTTGCAGCCGCATGAAGGCGGGTGCCCAAGCCCAGCGCCGATCCATACAGCGACACTACGACCGCGATTCTTCCCCACCGGTTCCAGCACGGCAGCGGCGATCCGGAACTCTCGGGCGTGCCAGACAGCCCAATACGCAGGGCTGTGCTTGCGCACGGCAATCGAACGTTTCAGGAGAGCGATACATGCGGGTAGAAGGATTCTTCGAATGGTTGGGACAGGCGCTTGGCTCGGTCATACGCTTCATCGTCGAGGCGCTGGGCGATTTCTTTGGTCTGTTTGCCCGAGCCGGACACAACTTCCTCGAGGGGCTCTCGCGCACGCTGGGCATGGACCGTTCGCTGATCAGCCTGGTGGCATTGGCGATCGGCCTGTTGTTACTGGTCGCCGCGGTACGCGCGTTCTTTCGCGGCTCGATCATCGGCGGGCTGGTTTGGCTGTTTCTCGGCCTGTGGCTGCTGAGCTGGCTGATCCACTGAGCCCCAGCTGCAGTCGTTGAGTGCTACCGCCCCGGTTTGCCAGCAGGCCGGCTTTTCCTCTTTTTTCGATGCGACGTATAGTGCCGGGCCGTCCCGGAAGGCCCGAAATGTCCAGCATGCTTGCCGCCTGGCGCGATGCGCCCACCCATAGCAAGGTGTGGGCGCTGGCAGCGCCGATGATCCTGTCGAATCTATCCGTTCCGCTGGTAGCGCTGGTGGACAGCAGCGTGATCGGCCATCTGCCGCACGCCCATCAGCTGGGCGCGGTAGCAGTCGGCGGCAGCCTCTACACGCTGCTGGTATGGGTGATGGGCTTCCTGCGCATGGGCACAACGGGCTTCGCCGCCCAGGCTGCCGGCCGCGAAGACGGCGGCGCCCTGCGCCAGATCCTGTTGCAGGGATTGCTGCTGGCACTCGGTTTCGCGCTGCTGCTGGGCGCAATCGGCGTCCCACTGAAGGGCGCGGCCTTGCAGCTCATGCAGCCGTCTGCCGAACTGGACGAACTCACCCGCGACTATTTCCACACACGCCTGTTCGGCCTGCCCGCAGCACTGGCCAGCTATGCGCTGATCGGCTGGTTCCTCGGCACCCAGAATGCTCGCGCACCACTGGCCATTCTGCTGACGACAAACCTGATCAACGTGGCGCTGGACCTGTGGTTCGTGCTCGGCCTCGACTGGGGAGTGGCCGGCGCCGCCCGCGCCTCGGTGATCGCCGAGTGGAGCGGCGCGCTGCTGGGCCTGGCCCTCACCCGCAAGGCCCTGGCCCGCTACCCCGGCCGACTCGATACCCGCGCGCTGCGCCGCTGGCTGAGCTGGCGGCCGCTGATGGCGGTCAACCGCGACCTCTTCCTGCGCTCCCTGGCGCTGCAACTGGTGTTTTTCCTGGTGACGGTACAGGGCACGCGGCTAGGCGATGCGACGGTCGCCGCCAACGCGCTGCTGCTCAACGGCCTACTGCTGACCGCGCACGCCCTCGATGGATTGGCGCATGCCGTGGAAGCCTTGGCCGGGCATGCCATCGGTGCCCGCAACCGCGACGCGCTGCAGCGCGTGATGGTGGTCGCCGGGGGCTGGTCATTGCTGGCCAGCGTCGCCTTCGGCCTGTTCTTCCTGCTTGGCGGCCATCTCTTTATCCAGTTGCAGACCGACATTCCCGAGGTCCGCGCGACCGCGCTGACCTACCTGCCCTATCTGGCGGTGTTGCCGCTGATCGCGGTCTGGAGCTATCTGCTTGACGGGCTGTTCATCGGCGCCACCCGCGCGCGGGAGATGCGCAACAGCATGCTCCTGGCGGTAGGTCTGACGCTGCCGCTGGGCTGGCTACTGCAGGGGCTTGGCAATCACGGCTTGTGGCTGGCATTTCTGAGCTTCATGCTGATGCGCGGCGTCTGCCTGGGTGTGCTCGCTCAGCGCCTGCAGCGCCGCGGAGCCTGGTTTACCATGGGCGCGCCAAGCACCACACACTCCGAGGGACACTGAACATGGCGTACGCCATCGCCGCCTATCTGCATTTTCTGGCGATATTCCTGCTCTTTGCCCTGTTGCTGCTGGAGCACCAGCTGTTCCGGCGGCCGCTGACGCTGGAGCGCGCGCGCAGCCTGTTTCGCATCGACATCGCCTTCGGCATCACCGCGGCGGCGGTACTGGCCAGCGGAGCCGCCCGGGCAATCCTCTATGGCAAAGGCCTGGACTATTACCTCAAGAACAGCCTGTTCCACGCCAAGGTCGGCCTGTTCGTGGTGGTCGCGGTACTGTCCATCTATCCCACCCTGACCTTCCTGCGCTGGCGCCCGGCCTTGTCCGCAGGCCAGACACCGATCATGTCGAACAGCAGCGCCAGGTGGGTCAAGCTGACCATTCGCCTGGAGCTGCTACTGCTCTTACTGATCCCGTTGCTGGCCGCGCTGATGGCGCGCGGCTTTGGCGTCATGCCCGGCTGACGCCGGGCTGGTCGATTAGGGCGTCAGATAGGAAGAGCGCGTCAGCCCCAAACGCAAAGCATCGATGTACTGGGTGCGCTCCTTGGCGCTCAGCTTGGCGCTGGCAACCTTGTCGCGGTAGTAGGTCATCAGCTCCTCGGGCGACAGGTGCACATAGCGCAGCATGTCCTCGATGGTGTCGTGGGTCTCGATGCCGGCGTGGTAGTAGCTGCCGTCCTCACGCTGATAGACGTTCACCGAGTCGGTATCGCCGAACAGGTTGTGCATATCGCCAAGAATTTCCTGGTAAGCGCCCACCAGGAACACGCCGAGGAAGTACTCTTCGCCAGGCGCGACCTCATGCACCGGCATGCTGCTTTCGATGCTCTGCTCGTCGACGTAGTGCTTGATTTTTCCGTCCGAGTCGCAGGTCAGGTCCTGCAGCACCGCGCGCCGCACCGGCTCCTCGCTCAGCCGCTGCAGCGGCACGATCGGCAGGATCTGGTCGATCGCCCAGGTGTCCGGCAGACTCTGGAACACCGAGAAATTGCAGATGTACTTGTCCGCCAGCTTGTCGTTGAGCTCGTCGAGCACCGCCCGATGGGAGCGCTGACGGGCCTTGAGCTGGTTGTACAGGCGACGGCAGATGGCAAAGTAACTCTGCTCGGCCAGCGCCTTCTGCGCCAGGGTCAGCTTGCCGGACGCATACTGCGCGCTGGACTCGCTCATATAGTGGGTAGCGCGCCAGTAGGTCTCAGTGACCATTTCCGGATCTGTCGGCCCAAGCAGATCGGCCAGCGACTGCACGATCTCCGGCAGTTCGTCGTAGTTTTCGATCACCGGCAGCTCGTCGTTGTGCCGCTCGACATCAGTGACCTGCATGACCAGCACCGCATGATGCGCGGTCATCGCCCGCCCGCTTTCGGAGAAGATGTTCGGGTGCGGCAGGCCCTGTGCCTCGCAGAACTCCTTGAGCATGCCGACCACGGTGCCGGCGTATTCGTCGATGTCGTAGTTGATCGAGCTGGCATTGCGCGAGTGGGTACCGTCGTAATCGACGCCCAGACCGCCGCCGACATCGATGTAATCCACCGGCAGGTTCAACGCGCGCAGCTCGGCGTAGTAACGAATCGCCTCACGGAAGCCCTGCCGGTAGTCGGCCAGATTGGCGATCTGCGAGCCCATGTGGAAGTGCAGCAAGCGGATGCCCTGATCCATTTCCGCCGCACGAAAGCGTTCGATCACCGAGAGCAGCTGCGCCGCAGACAAGCCGAACTTCGACCGCTCACCACCAGTGTCTGCCCACTTGGACGATGCCAGCGACGACAGGCGCACACGCAGACCGACCTGCGGCGTCAGTTTGAGCTCGTTGGCCTCCTCGATCACCAGGCCGACCTCGGACTCCTTCTCGATGACGATGAATACCTTGTGCCCGAGCTTCTGGCCCATCAGTGCGAGGCGGATAAACTCGCGGTCCTTGTAGCCATTGCAGACGATGGTGCCGCCCTTGGGGGCGAGCGCCAGCACGGCCATCAGCTCCGGCTTGGAGCCGGCCTCCAGGCCGATGGAAACGTTCTGCGTGGCGATGATGTTCTCCACCACCGCTTCCTGCTGGTTGACCTTGATCGGGTACAACGCGGTGTACTTGCCGGCGTACTCCATGCGCTCGATGTTGGCATCGAAGGCACCGGTCAGCCGCCGTACGCGGTCCTGCAGGATGCCGGGGAAGCGCACCAGCAACGGCAGCGACAGTCCCGCCTCGCGCAGCTGCTCGATCAGCCCGTTGAACTCGATCGGCTCGCCGCTCGGCCCCTGCGGGCGCACTTCGACATTGCCCTGGTCGTTGATTGCGAAATACCCAGCGCCCCAGTGGCGGATACCGTAGATGCTGCGGCTGTCGGCAGCGGTCCACTGGCTACCGTCGTCTTTACGTGTGCGTCGTACAGGCATCAAGGCCTCCCGGAAGAAATTGAGTGTTTCGCAGCGAGCAGAACCGCGCGGCGAAGGCTATGCGGCTTCGACAGCCGATATGCGGAAAATGGTGAAAATGGGTGGAGGTGCCACGTGGACGCTCAGCCACCGGACTTCTTGGCCTTGAAGCCGCGCCTGGTCAGCTCGTCGATCAGCAGCTGAACGTGATCGCCCTGGATCTCGATGACGCCGTCCTTCAGCGCGCCGCCCGTGCCGCAGCGGCGTTTCAGCGCGCTGGCGAGCTCCTTGAGCTCGGTCTCGGGCAACGGAACGCCACTGATGGTCGTCACCGTCTTGCCGCCCCGGCCCTTGCTCTCGCGGCGCACCCGCGCAATACCGTCGCCGTCAGGCAGAACGCTTTGTTTGCAGATGCAACTACCCAGCGGTTGGCTGCACTCAGGACAATGCCGACCGGCATCGGTGGAATAGACCAGCCCACTCAGGCCGGCCAGGGAAGTGGTTTTCTTCGCCACACAAACCTCACTCGCCAATCTGGCTCTGCCTGGCAGAGCCGAAGTGCCGGCTAATTTACCAGCAATGCGAGTCGGCAGCAGGACAGAGTCCGGGCGGCGGTACGAAACCCTGACTGCTTACGGAACGGGGAGCCCCGCGAAGGTCCGCTCAACCCTTCTGATCAGCGATACGACCAGCCGGTGCGTACGGCGATGGATCCACGATCGGCGCCTGCCCAAGCATCAGATCGACCAGCAGCTGACAGGACGCCGGTGCCAGCACCAACCCGTTGCGGAAGTGCCCGCAGTTCAGCCACAGCCCGTCGAAGCCGCTCACCGGTCCTATATAAGGCACGCCATCCGGCGAACCCGGCCGCAGCCCTGCCCAGTGTTTGACCACTTGCGCGTCGGCCAGCGCCGGTAGCAGCTCGATCGCTGTTGCCCTCAGGCTTTCCAGCGCGTCTTCGGTCGGCGTCTTGTCGAAGCCGACATCTTCCAGGGTGCTACCAACCAGGATGTGGCCATCGCGCCGCGGAATCGCATAGCGCCGCTTGGCCAGCACCATGCTCGGCAAGAAGTCCTCGGCGCACTTGAAGAGAATCATCTGCCCTTTCATCGGCTTGACCGGAATCTCCAGCCCCAGCGTCGCCAGCAGCTGTGCACTCCAGGCGCCGGCCGCCACTACAACCTGATCCGCCCGCATCTCGCCCTGCGCCGTCTGCACGCCCACGATGCGCGTACCGTCGCGCAGGAAACCTTTCACCGGGCACTGCTCAATCACATTCACATTCGGCAGCTGCCGCAGCGCTTCGCGCAGCGCACGGAGCAGGCGGGGATTACGGACATTAGCGACACCCTCCATGTAAACGGCGCGCTTGTAACTCTCACCCAGCGATGGCACAGCCTGGCGCACGGTCTCCATCGATACCGAGGTGAGTGGCCGACCATAACGCTCAGCCCAACTCAGCGCCTCCGCCTCGTCGTGCAAATCCAGCCAGTAGAGACCGGTGACGTGCACCTCCGGGTCCACCCCCGTCTCCGCCAGCAACCGGTCGCCAAGCTGCGGGTAGAAATCCTGCGACCAATGCGCCAGCGCAGTGACCGCCGGGCTGTAGCGCCACGGATACAACGGCGAAACAATCCCGCCACCGGCCCACGAGGCTTCGCTGCCGACATTACTCGAGTCGAATACAGTAACTTGCGCGCCACTAACAGCAAGGCGGAGCGCCGATAACAACCCAATAACACCAGCACCAACGACGCAATAACTCACTGGCTTCTCCTACCCATAAAGCGTTGGATACTACCAGCAGCGCGCGGTTGAGTCCGCCGCGGGTGCAGACGTAGCGGCAGTGCGGGCTCCAGTGTTGGAAAGAGTGAACGTTGCGCACGTAGTGTCGGCAACCTGCGCGCCCGTTGCTGTGGCTGTCAGTACGAATGTCGTCTGGTTGATGACGCCGGTGAGCGAATAAAGCCGCTCAGATGACAGATACGTGGGCGCACCAGCGGCGTACAGCGCAGCCTCGGCACAATTGGCATGGTTATACCGGTTCAGACTGGTAAAGCAGCGAGTCAGCTCCTGAGCCGAGCGCGTCAACGAAGCCTTCGCGTCGCTTCGATTGCCTTTCAATACGTATTCGCGATAGTTCGGATAAGCGATAGCGGCTAGCACTCCGACTATTGCGACAACGATCATAAGTTCGATCAGTGTGAAACCCGCCGAGCAGGCTACGCCAGAACGTTTATTTAATGTACGCATCAACGCAACTGCCTCCAAGAAAGACGACCTTCGTTCAGCCCACCCTTTTCCACGGTCACGTCAATACCGCCGGCCGTACCGCTCGCAAACTTATACTCAATATCCCCGGCAGAAATAATTGCAGGAGTCTTGATAATTCCTTGCCGGGATTTTTTGCCACTCATAGGCTCGCCGTTTACGAGATCGAGGTCGTTGATTTCACCATCGCCACCCACATCGAAAACCGGATAGGCAAGCCGCCCACCACTCCATGCGTCCAGCTCCATGAGCCAGCTGTCCCCCCCCGCGGAACAAACATCTTGCGATGGTATAACGGTGGGAAAAATAATACGTCCGTTGCGCAAGATTGGCGTACTGACCACGCGCTCGCCTTGGCGAGTACCGGCTCCACTAGTGGATGGCTTAACTAGGTCCAGATACCAGCCAGACTTGTTGGCGTAGTTGACCGAGTTATTCGAGAGTTTGCGCAGCGACAGCGCGCCAACATCTATTTCCGACGTGATTGTTTGCGCCACCAAGGAGCTCCGTGCATCGCCAGATAACTGGGATATAGCCGAGCCACTATCGACCAATCCGTAGAAGGACTCGACCCTATGGGTCGCTGGTGAAATAGGCACCACCACATCCTGCGGCATGAAATAACTACCGGTCCCGAAGAACACCATCAGACGATTGCCGTCCGGGTTGTAACCCATTTCAGGCACAGAAGTAATAGGTTGCGCCTCACCCGAAGCATTTTTTGCACGAAACAGCGGGACAGGCGTGTTTCCGCTCCGGTAGGCAACCTCCCAATTCGAACGAGTCGTTGAGTTGTTTCCGGTAAAGGCAAATTTCCACAGGTTGCCAGCCAAATCACCGGCATAGGCCTGAATCAGCGTACGCTGGGCATTGGCGAGTAACGCCGGCCCAGCAAGACCGTTAGGCGTAGTGCTGGTTGCAGTTGCAATAGCGACCCGATCAGTAGCATCGCCGAGGTTTACGACCAATAACTTGGCCTGCTCGCCCTGGCTGTTGTATCCATTCCCGAAAACCGCGCCCCAAGTGCCGTCGGGAAGTCGGCCGACAATACCAGGACTCATCACGTGGCCGATGTCAGCCCAGTGAACGTCGTCAAGCTCGAACAAAACGTCAGACGGTTGGAAACCTGTCGAGGTCCCAGCATTGGTGACATCAAGCGCGAACACGCCACGATAGCCTGCACCGTAGCTACCAATTGCAACGGTCCGCCAGGAGTTGTTGATGTAAGCGTCTCCGATGAAAATTTGTCCATCGACGAAATAACGATGCGGATTGGAAAGCTTTCCATAATCCGGCTTGGTGATCTTTGCAATATCTCCAAAAACCTTGCTGGGCATGTATGCAAAAAGCTCCACCCCCGTCGTGGCGTTAAACGCATGCAGCATGCCGTCGTTCGCTCCCACCAATAACAATGGGGTCTTGCTGCTTTTCGAGGCGACATACGCAGCATACGAATCGGCTCCAGGCGTGCCTGCCGGCAAGCGACCATACCCGTAATCCTGCGTGCCGACGAAAACTGGATCGGAGTTAACCACGTCGCCCAAAAGGGAGTCGCGCTTGCGCAATGCTCCAGCAGGTTGCTCTTGGTCTCTGGCACCCTTGAGCCAATTCAGCCTAGCCTGACCGAGCGCAATTTGAGCGGTGGACAGCGTTTGATTCGCCCCCGCTTCAGCCAGCGCAGCTTTCTGAGCCGTACTCAATGACGACCATTCCAGCTGAGCGCCAGCACTGTCGCTCCACGTAACGATATTACGATCGCCTGGCGACGGAATTTTGCCGGACTGATTCGTATCCCAAGCAACGACGCTAATATCACCGCCCGCTGCCACCCGGTAAGCAAGCAACTGCCCGCTCCAGTCATTACTATTGAAGCGCGCCTGGTAAATAAGCGTCTCGGTGTCCAGCCGCGTGGAGTTGGTCGCTACGGACGCCGACGAAGAAGCACTAGCCGCGACCTGCTCGAACGCTTTAGCCAGCGACTCTTCCAACTGAGCCGGGTTAGTGGCGAAGAAATATGTATCCGGCACACCATCACCATCGGCATCCCACTCGTCACGTGTGTTCGGCTTACCGTCGTTGTTGAGATCTTCGAACCCGCCCCATTTCGCTGCGTAGTACAGGGGCTGCTCCAGAAGCTTCGCTGCGGTGTTGCCAATCACGTAAGTACGGGTAGTGGCGAGGTTGGGGCGATCACAACGCCCTTGGGTACCGCTGGTAAGGCAAGAGCCGGCAGTACCGGTGCCTACCCCGGGATTCGGATCGACAGGGAACGAAAACCCGTTGATGCCTGAGTGCACATGAAATCCATCCGTTTCAGTGCCACCGATGACGTAACCAAAGCCCATCCTATCGCCCGTGGACTGCGCCATAACCTGCGTGGTGACGCTGATAGAAGACCCAGAGATCGTGTAGTCGATAACGCCCCACATGTCTTGGTCGTAGTCACCGCCCTGCTCACTGTCCTCCCAGTTAACGTACAATTTCCCTGACGTACTGGAAGCGCTGACAACTTTAAAGTCGACAATCGCGCAGTTTCCGCCAACCGTACTGTTCTGGCACGCTGGCAGGATGCTGACCTTTCGGCCCTGCTGAAGTGGTACTTCAAGCTTTGGCACCGCCGGCGCAAGAGCAACACCGTATGTCTTGACCTTCTGATTACCTGCGAGCGCCGGCAGCAAATCAGTTGTACGCGCATAATTCGCAAGCCCAGCGATTTTATAAGTGCCATCCAACCGCGGAGCATCAGGGCAAGTACCAGATATATTGGAAAGGTTTTCTACCGTTTTCGGCGTGCAAAGACCATCGTTAGCACCACCGGACTTCCCAACGAAAAACGTCCCACCGTTAATCGACTCCCCAACCCCGACTTGATTGGTTCTGACAGTAGGCTCACCAAAGCTTGACAGCTCGTCACCATCGTACGATGTCGTGCTTGCGTTGAACTGAATGATATTCAAAGGCGCACAAGAATTTGCGCTAGTTACAGGTGCCGTCCAAGCGGGCGAGAACAAGCCTGGAACCTTGTCTTCGGAGACGACACTATACGCATTCGTAGTTGCGCGACCGGCCAGATAGTTTAATGACTCTTGAAATATTTCAGCTTGCGGATTACCCCAGTTAGTGCATTGCCCATTATTAAAACTGGCACGCCCCCAACTGCAATTATCGCCAGAGCCGCTCAAATAAGTACCATCACCAAAATCATAACCGAATATGGTCAATCTGTTCAGCGTATCAATAATTCCACCGGAAGATGGCCTGACAAGAAATCTACCAGTTCCAGGGTCGATTTCATCATTCATGCTTGATACGTTCTTACGCAAAACGCCACCAGATTTGCTTTTCGTATAAGATCCGGTAATCAAACCAAAGCGAATGAGATTATTATCTCCATAGGTTTGCAAAAGGCCTATCGGCTTGAGCGTACTAACACCACTGGACGATGTGTACGCCTTACATTTCTCGCCACCAATCAGTGAAGCGCTGGCGCATACTTGTACCCGAACATTGTAGTCGCCGCCATTGCTGCTCGGTTTCGCAGGGCTCGACGCATGAGCGTTAATTCCGGTCCTGCTTGAGTCATTACCATTATTGGCTGATTTTTCTCCCGACCAGCGGCATTGCCACCGTTCATTAGCCGCCCACAGCGAATAGTTGCCCCGAACGACACGCATCAATGGCGCACTGGCCGAGTTATGCGACAGCCCGCTGCCTTCTACGGTCGTATTGCAAATGGTCAAACCGCCAGCGGACGTATCACTGAAGTCGGTGACGGAAATACCCGCGAGCTTTGGAAGATCGGCGCCACGATAATACTTGGCAAAACTGTGCGCATCGTTAGGTAGAAAAGCGCGCTGGAGTACAGTTTCGGAGTCTGTGTCGGTTGACCGAAGTCCTCCGTATAGGATTTTCCGCACCGTATCGATACGGGTCATGGTCGCCCAGTTTAGGAAATTCCCAGACCACTCGCCGGCAGCGGAACTATCATTGCAATATTTGTCGACCTTTACGCGAGAGGGCTCATAGCGATCATTCCGATAAACGTAACATTTCTGGCTATCAAAATAGCCGTAGTAATTGATGGCATGGTTGTACGTAAGATCGAGCACGCCGTCATTGTTCGCGTCTGAATAATCATCGTATGCCTTAAAAAAGAGCTGATGATCCTTGGACATATTCAGCATGACTATTGGCGCAACAGGAGCGTTCAAGAATAGCGGAACACTACTTAACGTCACCGCATGGGACAAATTGGCAATCGAAACCGAAAATAGCGAGCCGGCGCAGACGTTGAGAATATACTTCAAAATCCGATTTTTCATGATATCCCCAGCTTAACGCTTGAAAGTAGATTGCAGAACGATCACCGAGTCGCCCGTACCGCCGCCAGCCCTGCTAGTAACCCGGTAAACACGGGAAAGCGTGTCCTCCCCGAATTTCGCACTATTTCCAGTTGTAGCGGCAGGCAATGCGGGGAGTAATTCAATAACGTACTGCGGATTTGCAACATCAAAGTTGAGTTGCGCGGTTACGGCAGGGGCCGCTCCCCAATTGAATACGGCAGCACTCCCTCCACATGACCACCAGAAACAAGGATCGCCCGGCCGGGGAAGCGGGCTAGAAACTGGGGCGGTTATGGTTGCTTTTCGTAGCTCGTTTTCGCCTGCGCGGAGCCCCGCCTCCGCAACTTGAAACGCCAGATTGCGGTCACGCATGTTTCCTGCCATCGCCTCTTGCAACTGAGAGTCCTGCATGCCCGCTAAGCCCACCACAGTGAGCAACAGCAGCATGATCAGCGCTACGATCAGCACCGCACCACGTTGTCTTACCGAGGAATCCATTATTTTCACGCTCCTAGTCCAGCCGACTGCGAATTCCAACTGTTGAGATAAAAACCTGACGCAAGCGCCGATCTTGTGCTCCGCCAGTTGGATTCAGGACGTTACCGTTGAATGTAATCTGCTGTGGCGTTTCGACGATGTTTTCTTCCTGGCTTTGTAGGAGCAATGCGATACGAACGCTGACTACTTTTGCCCAGCTTGCAACATGAGTCGCCCGATCGGCATTTGAGATTGCGCTGGCAGAAACGTAGTTGTTGGGGAGACCATCGCCCGACGTGTCGTACCCATAGGTAATTTGCATATCTTGAATGCCCTCGACCAGCTCAACAGAGCCGTTACTACCAGCACGCTGATAGAGCGCACGCCGACCTGCCGCGTTCTGTCCAATAAAATACACAAGGGTGCTGACCCGTAGTATCTCGGACTCAACCCCAAAAACCTCTTCAGGGGGCGCCGACGCTCCTCCCCAACTCGCAGGAGGAGCATTGCCCGGAGAGCCCGACGCCGCGTGAACAACTAGCGCGGCAGACGCTCCGTCTGCATTTAGAGTGGTCACCTGAAAAACTCGGCTCTTCGCACAGTCCGAAATCATCACGATGTCGTCTGTGCACAATGATCCATTAGCGGTACAAGACGGCCCGCCATCCACCCCGGCGACTACCGGGGAACTGGTCTCCGCACGAAGGTTGCCGCTGCTGTTATTCGCCTTGATACCAATATCGCCGGTGAAAGCGCCTCGAACGAATAGAACGTCCGTTCCGTTGACAGGAGCGACGCCTGAGCCCCAGCCAGAAATGGATCCGACGTTGTCCAGCCCTTCGATCGGCATTTCAAAGTCATATAACAACCTTTGCGATGCTGTGGCGATATTGATATTTAGGCCGTTATGTAGGCTCGAGTTATACCCACTGGCACAACCCGCGTATCCAGCCATTCGACTGTCACGAACAATAAAATCAATCGCCAGTCGACCATTCTCCTGAATGCGCGACAGCGCGTCTTGCGTTGTATAAACACGTTTACTGCCGATAAAAATTTGAAGAACTCCTGTCATCAAAATCAAGCCGATGACCATCGCAATCATCAACTCGACCAGAGAAAGCCCTCGCTGACTTCGCTTCATAGTCATATCCGCGTCTGGTAGCTAAATTCGTAGGTCTCGCCGTCGGGCTCCTGCCACGTGACGCGAACACGGCAAAGGGTAGCGTTGCAGCTCACCTCTCCGTCACCAGCCGGCAGCGTGGCGGCGAGCAGTTCGAGCCAGCCCGCTAAATCTCGCTCGGCCAGCGAGGTGCCCGTCGGGGCCGAAGCTGTGATGGCAAGGTCGTAGGCGCCCACCTGCGCCTGAGCCCTGTTTATACGCATGCGATCGATGATGTCGTAAGCGTGCACATTCGCCTGAGAGCGGAGATAAGAACCTTGATTGAACTGAAGCGCCCGAGCTTGCAGCGCAGCGAGGCCGATTAAGCCTACCGAAATGATGACCAGTGCGATAAGTACTTCAATCAGACTGAAACCCGCGCTGTTTCGTTGGTTAGTCATTCGCATGCAGCTCCTTTGCAGATACTGGGGCGACCGGCCAAACCAATTTGTACGGTTCGCGCCCTCTCCGGAGCAGCGCTCGACAGGCTTACATCCCAGCTGAAGACCTGAGAGTTTGTGGCCGCTCGCGCCATAGTGCCCACGTTTGAATATCGTACCCACCCCCGGCCGGTGGCACCGCTTCGCCCTGCTATTTCGCTACCAACAGGGGGAACATCGGATATACGCAAAAGATTCGAGGCAGCATACACAGGCGTTGCTGTATCGGTGGCTGCCGAGTCAACAAAGATCAACCAACCCGAACTCCAGCTCCCACCGGACAAATCACAGCCGTTTCGAGCGTTGTTTGCCCGGCAGATCACCACCTGACGACTCCGCTTGACTGCCTCGGACCGAGCGTAGGTTGCTGAGGTAGTGAGATCGTTTATCAATGAAGTTAGCCTGACGTTATTGACTGACTGCGATAAAGCAGGGACGGCAATAGCCAATACGATGGAAAGAATTCCTATCGTGATCATCAGCTCGATCAGGGTGAAAGCTTGCTGAAGACGTCGCATTTAGGGGGTTATCTCGGGAATTTGATTGCATCCTAGAAAGACTGAAACATAAAGTCCGTGGGGTGCGGATGTACGGCCTATTCAGGATGATGGTCGGTCATATTTGGAAATCAGCGCAAGGACGCATGCCATGAAACCCAGCGGCTTCACATTATTTGAACTTTTGATCACGCTGTCTGTTCTGTCTATCACGCTATCGATTGCGGTACCGCAAATGCGAGGAGTGATCGACCGCTCCGACTTAGCAGCAACATCCCAGCAGTTTCTAGCTGCGGTAAACCACGCACGCAGCGAAGCAATAAAGCGCAACGCCTTCGTGGTAATGCGTGCTGCTGGAAACTGGGAGCAAGGCTGGGTGACATTCGAAGACCGGAACCAGAATGCGGAACAAGATCCGGGCGAAACGGTGCTATTGGTGCATACCAAACAGTCAAATCTTCAGATTCAGGGTAACGGAGTGATGACCCGCTATATCGGCTACGGGGGGAGCGGGCGCAGCCGCCAGACAAGTGGCGCCTTTCTGGCAGGCACTCTGAAGATCTGCAATAAAAACGCGACCTCGAAAATAGTCATCAACGCAGGCGGTCGAGCACGCTTGAACAAGGAGGCGAGTAACACCTGTACCCCCTGATTAGAGAATCCTCACCCGCAACTCTTTCGGCATCGAGAACGTCACGTTCTCCGGCCGCCCTTCCAGCTCATCCATGCCAGTGGCGCCCCACTCCTTCAGCTGCTCGATTACGCCACGCACGAGCACCTCAGGTGCTGATGCGCCGGCAGTGATGCCGATGCGCTCGATGTTCTCGAACCATTCGCGCTTGAGGTCTTCGGCGCCGTCGATGAGATAAGCCGGCGTGCTCATGCGCTCGGCGAGTTCACGCAGGCGGTTTGAGTTGGAGCTATTCGGGCTGCCTACGACCAGCACCACATCGCATTCATCGGCCAGTTGCTTCACCGCATCCTGGCGATTCTGGGTGGCGTAGCAGATGTCATCCTTGCGCGGTCCGCCGATGCTCGGAAACTTCCTGCGCAGCGCGTCGATGACGCGACTCGTGTCATCCATGGACAACGTGGTCTGGGTGACGAATGCCAGGGCCTCGGGGTTGCGCACCTGCAGCTGGGCGACATCCTCTTCATCCTCGACCAGGTAGATCGCGCCGCCATTGCGCGCGTCGTACTGCCCCATGGTGCCTTCGACTTCCGGGTGGCCCTGGTGGCCGATGAGGATGCACTCGCGCCCTTCACGACTGTACTTGGCCACTTCCAGATGCACCTTCGTCACCAGCGGACAGGTGGCGTCGAACACCTTCAGGCCGCGCTTCTCCGCTTCCTGCCGCACGGCCTGTGAAACGCCATGGGCGCTGAAGATGACGATGACGTTGTCCGGCACCTGATCCAGCTCCTCGACGAAGATTGCACCGCGGGCACGCAGGTCTTCCACGACGAACTTGTTATGCACAACCTCATGCCGCACATAGATCGGAGGACCAAAGACTTCCAGAGCCCGGTTGACGATTTCGATGGCGCGATCTACACCCGCGCAGAAGCCGCGAGGGTTGGCGAGTTTGATTTGCATGATGGGTCTCGACACGCGAAGGCTTGATGACGGGAGAGTGTAACGCGATACGTGCGGGCATTCTCGGATGCCCTTTCGCCAGCCGGCGGAAGCGAATGCTCCACCGGCTGCGAGCCGGTTACACCGGTTTGACGTCGATGATTTCGACTTCGAAAGTCAGGGTCTTGCCGGCCAGAGGATGATTGAAGTCGACGGTGACCTGATTGTCATCGAAGGCTTTCACTACGCCTGGCAGCTCAGTGCGGGCAGCATCCTGGAAGCTCACCATCAACCCCTCCGACAGCTCCATTCCTTCGAACTGGCTGCGCGGCATGACCTGCACGTTCTGCGGGTTGACCTGGCCGAAGCCCTGCTCCGGCGCAATCTGCAGGGTGCGCTTGTCACCTGTCTTGAGTCCGTAGAGTTGCTGCTCGAAGCCTGGCAGCAGGTTGCCGTCACCCACCTTGAAGGTGGCTGGCTTCTTGTCGAACGTGCTGTCGACCAGCTCGCCCGTTTCCAGGCCAAGCGCGAAATGCAGGGTGACTTCCTTGTCCGGCCCAATGCGCTGTTCAGTCATGTGCAGCTTCTCCGGTCTTGTTGCTCTTGAACATGTCCAGCGCCAGCATGACGGCACCGACGGTGATGGCGCTATCGGCGATATTGAACGCGGGGAAATACCAGCGGTTCTGCCAATGCACCAGAATGAAATCGACCACGTGACCAAGCACCACGCGGTCGTAGAGATTGCCAATGGCGCCGCCCAGCACCAGCGCAAGCGCGACGGCCAACCAGGTTTCGCTCGGTTTCAGACGCTTGAGCCACACAACCAGCACAGCACTCACACCAATCGCAATCACTGCAAACAGCCAGCGCTGCCAACCGCTGTGATCGGCCAGGAAGCTGAATGCCGCGCCGGTGTTGTAGGCCAGTGTCCAGGCGAAACAGCCCGGAATCACGTCGACCTTCTGGTACAGGCTGAAATTGGCTTCGAAGTAATGCTTGGTAGCTTGATCAAGGGCGATCACCAGCACGCTGAGCCACAGCCAGGCGAGCCTGCCGAAACGCGCACTCATTGTGCAGCCTCCGGCTTGCTGATCGTCCGGCGGGTATCACGCATAGTGGCGGACCTCACCTGCGCCTTCGATATTCTCCACGCAGCGACCGCAGATCTCCGGATGCTCGGCATGCGAACCGACGTCCGGGAGATGATGCCAGCAGCGACCACACTTGCTGTGCCCGGTCTTCTTGACCACCAGCTTGAGGCCGGCCAATTCGCTCTCCACGGCCTCGGCTGGCGCCTGAGTCAGCGGAGCGATATCGACGGCAGAGGTGATCAGCACGAAGCGCAGCTCGTTGCCCAGCTTGGCCAACTCCGCAGCCAGCGCGTCTTCTGCATATAGCGTGACTTCCGCCTGCAGGTTGCCGCCAATGGTCTTGGCCGCACGCTGGTTTTCCAGTTCCTTGTTCACCGCGGTCTTGACCGCCATGACCTTGTCCCAGAAGGCGCGATCCAGCTCGGCGTCCTGCGGCAGCTCGGTCAGGCCGGTGTACCAGGTGTTGAGCATCACCGACTCATTACGCTCGCCCGGCAGGTACTGCCAGATCTCCTCGGCAGTAAACGCCAGGATCGGCGCAATCCAGCGCACCAGCGCTTCGGCGATGTGATACAGCGCGGTCTGGCAGGAGCGGCGTGGCAGGCTGTCGGCACCAGTGGTGTACTGGCGGTCCTTGATGATGTCGAGGTAGAAACCGCCCAGCTCCTGTACGCAGAAGTTGTGCACCTTCTGGTAGACGTTCCAGAAGCGATAGGTCGTATAGGCCTCTTCGATTTCCTGCTGCAGCAGCAGTGCGCGGTCGATGGCCCAGCGGTCCAGGGCGATCAGCTGATCGTTCGGCACCATGTGCTGCGCGGGATCGAAGCCGTCGAGATTCGAGAGCAGGAAGCGTGCGGTGTTGCGGATACGGCGGTAGGCATCGGCGCTGCGCTGCAGGATCTGCTTGGAAACCGCCATCTCGCCGGAATAGTCGGTGGCCGAGACCCATAGACGCAGGATATCGGCGCCCATGCTGTCGGTGATTTCCTGCGGCGCGATCACGTTGCCGAGCGACTTGGACATCTTGCGGCCGTTCTCATCCACGGTGAAACCATGGGTGAGCAAGCCCTTGTAAGGCGCATGGCCATCGATGGCGGCGCCGGTCAGCAGCGAGGAATGGAACCAGCCGCGATGCTGGTCGGACCCTTCCAGATAGAGATCGGCACGCGGGCCGCTTTCGTGGCCCATGGGGTGCGAGCCGCGCATCACATGCCAATGGGTGGTGCCGGAATCGAACCAGACATCGAGGGTGTCGGTGATCTTTTCGTACTGTGCAGCTTCCTCGCCGAGCAACTCGGCTGCGTCGAGCTTCGACCAGGCCTCGATGCCGCCTTGCTCGACACGCTGCGCCACTTGCTCCATCAGCTCGACGGTACGCGGGTGCAGCTCGCCGCTTTCCTTGTGCAGGAAGAACGGGATCGGCACGCCCCAGGTCCGCTGGCGCGAGATGCACCAGTCCGGGCGCCCGGCGATCATGCCGTGCAGGCGCGCCTGGCCCCAGGCAGGGACGAACTCGGTCTGCTCGATGGCATCCAGCGCACGGCGACGCAGCGAGCTGCCGTCGTGGGCAACCTTGTCCATGCCGACGAACCACTGCGCGGTGGCGCGGTAGATCAGCGGCGTCTTGTGCCGCCAGCAGTGCATGTAGCTGTGCTGGATCGACTCGTGCTTGAGCAGCGCGCCGACTTCGGCGAGCTTTTCGACGATCGCCGGGTTGGCCTTCCAGATGAACTGGCCGCCGAAGAACGGCAGGTCCGAGACGTAGACACCGTTGCTCTGCACCGGGCCGAGAATGTCGTCATTCTCCATGCCGTAGTGCTTGCAGGAGCGGAAGTCGTCCTCGCCGTAGGCCGGCGCAGAATGGACGATACCGGTACCGGCACCGGTTTCCACGTAGTCGGCCAGGTAGACCGGGGCGAAGCGCTCGTAGAACGGATGGCGGAAGCGGATCAGCTCCAACACCTTGCCTTCGCAACGGGCGATGATTTCACCGGCCAGGCCGTAGCGCTGCAGGCAGGACTCGACCAGTTCCTCGGCCAGCAGCAGCAGGCGCTCGCCGGTGTCGACCAGCGCATAGACGAACTCGGGATGGACGTTGAGCGCCTGGTTGGCCGGAATGGTCCAGGGCGTGGTGGTCCAGATCACGATGCTGGCAGGCTTGGCCAGATTGGGCAGACCGAACGCAGCAGCCAGCTTGTCGGCATCTTCGACCTCGAAGGCGACGTCGATGGCATCGGATTTCTTGTCCTGATACTCGACCTCGGCCTCCGCCAGCGCCGAACCGCAGTCGAAGCACCAGTTCACCGGCTTCAGGCCCTTGAAGACGAAGCCGCCTTCGACCAGTTTGGCCAGGGCGCGGATTTCCCCCGCTTCGTTGGCAAAGTCCATGGTCTTGTACGGGTTGTCCCAGTCACCCAGGACGCCGAGGCGGATGAAGTCGGCCTTCTGCCCTTCGATCTGCTCGGCGGCATAGGCACGGCAGCGCTCGCGGGTCAGGTCGGCGGGCTGATTCTTGCCGAAGGTGGTCTCGACCTTGTGTTCGATCGGCAGACCGTGGCAGTCCCAGCCCGGCACATAGGGCGCATCGAAACCAGACAGGGTGCGTGAGCGGACGATCATGTCCTTGATCACCTTGTTCACCGCATGACCGATGTGAATGTTGCCGTTGGCATACGGCGGGCCATCGTGCAGGACGAACTTCGGGCGACCTTCGCCGATCTGCCG
Organism: Pseudomonas sp. SCT; assembly: GCF_003864275.1. NCBI lineage: Bacteria > Pseudomonadati > Pseudomonadota > Gammaproteobacteria > Pseudomonadales > Pseudomonadaceae > Pseudomonas > Pseudomonas sp. SCT. Next base: position 331,012 of record NZ_BDJA01000006.1, read on the forward strand.
CAGCTTCCGGTACAGGTCAATGCTGTTCCAGCGCTGCAGAATCTCCGGCTCGCGCTGTGGCAGACCGGCCTTCATCGGAAATGCCGTGGACGGCAGATTGAGGGTCGCTTTGTAATCGGTCATTTCAGTCCTGACTCGTCATGAGGGGTGAAGCCCGCCAGTATTCGCGGGCAGCGGCGATGTCGGCTTCGATCGCCGTCTTGAGCGCCTCCAGCGAGGCGAAACGCTGCTCGTCGCGCAGCTTGCGATGGAAGGTGACCTGCACCAGACGCCCATACAGGTCGCCCTGATAATCGAGCAGATGCACTTCCAGATGTGGTTTACCGTCACTCTCGACCGTCGGGCGCATGCCGATGTTGGCAACACCGGCAAGCGACTTGCCGTCCAGTTCGAAACTGACTAGGAACACGCCACTCAGCGGCGTGTTGCGACGCTTGAGCTGGACATTGGCGGTCGGCGCGCCGAGCTGCCGGCCCAGCTTTTGTCCATGCATGACCCGGCCGGTGATACCGAACGGCCTGCCGAGCAGCGCTTCGGCGCAGGCCAGATCACCCTCTGCCAGCACCTGGCGCAGCCGCGTGCTACTGACACGCTCGCCATTCACCTCGATGGTGGTGGCGGCCTCGACCGTGAAACCTTCGGCCGCGCCAGCCTTGAGCAGGAAATCGAAATCGCCGGCGCGATCGCAGCCAAAACGGAAATCATCACCCACTTCCAGGTGCTGTACACCTAGGCCTTCCACCAGCGTGGCGTGGACGAATTCAGCGGCACTCAGCTCGCGCAGGCGGCGATTGAAGGCCAGGCACAACACCAGATCGACGCCCTGCTCGCTCAACAGCTGCAGTTTTTCACGCAAGCGGGTGAGCCGTGCCGGCGCCTTGTCCGGAGAAAAGAACTCACGCGGTTGCGGCTCGAAGATCACTACGCAGCTGGGCAGCCCCATTTCAGCCGCACGTTCGCGCAGCCGCGCCAGGATGGCCTGATGCCCCCGGTGCACGCCGTCGAAATTGCCGATGGTGGCGACGCAGCCCCGATGCCGGGGTCGCAGATTGTGAAGGCCTCGAACCAGCTGCATACCGCACTTCTTGCTTGAAAAGTGGCCGATTATACGCACGTGCCGAGCATCCCGGACAGGTTTGCTCCGCCCGCAAATCATCGATCAGTGCCGTAAATGCCGCGGCCGCAGCCCGGTCAACAGCAGTCCACCGGCAAACGCCGCCAGCCCTGCGCAAACGAGAATCCCCAACCGCAGCGCCCGCTCCTGCCAACCCCAGGAAAACCACTCTTGCGCCGGCACGTTAAGCCACCAGACCACCGCCACCATTGCGGCGCACGCAGCCGCCAGGCGCAGCCCGAACGACCACCAGCCCGGCGCAGGACGATAGACACCGACCTTGTACAAGCCCCAGAACAGCAGCACTGCGTTGAGCATCGAGGATAGCGATGTAGCCAACGCCAACCCCACATGCTGCAAGGGCCAGATCAGAATAAGATTCATCACCATGTTGGCGACCATGCAGATGACCGCGACACGCACTGGCGTCTTAAGGTCCTGACGCGCAAAGAAACCAGGCGCCAGCACCTTGATCAGCATGAACGCCAGCACACCCAGCGAATAGGCCTGCAGCGCCCTGGCCGATTGCACCACCGCCTCCTCGCTCATGGCGCCGTAATAGAACAGGCTGGCGATCATTGGCTCGGCAAGAATACCCAGCGCCAGCGCTGCCGGAACGCCCACCAGCAACACCATGCGCAAGGCCCAATCAAGCGTCGCGGAGAACGCCTTCGGGTCCTCTCCGGCATGCTGGCGCGACAGGCTCGGCAGGATCACCGTGCCGATGGCGATACCGAATGCCCCCAACGGCAACTCGGACAGGCGGTCGGCGTAATACAACCAGGACACGCTGCCGGTCTGCAGAAAGGAAGCCAGCACTGTATCGAGCAACAGATTGATCTGACTGACCGAGACACCGAACAGCGCCGGCACCATCAGCAGCATGATGCGACGAACGCCCTCGTCACCCCGCTTTACCTTTGGCCGCGGCACCAGGCCAAGCTTGGCGACATACGGCAGCTGGAAGGCCAGCTGGGCGAAACCGGCGATAAACACGCCCCAGGCAAGCGCCATGATCGGCTGATCGAAATAGGGCGTGAGAAACACCGCCGACGCAATCATGCAGACATTGAGCAACACTGGCGTGAAGCCCGGCACCGCGAAATGCCCATAGCTGTTGAGCACGCCGGAGGTGAATGCCGTCAGCGAAATCAGCATCAGATAGGGAAAGGTAATCCGCAGCAGCTCGCCAGCCAGCTGCATCTTCGCCGGATCGTCATGGAAGCCCGGCGCGAAGACCATGACGACATAGGGCGCAAACAGCACGCCGAGCGCGGTCAGCCCGGCAAGAATGAGGCCGAGCATGCCGGCAGTGCGATCGACCAATTGCTTGACGTCAGCCAACGTACGCTTGGTGCGATATTCCGAAAGCACCGGCACGAAGGCTTGGGCAAAGGCACCCTCGGCAAACAGCCGACGCAGGAAGTTGGGAATCTTGAACGCAATGAAGAAGGCGTCGGCGGCAGCGCCTGAACCGAAGTAGCTGGCGACAACCATATCGCGTACCATGCCCAGCACGCGTGACAGCAGGGTCATGACACTGACCACCGCGCTGGAACGCAACAATCCGCCCTTGCCGGTTTTTTCGGACATTTGTCTTCCTAGAATTGCAGCGAGATTGATCGACCGAGCGCTCAGCGCCGGCCGGATCGATGGCCAGTTACGACATGAAAAGAGGCGGCGAGTTTAGCCGCAGCCCTTCTGTCCGACCAGCTTCTCAAGCCATTCGACCGGGCTTGACAAGCGCCCTTCGCGTCGGCATGATTCGCGGCCTTATTTGCTTGCAATCCCCCCAGTTTTCGAGGAGTTCGACGGTGGCCAACAGCCCTTCCGCCAAAAAACGCGCAATTCAGGCTGAGAAGCGTCGCAGCCACAATGCCAGCTTGCGCTCCATGGTTCGTACCTACATCAAGAATGTGGTCAAGGCCATCGACGCCAAAGACCTGGACAAGGCTCGCACAGCCTACACCGCTGCTGTGCCGGTCATTGACCGCATGGCCGACAAAGGCATCATCCACAAGAACAAAGCTGCTCGTCACAAGAGCCGCCTGAACGGTCACATCAAGGCCCTCGGCGAAGCTGCTGCAGCCTAACTGCAGGTTCTTGAAAAAAACCGGCCTAGCGCCGGTTTTTTTATGCCCTTTTTTTACCCCAACGGACGGGACAGGTGCAGATTATGGCGCGACCGGCCAAGGCAGAATCGGAATAGCCGTCACCGCGTTCTGCGGACTCCCCTCGATGATGCGATCGCTGTAGACCAGATAAACCAGCGTGTTGCGCGACTCATCGAAGAAGCGCACCACCTGCATGGTCTTGAATACCAGCGATGTGCGCTCCTTGAAGACCACATCTCCATCCTTGAGCTTGCCATTGAAGCGAATCGGGCCGACCTGGCGGCAGGCGATGGAGGCTTCCGCCCGATCCTCGGCAAGCCCCAGCCCACCCTTGATACCACCTGTCTTGGCGCGCGACAGATAACAGGTCACCCCATCGACCAAGGGATCGTCGAACGCCTCGATGACGATCTTGTGATTCGGCCCGAGCCATTTGAAGACCGTATCCACCTCACCGATTTTCTCGGCCGACGCCAACGAAGGAACAGCCAACCCAAAAGCCAGCGCAATAGTGGCTAGACGCATGCTCACCTCAGACCAGAATCATGTTGTCGCGATGAATAAGTTCCGGCTCATCAACATATCCAAGCAGCTTTTCGATCTCATCTGATGGCCGCCCGAGAATGCGCTGCGCCTCGGCCGCACTGTAGTTCACCAGACCGCGCGCTACTTCCGCACCCTGCGGTCCGACACAGACCACCATCTCGCCACGACGGAATGCACCCTGCACAGCGCGCACACCGACAGGCAGCAGACTGCGATTGCCTTGACGCAAGGCATGCACGGCACCGTCATCCAGCGTCAGCGTGCCACGCGTTTGCAGATGCCCAGCCAGCCATTGCTTGCGGGCCGCATGGCGGCTGCACTCCGGCGCCAGCAGCGTACCCAAGCGCTCGCCCGCCTTGAGACGCGCCAGCACCTGCTCAATGCGGCCACCGACAATCACCGTATGTGCGCCGGAACGCGCAGCAAGGCGCGCCGCGCGCAGCTTGGTCTGCATACCACCGCGCCCCAGCGCACCACCCGTACCGCCAGCTACCGCATCCAGCGCCGGGTCGTCAGCGCGCGCCTCGCTGATCAGATTGGCTTGAGGATTGAAACGAGGGTCGGCGTCGAACATGCCATCACGGTCGGTCAGGATGACCAGCAGATCAGCTTCGACGAGATTGGCAACCAGCGCGCCAAGGGTGTCGTTGTCACCGAAGCGGATCTCGTCGGTAACCACAGTGTCGTTCTCGTTGATGACCGGCACCACACCGAGATCAATCAGCGTACGCAGCGTACTGCGCGCATTGAGGTAGCGCTTGCGGTCAGAGAGATCGTCGTGGGTGACGAGAATTTGCGCTGTCTGCTGATCGCAGCGAGCAAAGCTGGATTCCCAGGCGCGAATCAAACCCATCTGCCCGACCGCGGCAGCCGCCTGCAGCTCATGCACAGCTTTTGGCCGAGAACTCCAGCCGAGACGACTCATGCCAGCCGCAACCGCACCCGACGACACCAGCACGAGCTCCACCCCTGCCTCACGCAAGGCCACCATCTGATCGACCCAGACCGCCATTGCAGCCTGATCAAGCCCGCGACCGTCGGCGGTCAGCAGCGCACTGCCGATCTTGACCACCCAGCGCCGCGCACCACTCACCTTGTCCCGCATCGTTCCCGCCTCTATACGGCCAAAACACTTCCGGATCGGACTGCGCACGAGCCAGCCCTCCGACCACTCGCCTACCAGGCCGCGCAGCGGCCCGGGGTTCGACTTAGCGCACGTAGATGATCTCGGCACCGCCTTCGTCATCATCATCGTCGTCGAAGTCATCATCCTCGACCTCGTCAACCGCCTTGACACCAGCGCGACGCAACGCGCGCTGATCATCCAGCTCCTGCAGCCGCGCGCGCGCTTCATCTTCGATCTGGCGATCGAGCTCGGCCAGGGCCTCAGCGTAATCAGGCTCTTCGGCGATGCGCACAGTGCGCTCATCCAGATAACGCATGATGGCCTGGCTCAGCGCTTCGGTACCCTCGCTCTCCAGCGCGGAGATGACAAATACGGGACCCTTCCAATCCAACCGCTCGACCACCTGCCGGACCCGCTGCTCGCGCTCGTCTTCCAGCAACTGATCGGCCTTGTTCAGCACCAGCCAGCGATCACGCTGGGTCAGGGCCGGACTGAACTTCTCCAGCTCATGCAGGATAACCTCCGCCGCATCGGCCGGATCGCTACCGTCCAGCGGCGCCATGTCCACCAGATGCAGCAAAAGGCGAGTACGCGCCAAGTGCTTGAGGAAGCGAATCCCCAGCCCCGCACCCTCGGCAGCGCCTTCAATGAGCCCAGGGATATCGGCAATCACGAAGCTCTTGTAGCGCCCGACGCTGACAACACCCAGATTCGGCACCAGCGTGGTGAACGGATAATCGGCGACCTTAGGCTTGGCCGCCGACACCGAGCGAATGAAGGTGCTCTTACCGGCGTTCGGCAAGCCCAGCAGCCCGACATCCGCCAACACCTTCAACTCGAGCTTGAGGTCGCGAGCATCACCCGGCTTGCCCGGCGTGGTCTGCCGCGGCGCACGGTTGGTACTGGATTTGAAGCGGGTATTACCCAATCCATGCCAACCACCCTGAGCCACCAGCAAACGCTGCCCGGCCCTGGTGAGGTCGCCCATGATTTCCTGGGTAGCGGCATCGATCACTGTAGTGCCGACCGGGACCGGAAGAATCAGATCCTCGCCCTTGGCCCCAGTGCAATCGGTGCTACCACCCTTCTGCCCGTTCTGAGCATTGAAACGGCGGGTATAGCGGTAGTCGACCAGGGTATTGAGGTTTTCGTCAGCCTCCAGATACACCGAGCCGCCGTCACCGCCGTCGCCGCCATTGGGACCGCCTTTCTCGATGAACTTCTCTCTGCGGAAGCTCATCATGCCGTTGCCGCCGTCGCCGGCCTTTACAAAAATCGATACTTCATCGACGAATTTCATGAGAACGCCTCCCGTCACAGGACGGGCTTAAGAAACAAGAAACGTAAGGGTCTTGCAAAAAACCCAGCGAAAACTGATTGAGCACCGAGCAGTTCTTTGCAAGAGCCTCACAGGATACAGAAACAAAAAAGCCCCGTCGCATGACAGGGCTTTTCCAGCAACGCCGCAGTTAGGCTGCGACGACGCTCACGTAGCGACGGCCAAAAGCGCCCTTCACTTCGAACTTGATCACGCCTTCGACTTTAGCGAACAGGGTGTGATCCTTGCCCATGCCAACGCCGTAGCCGGGGTGGAACTGGGTGCCGCGCTGACGCACGATGATGTTACCGGCCTTGATGGCCTGGCCGCCGTACATCTTCACGCCAAGGCGCTTGGCTTCTGAGTCGCGACCGTTGCGGGTAGAACCGCCAGCTTTTTTGTGTGCCATGAGTTCAATACTCCTATAAGGGGATTCAGGCCCGATTAGCCCTGAATACCGGTGATTTTGACCTCAGTGAACCACTGACGGTGGCCCTGACGCTTCATGTGGTGCTTACGACGGCGGAACTTGATGATGGTGACCTTGTCGTGACGGCCCTGGGCAATCACTTCAGCGGTAACCTTGGCACCATCGACCACCGGAGCGCCGATCTTTACATCATCGCCGTTGCCGATCAGCAGAACGCGGTCAAAAGTGACAGCTTCGCCAGTAGCAACTTCGAGTTTTTCAATCTTGAGGTATTCGCCTTCGGCAACTTTGTATTGCTTGCCGCCGGTTACGATAACTGCGTACATCTGTGTATCTCCGTTGATCCTGCTCACCCAGCGCTTTGAAATAATGGTTGGTGGCTGGCATGGCTGCATGGGGCCGGAAGGTGACGCCCGTGCAATTGCGTAAGGCAGGGAAATGCCCAGGGGGAAGTTCAGGGTCCGCGATTGTACGCATGCGCTACACCCTGCGCAATAGCCAACTGGCGTTGCCTTGACAGTGCCAGACCCGCCCCCTAGCATGCCGCGCAATCTGCGAGGAGTCCCCGATGCAACCCCAGCCTTTCTATCAAGTTGTGGCGGACGATTTTGCCGCTGTCGACGGCATCATCCGCAAGCAACTGACTTCGCGCGTTCCTCTGGTGGAAAAGATCGGGGACTACATCACCTCGGCCGGCGGCAAGCGCCTGCGCCCCCTGCTGGTACTGCTCAGCGGCAGTGCACTCGGGCATCAGGGCGATCAATTACGCTTGCTGGCTGCCATCATCGAGTTCCTGCATACCTCCACGCTGCTCCATGACGACGTCGTCGACATGTCCGGCATGCGCCGCGGCCGCTCCACCGCCAACGCCCTGTGGGGCAATGCGCCAAGCGTACTGGTTGGCGACTTTCTATATGCACGTTCGTTCGAAATGATGGTGGAACTGGATTCCATGCCGGTGATGCGCATCATCTCCCAGGCAACCCGCGTCATTGCCGAAGGCGAAGTACTGCAGCTGTCCAAGGTCCGAGACGCCAGCACCACCGAAGAAATCTACATGGAGGTCATCCGCGGCAAGACCGCGATGCTCTTCGAAGCCTCGACCCACAGCGCCGCCACCCTGGCCGGCGCCAGCGAGGAACAGCGTGAAGCGCTGCGCACCTTCGGTGATCACCTCGGCATCGCGTTCCAGCTGGTTGACGACCTGCTCGACTACCAGGGCGACGCTGAAACCCTCGGCAAGAATGTTGGCGATGACCTGGCCGAAGGCAAACCCACCCTTCCGCTGATCTACACCATGCGCGAAGGCACCACAGAACAGGCCGCTCTGGTCCGCAAGGCCATTCAGAAAGGTGGCCTCGAGGACCTGGAAAGCATCCGGACCGCTGTCGAGGCGGCAGGCGCACTGGACTACACCGCCAAGCTTGCCCGCGACTATGCCGAGCGCGCTATTGCCTGCCTCGAAGTGATCCCAGCCAATCAGTATCGCGATGCCCTGGTCGAGCTTTGCCGCTTCGCCGTGGCGCGCACGCACTGACAACCCACCCGGCAGTACCGACGCTGCGCCCAGAGCGCAGCAGTCAAACCCAGTTCTAAGCCTCAGCTCCTGCCCGCGCGGCGGGAATATTTGCGCTTGCATATTAGCAAATAACAATTATTCTCATTAACAGAATAAATTGGAGGTGCCGAATGATTTATCTGATAGATGCCTGGCTGGATCGCCCGCAACCGTATCTGCGCATACTCGACCGTAACACCGGCGCGGTATGCATCTCGCTCGACGGGGAAGCGCTGGATGAATTACGAGAACAGGGCGATCTCGATCTTCAGGAGCTGAGTACGAACGAGCCTGGCGTGCTGAAGGAACAGGTACGCAGCCTGTTCCTTTTCAGCTATGCCCGCGCGCTGCGGCCTTAGCTCAGATTGCAGCGCGCGCCGAGCTACCGGCTACTGCGCAAAACCAAGCGCCAGCTATTTATCGGGCGCTGCGCAGCCTGTCGAAGCAGCCGCCGTCAGAGAACGTCCAGCAGCTCGACATCAAACACCAACGTGCTGTGCGGCGGGATGCTGCCGACGCCCTGAGCGCCATAGGCCAGCTCGCTAGGAACGTACAGGCGCCACTTGCTGCCGGCATTCATCAGCTGCAACGCTTCGGTCCAACCGGCGATCACACCGCCAACCGGGAACTCGGCAGGTTGGCCACGCTGGTAGGAACTGTCAAAGACGCTGCCGTCGATCAGCGTGCCATGGTAGTGGGTACGTACGCTGTCCTCGCGGGACGGTTTGGCGCCCTCTCCAGTCGTCAGCACTTCGTATTGCAGACCGGACTCCAGCACGACCACACCTTCACGCTTGGCATTCTCGACAAGGAAGGCACGACCTTCTGCTGCGGCCGCTTCGGCTTTCTGCTGCGCCTCGGCCTGCATGCGCTCGCGGATCACCGCGAAGCTGGCATTCAACGCTTCCGGGCTGACCTGGCTGGCGATGCCGGCGAAGGCATCACGGATGCCGGCGATGACTGCATCGAGGCTGACGCCCGGCGGGGGATTGTCACGCAGCTGGTCGCCCAGCTGGCGGCCGATGCCATAGCTCACGCGGGTTTCGTCAGTGGACAGGTTGAGGTCGGTCATGCCGGGCTCCGAGATGAAAAAAGGTCGGCCAGCCTAGCACAGCTCAGCCGGGCGGACGCAGCGGCCTGCAAATCGAAAACAACCGATAGCAACGGCGACTCGAGCGCCTATCCCTTCTGACTACGCCGACAGCGCTCGGAGCAATACCGCACCTCATTCCAGCAGCGCGCCCACTTCTTTCGCCAGGCAAACGGCAAGCCGCACACAACACAGCACTTGAGCGGCAGCTCACCCTTCTTCTTCACAGCGCATCACCGGCATCCAGTCGCGCCAGCAGGATCTCGCCGCGCTGCCACAACGCGCGCTGCTTGCTCTCTGCCATGCGCGCTAGGTTGCGATAGACCATTGTCATCCGCGGATTGCCCCGCAGGAGCTCACGGTGGCGCATGAGAAAGTGCCAGTACAACGCATTGAACGGACAGGCGTCATCGGTGGTACTTTCACTCACCTTGTATGAACAATCCGAGCAGTAGTTGGACATCCGTTTGATGTACTGGCCGCTCGCACAATAGGGCTTGGAACCGAGATAGCCGCCATCAGCATGCAGTACCATGCCCAGCACATTGGGCAGCTCCACCCAGTCGAACGCGTCCATGTACACCGCCAGATACCAGTCGCACAGCGCGGGCGGTGCGATGCCTGCAAGTAATGCGAAATTACCGGTCACCATCAGCCGCTGGATATGGTGCGCGTAGGCATGATCCAGCGTCTGCCCGATCACCTGACGCATGCAGTTCATCCGCGTTTGCCCGCTCCAGTAGAACTCGGGCAGCGGCCTGGTATTCCCGAAAGCGTTGCGCTTTGCGTAATCAGGCATCTGTAACCAGTAAATGCCGCGCACATACTCCCGCCAACCGATCAGCTGACGAATGAAGCCCTCAGCCGCGTTCAGCGCGATGCGCCCCTGCCGGTAGGCCGCTTCCACGTCATTGCACAGCCGCCGCAGGTCAAGCAGACCAACATTGAGCGCCGCACCGATGCGCGCATGAAACAAAAACGGCTCGCCGCTGGCCATGGCGTCCTGGTAATCACCGAACGCCGCCAGGCCGAAATCGAGGAAATGCAACCAGAGTTGCTCCGCCTCCGCGTGGGTGACCGGGTAATCGAAGCCGTCGAGGCGACCGTAATGATGCGCGAAGCGAGCCTGAACCAACGCCAGAACATCACGGGTAATTCTGTCAGCGGCAAAGCGCAGCACGATCGGACCATGCAACCCGCGTGGCAACGGCTTGCGGTTGTCCGCATCGAGATTCCACACCCCACCCTCAGGCGTTCCATCCGGCTGCAGCAGCAGACCGGTCTTTCGACGCATCTCGCGATAGAAGAACTCCATGCGCAACTGCGGCTTGCCATGCGCCCAGCGTGCGAACTCACCGCGAGAACAGATGAAGCGTCGATCTTCGTGCCAGGTAATGGGCAGACCGCAGCCTTTCAACGCATGCTCGACGCGCCAATCACCGGTCTCGGTGACATGAATCGATTGCGGTCGCTGCAGCCTGGCGAAGCGGGTCAGCTCACCGGCCAGCGAACCGCTATTGGCGGGATCATCAAGCGCCACGTAATCCACCGACACCCCGCGCTGACGCAGCGCCTCGGCGAAGTGACGCATCGCGCTGAAGATGAAAGCAATCTTCTGCGGATGGTGCGGCACATGGCTGACCTCATCGGCCACTTCGGCAAGCAGGACCCGATCACGAGCCAGATCCAACCCCTCCAGGGCCGACAGATCAAAGCTAAGCTGATCGCCAAGCACCAACCGCAGGGCAGCGATGCTCATCGGTCGCCCTCTTCACGCCAGCCGAACGGAACGCAGCAGCGAAGCGGCGTCACCAGTGCGAGCGCATGCCAATCGGCACACGCAGCGGCTCGCGAGCGCCCTCGGCCAGACCGCACATTTCATCGTAGGGCGATTGCTGCACCAGATGGAAAGGCAGCTCAGGCAACTCCCGCAGCAGGTCGCGGGCATGCTCCACCGAGCGCAGATGCCAGACCGCGCCACGCTCGTCGATCAGGCTATGGCGCTGGCCCTGCAGGTAAATGTCGAGAAGATAGATGCCGCCTTCGAGCGAAATCAGCTCGAGGGCGTCGATACGTCCAGCGGCGGCATGAGTCGCAAGGTCGTGAAGATACATGGCAAGGCTCCCGTGAAAACCGCTACAGAATATTGAACAAATAAAATATTCTGTACAGGATTTTTGTCCCTGCCACGAGATAATCGCCGGCTTCTGAGCCGGCGGGCAATGCGCTGCAATCAGTGCTTGGTGATCTTGTCCATGTAGCCCATGGCAAACGCGGAAACTACGAATGTCAGGTGGATGATCACGTACCACATAAGTTTGTCGCTATCGATCTGCTGCACGTCCATGAACATGCGTAGCAGATGGATGGAGGAAATCGCCACGATTGAGGCTGCGACCTTCAGCTTCAGTGAGCTGGAATCCATCTTGCCGAGCCAGTCGAGTTTTTCCTTGCCCTCGGCGACATCCAGCTGTGAAACGAAATTCTCGTAGCCGGAAATCATCACCATCACCAGCAGCCCGCCGACCAGCGCCATGTCGATCAACGACAGCAGTGTCAGCACCAGATCCGCTTCGCTGATCGACAGGATCATCGGCAGGATATGGAAGATTTCCTGGAAGAACTTGATCGCAAGTGCCAGCAGGGCGAATGCCAGACCGAAGTAGATGGGAGCCAGCAGCCAGCGAGCGGCGTACATGGCATTTTCGAGGATGCGCTCCATGAGGATCTCACAGCGGAAAATGACAAAGGCGCGAGTATACGCAGCCCAGCCGGGCGCACCAAGGCAGGCCAAAGGCGCGCCACCCGCTTGTGGATAAGACTTTCATCAGCAACGGCAAACCGCGCCAGCCCATGCGGCGGCCGGTGTAACCCGATGCTCAGGGGCGCGATTCCCACCCCGCCAGGAAGCGAGCCTGATTGGCATTCACCCGGCGCAACTCGGCCTGCATGTGCAGCTGCCAGATGGATGGATCATCCGACTCGCAGTAACCCTGCCCCATCAGGTTGTCCGCGATGGCGGCGAGCACCGATTCAGCCATGGCAGGCCCGTGGAATGGGCCCTGGACCTTGATCGCGGTGGGTTGCCCATCCGCCAGACCGGCTGCACAGAGCAGCGTCCACAATCCATTACCACCGGCAAGCGGGCGTATGACGCATTCGATTCGGGTAACCAGGCCGAGGCACTGGCGATTCAGACAAAGCTTGTGCGGCATGACGGCAGTCCTCGCGTCGGGCTGACGCGAGACATCCTGCGTGGATGTAGCGCGCAAGCCAGTTATCCCCTGAAGCTGTGGATAATCCTGTGGATGGAGGGTGGATGCCCTCCTCCACTGCAGACCTGCCGCGCGCGCTATCGTTCCGTTCAAAAACCGTGCAATGGCGAGCTCAGCTAGCCCCTTCGGGGGCGGACGGCGCTTGCTCCAATGACGCTCCTGACTCGTTCTTCGCTTCTTCTTCCAGCTCGATTTCGGCGATGTCGCGCAACCGCTCGACCACCCGGGCGTTGACACTGCCCTTGGGGAAATGCCCCTGGTCGTTGGCAGCGCCGACATCTTCACCCACCAGCAGTGACAGCGCCTCGTCCACCTGTTTTACAGCATAGACGTGGAATCGCTGCTGGCGCACCGCTTCGAGCACGCGCTCGTCGAGCATCAGCGTGGTGACGTTGGCGAACGGGATGATGACGCCTTGCTCGCCGGTCAATCCGCGGGCCTCGCAGAGGCGGAAGAATCCTTCGATCTTCTCGTTGACCCCGCCGACCGCCTGCACTTCGCCGAACTGGTTGATCGAACCGGTGATGGCGAAGCACTGTTTGAGCGGCGTGCGCGACAGAGCCGAGATCAGCGCGCAGCATTCGCCGAGCGAGGCACTGTCGCCATCGACATAGCCGTAGGACTGCTCCAGCGCGATGCTTGCCGAGATCTCCAGCGGAAACTCCTGGGCGTAGCGGCTGCCGAGGTAGCCGGTAAGAATCATCACCCCCTTGGAGTGGATCGGCTGGCCAAGGTTGACCTCACGTTCGATGTCGACGATCCCCGAACCGCCGGGATAAACAGTCGCGGAAATTCGCGCCGGCATACCGAATGCCGAGTCACCGACTTCCAGCACCGTCAGCCCGTTGCACTTGCCGATCGCCGCGCCTTCGCTATCGATCAGGATCACCCCGGCCAGGATGTCCTCGAGAATCCGTGCCGAGACACGACCGGTGCGCGTGGCCTTGGCCTTCAGTGCACGCTCGATATGACCGACGTCGGTGACCTCGTCCTTGGCCAGCTGGCGAATGAAATCAGCCTCGCTGACCAGCTGGAACAGATCGCCGATGCGTGCCGACAGCCGCCCCTGGTGTTCAGCCAGGCGCGCGCTATAGGTCGCCAGACGCGCAACGGCAGCGGCGGTAAGCGGCGCCATGCCCTCTTCGGAAGTGCGAGTCTTCATCAGTTGGGCGAACTGTTCGAGGCTATCCTCGGCCAGCGGGATGTCCTCGTCGAAATCGACCAGCACGCGGAACATCTCCTGGAAGTCCGGATCCAGGTCCTGCAGCGTGTAATAGAGCTGGCGCGAGCCGATGATGATGACCTTCACGTGCAGCGGAATGACCTGCGGCGTCAGCGTCACGGTAGCCAGGCGGCCGAGTTCGGCCAGCGGCGACTCCATCTTCAGCTTGCGCGATTGCAGGGCGCGCTTGAGCGCTTCCCAGACGAAGGGCTCGCTGAGCAGCTTTTCCGCTTCCAGCATCAGGAAGCCGCCATTGGCACGATGCAACGCACCGGGGCGCAATTGCCGATAGCTGGTATAGAGCGCGCCCTGATCGGTGTTGTACTCGATGCGGCCGAACAGGTTGTCGTAGGTCGGGTGCGGCTCGAACACCACCGGTGCGCCGCCATCCACCGGATGGCCGACCACCAGGCTCGGGCTGTACTGCTCTTCCAGCAATACGCGGTTCTGCGCTTCCGGGCGGTTCTCGTCCACCAGCTGCTCGACCACGGTCTTCAGCAGATTGACCTGCACCGCCTGCAGATAGGCCTCGATACCAGCGTTCTCGGCATATTTTTCCGACAGCGGTGCCAGCAGCGGCTGCAATGCCTGACTGATGGTCTCGTCGTTCAGCTGGCGCAGCTGGTTGGTCGACTCGCGCTTCCATTGCGGCAGGCTGGCCAGCTCTTCGTTCAGGCGCACTTCCAGCGCGGAAATATCCTCGTGATAACGCTCGCGTTCGGCTTCGGGCAATTGGGCGAACTCGGTTTCGTCCAGCGCCTTGCCTTCCTTCATGGGGGTGAACGCGATGTTGGTGCTGTCGCGATAGAGCGCGATTTCCTTTTCCAGCGCGAGCTTTTCGATCACATCCAGCGCCTTGTCGTAGCGCTGGTTGAAGCCGCGGTCGATGGCGCTCTTCTTCTGCTGGAAACTCGGATGCTCGAACACCGCCGGAAAGGTCGCCAGCAGGTTGTCGATCAGCTGATTGATGTCGGCAATGAACGCAACCGCTCCGCCGTTGGGCAACTCGAGTACGCGCGGCTCGCGGGGCTCGTCGAAGTTGTTCACGTAAACCCAGTCGGAAGGCGTATCCAGTCGCTTGCCCTCGGCCTTCAGATAACGCCGTACGAAGGAAAACCGACCGGTGCCCGGCTCGCCCATGACATACACGTTGTAACCCGGACGCGGCATGGCGACGCCGAACTGCAACGCCTCAACTGCACGTTCCTGACCGAGCACACCGAGAAACGGCTCGAGCTCGGCAGTGGTATTGAAATTGAATTGGCTGGGCTCGAAGGGACGGGTCAGCGCATCGGGTGCCAGGCGCAAGCCGGCAGCGACAGTTTGAGGCATCGGGAATCCTTGCTGGAGTGGCACGCGCGGCCACGATTGATGCCGCCATTCTGGCGTTGCCTCGGTTGCATCGCAAGGCTGACGCCGCGCCGCTGCCCGGCTTGCGCAGGAGAATGCCTACCGCCGCATGTTCCGGCATCGGCACTCGACTCAGGCCCGGGACACAAGTGGATACATTTGACCGCACCTTGGCTGCCGGGGCTTCTTGATGTGGATCAAACGGTCGCTTGACGTAAAAGCGCCTCCTAGAGCCAGTCAACACCAAAAGGAGCTACACAGATGCGCCCGTCTCTTCCCCTATTGCTTAGCAGCCTACTATTTACTGGCACAGCAAGCGCCGACGAGCTGCGTGAGCGCGCCAACGCCATTTTCAAGCCGATTCCGGACAAGGTCACCGAAGTCCGCGACCATGCCGTCAGCGAAGATCAGGCAATGCTCGGCCACAAGCTCTGGTTCGACCCGCGCCTGTCCAGCAGCCATGTGATCAGCTGCAACACCTGCCATAACCTGAGCATCGGCGGCAGCGACAATGTGCCAACCTCGATCGGGCATGGTTGGCAGAAGGGTCCGCGCAACTCGCCCACCGTGCTGAACGCGGTATTCAACGCCGCACAGTTCTGGGACGGCCGCGCCAAGGATCTGCAGGAACAGGCCAAAGGCCCGGTGCAGGCCAGCGTTGAAATGAACAGCACGCCCGAGCGCGTCGTCGCCACGCTCAAGAGCATTCCGGAGTACGCCGCCGAGTTCAAGAAAGCGTTCCCCAAGGACAAGGAGCCGGTCAGTTTCGACAACATGGCTTATGCACTGGAAGCCTTCGAAGTCAGCCTGACGACACCTAACTCACCGTTCGATCGCTTCCTCAAGGGCGAGGACAAGGCGCTCGACGACAAGCAGAAACAGGGGCTGGCCCTGTTCATGGATGCCGGCTGCTCTTCCTGCCACAACGGTGTAAACCTCGGTGGTCAGGGCTACTTCCCCTTCGGCGTGGTCAAGAAGCCGGGTGCTGAAGTGTTGCCAACAGGTGACAAGGGGCGTTTCACGGTGACCAACACGGCGAGCGACGAGTATGTCTTCCGCGCCGCGCCGTTGCGTAACGTCGCGCTAACGCCGCCCTATTTCCACAGCGGTGAGGTCTGGGAGCTCGAACAGGCGGTCGCGATCATGGGCGACAGCCAGCTGGGCCGTCAGCTCAACAAGGATGAAGTCAGCGCCATCACCGCCTTCCTGCACAGCGTGACCGGCGAACAGCCGCAAGTGGCCTACCCGATCCTCCCTGCCAGCACAGCGACCACTCCGAAGCCTGAGTGATCGTTCCTGTTACCCGGCGTCAGCCGCCGGGTAACTTCCCCAAAGCGCTCAGTAGACGCCTGCTCAGTTACTCTTCTGCTCCCTCAGCAAGTCCCGAATCTCGGTCAGCAACAGTTCTTCCTTGGACGGCGCAGGTGGCGCGGATGGCGCTTCAGCCTCCTTGCGTTTGAGGTGATTGATCGCCTTGATCGCCATAAAGATGGCAAAGGCGATGATCAGGAAGTCCACCACCGTCTGTATGAACGAGCCGTAGCGCAGCAGCACGGCTGGCGCATCCCCTGCGGCCTCCTTGAGCACGATCGCCAGGTCGGAGAAATCCACACCCCCGATAAGCAGCCCCAGCGGCGGCATGATCACACCGTCGACGAACGATGAGACGATCTTGCCAAACGCGGCACCGATGACGATCCCCACGGCCATGTCGACCACGTTACCGCGGACGGCAAACGCCTTGAATTCGCTGATCAGACTCATATGCAGACTTTCCTTTAGTGGATGACGGGGCCGCGTGCCACGGCCCCGCGGTCATGGCATTGAACGCCGTAATAGAGCATAGGCGGGCTTGCCGGCGCAGGCCATGGCAGAACACCTTTCATCGACCGGTTGTTGCGAATGAGGTTCGCTTGATCGCCGTCAACCGGTTCTGCCGGGATGGCGAATAAGGTAGAGGCCTTCCTGACAAACCGGAGCGGTTTCCATGCACGTCGAACATCACCCCCTGATCAAGGACTTCCCTGAGAAACGCGAGCAATTGCAAAAGCTGCGTCAGGAAGATCCGGTCTTTGCCCGCAAGGCTGAAGAATACGAAGCGCTCGACAAGCGCATCTGCCGCGTCGAAGACGGCGTCGAAACCCTCGATGACGCTGCGCTCAATGCCCTCAAGCAGGAACGCGTGACCATGAAGGACGACATCGCTCGCGACCTCAAGCGGGCATCGGGCAGCTGCTGCGGCGGTTGCTGCGGCTGACGGCGCCGACCAGTGAAGAAGAAGCCCGCCATGTGCGGGCTTCTTGCTGTCTGGCCCGCTAGAACAAGCCCCCGAAGCGGAACCCCGAGCCGACCCAGACGAAGGCAACCGCCGTCAGGGTGATCAGCACGATATGCAGTCCCAGTTGCGGCAGCCGCTGCGCATCCAGCTTTGGAATCAATGCCAGTCGCGCATGCGCACCGAGCAGCGCGGTGAATCCGAGCAGCACCAGCTTGGCCTGCACCAGGTGCGCCATCGGCGAAGAGTCGAACCATTGCCCATGGGGCAGCCAGAGACTGGCCAGCCAGAGCCCACTGACGATCTGCACCAGCAGCGCAGGAATCCCGACGCGCTCGTAGAGTTGTTCGAACTGGCGTACCGGCTGCACATCGCGGCGGCGCAGGGCACCCGGCAGCACACTGAACAGCAGGACAAGGTGCCCGCCTACCCAGACACTGGCGCCCAGCAGATGCAGAAACAACAGATGTCGCATGGCGCTCACTCCTGTTCGATTTGTTTACAGTCTGGCCGCTGCCCCGCCGTTTGTGGCTGATGCCGATCAAGTCAGTCGTTATCATGCGACACCCCCTACCATACCCGGAGTTTTCCATGGCCAAGGCCAAGCGCATGTATGGCTGCACCGAATGCGGCTCGACCTTTCCGAAATGGGCCGGCCAGTGCGGCGATTGCGGTGCCTGGAATACCCTGGTGGAAACCGTCATCGAAGGTGCTGCGCCACCCTCCGGTCGCGCTGGCTGGGCGGGCGAGCAGGCCAACATCCGGACCTTGGCCGAAGTCAGCGTGGAGGAAGTACCGCGCTTCTCCACAGCATCTGGCGAGCTGGACCGCGTGCTCGGCGGCGGCCTGGTGGACGGCTCGGTCGTGCTGATCGGTGGCGACCCGGGCATCGGCAAGTCGACCATCCTGCTGCAAACGCTCTGCGCCATCGCCCAGCATTACCCGGCGCTCTACGTGACCGGCGAGGAATCCCAGCAACAGGTGGCGATGCGCGCCCGCCGCCTCGATCTGCCGCAAGACAAGCTCAAGGTGATGACCGAAACCTGCATCGAATCGATCATCGCCACCGCGCGGCTGGAGAAGCCCAAGGTGATGGTGATCGACTCGATCCAGACCATCTTCACCGAACAGCTGCAATCCGCGCCGGGCGGTGTCGCCCAGGTTCGCGAGAGCGCCGCGCTGCTGGTTCGCTTCGCCAAGCAGAGCGGCACGGCGATCTTCCTCGTCGGCCACGTCACCAAGGAAGGCGCCCTCGCCGGCCCGCGCGTGCTCGAGCACATGGTCGATACGGTGCTCTACTTCGAGGGCGAGTCCGATGGTCGCCTGCGCCTGCTGCGCGCGGTGAAGAACCGCTTCGGTGCGATCAATGAACTGGGCGTGTTCGGCATGACGGACAAGGGCCTCAAGGAAGTCACCAACCCGTCGGCGATCTTCCTCACCCGCGCCCAGGAAGCGGTGCCGGGCAGCGTGGTCATGGCGACCTGGGAAGGTACCCGGCCGATGCTGGTGGAGGTGCAGGCCCTGGTCGACACCAGCCACCTGGCCAATCCGCGCCGCGTCACGCTGGGGCTGGACCAGAACCGCCTGGCCATGCTGCTGGCGGTGCTGCACCGGCACGGCAGCATTCCGACCTACGATCAGGACGTGTTCATCAACGTGGTCGGTGGCGTTAAGGTGCTGGAAACCGCGGCAGATCTGGCGCTGATGGCGGCGGTGATCTCCAGCCTGCGCAATCGCCCGCTGGATACCGATCTGCTGGTGTTCGGTGAGGTGGGCTTGTCGGGCGAGATCCGCCCGGTGCCGAGTGGTCAGGAGCGCCTGAAGGAGGCCGCCAAGCATGGCTTCAAGCGTGCCATCGTGCCCAAGGGCAATGCGCCGAAGGAAGCCCCTGCCGGACTGCAGATCATAGCGGTGACGCGCCTGGAGCAGGCGCTCGACGCGCTGTTCGAGTGATCGCTACTCACCGCCGAGCGCGGCCAGCTCGCGCTCCAGGAGTGTCTCGTCGCCAAGGTTGAGCTCGACCAGGCGGCGCAGATGGGCGATCGAGTCAAGGTCGATATGCTGGCAAACGAAACCGATCAGATCGCCCTCTTCGTGGGTCATGGCCACCTCCATGCGCACCTCGGCATCGTCGGACAGCCGCACGCGCGCTTCGAACGGCTGCCCCGCATCGGCATTCCAGCCCTCCGGCCGGCGAACCAGCAGGCCTTTCAGCGACAGGTCATGCAGTTCCACCGGCCAGCGGCGATCGCCCTGCACCAGCTCGGTGGCTGCGTCGAACTCGATGCGCTGGAAACGTCGGCGCTCACTCGGGTTATCACTCATCGAAATCACTCCACGAAGTCTGGGTTCACTATAGGACAGCAGCGTCCGGCCGGACCGTCACAACCAGCGACGGACACGCCCGCAATAGGCGCGGTAGTCGTCGCCGAACAGTTCGCCGAGCAGGCGCTCCTCGTGCACGATCACGCCACGCTGCATGCAGTAGATCACAGCGGGCAACAGCAGCCACGGCCAGAGCGAGCCCCAGAGCAGCGCGATACCGCAGTAGATAAGGCTGTCGGCCAGGTAGATAGGATTACGTGAGTAACGAAAGGGGCCCTCCTCCAGCAGCCGGGCGGGCTTGCCATACGGATTGACCGTGGTCTTGCGCCAGAGCATCAGCAGCCCGGCCCAGAGCATCAGCAGCACGCCCGCGTCGATCAGCCCCCAGCCGAAATAGTCTGTCCAGATGTTCTGCGGCAGCGCGATCGGCATCACCGTTCCAAGCAGCCAGGCCGCGGCGAGAAACAACAGGTAGATGACTGGCGGCGGCAGGATCACACCAGTGGCGCGCTTGAACATACCTCGAACTCCAGACGGACAGATGATGGCAGTCTAGCGCGTCGAGCCCTTGCCGCGACGACGAGGATCAAGCCGCCGTCATTTGCCAGCAGCAGATAGCAGAAAGCCCGCTTTCGCGGGCTTTCCGGTGCAGCCTTCGAACGCTTAGTTGCCGTATACCGGGAACTTGGCGCAGACCGCTTCGACCTTGGCGCGGACCGCGTCGATCACCGACTCATCGCCCATGTTGTCGAGGATGTCGCAGATCCAACCAGCCAGATCGCGGCACTCGGTCTCGCCGAAGCCGCGGGTGGTGACAGCCGGAGTACCGATGCGCAGACCGGAAGTCACGAACGGCGAGCGCGGGTCGTTCGGCACGCTGTTCTTGTTCACGGTGATGTGCGCGTTGCCCAGGGCCGCATCAGCATCCTTACCGGTGATGTCCTGCTTGATCAGGCTAAGCAGGAACAGGTGGTTCTGGGTGCCGCCGGAAACCACGTCGAAGCCGCGCTGGATGAACACTTCGGCCATGGCCTGGGCATTCTTCACCACCTGCTGCTGGTAGGCCTTGAACTCGGGCTGCAGCGCTTCCTTGAAGCACACGGCCTTGGCGGCGATCACGTGCTCCAGCGGGCCGCCCTGGGCACCGGGGAAGACGGCGGAGTTCAGCTTCTTCTCGATCTCGGCGTTGGCACGCGCCAGGATCAGGCCGCCGCGCGGGCCGCGCAGGGTCTTGTGGGTGGTGGTGGTGACGACGTCGGCGAACGGCACCGGGTTCGGGTAGACACCAGCGGCGACCAGACCGGCTACGTGGGCCATGTCGACGAACAGGTAGGCACCGACCTTGTCGGCGATGGCACGGAAGCGGGCGAAGTCCAGTACCTGCGAATAGGCGGAGAAACCAGCCACGATCATCTTCGGCTTGTGCTCGACGGCCAGACGCTCGACTTCGTCGTAATCGATCAGGCCCTGATCGTTGATGCCGTACTGCACCGCGTTGTACAGCTTGCCGGAAGAAGAAACGCTGGCGCCGTGGGTCAGGTGGCCGCCGTGGGCCAGGCTCATGCCGAGGATGGTGTCGCCAGCGCTGAGCAGCGCCAGGTAGACAGCGGCATTGGCCTGGGAACCGGCGTGCGGCTGAACGTTGGCGTAGTCGGCACCGAACAGCTCCTTGGCGCGATCGATGGCCAGCTGCTCGACCACGTCGACGAACTCGCAACCGCCGTAGTAGCGCTTGCCCGGATAACCTTCGGCGTACTTGTTGGTCAGTACCGAACCCTGGGCTTCCATCACCGCCGGGCTGGTGTAGTTCTCCGAGGCGATCAGCTCGATGTGGTCTTCCTGACGCTTGGCTTCCTGCTGCATGGCAGCGAAGAGATCGGCGTCGAAACGGGCGAGGGTCAAATCACGGCTGAACATGGCAGTCCTCTGAGATCAGCTGGCGGTATAAAGAGAGGCGCGGATTCTACCTCATCCGGGCGTTTGCGGGTATGAGCGATAGTCATGCACAAGATGAACAGTCGCCGCATCCGCCGCCACCGGGGAGTACCGCCGCGGTTTGCCCTGTCCGGTGCATTCGGGTAGCTTTGCGCCCTTTACATGCCGCCCAATTTTTTCGGCCTACGTGGCTTGGGTCAGGCATCCTTCACCACTGTCACGGGCATCAGTTTCCATGGCTCAATCTGCTGATCTGCGCTATTAAATTTTAGTCACGTTTTTACGATCTTCAGTCGAGCCCTCATGGCCACTGGCTTTACCAGCCTACCTACCATCTTTTTCCTCTCAATCCTCTGTCGGGGAAGAACTTTTAGTTAGCTTTTGCTGATTTTGGGTCAAATTTAGGCTCCAAAACCTAACTTTTCCGAAGTGTTCCTGTGATCGCTTCTGCCAGGTATCGCCAGCAAATTTCCTCTCATGAGACAGCAAATCAAGCTCTTCTTAAAGCAGCGGCACCTTACTTCTCAGGGCATCCACAAGCCTGACTTCCGTGACGCTATTGAGAAAACTCAAACAGTGCAGGTGAGGTGGTCACGGACGTCTGGGTTAGACTCGCGGTTTTGCACGTATTCCAAGGAGCAGTAGCTTGAACACGGAAAACCATTCCCAGACGGCCGCTTTTCTCTGGTCCATCGCAGACCTGCTGCGCGGTGACTTCAAGCAGTCCCAGTACGGCCGAATCATTCTCCCGTTCACCCTTTTACGGCGAATGGAGTGCGTGCTGGCGCCGACGAAGGATGCTGTGATCACACAGACCTTCGCTCAGGAAGGCCGCCCCGACACCGTGCGCGAGATGATTCTGCTGCGTGCCGCTGGCCAACAGTTCTTCAACGCCTCGCCGCTGACCCTCGGCACCCTGTCCGACACCCAGACCGCTGCCGACCTGATGAGCTACGTGCAGGCGTTCAGCAAGGATGCCCGCGAGATCTTCGAGCATTTCCACTTTGAAGATTTTGTCCAGCAGCTGGAAACCGCCAACCTGCTGTATCAGGTGGTGCAGCGTTTCGCCGCCACGGATCTAAGCCCCGAGTTCATCAGCAACTTCGGCATGGGCATCATCTTTGAAGAGCTGATCCGCAAGTTCGCGGAAAGCTCCAACGAAACCGCCGGGGAGCACTTCACCCCGCGCGATATCGTGCACCTCACCACCTCCTTGGTGATCACCGAGCAGGACCACAAGCTCGCGCCCAACAGCATCGTCACCATCTATGACCCAACCGCGGGCACCGGCGGCTTTCTGTCTGAGGGGGATGAGTACATCCAGTCCATCAGCGAAAAGGTCAGCGTGTCGCTGCATGGCCAGGAGCTCAACCCCGAGTCCTACGCCATCTGCAAGGCGGACATGCTGATCAAGGGGCAGGACGTCACCAACATCAAGCTGGGCAACACCCTGTCCGACGACCAACTGGCCGACAGCCGCTTCGACTTCATGCTCAGCAACCCACCGTTCGGCGTGGAGTGGAAGAAGGTGCAGAAGCAGATCACCGATGAGCACAGCCACAAGGGCTTCGACGGCCGCTTCGGTCCAGGCCTGCCAAGGGTGTCCGACGGCTCGCTGCTGTTCCTCCTGCACTTGGTCAGCAAGATGCGTGACCCGCGCGACGGCGGCTCGCGCATCGGCATCATCCTCAACGGCTCGCCGCTGTTTACTGGCGGCGCGGGTTCGGGTGAGTCGGAGATTCGCCGCTACCTGCTGCAGAACGATCTGGTTGAAGCCATCGTCGCGCTGCCCACCGACATGTTCTACAACACCGGCATCGCCACCTATGTGTGGATTCTCTCCAACCACAAAGCCAGTGTGCGCCAGGGCAAGGTGCAGTTGATCGACGGCAGCCAGCACTACGCCAAAATGCGCAAGTCGCTGGGCAGCAAGCGCCAGTACATCACCGAAGATCAAATCAGCGAGCTGGTGCGCCTGTATGGCAGCTTCGAGCACAGCGCGCAGAGCAAAATCTTCCCCATCGACGCCTTCGGCTACCGGCGTATCACCGTCGAACGCCCGCTGCGCCTGAACTTCCAAACCAGCGCCGAGCGCATCGCCAAAGTGCTGGAAGAAAAAGCCCTGCAGAAGCTCGACAGCGCCGCTCAGCAGCAACTGTTGGGCGCCCTGCAAGCGATGGATGCCAGCGTGCTGCACCGCAACCGCGAGCAGTTCAGCAAGCTGCTGAAGAAAGCCCTCACCGCGCACAGCGTCAGCCTCAGCACGCCGGAGCTAAAAGCCCTGATGAGCGCCTTGAGCGAGCGCGACCCTGAGGCGGATATCTGCATGACCAAGGGCCAGCCGGAAGCCGATGCCGGCCTGCGCGATAACGAGAACGTGCCGCTGGGCGAATCGGTGTACGACTACTTCCAGCGCGAAGTCATCCCCCATGTGCCGGATGCCTGGATCGACGAAAGCAAGACCGACGCCCAGGATGGCGAGGTAGGCATTGTCGGCTTCGAGATTCCCTTTAACCGCCACTTCTACGTGTTTCAGCCACCGCGTCCTTTGGCTGAAATCGACCGCGACCTGAAAGCTTGCACGGACCGCATCAAGCAGATGATTGAGGGGCTGTCGGCATGACAAATTTGTCGGGAGCAAATTTGAACAACGGCGCAGCCGTTGGCCCGCAGGGCGAGGGCAGGGAAAGCCCGAGTAGTTTTCCGAAGTATCCGGCATACAAGGATTCTGGCGTTGAGTGGCTGGGCGAGGTGCCACAGCACTGGCCGGTTTACTCACTGAAACGTACGGTGGATGGGTGCGTAAACGGCTTATGGGGCGATGAGCCTGATGGCGAGAATGATATTGCAGTCATCCGAGTTGCCGACTTCGAGCGATCTTTTTCGATGATTGGATTAGATAAGCTGACCTACCGAAGCATCACACCTAAAGAAAGACAGTCGCGACTGATCAAGTCAGGTGATTTGCTGATTGAGAAGTCTGGGGGCGGAGAAAAAACGCTGGTTGGCTGTGTCGTTTTGTTCACGCATGAGTTTGACGCCGTTACTTCAAACTTCGTGGCGAGAATGCGACCGCTCGCGGAGTTCGATAGCCAGTTTCTTTGTTATGCCTTCGGCAATCTTTACCACGGCCGGGTTAACTACCCTTCGGTGAAGCAGGTTACTGGTATCCAGAATCTTGATGCTGAGTCGTACTTACAGGAGCGGTTTTGCTTTCCTGCCCGAGTTGAACAAATCCAAATCGCCCGCTTCCTCGACCACGAAACCGCCCGCATCGACGCGCTGGTCGAAGAACAGCAGCGCCTGATCGAACTGCTCAAGGAAAAGCGCCAGGCCGTGATCTCCCACGCCGTCACCAAAGGCCTCGACCCCACGGTACCGATGAAGGACTCCGGTGTGGAGTGGCTAGGCGAGGTGCCGGCGCATTGGGAGGTCGGCGGTCTGACACGTTTTATTGGCCCGGTTGTGGATTACCGCGGAAGAACACCAACAAAAGTGGACGATGGTATTTTCCTAGTCACGGCTAGGAATATTCGGAATGGTCGAATCGACTATGAGGCATCTGAAGAATACGCTGACCCTGAGTCTGCTGAATCATTACTTGCTAGAGGGCGGCCTGAGATAGGAGATTTGTTGTTCACTATGGAGGCACCTCTTGGTCAAGTTGCCTTGATTGATCGAACGGATATCGCACTTGCTCAGCGAATTGTTAAGTTCAGAGGCGAAGCGAGTGTGATGCGGAACCACTA
Source organism: Pseudomonas sp. SCT (assembly GCF_003864275.1). Classification (NCBI taxonomy): domain Bacteria; kingdom Pseudomonadati; phylum Pseudomonadota; class Gammaproteobacteria; order Pseudomonadales; family Pseudomonadaceae; genus Pseudomonas; species Pseudomonas sp. SCT. The sequence goes on from NZ_BDJA01000006.1 coordinate 356,439, forward strand.
CCTGATGTTTTGGTTTATGAGCACGAATTGCCAAGCTCGACTTGAAACTCTGGCAACAGGCTCCACAGCCCTAGGCATCAAATCTAGCAAGTTGGGAATGATTGAGTGCCTTGCTCCAACACTCAATGAGCAGGATGCAATTGTCTCGCATATCCAGCGAGAGTCAGAAAAGAATGATGCTCTTGTTTATGAAGCGGAGAATGTCATCGGCCTCCTTCAAGAACGCCGCTCCGCCCTAATTTCCGCCGCCGTCACCGGCAAAATCGACGTACGCGGCTGGCAGCCACCGGCCAGCGCGCGAACTCCCGAACTAGTAGAAGAGGCCGTGTGATGGCGGACAGCAAGGAAGCTCAGTTTCAGCAGGACATTATCGACGCCCTGGCTGCCCAAGGCTGGCTAGTCGGCACAGCCAGCGGCTATGACCGGCGCACGGCGCTGTATACCGAGGATGTGCTGGGTTACTTCAAGGACGCCTGGCCAGAGCGCTGGGACAAGTTCGCCAAGGCCAACCCGAATGACCCGGACGATGTGCTGGTGCAAAAGCTGGTGCGCGAGCTGGAGCAGAGCGGCACCCTGGATGTGCTGCGCCACGGCTTTAAGCTGCCGGCGGTAAAGGTCGAGCTGTGCAGCTTCCAGCCCGACCACGGGATGAACCCGGACACCCTTAAGCGCCACAATTGCAACCGCCTGCGCGTGGTGCCAGAGGTATCTTACTCGCCGCATGCGCGTGAGGCTGGCAGCAGTGGGCAGAGCTACAACCCACGGCTGGATCTGGTGCTGTTCGTCAACGGCATCCCCACCGCCACGCTGGAGCTGAAAAGCGAGTTCAAGCAGTCGGTGGAAAACGCCAAGCGCCAGTACCGCTACGATCGCCCGATCAAAGACCCGCTGACGCGCAAGCCCGAGCCGCTTTTGAGCTTCAAGCGCGGCGCACTGGTGCACTTTGCCGTGGGCCAGAACGAGGTGGCGATGACCACCAAGCTGGCGGGTAAAGACACCTTCTTCCTGCCGTTCAACCTGGGCAGCGCGGAAGGCGGCGCGGGCAACCCGCAGCCTGCGGATGACAGCCAATACGCCACCAGTTACCTGTGGCAACGCCTGATGCAGCCGGATGCCTGGCTCAAGGTACTGGGGCGCTTTTTGCACCTGGACAAGAAAACCAGCGAAGGCTTCGACGGCACGCCGGTGACCAAGGAAACGATGATCTTCCCGCGTTACCACCAGTGGGAAGTGGTCAACCAGCTGATCAACACCACCCGCGCTGAAGGGCCGGGCAAGCGCTATTTGATCCAGCACAGCGCCGGCTCGGGCAAGTCCAACTCCATCGCCTGGAGCGCCCATCAACTGGCCTCGCTGTACGACGAGGCCGGCCAGCGCCTGTTCAACTCGGTGATCGTGATTACCGACCGCACCGTGCTGGATAAGCAGCTGCAGGACACCATCTACCAGTTCGAGCATGCCCAGGGCGTGGTCAAACAGATCAACCGTGAAACCAGCAGCCAAAGCAAATCCGAGCAATTGGCTGAGGCGCTGGCCGAGCAGACGCGCATCATCATCGTCACCATTCAGACTTTTCCGGCGCTGTTCGATGCCTTGGACAAGTACCCCAAGCTGGCCAGCGGACGCTATGCGGTAATCGCCGACGAGGCGCATTCCTCGCAAACCGGTTCATCGGCCAGCAAGCTGAAACAGATACTTGGCAGTGATGCGCTGGATGCCGAAGAAGTCAGCGCCGAAGAGCTGCTCGACGCCGCCGTGCAGGCGCGCCAACCGAATGAGCGCATCAGCTACTACGCCTTTACCGCCACGCCCAAGGCCAAGACCCTGGAGCTGTTCGGTCGCCCGGCCGACCCGACGCTGCCGGCCAGTTCCAGCAACAAGCCGGAGGCGTTTCACCTGTATTCCATGCGCCAGGCCATCGAGGAGGGTTTTATTCTCGACGTGCTGCGTAACTACACCACCTACAGCACGGCCTGGAAGATCGCCCACCCGGATGGCGAAGACGACGAGGTGGACAGCAAGAAGGCGCGCATCAAGCTGGCCCGTTGGGTGCGCTTGCACCCGTACAACATCAGCCAGAAGGTCGAGGTGATCGTCGAGCACTTCCGCGCCAATATCCGTGGCCTGTTGAATGGCCAGGCCAAGGCCATGGTGGTGACCAGCAGCCGTCAGGAAGCTGTGCGTTACCAGTTGGCGCTGAAGGCCTATGTGCAGCAGATGGGTTACAACGATGTGCACCCGCTGGTGGCCTTCTCCGGCAGCGTGTTGCCGGACGGGGTAATCCCCGAAGAGGTGACCGAAAGCAGCAGCCTGCTCAACCCCGGCCTGAACGGGCGTGATCTGGCGCAAGCCTTCGACACCCAGGACTTCAACGTGATGATCGCCGCCAACAAGTACCAGACCGGCTTCGATCAGCCCAAGCTGTGCGCCATGTACGTGGACAAAAAGCTGCAGGGCGTGGACTGCGTGCAAACCCTGTCGCGCCTGAACCGCACCTTCGGTGACAGCAAGCAAACCTTCATTCTCGACTTCTTCAACGAGCCGCAGGACATTCTCGACGCCTTCTTGCCGTACTACACCAAGGCCGAGCTGACCGACGTGACCGACCCGCAGATTATCTATGACCTGCAGAAGAAGCTGGATGCCGAGGGCGTCTACCACTGGCAGGAAGTCGAGGCCTTTGCCATGGCCTTCTTCGACCCCAAAGCGGCGGCCAGCAAGCTCAGCTACTACTGCACGCCGGCCAAAGAGCGCTTTGCTAAGCGCTATGCCTTCTCCGTGGAGTCGCGCCAGCAGGCGCTGGACTTTAAGCGCACCGCCGAAGCCAATGGCGACAGCGCCGGCCTGAAAAAAGCCGAGCATGCGCTGAAAGAGGCCGGCGAGCAGGTGGACCAACTCGACCTGTTCCGCAAGAACCTGCAGAGCTTTGTGCGCCTGTACGAGTTTCTCTCGCAAATCGTGCCGTATGAGGACCGCGAGCTGGAGCAGCTCTGCGTGTACGCCAAGCACCTGCACCCGCTGCTGCGCGTGGACCGCCTGTTACAAGACGAGGTGGACGTGGGCGAGCTACAGCTGAGCCACTATCGCCTGAGCAAACGCGCCGAGCACCAACTACGCCTGAGCGAAGAAGACGGCGACTACAGCCTCAAACCCGGCAGCGACGTGGGCAGCGGTAAACCGCACGACCCGGAGAAAAAGCGCCTGTCAGAAATCATCGAAGCGCTGAACGATATCTTTGGTGCCGAGGTGAGCGATGAGGACCAACTGCAGTTCCTCACCGGTATCGCCCAACGCATCAGCCGTCAGGAAGACGTAATGGCTCAGGTGAACAACCACTCGGTGGAGCAAGTGATGCACGGCCTGTTCCCCAAGCGCGTGCTGGACACCGTATTGGACGCCATGACCGACCACGAGAAACTCTCGCTGGAAGTGCTGGATAACGAAACCAAGAGCCGGGCGTTTGCGCTGGTGATTTTGAAGATGCTTACGGCAGCTGGTGGCTTGGGACAAAGTAACAGCGGCGCTGCTGTCTGAATTTCTTGCGCGGTGGCATTACTTGCGCTGGCTAAACTTCAGACGGCTGTGGAAGAAGGCTTGAGGGATCGCAGGCGAGTTCGCTAGCGATGCGGTAGAGCTTCTCGACCGTGATGTTGACCTCACCACGCTCTATTCGGCCCATGTAGCTGCGGTCGATATTGCAGGCCAGCGCGAGTGCATCCTGGGAAATCCGGCAGACCTTCCTCTGCATTCGGATGCGTTCCCCTAACGCTTTCGCCAACGTATCCATGACCGTCTCAATTCCACTTGAGGCGGCACTATCGTGCGTTTGCGGACAAGCAGGCCACGGACTATAATCCGCATTTCTTTCGCTCTAACCCTTCTGGTGCCTCAATGAAATCGGCCTCGTTCATTTTCGACAGGCGCCTGTATGAGCTGCTTCAGGAGCAAGGCCGCACAACGTTCACCACACGTGAATTGCGGGATGCCTACGCCGAGCGTCTTGGAGAGGGCTTTTCTCTCAATGATGTTCGCCGTTACGTTTATGAACAGATCCGTCGCATGCTCCGGTTGGGCTGGCTTGTGCTTGATGAAGAGCGCCGGACACGAGGGCAGGTTTACCACCTGAAAACGTTACCGGCGCGTGCTCAGCTTGAACTGATCGACGATGGGTTCGAGCTCCGTCTTATGGCGATGCGTGAAGCCGATCAGGAGCGATCACTGGTTGAGCCGGATGTTGTGGCGGAAAGCCCGGTACCTGATGCAGAGCAGCATCTGGAAACGCTCCTCAAGGAGATTCGGCTGGATTTCCTTTCTGCGATGGGGGAAGCGGAGCGCTACAAGCAGCTCTTTGAAGATATGCCGCATCTGCGAGACAAGGTCGAAAGCGAATATTTGGATGCTCGGGACCGAAGTTCGCGACTGATTGGGCATCTCCGCGCTGTCGAAAATACGCTCAAAACGCTCGCCGCTACTCGATGACCTCCTCGCTGCGAGATTGGCAACGCCGCTGTATCAATACGGCGCTGGAACACTTCCTTTCCACGTCACATTTTTTCTGCCAAGCAACACCAGGCGCTGGCAAGACGCGCATGGCAGCAGAGCTGGCTCGCAACCTGCTGGATCAGGGCAGGATTGATCTTGTGCTCTGCTTTGCGCCGTCATGCCAGGTAGTGGAGGGCTTCCGCTCGACCTTCATGGCGGTGCTAGGCAGGCGTCTGGACGGTCAGCTCGGCGCAGTGGGCGCTGCGTACACCTATCAAGCCATGGATTACCGTGAAGAGGCGTTCTGGCAGCTCCTCGACGACTACCGGGTCTTCGTTGTCTTTGACGAAATCCATCACTGTGCGGGTCATGATCCGCTGCTGAGCAACGCCTGGGGGCAGCAGATACTCCAACGGGTTCAGGATCGCGCCGCATGCACACTGGCTCTGTCCGGCACACCATGGCGCTCGGATGACCGGGCCATTGCCTTGGCTCGATACTCGTCGCCGGAAGGCCAGCTGATTTGTGACTTTCGCTATGGATTAAAAGAGGCTATCGCTGATGGAGTTTGCCGCTCGCCCCGCATAGTCCTCCTCGACAATCAGCAGGTGAAGCTCACGGAGGAGTTGCAGGCTGAAAGTACCGTCAGACTTTTTCCCAGCATCGCTAAGCTCCTGGGAGAATCCCCCGTCACCTACGAAGAACTACTGCGTCACGACGAGGTGATCGATCAGTTGCTCATCTTGGGACGTGCCAAGCTGGACGTGCTTCGCCAGATCAAGCCAGATGCGGCTGGCTTGGTGGTATCTACCGATATCGAGCACGCACGACAGATAGCCCATGCCTTGGAGGCCATGGGGGAAAGCTGTCAGATCGTCACCAACCGAACGCCGGATGCCCAGCAGTTAATCAACACGTTTAGGCACAGCGACTGCCGTTGGATCGTCGCAGTGGGGATGATCAGTGAGGGAACGGACATCCCCCGTCTGCAGGTGTGCTGCTACCTCAGTCGTATTCGTACTGAGCTGCACTATCGGCAAGTGCTGGGTCGGGTACTCAGACGCAAGGATGAGTCAGATGATCAGGCTTGGTTATTCATGCTGGCTGAGCCGACGCTACGGCGTTTCGCCGAGCGAATTGCGGATGACTTGCCGGACGATATGGCGGTATTGAGTGTGCAGGTGCCAGACCCAGCCTCGAGCTCTGCGATAGGTTGGTCAGGCCTTGGCTTCAATGAAGGCGAGCGAGCAGACGGAGAGCCGGATGGCGAGCAGGTTCGTGATGCCAGCGTGGAAAATGTCGTATCACTGGATGGGCTGGCAGATGGGCCGACCTATCAGGTCAGCTTTTCTCAACACTATCGGCAGCAATTATTGGCGTGCTATTAGCGCTTCTGTGGGACAAAGCATGGCCCAGCCAGGGAAAGCCAAAATGGATCAGCATGAAGAAGAGTCCGGGCGCTAGCTGAAGCCGTCAACCAGTTAGCCATCGAGGTATTCGGGAATCAAAAGGAGACAGAGCGCTGGCTCAAAGCACCAAACAAGGCCCTTGGCGGAAACTCTCCCGCATCGCTTTGCAAGACAGAGGCTGGAGCGATACAGGCTCGGCGCGTGCGACACGCGGTAAAGTGGTGAGGAGCGTGTAAATGGTGTCGATTTTTTATCTTTTGTAGAGGCTGACATGACGTTGCCCCATGAGCGTACCCGCGCAGTAGCGCAAACCTACGAGTTTCTAGGAAAACTCGCTCGTAACAGCAATCTGCCCGAGGAAGTTCGCCGCGACGCACTCGACTTGCTACGCCACTTCCCTAACCAATATGACGTGACAAAGGCCGGAGCGAATGAGGAGAGGCTGTCAGAGGTTCCGCACCTTTTCATTGACCCTGTCTTCAGTTCTTCATGCGTTTAGATCGAAAACCTGATGCTTTCATATCAGGCGTGATCCAAATGTTTGGTTCGCCGCGTCAGCAGAAAGTCAGGAACTCGTACCGCCGCCTTCCTTGAAAAAATCATCGCGAGCAATACGCCCGAAGTGGCTAAGATCCTGATCCTCATCGCTGAACATGGTATTCACCATGCGCTCTCGTCGGAGACCGGAAATCGTCCTGAAAAAGCAGGGCTCGCAAAGATGAATCTCATAGCGTTCACCGTCATGGGCTGACCCATAACCCCAACTGGCGCTAAGAGTGCCGAACTGCAGGCCATATCCTTCAATACGTGTGCTATCACCGCAAACATCGCATAGGACATCGCTGACTGATTCGGTTTGTTTCATCGCTGTGATTTTCATCCGGACAAATCCTCGTAGCCATATGTTCGTTTATTCAGTGCGCAGTGCTCATGAAAAGGCGTTGTTTTGGGGGTTTTTCAGAAAGCTAATCCAAGCGAGATCCTCAGCAACATATCCTCGACCATGTTGGCTCCGTGCTGGGTTGTCAGCAGGTGCATGGGCGCCAGGCCGCCAAATCGCTCTTTAGACTTGGAGAGCCAGCGTTTAGCCTTGGCCGGTTCGCCAAAGACGGCATCGGCTAGTGCATGTACGTGAGCGATACGAAAAAGGCGGTCGCTTTCGTCGATTGTCAGCGATAGATCACGCTCAATACGCGTCTTCAATGTTCTGAGGGGAATAACGAGGTCGCGCTCCACAGCGGCGGCGACACCATCCTCGCTCAACTGCATCAGGCGAGTGGCGGGGAAGCATTCCGAAATTTGCTTGTGAATCTCTAGAGCACTGGCTGAAACGGGTACGTCCAGCAAGCTGAACAGGCTCGTTCGATATGCCAAATAGCCGCTGTCGGTAAGTGTCTCAGCGAGCACGTGGGCTCCTCCGTCTGAAATATCAACGCCTGTAATGCCCAAGCCCGATGCCGATGCCGATGCCGATGAGGCGTGTACCACTACACCCATGACGACGCAGACGATGGGTCCCATTCCCATGATGGTTCCGCTGAGTTCGTTCCAGGATGCTCCTGCTGCAACTCTGCCACTTCCGGTGATTGCAAGTAGACCGGTGTGCCTATGATGACAGCGCTCATTCCAGAAAACAGAACAAGCAGGAATCCACCCAGCGCCATGGCTGGTCGCAGACTAGATTGTTGTCTGCGATCACGGATAGAGCCCGGAGCGCTCAGTGGCAGCGGAATCTGCCGAACCAGCCTGCTGCGTTCGATACGCGCGTCGAATGAGCAGGCCAGCCAGCAAGTGCCAATGGCAAAACCAGAATAAATCGCCCCTGATTTCGTAGACGCCCCCAAGCTTCTACATGGAGGCCTGCTGAACCGCTGCAAAACGGTTCGCTTCCGGCGGGTAGTCGTCGTCAGTGAGAGACAGCTACCGGCCGATTCTGTTGAAAAAGTAGGTTTAGCGGCAGCAAGGCGGTCGGATGTACCTGCTGTCGAAGTGGCTGCAAGCCACTTCAAGTTACCTTTCGGCGTTTCACTGAGCGTCCTTGCTCAGGTTTGAGGGTTAATTCGAGGGTTTCTGCTCGCCACAGGCGTACCTATCCCGTGAGCGGTGGCCCTTGAGGCAAAAGCTTGGCCATGCGGCGCAGGTTCTGCACCATCGCAGCCATGGTGAATTCGTCAGTGGCGCCTGTCAGGCCACGCAGTCGTAAACGGTCGAGTTTCATGATCCGTTTAAGATGGGCGAAAAGCATCTCCACCTTCTTCCGTTCGCAACGTGAGACGAGGTATTCCGGTGTCTTGGCGATGCGTCGAGCCACATCGCGGGCAGCCTCATGGATGCTGCGAACGATCTTCCGATTCGGTGTGTTGGGGCAGCATTTCGCTTTCAACGGACAGGTGACGCAGTCGGTTTGGCTGGAGCGGTAGATGATGGTGTTGGCCTTGGTTACCCGCGATCTTTTCTGGGTGAAGGCGCGCCATTCACTGCGTAGCGGTTTGCCGGTTGGGCAGCGATATTCATTGGCTTCCTGATTCCAGTGGAAGTCGTTACTGGAGAGACTGTCGTCCTTGCGCTCAGTCTTGTCCCACACCGGCACATGCGGCTCGATGTCCTTCTCTTCGACCATCCAGGCCAGCATCGGGGCAGTGCCATAGGCGGTGTCGCCGATGAGGCGTTCCGGTGTGAGGTCGAACTGCGCTTCGACACGCTCGACCATCGTCCTGGTCGAGTCGACTTCGGTGGTACGGTGCGCCGGGGTCGCTTCCACATCCATGATCACACCGTGCTCAGTGTCGATCAGGTAATTTGTGGAGTAGGCAAAGAAGGCCGGGCCGCCTGGTGCTGCTGTCCAACGGGACTGAGGATCGGTGAGCGAAATCTTCTTGGGAAGAGCCTCAGCCAACGCATCTTCATCAAGTGCTTCGAGGTACTCGCGCACGGCGCGGCTGCTGAGCTTTGGATCGCTCCAATCGACTTCATCTCCCACCACCCCACGTTGCCGGCTGGCATCCGCCTTGATGATGCTGGCGTCGACGGCGAAACCTTCGCCCTTGACTAGGCCGGCTGCCATGCAGCGCCGCAGCACTTCATTGAACAACCAGCGGAACAGATCGCTGTCACGGAAACGGCCATGGCGATTCTTCGAGAAGGTCGAGTGATTAGGTACTTCGTCTTCCAGACCCAGCCGGCAGAACCAGCGATAGGCCAGGTTCAGGTGCACCTCTTCGCACAATCGCCGCTCGGAACGAATGCCATAGCAGTAGCCGACGACCAGCATGCGCACCATCAATTCCGGGTCAATCGAGGGACGCCCGATGGGGCTATAGAAATCCGCCAGATAGGCGCGCAGATCACTGAGATCCAGGCACTGGTCGATGCTGCGCAGGAGATGTTGGGCCGGGACGTGATCTTCGAGATTGAACGAGTAGAACAGGCGCTGCTGTCCTCCCGGTAACTGTCCCATCATGCTGTTCGCCTCCACGCCCGCTGACAAAGCAATTTTGCCAACGGCATGGGGAGGTCGCTACTTTTTCAACAGAATCGGCCGATTTCTGCCTGTCGGCACTTGCCGAGATCGCCAGAAGCGGACAGTCAGCACTGACTACGTATCTGGGTCGATTCAATGGTGGTCAGGCCTCGTCATCTACCTTGATCGGCTGGATCAATTCCGGCCCATGGTTGCGTACGTTCCCTACCACCTTACTCACACGGAACCACTCAAATTCCTCGGCCGGCCTTGGTGCAGCAGCATCTGTTCTGCCCAGTGGTTGGTAGTGGTGGGGGCTATCCATTCCCCTTCCAGAACGTAGCGCGGAGTATGGTCCTAATGCTCGGATTTCAGGTCGTAGCTGAGTCTTTCCAGGTAAATTTATGAACACCGGATCAGGTCTTTTTTCGAAGCTGTGAAACCGGCCGCTCCAGCATCGATTGCGTTAGCCCGTGCATATCCGCATTGGCTTGCCAGATCAAAAACCGGCTATGCATATCTCGAACAGCAGCTAACAGCTTCTGATTGGTCGCTGTCAGTTTCTCAATGTGCTCGTTGGCTGCCTGAATATCGCTAATCCAGCCCGGCTTCAGCTTCTGAGCCTTCAATGCCGCCTTGCAATTCTTCATCGCTAAATCCACGGCAGGTAGATTCATCAGGGACTGGCGAGCACGGCTGATACCCAATCTCTCTTTGCAGGCCTCAACGAGCAAAGGCCAGGTCAGCTTCGGCTCTGACCATTCCTCAATCAGCTTAATGATGCGTTTCTGATCCTTTGGCGTTAAATGCCCCATCGTTAACCCTCGATCTCATCCAGCAAAGCCAGGACGTCATCCAAAGATGGCAACGCCTCTTGCGCCTGGTTCTCTTCAATGACTTTGACTTCGATCAGCCCAGACATTGCGGCGGCGTTCTTGGTCAGCGTCCAACCGTTATCAGCGTTCCACACAATGGCACCATTTTCGAGTTCGGGGTTTTCCAGCGTTTGGATGAACGCCTCGCATTTATAGAGCTTCTCACCCAGTTTTTTAGCTGACTCCGACGCCCCAAAAACACCCCGAGACTGCGCATCCAGGGCTTTATCGAGGCGGAGCTTAAGGTCGTCGCGTTCTTCCCTGAGGTTGCCAAGTTTCACGTCATCCCCTTTGACACAACCGAGCAGCCCGCAGTCCAAACAGGCGCCCATTTTCGGACAGGGCTCGGAAGCAAAATTGTGCACACAGACGCCGAGATGGGTTTGATGGATAATGCGGTCCTGCTCACCCTCGCTCAGCTCCCTCACATCAACCAGGCTCAGCGGCTGATTGGTTTTGACCTTGTTCAGACGCTGAGCAGCGGTACTGTGCTTCGTTTTGGGGTGGTAATCCGCAACCCCTTGGGTGCGTTCCTCGATGGTTTCATGGTTGTAGACCGATCCCATCGTCGTGCGCCCGGAGAAGGAATCAATCAGGAGTTGCGACAGACCGGCCTGGTACATCCGCGTATTCAATTCGTGCCGAAACGCGTGCGTGTTGACCTTGACGCCGGGGTAGCCATGGCGCTCGAACAGACTTTTCCTTGCCGGGTCGTTCGAACTGCCTAATTGCACAGACATTCGTATAGGGTTCGCCGCGATTTCTACGCCAAACCCGTGTGTCACAGCGGTGCCACCGGAGCCTGCAGCCAAGGCTCCGGTGCGCATGGTGAACAAGGCATCACGGTACTTCACCCGCGCCTTGCCCTCCGTGTACGGCGTGGTGTAAGGAAAATCCTTCGGGAGATACTTCTCCCGCAACAGCACATTGAGCTTGCGCAGCGTGATCACGCACCGGTCGTCAAACTCAATACCCTGGACTCCTCGCTGGCCCTTAACAGTTATGCGCTTCCCTGAACTGGTATCCCACCCGCCACGGATTTCGGCCAAGAGGGCTCGGGTGGCGGGGCTGAGCGCCTTTTGCTTTTCCAGGGGTTTGAGGAAATTGTAGTTGAATGTGGATCGCCAGGCGTTCTCAGGAGCGGAGAGTTTGTAGTGGTCTACTGATCCCGGACACCGATTTAGGCGAAAATCCTCGCCATCAAGAGGTGTTCGATGAGCAAGCAACGACGTACGTTTTCCGCCGAGTTCAAACGCGAGGCTGCTGCCTTGGTTCTG